>CAZXCL010000040.1:0-3723 GCA_964639265.1 uncultured Gammaproteobacteria bacterium | reverse complement strand
TTGCCAATCTGGGGTTAAGGGCCGGATAACATCATGATTGAATATCAAAATATTTTTACACGAGTTCAGGTGCACTGCGGCGGCGAGCCGAGTGTGCCGATGGAAAGCCCCACCTGGATCCGTCAGGGCGGGCCGTTTCTCAACTACTGGCTGGGTAAATTCGGTGACGCGCAGATCGGTCCGTTTTACCTGGGCTGGCTCGGTGTGGCGTCGCTGTTCTTCGGCTTTATCGCCATCGAAATTATTGGTCTGAACATGGCCGCTTCGGTTGGCTGGAATCCGCTGGAGTTTGTTCGCCAGCTGCCGTGGCTTGCGCTCGAGCCGCCCTCTGCAGAATACGGGCTGTCGATACCACCACTGGCCGAAGGCGGTTGGTGGCTGATGGCGGGCTTCTTTCTGACGGTTTCGATCATCTTATGGTGGGCGCGAATGTACCGCCGCGCACGGGCGCTCGGTATGGGCACTCACGTGGCCTGGGCCTTTGCTGCGGCCATCTGGTTGTACCTGGTGCTGGGCTTTTTCCGCCCGATTGCGATCGGTAGCTGGGCAGAGGCCGTACCGTTCGGCATCTTCCCGCATCTGGACTGGACCGCGGCGTTCTCTATTCGCTACGGCAACCTGTTCTACAACCCGTTCCACATGCTCTCGATTGCGTTCCTCTATGGCTCCACGCTGCTGTTTGCCATGCACGGCGCGACGATCCTGGCGACCGATCGCTTTGGCGCGCATCGCGAGGTTGAGCAGATTGTTGATCGCGGCACGGCCTCCGAACGCGGTGCGCTGTTCTGGCGCTGGACGATGGGTTTCAACGCCTCGATGGAATCGATTCACCGCTGGGCCTGGTGGTTTGCGGTGCTGTGTCCTGTGACCGGCGGCATTGGCATCCTGCTCACGGGCACCGTGGTGGACAACTGGTATCTGTGGGGCGTTGAGCACGGGCTTGCGCCACCGTATCCGCTGGCCGATCCGCCAACGGTCGATCCACTGCTGAGCAACTAGAGGGTGATGATGATGAACGTATCGTTAAAAGATCTTCGCCTTTGGGTTGCGGCTGTGGCAGGTGTTGCCGTGCTTAGCGGCTGCGAACGACCGCCGATTGACACCGAGCAGGTGGGGTATCGCGGCACCGGCATGGTGATTGTGAGCAATCCACGTGCGCCGCAGCCTGACCTGACCGTGCCTGATCCGCAGCCACCGGCGTCTGACGCTGGTCCCAAGGCGGGTCAGATCTATCAGAATGTGCAGGTGCTGGGCGATCTGAGTGTTGGGCAGTTTACGCGCACCATGCTGGCGATCACCGAATGGGTGGCGCCGGAGCAGGGCTGCAACTACTGCCACAACCCAGCCAACCTGGCTGACGACTCGATGTATACCAAGGTGGTATCACGTCGCATGTTCCAGATGACGCGTGACATCAACGCCAACTGGACCGCGCACGTGCAAAATGTGGGGGTCACCTGCTACACGTGTCACCGTGGTAAAAACGTGCCGGCCGAGATCTGGTTTGATGACGAGCCTGAGAAAGTACGGCCCATGATGGCCAAGCGGCAGGGTCAGAATCTGGCAATGCAGAATGTCGGTCTTACCTCGCTGCCCGGTAGCCCTCTGTCCTATTTCTTTGGCGACAAAACCAAGGAAAACATCGGCAAGATTCGGGTGGCGACAGAAGACTGGGAGCCCACCTACGACGACGGCACCATTCAGAACACGGAGATGACCTACGCGCTCATGTTCCACATGTCGGAATCGCTGGGTGTGAACTGCAATTTCTGTCACAACTCACGTTCGTTTGCCAACTGGCCCGAGAGCCGCGCGCAGCGCGTAACGGCCTGGCACGGTCTGCGCATGGTCAGCGGGCTGAACCACGAATACCTTACGCCGCTAGGTCCTGTGTATCCCGACAATCGATTGGGGCCAACGGGTGATGCGCCGAAAGCCAACTGCGCAACGTGTCATCAGGGAGTCAACAAACCGCTGGGTGGCGCGATGATGCTCAAGGACTATCCGGCGGCACTGATCGGAGACTAAGCGACTTGCTGTGAGCGGCCTCTTCGCAGCGGGACCGTGTCGGCACAGGGACGTGCCGGGTTTTGAAAACGGATTTTCGTCAAAGGCAAGACGATACTATGACCGGGTGGTGGAAACGCTGCCCGGTTTTTTTTCGATGTGTAAAGGGTTGTCGCATAGCCTTTCGACTAACATCCTCGTGATGTCGCGCTCCTGGTATGCCGACCATGGATCACGGCAATCTATTGTGTCCTTAAAGCCTCAATAAAACGCGCATTAACCCAATAGATGTTGGCCTCACTTGTATCAAACGTCTCACGCAGATTTATCCGATTGAAGAAAAAGTACTTCCCGTCAGGCGTTACACCACCATAAGTGTCTTCAAATTTGGAATTAACTGTGTCACCCATGTTTACGGCCGGGCCCCAGGAGCCATCTGGCTGACGAAAACTGATGTAAAGATCAGTTTCGCCAAATCCACCTTCTCTTTCGCTATCCCAAATCAGGTAGGATTCGTCAGGCGCAATGAAGGGGTGAGCGGTCCATTTCCCAGAGTTTATGTTTTCCCCAAACGGTAACGGCGCTGTACGTCGCCCAGCATCAATCCTCGAGTATCGGAGCCTACCTGTTTCTTCGCGCTCGTCAAAAACGAAGGTTCCTTTCGCAGACTCTGTGAGACGCATGATTTCATACTGTTCAAAGTCGGGGCCAAGGCTATGTTCCTCCGACCACCCGGTTTCTGTGCGTCTTCGAAACTTGTTTCCCTGGTGCATAAGCTGACCGTTGTTCGATATGAATACCTCGCCGTCGCCCGTCGCGTGCTCAACTGCGGTCTGCCAGGCGCCATCCGCAAACCGAATCACGTAGTTCTTTGGCGCTGCGCCTTTTTTTTGGCGAAAGAAGTAGATCTCTGTCTGATCCGGCGAAAATGCCAATTGCGATTCCAGGCTGGCTGTTGAAACTACACCAGGCGCAAACAGTTCAGCGGTAAAACCGGGAGGATTTTGGTCAAGATAAGATCCGGCGAGGGTTTCGGATTTCCTTTCGTCTTCACTAGCGCAACTTAACGTCGACGTCGTAACCAGCAACAAACAGACCGCCAAAGACATTTTCATCTATTCACCTAATAAGTACGCCAACTTTTACCGGGCTTAACGGCAATTCAAATTCAAGTATCGACCGCCAACGACAGTTCCTTTGGAGCCCGGTTGCGAAACACCGAGCCTGGGTTACACTCGTAAAAGCAAGCAGGTCACTCGCCAGGAAAACGGACTTTTGCGCTTGAAGCGTCAAAGTGCCTGCTGCGTCGCTACACAACCCCCCCAAGGTCTTATCACAAGAGAATCAAAAGGTGTATCCCAGCGATGCTTGAAGATGATGAGGTATTCGCATCAAGACGTCGCGTGGTGGGCGGCGTGTGCGGCCTAGCCGCCAGCGCGCTTCTAACCGGCTGCCCGACCCCTCGTATATCAGGCGGCACGTCGCACCGGTCGCGACCCCTGTCACGACAGCCGTTCGTCGCGCCTCGGATCTCCATGGACCGCGTGGTGCGGGTGATCGTTGGTCATCGTCCGTATCGCCCGAGCGGGTTTGTGGTCCGACGCGAGCGCTTCGATGCCAAGCACGTCATCCATAACTATGGCCACGGTGGTGGCGGTATCACCCTTTCGTGGGGATCATCGGCGCTGGCCGTTCGCGAGGCGGCGGATTTGCCGG
>CAZXCL010000039.1:21721-40679 GCA_964639265.1 uncultured Gammaproteobacteria bacterium | reverse complement strand
CATCGCACCGTGTTTGCAATCAACAAAGGCAAGGCCTGCGGCCGAGCCGTGGTCACCACGCAATTTGAGTGGGCCAAGAGACTGGGTAAGACCTTTGTAAAGGCGCAGAAACGCGGCAGCGTCACGGCCGATGCCACGTATGCAGGCAAAGTCAGAAACCCGAAACCGGCCGGCGCATTTGAAGACCCGCGACTGGATGACATCGGCCGCGGCGCCGAATACTGGCAGTGCCCGGCAGGGTTTTGGCGCAACGCCAATCCCGTGACGCACCACGCGGCCTGCACCGTGGATATCGGCAAGAACTGCGACGCTGGCGCCATTGCGGTCGGCACGCCGTGGGGCGACGGCTATCGGTGTGAGGAACGTGGTGTTTGCGGAAGCAATGGTCAGCGTCCCTGCCAGATTGTAGAACGCGTACCCTCGTGCGACGCCGGGTTGGCGGAGGATTTTGTCGATCACGTTTGCGTGGATCAAGCACTGGCCACCTGCTTGACCATGACGCGATTGACCTGGATTGCCAATGAGACATCGCAGGTCGCCGACCAGGTGTTGACCGATACGCCGCAGATGCGCGCGGTTGAGAGTCTGCTGGAAGATCTGGTCAATGCTCTGCCGGCTGAGGTCAGAGACACGCTGGAGACTGGCCATCGCGCGATGCAGCAGGCCGTCCTCGGTCCTCTGGCAGAACCTATGGGCGAAGCGCTGGACTTTGTGCTTGATGAAGTGGATCCAAACGGACAGCTGGCCACAGCGCATGCGATTGGCAAGCGTGTGGAGCACAACCTCGGTGGGCTGATTGACCTGTTTTCGGATTCCTCCATCTGCACGCTGTCCAACGATCAGCTCAAAGCAAAGCTCGACAATATTCTGGGCCCGGTTTCCTACGGCCCGGTTGCCGTCTCCGAGCTGAATCGAACCTGGCTGGATGATGTGCTGGACTTCCTTGTGCCCACCGCCCACGCGGCCAGCGGTACTCAAATGTACGGGTTCGCCGGCGTCAACGTGCAGCTGGTTCTCGGCAAGTTGTTTGGTGGTGGCATTTCGTTTGATTTGTTCGGCCTGGTTGGCGATGACGGTGCAGCCATGGGCATGGCCGTTGGCGGGGTTGGTGCGTTCAACAACCCGGTGCTGGCCGTAAACGGATTTGGCGGTGTGAAGTTTGCCGACAGCATGCAGGACATTGGCGGCGTTTCCATTCCTATTGCCATGCAAGCGCCGCTGAGTTCACGCGGCTTTGAGGGCGGCCTGACGCTGTCGGTTCGAGATCCCGAGCAAATCGCCAATGGTCGTTACGCGCTTGAAAGTGTGACGTTTGATGCGGGCTGGGGGTCGTCAGGCGAGGCCACGTTCAAGACCAAGAAAATGAAGGCGGAGCGTACGGTCAAACTTGGTCGTGCGAGCAGGAAAAATCCTGTTGAAGGTTCGGTTGGCGTCAACTACGAGTGGCTGGTCTTTGCGCCCGACGCGCCCGAGGTGGCAACGACCACTGTCGAGCTGGATAAGGGACTCGCAGGTACTTCGGAGCCCGATACCAATGTCTCCGGAGCCAACGCATGCGGCCCGGCCGGGACCTGCGTTACCAATGACGGCGATCCGCATTTCTCGTCGGGCGATGAGGTCGTGATGTCACCGTCGGGCAGCACCAAAGCGTACATGCAGGCCGACTGCAACTTCGTGGTCTATCGCAGCGGCGTCCCGGTCTGGGCAAGCCAAACCTACAACAGCGCCGGAGGCTGCGCGCTGGTCATGCAGGAAGACGGCAACGTTGTGATCTACCGCAACGGTAATGCGATCTGGGCGACCGGCGATACCGGGTCCCCGCGGGGACGCGTATTGACGCTGACCGAAAGCGGTGTGCTTCAGCTCACCGATTCGGCCGGCAAAACCGTGTGGCAATCCAATCAGGGCTAGCCGTCCGTCAACGTATCCAGAAGGAACATCAAAATGAAAACACTGCTCAAAAGAGTCATGACTAGTCTTATGGCTTCGATGATCGCCCTTGGATGGTGCGCCAGTGCACTGGCGCAGCAACAGGACAACACGATCTGGCGGCTCTATGACGTGGAATTTGGCAATGGCGAGACGCTCACCGGCACGTTCCAACTGACTTCAAGCGCTGTCTTTACGGGTTTTTTCGAGATTACTCTGACCACTGACAGCCAGGAGGAGGTGTATACCGGCTTTAGCGCAGAACTGGCTTCTGAAGGGCTGAGTATGACGCTCCCGCACCTGGACGGCACCGATCTGACGGGTCGAACGGGTGTCAGACTGGCCTGGACGCAGTCACTGGCACAGCACGATGCACCGGTATCGCTGGACCTCGCGAATTCGACCACTCTTACCTGCCTGAACGCGGATTGCTCCATGTTCAATGCACTGTCCCCGGCGGTATCCGGGCGAATCGACCCGGCGAAACTCTGGTACGTCGATGGCCTGCGCACGGCAGATGGCAGTGCGTACAACGGATCGCTGCACTACTCTGCGACCGAGCAGCGTATCGAGTCGTTCTTCTTGCAAGACCAGTTTGGTATTCCGATTGGATCGGTGCGTGGCAGCTTTCCTGTTGCAGGCGGTGTTTCAATCGCCGTGTCCGGGCTGCAAACCTTGACCGGTCAGCTCCTGGGTATCGCGTTCGAGCTTCAGCAACCGTTGTCGCGCGAAGAGGGCATTGCGAATCTGGATGCTACGCAACCGGCAATATTCTCGCGCTGTACGGTTGATGAAGCGACCGGCGCTTGTCTGAGCGTCGAGATAGTGGACATCAATCAGGTGCGCCTGATAACCGAGCCCAATGTTCTGAATTTCGCATTCGTTTTCGATATTGGTGTCGACGAGGGCACGACGTTTGTCAATGATTTTGAGGCCAGTTCGACCTATGACAGCGAGGGCAGTGGCATTGTCTACAGCCTTAGCGGAATCGATGCGGCTGCGTTTTCGATCGATCCGGACTTTGGTGTCCTGAGCTTCAATTCGCCGCCGTTTGTTGATCAGCCGATGGATCAGGACGGCGACAATCAGTACAACATAAAGGTTACAGCGCAAGCGTTTGGCGCCTCGGCCAGCAATGGTTTTCCGGTTCGCGTTTTGCCGCCCCCGCCATTGGCCTGGTCATCGTCGGTGGTCGCCTTTGGCGACGTGGCAACCTTCGGCGGTCCATGGCGTCAAACGGTGGACCTGATCAATACCAGCGGTGCTGATGTACCCATTCAAAGCATTTACATCGAAGGCGACGATGCGACGAGGTTCGTCGTTGAAAATCCTGGCACGTGCTCGTCCATATTCCCGTCGGGATCGGGCTGCAGACTGTCCTTGCGCTATCTGCCGAGCTTGTTTAGCGGGCCGCTCAACGCGACGCTTAACGTGGACTACGGCGATCAGGGCAGTCGGAGCAGTGCAGTGTCCGGAGGCCGGACGCTGGCAGTGCCGATCACCGCTAACGTCGTGATCGGACAGATTCAGGCGCCTGCGACCGCCAATCTTGGTTTTGTTGTGGCGGGGCAGCCGCGAACGGTGGCCATTCCCGTTACGCTGATTGGTCCGATGCAGTTCCTCGGCGTAGCCACCGACGAACCGGACGGTGTTTTCTCCGCCACGTCAGACTGCCCGGCTGAGACTTTCGCCGATGTTGCGTGTGTTGTGAACGTGACCGTGAACGCGCCCACGGCAGGGAGCTACGCAGCGACCATTCTGGTGGAAACGATTGACCCGGCCAGCCCGGTTTCGGAAATCGCGGTATCGGCGTCGGCTTTCGGGCCTGCGGATGACGACGGCGACGGCGTGGACAATCTGTTCGACAACTGCTCGGCCGTGGCCAATCCGGATCAACGTGACACTGATGCCGATGGCTTTGGTAACGTGTGCGATCCTGATCTGAACAACGATTTCATCGTGAATTTCCAGGATTTGGGTCTGCTACGCTCGGCGTTTTTCAGCACAAACGCGGACGCCGACTTTGATGGTGACGGCGTGGTCAATTTCGTTGATCTTGGTGTGATGCGCAGCTTCTTCTTCCAGCCGCCGGGTCCAGGCCCGTATGCGTCAGAGTGAAGCATGGAGAATGGGCGTGCTAGCCGTTGCGAAGAATCCGCTGCTTTTGGCGATTCCAGTCGCGTTCCTTGTCGGTCGCGCGCTTGTCGTGCTGCTTCTTGCCCTTCGCAAGACCGACAGAAAGCTTGGCACGTCCTTTCTCCCAATGCAGATCCAGGGGGACCAGGGCATAGCCCTTGCGCTCGACGTTGCCGATCCAGGTGTCGAGCTGGCGGCGATGCATCAGCAGTTTGCGCGGTCGCTGGGCGTCGGTGTGCACGTGGGTTGAGGCCGTTGTCAGCGGCGTAATGTGGGCGCCGACGAGCCACGCTTCATTGTTCTGAATAATCACGTAGGCCTCGCTGATCTGACCCTTGCCAGCACGCAGACTCTTGACCTCCCATCCCTGCAGGCTCAGGCCAGCCTCGATGGTGTCCTCGATAAAATAGTCAAAGCGCGCCCGTTTGTTGACCGCAATTTGACGTGAGGGGTCCGGTTTGGATTTTTTTCCCGACTTGGCCATGGCGCGAGTATAGGGTATCGGCGCCAGGTGGTCGCGCTTTTCTAGCCGGCATTCGCCTTGATTTGCTGCAAATCGATACAGCATGCGTTTTCGCGCATGAGTGCCTCGAATTCCGCTGCCGGCAAAGGCCTGGAGAAAAAGTAGCCCTGGCCGAATTCGCAGCCCAGCGTTTGCAAAAGCTGTAGCTGGCGCGGCGTTTCGATGCCCTCGGCCACGGCATTGAGCCCAAGCTGATCGCTCAGCGAGATAATGATGCTGGCGACTTTGTAGCTGTTTTGACTCGCGTCCATCTGGCTGACGAATGAGCGATCGATTTTCAGGTTGTTAACCGGCAGCTTGTGCAGATAGCTGAACGATGAATAGCCGGTGCCAAAATCATCAATGCTCACGCGTACGCGTTTGTCTGCCAACGCGGACAGAACAGAGATGGTGCGCTCGAAATCGTCGATCAGAACACGCTCGGTGAGCTCGATACACAGGCTTTCACCGCGAAGACCGGTGTGGGTCAGGTTGTCCTGCACCAGATCGATCAGATGATCATTGCGCAGCTCGCAGGTGGACACGTTGACGTTCACTTTCATGGCCTGTGCACCCGGCAGGTCCTGTTGCCATTTGGCAAGCTGGCGACAGGCGGTCTGCATGACCCAGCCATCAAGCTCGTCGATCAAACCTGCTTCCTCGGCAATGGGCACAAACAAATCGGGGCGTACCATGCCACGCTCGGGATGGCACCAGCGAACCAACGCCTCGCACCCCTCAATCTGCCCCGTGTTGAGGTTGATGATGGGCTGGTAGTGCACGTCAAGTTGTTCGGCCTTGATGGCTTGACGCAAATCCGTCTCAACCGTCAGGCGTTCACGCACCTGATGAAACATGATCTCGTCGAAAAACTTGTAGGAGTTGGCAGCGTCGCGTTTGGCCCGGTACATGGCAATGTCTGCGTCGCGCAAAATTTCGTC
The DNA here is from genome assembly GCA_964639265.1 of uncultured Gammaproteobacteria bacterium. Classification (GTDB taxonomy): domain Bacteria; phylum Pseudomonadota; class Gammaproteobacteria; order Steroidobacterales; family JBCCMA01; genus JBCCMA01. The sequence continues at coordinate 35,171 of CAZXCL010000039.1, read as the reverse complement.
GGGGCTGGTGTAGCGCTCATGGGACATGACCACCCCGATGCTCGCGCTCGAGAAGATCTCGCGACCTTCGATGGTGGTGGGTTGGCCGAGGACATCCAGAATCTGCTGCGTCAGTCGCGCGACCTTTTCCGGTCCGTCAATTTCATTGAGCAACACGACGAATTCATCGCCGCCAAGACGTGCTATCAGGTCCGTGGCGCGGCGCTTTTTCATGAGTCGCTGCGAAACGTCGATCAACAGCTGATCGCCCGCGGCGTGGCCGAGGCTGTCGTTCACAATCTTGAAGCGATCGAGGTCGATAAAGAGCACCGCAAACGTGCGCTCCGGGTTTCGCCGCAGCTGCTTGATGGCCAGCGCCAGTCGCTCAATCAGCAATCGCCGGTTGGGCAGGGCGGTTAGCTCGTCGTGCAATGCGTTGCGCTCGATTTCGGCCTGGGCCGACTTCAGTTCGCTGACGTCGCGACATATGCAGATCAAGGCGCCGTCTTCGGTTTTGGACAAGGTCATGCCCTGATTGAAGGTCGTGCCGTCCTGACGCTTTGCCAGCACGTCGCCGCGCCACGAACCCCTGGCTTCCAGCTCGGGTTCAATTTCTGTTCTCACCCGATCGAGTTCCTGGGCCGGGTAGCAGTCGTGCCAGCTTGTATGCAGCAGGTCGTCGATGCGTTGGTAGCCAAACAGCCGCGACCAGGCTGGATTGGCGTATTTGATGACGTCATTTTCGACAAACGCAATGGCATCGACCGCGGCCTCGATGGTGGCGTGCTGACGACGCCTTGTTACCGCGTCCATTTGTCTCTGCGTGACATCCAGAAAAGTGCCCATGATGCCGATGATGTCGTCGGACTCGTCGCGCAGCGGGTACTTGTTGAACTCAACCCAGCGCGACGGTCCGTTCTCGGTGCTTTGCATGCGCTCAACAAAATTGAGCTTGGGCTGCCCGCTTCGAATGGTCTCACGATCGCCTTCGATATAACGCGGCGCATTGTTCGCGTACGGCATGTCGTAGTCGGTCAGTCCCACGAGCTGAGAGGGCCGCGACAGACCCACGGCGTCGAGAAACCACTGATTTCCCCCGCGAAACACCGAGTCGCAGTCCTTCCAGAAGATGCCGTGGGGCAGGGCGTTCAGGATTGCGTATTTCCAGCTGCGAACCTTCTGCACCTCGTGCTCAAGATCGGCAACCTGAGCCTTAAGCTGCTGGATTTGTTGCCTTAATTTCTCGTTGTCGTTTGCTGGGTCGCTGTTCACATGAGGCCTGCGTGTCTGATCTCGCGGACGGCCTTATACCTAATGTATTGACCGCTTTTGTTTTTGTCGGCCGAGTGAACCGGTTCTTGACCCTCGACGCCGGGTTTTTAGGGGTTTTCCTGATATCGTTGAGCCACCTGCCAAAAACGCGCACAATCCCGCGTCTTGATCCACGGGTATCAGCGACGGACAACCGACAATGACAAAAAGAAGCCCGATTCAGGGGCTGTGGTCCTCCCGCTTCGCGTTCATTCTCGCGGTGACCGGCTCGGCGGTCGGTCTGGGCAATATCTGGAAGTTTCCCTACATCGCCGGTGAGAACGGTGGCGGCGCGTTTGTGTTGGTGTATCTGGTGTGCGTGTTTGCGATCGGGTTGCCATTTATGATGTCCGAGATTCTGATCGGGCGTCGCGGCCGGCGTAACCCGGTCACCACGATGGCGCTATTGGGTGAGGAAGAGGCCAGCGCCAGCGCCTGGAAGCTGGTCGGCGGCATGGGCATCGTGGCCGGTATGTTGATCCTGTCGTTCTACAGTGTCATCGCAGGCTGGGCGTTGTCGTACGTCTTCAAGAGTGCGACGTCCACGTTTGTCGGCGCATCACCGGATGATATTGGCCGCCTGTTTGCCGCGCTTCAAAGCGATTGGCAAGCGCAAATCATGTGGCACGCCATCTTTATGATCGTGACCATTGGCGTCGTCGCGCGGGGTGTGCGCAACGGACTTGAGACTGCCGTTCGTTTCCTGATGCCCGCGCTGCTTTTGTTGCTGGTCACGCTTTTGGTCTACGCCATCATGAACGGTCGCTTCGCCGAAGCACTGCAATTCATGTTTACGCCGAAGTGGGATCAGCTCACGTTCGACAGCGTGATTGTAGCGCTCGGACATGCCTGCTTTACGCTGAGCGTTGGCATGGGCGCTGTCATGGCCTATGGCGCTTATCTTCAGGCCGACGCCTCCATTGGCAGCACATCCATCATCGTGGTGCTCGCCGATACCAGTATTGCGCTTTTGTCTGGCCTGGTGATTTTCCCTATTGTGTTCGCCAACGGTTTGGATCCGTCCGAGGGGTCCGGCCTGATCTTTACAACGTTACCCGTGGCGTTTGGCACCATGAAGGGCGGCGTGATTTTTGGCACCCTGTTTTTCGTCCTGCTGACGTTTGCCGCGTGGACGTCGGCGCTGGGTCTGATGGAGCCGGCCGTGGCCTGGCTGACCGAGCGTCACGAGGTGTCGCGCGTCAAGGCGACCATGGCGCTGGGCGCGTCGGTTTTTGGTCTGGGTGTGTTTACGGCATTGTCGCCGAATGTCTTGTCCGATGTGCGCTTTGGCCGCGGCACGTTTTTCGACAACATCGATTTTCTGGCCAGCTCAATCATGCTGCCGCTGGTCGGGTTTTTCATCGTGATTTTTGCCGGCTGGGTCATGTGCCGCAATTCGTCGTCCGAGGAACTGGCCATCGGCACCGGGCTGCGCTTCAATTTGTGGCGTTTCCTTGCACGCTTCGTCGCGCCGGCGGCGATTTTGTTTATTTTCATCAACACCATGCTCGAGGCGCTGGCTTAAGCTATGCCAACGGTGTTGCGAGATGTAGCGGTCACCCATGGACGCCGCGAGATGTTCGATCTGGTGAACGACATCGAGCGATATCCCGAGTTTTTGCCCTGGTGTGACGGTGCCTCGATTTTGACGCGTGACGACAACATCATTACCGCCAGTTTGCTGCTCAGTCGCAGTGGCGTGCAGAGCCGTTTTTCCACCCGCAATCGCAGCGTAGAGGATCGGCAGATCGATATTGAGCTGCTGGACGGTCCGTTCGATCACCTGCGTGGGCGCTGGACGTTCGAGCCGGTCGCCAAAAAAACCCGTGTTGCGCTCGAGCTGCGCTACCGCTTTGCCAATCCACTGCTCGGTCTTGTGCTTGGTGGCGTTGTCGAAGAGGTAGCCTCGGAGCTGGTGGACGCCTTCAAGCGTCGGGCCGGAGACATTTATGCATGAGACGCTGATCGGGATCGAGGTCGCCTGGGCATTGCCTGATGATCAGACCATTGTGGCTCTGCGTGTGCCGGCTGGCTGCACCGCCGCACAGGCCGTCGCGCGCGTCGCACATCAGCTACCGAACGCCGTATCAGAGCAGGATCTGGGCGTATTTGGACGCCGTGTGGCGTCAGACCACGTACTGCAAAACGGTGATCGGGTGGAGCTCTATCGACCGCTCAAGGCCGACCCGAAAGATATCCGTCGCGAGCTGGCTCGTCTGGCCAGCGAAGCGCGCGAGGGTGCGTCGCGCTCCTAACTGGCTTCGCTTTTGTCTTCGGGTGGAACGTAGTTTTCCGGCAGCACAATGCGCTCAACGACGTCGCCGTCAAAGTAGATGCTCATGTTGTTTCTGCCGGTTGTGTTGGTTTTGCCGTTGCGAAATGAGAACACGTAGTCCCAGCGATCGGGATGGAAGGCATCCTGAATGATGGGGCTGCCCATCAGATACTGGACCTGCCGTTTGGTCATACCCACCTTGAGCTGCGCGACTTTGTCGTCTTTGATGTAGTTGCCCTGCTGCACGTTAATCTTGTACACGCCACAGCCTGCAAGTCCCGCGCAGCACAGCGCCACGAGCGCGGCTTTGATATAATGTTGAATTGCGTTCATCGGCTGTTGAGACTCGGTGGAGGCGAAAACGTTCATGATACACCATCAACCGCCTGATTCGGATACCAAACGTGCCTGATACCCAAAGCGACGACCTGCGAAAAGCTGGCCTCAAAGTCACCCTGCCTCGCGTCAGAATCCTGAATATTCTCGAAGAAAATCCGCAGCGCCACATGAGCGCTGAGAACGTGTTCAAGGCGCTCATGGAGTCGGGCGACGACATCGGGCTTGCCACGGTCTACCGGGTGCTGACCCAGTTTGAGACGGCCGGTTTGGTCACGCGGCACAACTTCGAGGGCGGCCACTCGGTGTTCGAGCTCGACGAAGGCGGTCACCACGATCATATGGTGTGCGTGGAGACCGGTGATGTCATCGAGTTTGTCAGCGAAGAAATTGAAAAGCTGCAGCACGACATTGCTGAAAAGCACGGCTACGAGCTCACGGATCACAGCCTCGTGCTGTACGTAAAACCCAAAAAGACCTGACGGTCGACCTCAGCGTTTGCTTTGCGCGGCCGCTCGCATTTCGGCGGCGTGATCGCGCGAGCGCTTGGTGATTTTCTCACCGCCCAGCATGCGAGCCAATTCGTCGATGCGCTGCTTTTCGTTCAGCGCCGTCACCTGTGAGCGGGTTTTTCCGTCGGTGGCGGCCTTGCTGACCTGCCAGTGCGAGGTGGCCTGACTTGCGACCTGGGCGTGGTGGGTGACGCACAGCACCTGCGCATCATCGCTGAGTGTGCGCAGCTGCTTGCCAACGGTTTGTGCGACCGCGCCACCGATGCCGGCATCCACCTCATCAAATACCATGCAGCGTTTTTCGCCGCTTTTGGCCGTGACCACCGAAATCGCGAGGCTGACGCGCGATAGCTCACCGCCCGACGCAACTTTGGCCAGGGGCCCACCGGGCTCGCCGGGATTGGCCGCAATCACAAACGTGATCTCGTCGGCCCCGTCACGGCCAAAGCCGGGGGCGTCGCGTTCGCTGACGTCGACCCGAAAACGCGCGTCCGGCATGCCAAGTTCGGCAATCGCCCGCGTTACGGCCGTGGCCAGTTTCTTGGCCGCGCTCTTGCGCTTGGTCGTTAACGTGCGAGCGCGCCGGCGCCAGGCGTCCTGAGCCTCGGTGAGCTCAACCGTGAGCGCTTTGAGGCGGTCATCGGCATGATCCAGATCGTTCAGGCTCGCACTGAGCTCTTCAAACTTGCTGTGCAGCTTATCCGGCGTGATGCGGTGCTTGCGGGCCACATCACCAAGCTGGTCGAGGCGTCGCTCGAGCCGCTCATGTTCGGCCGGGTCCATGTTCAGCTGCGAGGCGTAGCGGCGCAAAAAGGCTTCGGCCTCATCGATCTGAATCTGGGCCTCGTCGAGCATTTGCGTGACATCCTGGAGTGCACTGTCCACATCCACCAGAGGGCCAAGCGCGCGCCGCGCCGCGCCGATCTGGCTTTGGGCCGAGGAGGGCGAGTCGCTCAATGCGTCGCTGGCGCCACGTACGCCGTCGGCGAGGGTTGCGACATGGGCGGCCCGACGTTGTTCATCGGCCAGCTGCGGGTACTCATCGGGTTGCAGCTCCAGATCCGCCAGCTCCTGCACCTGGAAGCGCAGCAGATCAAGACGCTCGTCGCGCTGGGCGTTGGCCTCAGTCAGCGTGCGAACGGTCTGATCAAGTCGGTACCAGGCGTCGTGCGCCTGGCGTACCGCTTCAAGGGCCTTGCCGTGACCGCCGTAGTGATCCAGCAACTGGCGCTGAGCGCTCGGTCGCGTGAGTGACTGATGCTCGTGCTGACCGTGAATGTCCATCAGCTGCGCGCCCAGCGTTTTGAGCGTGGCAAGCGCCACGCTTTGACCGTTGATAAAGGCTTTGGAGCGACCGGTAGCGTTGATCACGCGGCGCAGGTGGCATTCGGCGTCGTCCTCATGCAGATCCTGATCTTTGAGCCAGGCCAGCACGCGCGGCCGATCTGTGATGTCGAAACTCGCGCTGATCTCGGCGCGGCTGGCGCCGCTGCGCACCGTCGTGGCGTCCGCACGGTCGCCCAGTACGAGTCCGAGCGCATCGACCAGAAGGCTCTTGCCTGCGCCCGTCTCACCCGTCAGCACCGTCATGCCGGAGGCGAATTCGAGACTCACATCCTCGGCAATCGTGAAATTGCGAATATTCAGATCGACCAGCATGTCAGGTCCGTGGATCAGGTTCGGCCCGGCCCCAGGCGAGCTTGGAGCGCAGAATGCGGAAATAGTCGTAGTCGACCGGATGCAGCAGCGTCACGCGCTCGTCGGCCTGCACGACGTTGAGTGCATCGCCATCGTGCATGTCACTCAAGGGCTGGCCGTCGGTCATGATCTGCGCGCGTCCGCCGGAGGGCTCATCGATGTGCATATTCAGGTTGGAGGAGGCCGGTACAACGACGGGGCGATCGCTCAACGTATGCGGACAGATCGGCACCATCGCCAGAGCATCAAGCCCCGGCGCCATAATCGGACCGCCGCCCGATAGCGCGTAAGCCGTGGAACCCGTGGGCGTGGTGATGATCAGGCCATCGCCACGGTGTCGATTGACGTAGGTGCCGTTCATATGCACCTGCACCTCGAGCATGCGCCCCACGTCGTATTTTTGAATCACAATATCGTTGAGGGCCAGTGCCGACTGCGTGCTGCCGTCCTTGCGGGTTAGCGTGGCGCGCAGCATCAGGCGTGACTCCTGCGCGTAGCGGCCCGCCAGAATCTCGCCCAGGGCATGGGCCGTGTCCTCGGGACTGATGTCGGCCAGAAAACCCAGTCGACCGCGATTGATGCCGACCAGCGGTGTGTTGGTGCGTGCGGCCAGATTGGCAGCGTCGAGCATGGTGCCGTCGCCGCCTATCGCGACCAGCAGATCGCAGGTCTCGCCCATGGCCGCGCGGGTGCCCGAGTGAGCGCCGTGCAGCGTCGCGATGGGTCCTGATTCATCGACATAAACCGCCACACCCTGGCTTTCAAAATAGGTGTGCAGTCGATCGCTGGTCTCACCAACCAGCGCATCCCACGAGCGCGCGATAAGCCCGACGCGGGCGATGGGCTGGCGGTGTGTAGAGGGGTCAACGATCTGTTGCGGTGACTTCAAGGCATTACTCTCTGCAGTTGGGGGCGACTTGCTTGACAGTGATTCGAAGCGATTGATAGCGTTCGTTTTAGCACTCGTCACAGGACAGTGCCAACGTCATTTTAAGGTGCCGGGCGGCAATTGCACGTCGAAGGCCCCATCTTTTTTGCCACCGTGACAAACGATGACCGCGACGCCTGACACCGAACAGCTCGACGAGCGCGCACGAATGCTGCTCAAAACGCTGGTGGAAAACTACATTGTGGACGGCCAGCCGGTCGCTTCGCGCAAGCTCTCGAAGGCCTCGGGCAGCAAATTCAGCCCGGCCACGGTGCGCAACGTCATGGCTGATCTGGAAGAGCTGGGGTTTATCCAGGCACCCCATACCTCTGCCGGGCGCGTACCCACAGTCAAGGGTTACCGCTGTTTCGTGGATACGATGGTGGCGGTCAAGCCGCTGAGTCCCGAGGAAATCCGCAAGCTGGAACGAGAGCTCGGTCTTGAGGGGCATCAGTCGTCCAAGGATCTGGCCAAAACCGCCTCGAGCCTTTTGTCCAACCTGACCCATCTGGCCGGCGTCGTGACGCTGCCGCGCCGCACGCGGTCGCGATTACGGCAAATTGAATTTCTGCGCCTCGGCGAGTGCCGCATCCTCGCAATTCTGGTGTTTGAAGATCAGGAGGTTCAGAACCGCATCATCAACACGGATCGGGACCTCGATGAGTCGGAGCTGCGCCAGGCCGCCAACTATTTGACGGCGCAGCTCGCGGGCAGCGACGTCGAGGCCGTACGCGAGGGCCTGATCAGCGCGCTGAACCAGACGCGGGACACCATGAATCGCATGATGCTCGATGCGGTGTCGCTGGCTCAGCAGGTGTTCAACGCCGACGGTCAGGATGGCGGCAAATTTGTGATGGCAGGGGAGACCAACCTCATGGACGTCCAGGAGCTGTCGGACGTGCAGCGTCTACGCGGCCTGTTTGACGCGTTCAATGAGCAGCGCGACATACTCCACCTGCTGGATCAGAGCCTCACTGCGGACGGCGTGGAGATTTTCATCGGCGAAGAATCGGGTCATCAGCTGTTTGATGACGTGTCGGTCGTCACCTCGCCCTACCGGGTCAACGACGAGATTGTCGGGGTGCTCGGTGTTATCGGGCCCACGCGAATGGCCTACGAGCGCGTGATCCCGATTGTCGATGTTACGGCTCGATTGATTGCGGCGGCCTTGAATTCCAAGTCCTGAATCCCCATGACGCGGCCATGCGCGCCGCTGCGCTGGCGCAAATCGTCCATGATCGACATAATGGGCGGCTTTCGTTTGTTGATGTTTTAATTTAAATAGTTGCATTAAATACATGACTCAAGAAGAGAAATTGCCATCAGATGACGCGCAGGACGCGTCACCCGACACGCCGCGGGCAAGCGCACAGGAAGAGGCTGAAACGGTTGCCAGCGTGCAGGCTGAGGCCGAAGCCGAACCCAGCGTGGAGTCGCTGACCGCGGCGCTGGAAGAAGCGCGTGCCGAATCGCATTCCAACTGGGAGCGCTGCCTGCGCACGGCCGCGGAGCTGGACAACGTCCGCAAGCGGGCGGCCCGCGACGTCGAGAACGCCAATAAGTTTGCCCTCGAGCGCTTTGCGCGCGAGCTACTGAACGTCCGCGACAGCCTGGAAATGGGCATCGCGTCGGCCGCGGACAAGCCCGAACTCGCCGCGCACGTCGAAGGCAGCACCATGACACTCAAGACGTTTGATCAGGTACTCGAGAAATTCGGCGTTGCGACGATTGATCCTGCGGGTGAGAAGTTTGATCCCGAATTGCATGAGGCGATGGCCGCACGGCCCGAAGAGGGTGTTGAGGCGGGCACGGTGCTCGACGTGGTGCAAAAGGGGTTTGAACTCAACGGCCGCTTGCTGCGCGCTGCTCGCGTATTTGTGGCGCAGTAGCTCACACAAAACAGATTTCGGATGGCGAGGCGCCCTTGAAGGTAGCCGCGACGTCCCCACATTTTAGCTCAAGTATTCAACGACCTTTACGACTTTTGGGAGTAAATCGACATGGCGAAAATTATCGGCATTGACCTCGGAACCACCAATTCCTGCGTCGCCGTTATGGACGGCGACACCACCAAGGTGATCGAAAACAGCGAAGGCGATCGTACGACGCCCTCGATTGTGGCGTTCACCAAAGACGACGAGGTGCTTGTTGGTCAGCCGGCCAAGCGCCAGGCCGTCACCAACCCGCAAAACACGCTGTATGCGGTCAAGCGCCTGATCGGCCGTCGCTTCGACGACGCCGTGGTGCAAAAGGACATCGACATGGTGCCTTACAACATCGTCAAGGCCGACAACGGCGACGCGTGGGTTGAGGCTCAGGGCAAGGCCATTGCGCCGCCGGAGGTCTCGGCACGCGTTCTCATGAAAATGAAGAAAACGGCCGAGGACTATCTGGGTGAAGAAGTCACCGAAGCGGTGATCACGGTGCCGGCGTATTTCAACGACTCGCAGCGTCAGGCGACCAAGGATGCCGGACGCATCGCAGGTCTTACGGTCAAGCGCATCATCAACGAGCCGACGGCAGCAGCGCTTGCCTACGGTATGGACAAGAAGCGCGGCGATCGCAAGATTGCGGTCTATGACCTCGGTGGCGGTACGTTCGATATCTCGATTATTGAAATCGCCGAGATCGACGGTGAACACCAGTTTGAAGTGCTTGCCACCAACGGCGACACGTTCCTCGGTGGTGAGGACTTTGACCTGCGCGTCATCGACTACCTGGCCTCGGAGTTTGAAAAAGAAAGCGGTATGGACGTGCGGACCGATCCGCTGGCCATGCAGCGCCTGAAAGAAGCTGGCGAGAAAGCCAAGATTGAGCTGTCCTCATCGCAGCAAACTGAAGTCAGCCTGCCTTACATCACCGCCGATGCCAGCGGACCGAAGCATCTGAACATCAAGCTCACCCGGGCCAAGCTCGAGTCGCTGGTCGAAGATCTGGTCGCGCGCACGGTGGATCCGTGCAAGACGGCCCTCAAGGACGCCGGCATGTCAGTCAGCGACATCGACGATGTCATCCTGGTCGGCGGTCAGACGCGTATGCCGAAAGTGCAGGAAGCGGTGAAGGATTTCTTTGGTAAGGAAGCTCGTCGCGACGTGAACCCGGACGAAGCCGTGGCGGTCGGCGCCGCGATTCAGGGCGGCGTGATGTCGGGTGACGTCAAGGATGTCCTGCTGCTGGATGTGACGCCGCTGTCGCTGGGTATCGAGACGCGCGGTTCGGTCATGACCAAGCTGGTCGACAAGAACACCACGATCCCGACCAAAGCGACGCAGACCTTCTCGACGGCTGAAAACAATCAGACCGGCGTGACCATTCACGTGCTCCAGGGCGAGCGTGAGCGCGCCGCGGACAACAAGTCGCTGGGTCAGTTTGACCTGCGTGATATCCCGCCGGCACCGGCAGGCGTTCCGCAGATTGAAGTTACCTTCGACATTGATGCCAACGGCATCCTGAATGTGTCGGCCAAAGACAAGGCCACCGGTAAAGAGCAGAAGATCGTCATCACGGCCTCGAGCGGCCTGGCTGAAGAAGAGATTCAGCGTATGGTGTCCGAAGCTGAAGCTCACGCAGAAGACGATAAGAACTTCCGCGAACTGGTGGATGCACGTAACCAGACTGAAAGCATGATCCACGCGACCGAGAAGAGCCTCGAAGAACTCGGCGACAAGGTGGACGCGGAGGAGCGCAGCAACATCGAAGCGGCCATCAGCGATGCCAAAGAGGCGGTCAAAGGTGATAACAAAGATGTCATCGAGACCAAATCCAAGGCACTGGCCGAGCTGTCTGGCAGTCTGGCTCAGCGTTTGTACGCCGAGCAGGACCCCGAAGCGGCCGCCGCGGCTGCAGGCGGGGAAGCCGGCAGCGCCGGTGGCGACGATGATGTCGTTGACGCCGAGTTCGAAGAAGTCAACGAAAACAAGTAAACCTGACCCGGTCGGGCGCTGCGTGCGCCCGCCCCCGGGCCTGCACAGAAGGCACAAGACTTTTTTAAAAAGCTAGGCGTGGGCAAATCGGCTTCCGATGCCGATATCAAGAAAGCCTATCGCCGATTGGCCATGAAGTATCACCCCGATCGCAATGAAGGGGATGCCAAGGCCGAGGCGCGCTTCAAGGAAGTCAAAGAGGCCTACGAGGTGCTCAAGGACTCGCAGCGTCGTGCCACCTACGACCGCTACGGTCACGATGCCGTGCGCGGGCAGGGCATGGGTGGCGGCGGTGGTGGCGATCCGTTCAGCGATATCTTCGGCGACGTGTTCAGCGACATTTTCCGCGGCGGTGGACGTCAGGGCGGACGCAGTCAGGTGTTTCGTGGCGCAGACCTGCGCTACGTGCTCGATTTGTCGCTGGAGCAGGCCGCATTTGGCGATAGCGTCAACATCGATATTCCCAAACAGGACACCTGCGAGGTCTGCAACGGCAGCGGTGCCAAAGAAGGCAGTACGCCCCAGACCTGCGGCACCTGCGACGGGCAGGGCCAGGTGCGCATGCAGCAGGGCTTTTTCTCGGTGCAGCAAACCTGCCCCAAATGCCGCGGTCGCGGCAGCGTAATTTCAGATCCCTGCAACAACTGCAGCGGAAGCGGCCTAAGTCATCGCACCAAGACGCTGTCGGTCAAGGTGCCGGCGGGCATCGATACGGGAGACCGCGTACGTCTGTCGGGCGAAGGCGAAGCGGGGCGCAACGGCGGTCCGGCGGGTGATCTTTATGTGGAGATCAACGTTCGCGAGCATCCTATATTCGAGCGCCAGGGCAGCGATTTGGCGTGCGAGATTCCGGTCAGTTTTGGCACGGCCACACTCGGCGGTGCGGTGGAAGCGCCTACGCTGAATGGCGAGGTGTCGCTGAAGATTCCGGCGGGTACGCAGTCGGGCAAGACGTTTCGTTTGCGCGGCAAGGGCGTGACCCCGGTCCGCGGCGGCGGCGTCGGCGATTTGCTCTGCCGTGTACAGGTTGAGACACCGGTCAATCTGACCAAAGAACAAAAAGAACTGCTGACCAAACTGGAACATTCACTGGCCGATGGTGGGTCAAGTCACAGCCCTCAGACCCGCTCATGGATGGACAGTGTGCGCAATTTCTTTGAAGACCTGAGACCCTGATCGTGCGCGTGGCCGTGGTCGGGGCGACCGGGCGCATGGGACAGGCGTTGCTCGAGGCCATCGCGGCCGACGAGACGCTGGAGCTTGCCGCCGCCATCGTTCGTCCCGGCAGCGACTGGGTCAACGTGTCTGTGCCCGGGTCGGATCTGGTGTTTCGCGACGATATCTCTCACGCGCTGCGTGACGCGGACATCGCCGTCGATTTCGCGACCGTCACCGATTTGCAGTCGCGGGCCAACGCGTGTGTCGCCAGTCAAACGCCCTGGCTGCTGGGCACGACGGGCCTCAATCCCTCGCAGGAAGCCACGGTGGTCAACACCTCATCGCTTGTGCCCGTTCTGTTCAGCGCCAACACGTCGCTGGCCGTGAACGGTTTTTTCAATGCCGTCCGCGAGCTGGCAGTCGTGCTTGGGCCGGGCTACGACGTCGATATCATCGATCTGCATCATCGCTACAAGACTGACGCGCCGTCGGGTACCGCGCTGGAGCTCGGGCGTGCGGTGGCCGCGGGGTGGGGGCGTGAGCTGCGCGAGGTGCAGGTGGCCGCTGACAGCGGTGGCGAACGTCCTGCTCCGAGTATTGCGTTTTCGAGTGTGCGTGGGGGTGCCCACGCTGGCGAGCATCGCATCGTTTTCTCCGGCCCGGACGACACCGTCGAGCTGAATCATCGCGCGTCTCACCGTGGCGTATTCGCCAGCGGCGCGCTGCGGGTTGTGCCGTGGCTGACCGCGCGCTCTCCGGGTCTCTACGATATGGCCGATTTCCTCGATTCGCTGCGCCCCGCGTAGCCGCTTCGCATAGACACACTGCCAAGGCGTCAAGTATCATGGCGCACCGCGGGAGGGTCGCGTTTTGCACCCCTCCCGCTTTTTGTAACCGCAGGTTGAAAAGGCAGGGGGTCACTTGGCGCGACAGGCAATTTTGGCGCTGGCAGACGGCAGCGTCTTCAAGGGTACCGCCATTGGCGCCGACGGCAGCAGTGTCGGCGAAGTGGTCTTCAATACGGCCATGACCGGGTATCAGGAAATCCTGACCGACCCGTCCTACTCCAGACAGATCGTTACGCTCACCTATCCTCACATAGGCAATACGGGCGTCAATGCGCAGGACAACGAATCCTCGGGTTGTCAGGCCGCCGGATTGATCATTCGCGATCTGCCGCTTCTGCACAGCAACTACCGCGCCAACATGTCGTTGTCCGATTATCTCAATCGCAATGGTGTGGTCGCTATTGCCGATATCGACACCCGGCGGCTCACACGTTTGCTGCGCGAAAAAGGTGCGCAGGCCGGTTGCGTCACCACAACCGACG
>CAZXCL010000039.1:0-21711 GCA_964639265.1 uncultured Gammaproteobacteria bacterium | reverse complement strand
GGGTGGTGGCCATCGCCGACGTGGATACCCGACGCCTGACCCGGCGGCTCCGCGAGAAGGGCGCTCAGGCCGGCTGCATTACCACCGCGCTGGATGCCGAGGCGGCGATTGCCAAAGCCGGCGAATTCCCGGGTCTTGTGGGTATGGATCTGGCCAAGGTGGTCACCACGGATGAAACCTATCAGTGGAACGCCAGCATCTGGCGCCACGAGCAGGATGTGCCGACGCTGCCGGTGGACGTTGATCCCAAGTGGCACGTTGTGGCGATGGATTTCGGGGTGAAGCACAACATACTGCGTCTGCTGGTGCAGCACGGCTGCCGCGTCACTGTAGTGCCTGCAACAACGTCGGCAGACGACATTCTGGAGCTTGAGCCTGACGGCGTGTTCTTGTCCAACGGTCCCGGTGATCCGGAGCCCTGCGATTACGCGATCAGCGCGATCAAAACGCTGCTGGAGCGCGACGTGCCGCTGTTTGGTATTTGCCTTGGCCATCAGCTGCTGGCACTGGCCTGCGGCGCACGCACGCAGAAGATGAAATTCGGGCATCACGGCGCCAATCACCCGGTGCAGGATCTGAGCGACAGCACCGTCGCGATCACGAGCCAGAATCACGGCTTCGCCGTAGACGAGGAAAGCCTTGGCGAGCATTTGACGGCCACGCATCGCTCGCTGTTTGACGGCTCGCTGCAGGGCATCGCTCACACGCAGAAGCGCGCGTTTGGTTTTCAGGGTCACCCGGAAGCAAGTCCGGGCCCTCACGACATCCTGCCGCTGTTCCAACGCTTCATTGATTTGATGGCTAACGCCTGACGAGACCACACATGCCAAAACGCACTGACATTAAAAGCGTCCTGATCATTGGGGCCGGTCCCATTGTCATCGGTCAGGCCTGCGAGTTTGACTACTCCGGTACGCAGGCCTGCAAGGCGCTGCGCGAAGAGGGCTTCCGCGTCATTCTGGTCAACTCGAACCCGGCCACGATCATGACTGACCCCGAGTCGGCCGATGCGGTCTACATCGAACCGGTTCAGTGGCCCAACGTGGCTCGTATCATTGAAAAAGAGCGCCCCGATGCACTGCTGCCAACCATGGGTGGACAGACCGGATTGAACTGTGCACTCGATCTGGTGCGCGAGGGCGTGCTGGAAAAATTTAACGTTGAGCTGATTGCGGCGAGCCGCAAGGCCATCGACATGGCCGAGGATCGCGAACAGTTTCGCGAGGCCATGGTCGAGATTGGTCTTGGCGTCTGCAAATCGCTCGTTGTGCACGACATCCAGACGGCGCTCGAGCGTCAGCACGAAATCGGCTACCCAACCATTATTCGCCCGTCATTCACGATGGGCGGCAGCGGCGGCGGCATTGCTTACAACCGCGAAGAGTTCGAGCACATCGTCAAGCGCGGTCTTGACCTGTCACCGACCACTGAAGTGCTGCTCGAAGAGTCGGTGCTTGGGTGGAAGGAATTCGAGATGGAGGTCGTGCGTGATCGCAACGACAACTGCATTATTGTTTGTGCAATCGAAAACCTTGATCCGATGGGCGTGCATACGGGAGATTCGATTACGGTGGCGCCCGCCCAAACGCTCACCGACAAGGAATATCAGCGCATGCGCGACGCCTCGCTGGCGGTACTGCGCAAGATTGGGGTGGAAACCGGTGGCTCGAACGTACAGTTTGCGGTGGATCCCGAAACCGGCCGTATGATTGTGATCGAAATGAATCCGCGTGTGTCGCGTTCGTCCGCGCTGGCGTCAAAGGCGACGGGCTTTCCCATTGCCAAAGTCGCCGCAAAACTCGCCGTGGGCTACACGCTCGATGAGCTGCGCAACGACATCACCGGTGGCGCGACGCCGGCCTCGTTTGAGCCGTCCATCGACTATGTGGTCACGAAGATTCCGCGTTTCACGTTCGAGAAGTTTCCGGATGCCAACAACCGCCTGACGACGCAGATGAAGTCGGTGGGTGAGGTCATGGCAATGGGTCGTACTTTCCAGGAGTCGCTGCAAAAAGCGCTGCGCGGCCTCGAGACGGGTGTCAGTGGCTTCGATTCCATTCTGGGTGATCGCAGCGACGCTGAAGCCGATCGCGAACTGCTCGAAGAGCTGCGTATGCCCGGCGCCGACCGCCTCTGGTATGTGGCCGATGGATTCCGTCGCGGTATGTCGGAAGCCGAGTTGCATCAGCGTACCGGTATTGATCCGTGGTTCATGGCCAACATTGGCGATCTGATTCGTGAAGAGCAGCAGGTCATCGAACAGGGCAAGTCGGCGCTGGATGCGGAGCGTTTGCGCGAACTCAAGCGCAAGGGCTTTGCCGACAGGCGTCTGGCCGATCTTCTCGGTCTGCGTGAGACGGACATTCGTGCCCGTCGCCTGAAACACGGTGTGACACCCGTCTTCAAGCGTGTGGATACCTGTGCGGCCGAGTTTGCGACGTCCACGGCCTATATGTATTCCACCTACGACGAAGAGTGCGAATCGGGCCCGAGCGACAACAAGAAAATCATGATCCTGGGCGGCGGTCCCAATCGTATTGGTCAGGGTATCGAGTTTGACTATTGCTGTGTCCATGCCGCGCTGGCGCTGCGCGATGAAGGGTTTGAGACCATCATGGTCAACTGCAACCCCGAAACGGTCTCCACGGATTTTGATACCTCCGATCGACTGTATTTTGAGCCACTGACGTTTGAGGACGTTATGGCCGTTATCGATACGGAAAAACCGGCCGGTGTCATCGTGCAGTACGGCGGTCAGACGCCGCTGAAACTTGCGCGCGATCTCGAAGCGGCCGGCGCGCCGATTATCGGCACATCACCCGACAGCATCGATCTGGCCGAAGACCGCGAGCGTTTCTTGAACCTGGTCAATAAACTTGGCCTCAAGCAGCCGGCCAATCGCACGGTCAGCGATCCAAACATGGCGCTGAAGCTCGCCGATGAGGTGGGTTACCCGTTGGTCGTGCGTCCGTCCTATGTTCTAGGCGGTCGTGCGATGGAAGTGGTGTTTACGCCGGAAGATCTCAGCGAGTACATCGGCAGTGCCGTCAAAGTCTCCAACGACAGCCCGGTACTGCTGGATCGTTTTCTCGACATGGCCGTTGAGGTGGACGTTGATGCGATCTGCGACGGCGAGGATGTGCTGATCGGCGGCATCATGGAGCACATTGAGCAGGCTGGCGTACATTCCGGTGATTCAAGCTGCACGTTGCCGCCGTTTACGCTCAGCGACGAGCTGCAGCAGCGCATGGCCGAGCAGGTGCGCAAGCTGGCCCACGGCTTGAAAGTGGTGGGGCTCATGAACACGCAGTTTGCGATTCAACAGGATGAGATCTATCTGCTGGAGGTCAATCCGCGTGCCTCGCGCACGGTACCGTTTGTCTCCAAAGCCATCGGTGCGCCGCTGGCCAAAGTGGCTGCAAAAGTTATGGCAGGGTCCAAGCTGAAGGAACTTGGTCTGACCGAGCAGCGCATTCCGGGCTACTACTCAGTCAAAGAAGCCGTGTTCCCGTTTTTGAAATTCCCGGGCGCCGATCCGATTCTTGGGCCGGAGATGAAGTCGACCGGCGAGGTTATGGCGACAGGTCGCTCGTTCGCCGAAGCGTATTCAAAAGCGCGGCAGGCGTCGGGTGTGGTGTTGCCGGACGGTGGCTCGGTCATTATCAGCGTGCGCGACCGCGACAAGCCGGCCGCTGTGGAAGTGGGCCGCGATCTGCAGAAGCGAGGGTTTAACATCATCGCGACGGGCGGCACGGAAGTGGCGCTGCGCGAGGCTGGTGTGCCGTGCCAGCGCATTAATAAGGTGCGCGAAGGTCGCCCGCATATTGTGGATGCGATCAAAAACGGCAACATCGATCTGATTATCAATACGACCGAGGGCAAACAGGCGATCAACGAGTCGCACGAGATTCGTCGAGAGGCGGTACGCGGCAAGATCACTTATTATACAACCGTGTCCGGCGCTAAAGCCGGTGCACTGGCGCTCGACTATCTCGACGCGCTGGACGTTAACTGCCTGCAAGCCCTGCACAAGGAAATTGCCTGATGGACAGAGTGCCTCTGACCGAACGTGGAGCGACGTTGCTGCGCGACGAGCTCAAAACGCTCAAGACCAAGGACCGACCGGCGATCATTCAGGCTATTGCCGAGGCGCGTGCGCACGGCGATCTCAAGGAAAACGCGGAGTACCACGCGGCCAAGGAGCGCCAGGGCTTTATTGAAGGGCGTATCAAGGATCTGGAGGGCAAGTTGTCCAATGCCCAGATTATCGACGTGACCAAGATCGACGGTGGCGGCAAGGTTATCTTTGGCTGTACCGTGAAGCTTTACGATATCGAGAACGATACGGAAGTGACCTACCAGATCGTGGGTCAGGACGAGGCCGACATCAAATCGGGCCTGATTTCGGTCACCTCGCCAATAGCGCGTGGCCTGATCGGCAAGAACGAAGGCGATGAGGTCACGGTCACCACGCCCGGCGGCCAGGCAGCTTATGAAATTGTGAGTGTTGCCTACGTTTGAGTGGGCACGTCGCGGCCGCCGCCCGGCAGCGCAATTTTTGGCTTCTGGGCATTGCGGCGAAACAAGGTGGCCACGTGGCCGACCCGGCGCAGCAGCGTACAGCGGCAGGTGGCGCACAGTTCGGCAAGCAACGCATCGCGCTCGTCACGATCTCCCACCCGAACGCGGACTTTGATCAGCTCATGAAACTTCAACGCCGACTCCAGTTCCTTGAGCACGTTTTCACTCAGGCCCTTGTCGGCGATCGTGACGACGGGCTTGGCGTTATGGGCCAGAGCACGGAGATGTTTTTTTTGTCTTTCGGTGAGCTGCACGGCATTCGGTTCGCAGAAAAAAGGGCGCGCAGTGTAGCACGGCCACAGCGGGGCTCAGCAGCATGAGTCGCTGGTACGACAAACACGTCAACGATCCGTATGTGAAGCAGGCACAGGTCGACGGCTACCGCTCTCGTGCGGTCTACAAGCTGCTCGAGATCGATGAACGCGAGAAGCTCCTGCGCAAGGGTGCCGCCGTGCTGGATCTGGGCAGCACGCCCGGTGGCTGGTCTCAGGTGGCGGCCAGGAAGGTCGGGGACAGTGGCCGCGTACTGGCGCTGGATCTTTTGCCGATGGATCCGATTCCGGGCGTCACGTTTCGCCAGATCGACTTTACGACTGACGAGGCGCTTGAATGGGTGGAGGCCGAATGCTCGGGCGGTATAGACCTTGTGTTATCGGATATGGCCCCCAACATAACCGGAGTGAAATCTGTGGATCTGCCGCGTGCGATGTACCTTGCAGAGCTCGCCATGGACACGGCCGGCCGGGTGCTGAAACCGGGCGGGGCGTTTCTTACCAAATTGTTTCACGGCGAGGGATTTGATGATTATGTCAAGTCGGCTCGCGCGAATTTTAAGGTTGTGAAGGTCCGAAAACCCGCCGCGTCGCGGCCCCGGAGCCGGGAGACCTATTTGCTGGCGAGAAACTACCGGCTGTAGTAGTGTCTTAAGGTATGACGCGCTATTGCAGCGCATCATCTGCCCCGCGTCCTTCGGCTCCGTGTCATGGGTTGTCATGAGGGTTTTGGGAAGCGGGGCAGCCTTGAATTTGATTGACCAGCGCACAGTGGCAAGGCTTCGGCCGAGCCAATCTTGTTTCCAAAAATGGAGTGTAAGTCATTGGGTGACTTAGGAAAGAATATCGTCCTTTGGATTATTATTGCGATGGTCCTGCTGACCGTGTTCGAGCGGCTCACACCGCCCAACGGTGCGGCGAAAGAAATTGAGTACTCCGAGTTTCGTCAACGCCTTCTGAACGGCCAGGTTGATTCGGTCACCATCTACGACGGACAGCGAATCACCGGCACCTATAAAGGCGGTGAGACGTTCGAAACGCGTAGCGCCGAGTACGACAACGTCGCGTTGATTGGCGAGATGGACGAACAGCAGGTGAGCTACTCACGTGCCGAGTCCGAAAAGCAAAGCGTGTTGTTCCAGCTCTTCCTGCAGTTCCTGCCGGTGCTGTTGCTGATCGGCGTCTGGCTGTATTTCATGCGCCAGATGCAGGGCGGTGGCGGCGGCCGAAGTCCAATGCAGTTCGGCAAGTCGAAAGCGCGCATGCTCAGCGAAGATCAGGTCAACGTGAATTTCAACGACGTGGCCGGTGTTGAGGAGGCCAAGCAGGAAGTGGGCGAGATCGTCGACTTCCTGAAAGATCCGAGCAAGTTCCAGCGCCTCGGCGGCAAGATTCCGCGCGGCGTACTGATGGTCGGCTCTCCCGGCACCGGTAAGACGCTGCTGGCGCGCGCCATTGCCGGCGAAGCGAAGGTGCCGTTCTTCACGATTTCCGGTTCGGATTTCGTTGAGATGTTTGTCGGTGTGGGTGCGTCGCGCGTTCGCGACATGTTTGCCGATGCCAAGAAGCACGCGCCGTGCATTATTTTCATCGACGAGATCGATGCCGTGGGTCGTCATCGCGGTCCCGGCGGCGGCTATGGTGGCGGTCACGACGAACGTGAGCAAACGCTGAACCAGCTTCTGGTGGAGATGGACGGCTTCGAAGGCAACGAGGGCGTCATCGTCATCGCTGCAACCAACCGTCCCGACGTGCTCGACAAGGCGCTGCTGCGCCCCGGTCGGTTTGACCGCCAGGTGGTCGTGCCGTTGCCGGACGTACGCGGTCGCGAGCTGATTTTGAAAGTGCACATGCGCAAGGTGCCGATTAACGATGACGTGCGTCCGCAAATCATTGCGCGCGGCACGCCAGGCTTCTCTGGCGCTGACCTTGCCAACCTCGTGAACGAGGCGGCGTTGTTCGCCGCGCGTGCCAACAAACGCACCGTCACGATGGAAGATTTCGAGATGGCCAAGGACAAGATCATGATGGGCGCCGAGCGTCGCTCCATGGTCATGAGCGATGAAGAG
Organism: uncultured Gammaproteobacteria bacterium; assembly: GCA_964639265.1. Taxonomy (GTDB): domain Bacteria; phylum Pseudomonadota; class Gammaproteobacteria; order Steroidobacterales; family JBCCMA01; genus JBCCMA01. The sequence goes on along the minus strand of CAZXCL010000039.1, from coordinate 14,789 downwards.
AAAGCCAACACGGCCTATCACGAAGCGGGGCACGCGATTGTGGGCCTTACGGTTCCTGATCATGATCCAGTCTACAAGGTCACTATTATTCCGCGTGGCCGCGCGCTGGGCGTCACGATGTTCTTGCCCGAAGAGGATCGTTACTCGCTGAGCAAGCGAAGGCTCGAGAGTCAGATTTCTTCGCTCTTTGGTGGCCGAATTGCCGAAGGTCTGATCTTCGGCGAAGACGCCGTGACCACCGGTGCCTCCAATGACATCGAGCGCGCGACCGACATTGCGATCAACATGGTCACCAAATGGGGGCTGTCCGATCGTCTTGGGCCGCTGGCCTATGAGACCGAAGCCGCGGACATGTACGCCGGTTCCAACAGCAAGCGCATGTCGAATCAGACGGCCAACATCATCGATGAAGAAGTGCGCAAGCTGATTAGCGAGAACTATGACCGTGCCGAGAAGATTCTGAACGACAAGATCGATATTCTGCATTTGATGGCCAAGGCGCTGATCAAATACGAGACCATCGACGAGAAGCAGATTGCACAGATCATGAAAGGCGACGAACCTGATCCGCCGGAGGACTGGTCGAGCAGCGATACGCCGCCGTCGGGCCCGACGCCGGAGGCCGCTGCGCCGCCGCCTTCGGCGCCGCTGGGTGACGCGCCGAGCGCCTGATTTTTCGCCGACAATCGACCAACACAACACGATGCCTGCGGGCATCGTGTTGCATTCAGGACCCGTATTTTGACTGACTCCACCGCTGATCGACCCTGGCGCGAGGCGGGCGACCGTCCGCTTGTGATGGGCATACTAAACGTGACGCCGGATTCGTTTTCCGACGGCGGCCAGCACAACACACTGGACGACGCGCTCGAGCGTGCGCTGGCAATGATTGCCGAGGGCGCCGACGTCATCGATATCGGCGGCGAGTCCACGCGACCAAACGCACAGCCGGTGGCGCTGGACGAGGAGTTGCGCCGCACGGTGCCCGTCATCAAGGCGCTGCGTGAGCGCAGCGATGTGCCGGTGTCCATCGATACCAGCAAGCCTGAGGTTATGCAGGCCGCCGTGGAGGCGGGCGCGAGCATGATTAATGATGTCAATGCGCTGCAGGCTCCGGATGCGGTGCGTGTCGCAGCGCGCCTGTCAGCCGACGTCTGTCTGATGCATCGTCAGGGCAATGCGGCGACCATGCAGGACAATCCTGTCTACAAGGACGTCGTCAGTGATGTTCTGCACGAACTTCAAGCGCGCGTTGCAGACTGCATCGACGGGGGCATCGAACGCGAGCGTCTGCTGCTTGATCCCGGCTTTGGATTCGGCAAAACCACGACCCATAACTTGCAATTGCTGCGCGGACTCGGACAATTCGTGGCCACGTCGTTGCCGGTCCTGGTCGGTCTGTCGCGCAAGTCGCTGTTGCAGGCCATTACGGAGCGGCCGGTTGAGCAACGTCTGGCGGGGAGCCTGGCGCTCGCGACGATGGCCGCAATGCAGGGCGCACGCGTTATCCGCGTGCACGACGTGGCCGCAACGGTCGACGCGATGAAAGTCGTGGCGGCCGTCACGAACAAACACGAAAAACAGGCAGATTGACGATGGCAAAAGTATTCGGCACAGACGGCGTACGCGGCTCGGTCGGCGACGGTCCCATGACGGTTGAGTTTGCGGTGCGTCTGGCAAGCGCCGCCGGGCGCGCATTGATACCGGGCGGCGGCAGCGTGGTCGTGGGGAAAGACCCGCGGATATCCGGCTACATGTTTGAGTCGGCGCTTGAGGCTGGTTTTGTTGCCACCGGTGCAGACGTGAAGCTCCTGCAGGTTATGCCGACACCGGGTATCGCTTATTTGACCCGCGTGATGGGCGCAGATCTTGGCGTGGTCATCAGCGCCTCGCACAACAGCTTCCACGACAACGGCATCAAGTTTTTTGATCGCAACGGCTCGAAACTGTCGGACGAGCAACAGGAGATGATCGAGCAGTATCTGAACGATCCTCCGATCACTCGCTCATCGGTGAGTCTAGGCCGGGCCGAGCGACGCTACGATGCGGTGGATCGCTACAGCACATTCTGCAAACAATCGGTGCCCGATGGCGTGGACTTTCAAGGACTGCGCATCGTCGTCGACGGCGCCAACGGGGCGACCTACAAGATTGGTCCGCGCGTGTTTGCAGATCTGGGCGCTGACGTTATTTCGATTGGCTGTTCGCCCAACGGCAAGAACATCAACGACGGTTGTGGCTCCACCTGCCCGGCGCTTCTGCAGAGCACGGTGACGGCGCTCGGCGCGGACCTTGGCATTGCCTTCGACGGCGATGGCGATCGCCTGGTCATGGTCGATCACGAGGGCGAGCTGGTTGACGGTGATCATCTGGTCTATCTGATCGCGATGTCGCGCCTGGCAACGGACACGTTGACCGGGCCTGTGGTCGGTACGGTCATGAGCAACCTCGGCCTTGAGAAAGCGCTGACCGAAAAGGGCATCGAGTTTCGGCGTGTGGGCGTTGGCGATCGTCATGTGCTGGCCGAACTCAAGGAAAGCGGTGGCGTGATCGGCGGCGAGACCTCAGGACACGTTATCTGTCTGGACAAGACCACCACCGGCGACGGCATTATTTCGGCGCTGCAGGCGCTGGCGGCCGTCCGTATGGCTGAGCGGCCACTGGCGGAGCTCACCCAGGGCATGCAAAAGTATCCGCAAAAGCTGGTCAATGTACGGGTTGCTGAACGCATCGACCTGGACAACCACGACGAAATCCAGGCGGCGGTGAAGAAAGTGGAAGATACGCTTGGCGATACCGGGCGCGTGGTCCTTCGTGCCTCGGGTACCGAGCCGGTCATTCGCGTCATGGTCGAGGCGCAAACCCAGCAGGATGTGGACACGCACGCGGCCTTCCTGGCCGATTTGGTGGCCAGCGCCGCGGAGAGCTGAACGGGCAGCGCCGGATCATTGAATTGTCCGGGCGCTGTGGGTAAGCTTGCGCGCCCCTGACGGAGCGGCAGAGTCACCATGCGACATAACATCGCGGCAGGAAACTGGAAAATGAACGGCACGCGGGACAGCATCCGCGCGCTTCTGGGCGGTTTGCTGCCCAATCTGGATGCCAACGCGTCCGGCGAGGTCATTGTATTTCCCGCATTCGTGCATATTGAGTTGGTAGCGGGGCTGATTGCAGGCTCGCCGGTGCGCCTCGGTGCACAGAATCTGTCGGTGCATGAAAAGGGCGCCCACACCGGTGAGATCTCCGGTCCTATGCTGGTGGACATGGGCTGCCACTATGTTCTGGTCGGGCATTCGGAGCGGCGCGCTATGTATGGCGAGACCGATGAGGTGGTGGCCGCGAAGTTTGCCGCTGCCCAGCAAGCAGGCTTGACGCCGGTGTTGTGCGTCGGTGAAACGCTGGAAGAACGCGAAGCTGATCAGACCGAAGCGGTTATTGCGCGTCAGCTCGATGCGGTCATCAATGCCAGCGGTATCGATGCCCTCGGAAATGCCGTGCTGGCCTACGAGCCGGTATGGGCGATCGGGACAGGCAAGACGGCCACCCCGGATCAGGCTCAGGCCGTACACGCTTTTTTGCGCGAGCGCATCGCAGCGAAAAATGCTAACATCGCCGGCTCGCTGCGCATCCTCTATGGTGGCAGCGTGAACGGCAAGAATGCTGCTGACCTGTTGGCGAACGCCGACGTGGATGGCGGACTCGTAGGCGGCGCGTCGTTGGACGCCGAGGCCTTCTCACAAATTTGCACAGCAGCTGGATAGACACGAAGTATTTGATATGTGGCAACCAATTGTAATTTTCGCTCACGTATTTATCGCGGTCGCGATTATTGCGCTGATCCTGCTTCAGCAGGGCAAGGGCGCTGACGCCGGTGCGGCGTTTGGTGCCGGTGCTTCGGGCACGGTGTTCGGCGCAAAGGGTTCGGCGTCGTTCCTGAGTCGGGCAACGGGCATTCTGGCCACGCTGTTTTTCGGTACCAGCCTCACGCTGGCCTATTTCCAGGGCGATCGCTCTGTACAGGGTGGTGGCGTACTGCAGGGTTTGGAGCAGTCCACGCCCGCTTTTGAGGCGCCCGCCGAGCCGATGTCTGATCTTCCTGCTCCGGCGGAGCTGCCGTCAGCCGACGACACCCCGGTGCCTGCAGACGACTCAGAGCCTGAAAACTAACGATTTTTTCCGGATGCCGATGTGGTGGAATTGGTAGACACGCTGTCTTGAGGGGGCAGTGGCGCAAGCCGTGCCGGTTCGAGTCCGGCCATCGGCACCATCTTTGGAAAAAACTCGTTACAAGTACCTCGATTACATCGTAAACGCCTGTTAGAATACGCGCCGAATGACGTGGCGCTGCGGCGCGTCATCGCGCACTTTTCACCGTTTTTCTTGCGGAATACAGATGCTTGCGAACTATCTCCCGATTTTGTTGTTTCTCGGGGTCGCCACCGCGTTCGGCGTGGTCTTGCTAGCGGCCGGATTTGTTTTTGGCTCCGGTGGGAAGGACAGTGACAAGCTGTCGCCGTATGAGTGCGGTTTTGAGGCCTTCGAGGACTCCCGTATTCCCTTCGATGTGCGCTACTACCTCGTCGCCATCCTATTCATTATTTTTGATCTTGAGATCGCCTTTTTGTTTCCGTGGGCGGTAGCCCTGGACAAGATCGGATTGTTCGGTCTCCTGGCGATGGGCGTTTTCCTGCTGATTCTGGTGATTGGCTTTATCTACGAATGGAAAAAAGGGGCGCTGGAATGGGATTAGAGGCAGAAAACCTCCCGCCGGCTGAAGTCAGCGACAACGGCAACGGATTTGTCACCACCAGCGTGGACACGCTGGTCAACTGGGCGCGCACGGGCTCGATGTGGCCCATGACCTTCGGGCTTGCCTGCTGCGCCGTGGAGATGATGCAAGCGGGCGCCGCTCGCTACGACCTGGATCGCTTCGGAATTCTCTTTCGCCCGAGTCCGCGCCAGTCAGATGTCATGATCGTCGCCGGCACACTGTGCAACAAGATGGCGCCGGCGCTGCGCAAGGTTTACGACCAGATGCCTGAGCCACGCTGGGTCATCTCCATGGGATCGTGCGCCAACGGCGGCGGCTATTACCACTATTCCTATTCGGTCGTGCGCGGTTGCGATCGAATTGTTCCGGTCGATGTATACGTGCCGGGATGCCCGCCAACGGCGGAGGCGCTTCTTTACGGCATTCTTCAACTGCAAAAGAAGATACGCCGCACCAACACCATTGCCCGCTAGGCAGGGACGAACATTGCAGAGGCATGCACGATGAACGCAACGCGGCGTGACGAACTGGCGGCGACACTGACCTCGACCTTTGGTGACGATGTTGCTGTGAGGGTGGAGGATCATGGCGAGGTTGCACTCGACGTGGCTGCAGACTCGTTGATCGAAGTGTGTACGCGACTGCGCGACGACATCGGATTTGAGATGCTCATGGATCTGGCCGGCGTCGACTATCTGGGCTATGGCAAAGACGAGTGGCGCGGCGAAGCCGCCTCGGCTACCGGATTTGGTCGTGCCGTCAATCGCCACTTTGAAGATGAGCGCCCGCAGGGTCAGCGTTTTGCCGTGGTGTATCAGCTGCTGTCCATCACGCACAACCGACGTCTGCGTGTGCGCGTGTACTGCCCGGATGACGACTACCCGATGGTCGCGTCTGTGATCGACGTGTGGCGCTCGGCGGATTGGTTTGAGCGCGAGGCGTTCGATCTGTTCGGTATCTTGTTTGACGGTCATCCCGACCTGCGACGCATTCTTACTGACTACGGTTTTATCGGCCATCCGTTTCGCAAGGACTTCCCGCTCAGCGGCAATGTTGAGGTGACGTTCGATCCCGAGAAAGGCCGGGTGGTGTATCAGCCGGTGTCGATTGCGCCGCGTACGCTGGTGCCGCGTGTTATCCGCGAAGACAACCGTTACGACGACGGTCTGGTGGGAGAATTGGGCGATGCGTGAGATCCAGAGTTTCACCATGAATTTCGGGCCGCAGCATCCCGCGGCACACGGTGTGTTGCGCCTGGTGCTCGAGATGGACGGCGAGGTGATCCACAAGGCTGACCCGCATGTCGGTCTGCTGCATCGTGGTACGGAAAAGCTTGCGGAGAGCAAGCCGTTTAACCAGAGCATCGGTTACATGGATCGACTCGACTATGTGTCGATGATGTGTAACGAACACGGCTATGTTCTGGCGATCGAAAAACTTCTGGGTATTGAAGCGCCCATTCGTGCGCAGTACATCCGCGTCATGTTTGATGAGATCACGCGCATCCTTAACCACCTGATGTGGCTCGGCGCGCACGGTCTCGACATCGGCGCGATGACGATGTTCCTGTATTGCTTCCGCGAACGCGAAGATCTGATGGACTGCTATGAAGCGGTGTCTGGCACGCGTATGCACGCGACCTACTATCGTCCCGGCGGCGTGTATCGCGATCTGCCCGAGCACATGCCGCAGTACAAGGAATCCAAGTTCCGCAGCCAGAAAGAAGTCGACGGCATGAACGCCGCGCGTCAGGGCTCGCTGCTTGATTTCATCGAAGCGTTTACCGAGAAGTTTCCGGGTTGCGTTGACGAATACGAAACGCTCCTGACCGACAACCGCATCTGGAAGCAGCGCACGGTAAACATCGCCGTTGTATCTCCAGAGCGCGCCATGCAGCTTGGCTTCAGCGGCCCGATGCTGCGCGGCTCGGGCGTGGAATGGGATCTGCGCAAGAAGCAGCCCTATGAGGTCTACGGCGATCTGGATTTCGATATTCCGGTCGGCGTCAATGGCGACTGCTATGACCGCTACCTCGTGCGCGTTGAAGAGATGCGTCAGTCCAACCGCATTATCAAGCAGTGCGTTGATTGGCTGCGAGCTAACCCGGGCCCGGTCATGGCCGACAATGCGAAAGTCGCGCCTCCCAAGCGCCCGGACATGAAGGGCGACATGGAATCGCTGATTCACCACTTCAAGCTGTTCACGGAGGGGTACTCGGTCCCGGCAGGCGAGTCCTACGCCGCGGTCGAACATCCGAAGGGCGAGTTTGGTGTCTATCTGATCTCCGATGGCGCGAACAAACCGTTTCGTCTGAAGGTACGCGCGCCGGGCTTCGCCCATCTGAGTGCGATGAATGAAATGGTCGCGGGCCACATGCTGGCTGACGTGGTGGCCGTTATCGGCACCCAGGACATTGTGTTTGGTGAAATTGACCGCTAGGCGGCGCATGTATCATGAGTAATAGCGACAACCAGAGCAGCAGTCTGCCCGAATCAATCCGCAAGGAGATTGATCATTGGGTAGCGAAGTTTCCCGAAGGGCGCCAGCGTTCGGCCACGATCGCCGCGCTACGCGAAGCCCAGCACCACAATCATGGGTTTGTGACGACCGAACTGATGGACGGCATCGCCGAGTACCTGGATATTCCGGCCGTGCAGGTTTATGAAGTGGCCGCGTTTTACTCGATGTTTGAAACCAAACAGGTGGGGCGCTGTGCGATCTCGGTGTGCACCAACATCAGCTGCATGCTGTGCGGCTCGGATGAAATTGTTGCGCACATCGAAAAGAAACTCGGCATCAAAACCGGCGAGAGCACGCCCGACGGCAAGTTCTATCTCAAGCGCGAAGAAGAATGCCTGGCAGCGTGCAACAACGCGCCGATGATGATGGTGGACCATGTGTACCACGAACATCTGACGACTGAGAAAGTGGACGACATCCTGGACAACATCTCATGAACAAGTGGCTTGAGAAGAAAAACCTCGTTGCGTTTACCACCTTTGATAAAGAGGAACCGTGGACGCTTGAGAGCTACCTGTCGGTCGGCGGTTACGAGGCGCTAAAAAAAGTTTATACCTCGATGACGCCCGAAGCGTTGATTGACGAGGTCAAGGCCTCGAATCTTCGTGGTCGCGGCGGCGCGGGCTTCCCGACCGGTCTGAAGTGGAGCTTCATGCCGCGCACGGCGCCGGGTCAGAAATACCTGGTCTGCAATTCGGATGAAAGCGAGCCGGGCACCTGTCACGATCGCGACATTCTGCGCTACAACCCACACGCACTTATCGAAGGCATGGCTATTGCCGGCTACGCGATGGGGGCGACGGTGGGCTACAACTACATCCGCGGCGAATTTATTGAAGAGCCGGTGCCACGTTTTGAGGCGGCGCTGAAAGAAGCTTACGCAGCGGGCTATCTGGGCAAGGATTTGTTCGGCAGCGGCCACGATTTTGATCTGCACATGTTCGCCGGCGCTGGCGCCTACATCTGCGGAGAAGAAACCGGCCTGCTCGAGTCGCTGGAAGGCAAGCCGGGTCGCCCGCGCTTCAAGCCGCCGTTTCCGGCCAACTTTGGTGCGTTTGGTCGTCCAACAACGGTTAACAACACCTACAGTCTTGCTTCAGTGCCCGCGATTATTCGCAACGGCGCACAGTGGTTTAAGGATCTGGGCGTCGAGAACGCCGGCGGCACGGCTATCTACTCGGTGTCAGGTCATGTGAATAAACCGGGCAACTACGAGCTGCCGATGGGTATTCCGTTTCGCGAGCTGCTTGATATCTGCGGCGGCGTTCGGGACGGACGCAAACTCAAGGCCGTTATCCCGGGCGGATCGTCGGTGCCGGTCATGCCGGCCGACCAGATCATCGACCTGACGATGGATTACGACTCGCTGCAGAAGGCCGGATCGGCGCTCGGTACCGGCGCGGTCATCGTCATGGACGACAGCACTTGCATGGTCAAGGTGCTCGAGCGTATCTCACGATTTTACTACGCGGAATCCTGCGGTCAGTGCACGCCGTGTCGCGAGGGCACCGGCTGGATGTACCGCGTAATCAAACGTATCCGTGAAGGGCAGGGCACCGAGGGCGATCTCGAGAAGCTCATGTCTGTCGCGAACAAGATCGAAGGGCACACGATTTGTGCGCTGGGTGATGCCGCCGCATGGCCGGTGCAAAGCTTCCTGCGCCAGTTTGGCCATGAGTTTGAATACATGGTGGAGCACGGCCACAGCATCGTGGACGCGCCGGATGCCAAGGTTGCCTGAGTGCGACGCACGCACGACGAAACGAACGAACATTTTACGAGCGATCATTCATGAGTGACGACATCACGATTCACGTTAACGGCATCGAGCTCAAAGCCAAACGTGGTCAAATGCTGATTGAGGTAACGGACGCGGCGGGCATCTATATCCCGCGTTTCTGCTATCACGAAAAGCTGTCTGTGGCGGCCAACTGCCGGATGTGTCTCGTTGAGATGGAGAATGGACGCAAGCCCATGCCGGCCTGCGCGACACCGGTTGCGGACGGCAACGTGTTTTTCACCAAGTCTGCCGCTGCGATCGCCGCCCAGCGCGCGACCATGGAATTCCTGCTGATCAATCATCCGCTGGACTGCCCGATCTGCGATCAGGGCGGAGAGTGCGAGCTACAGGATCTGGCCATGGGCTACGGCCGGGGCGTGTCGCGTTACGTTGAGAAAAAACGGGTGGTTGCCGACAAGAATCTGGGCCCGCTGGTTTCCACCGACATGACCCGCTGCATTCATTGCACGCGCTGCGTACGTTTTGGCACGGAAGTGGCCGGTATGCAGGAACTCGGCACCATGGGTCGCGGCGAGAAAATGGAGATCAGCACGTTTGTTGAGCAAAGCGTTGATCACGAGATGTCGGGCAACATCATCGATCTTTGCCCCGTCGGTGCGCTGAACAGCAAACCCGCGCGCTACACCGGGCGCAGCTGGGAGATGACCCAGCACGAGACCATCGCGCCGCACGACAGCGTCGGTTCGAATCTTTACGCGCATGTCAAAAACGGCAAGGTCATGCGCGTGGTGCCCAAAGCCACCGAGCAGATCAATGAAACCTGGATCTCCGATCGTGATCGCTTCAGCTACACGGGCATTTACAGTGATGATCGACTGCTCAAGCCGCGTGTGAAAGGATCGCAGGGCTGGCGCGAAGTCGACTGGTCGACGGCGCTTGAGGCAGCAAGCAGCAAGCTTGGAGCGCTCGAAGAGGGCTCGCGATTGGGTGCGCTGATTTCGCCCAATGCCACACTCGAAGAGCAGTTTCTGGCAGCGCGCATTGCGCGCGAGCTGGGCTCGGCAAACATTGACCACCGTCTGCGCACGCAGGACTTTTCGCATCAGGACGCCGATCCGGTGTTCCCTTGGCTGGGATGTTCGATCGAGGACATAGAGAAAAGCCGAGCAACGCTGATGGTTGCAAGCAATGTGCGCGCAGAGGCGCCGATTCTTGCGCATCGCTTGCGCAAGGCCACACTCGGCGGCGGCCACGTCATGTTCGTGAATCCGCCCGGGCTGGAGTACTTGTTTGACGTCGCGCAGTACATCGACGCGCAACCCGAAACACTGATCAGCGAATTGCGCGCACTTGTGCTTGCGGCCGGTGGCGATGTGTCCGCTGATTTGAGCGGCGATACGGCCGACGTTAAAGCGTCGCATCGCGATACGGTGCAGGCGTTGCGTGAACAGGACAAGGCGCTTATTTTGCTCGGTCACATCGGTCAGCGTCATGCTCAGGCAGCGGCCGTTCGTGCGCTGTGCGCACAGCTCGCCGATCTCACCGGCGCGCGCTTCGGAGTGATTCCCGAGGCGGTCAACAGCGTGGGGGCGAGTCTTGTTGGCGCGCTGCCCCATCGCACGCTCGGTGGCAAGTCGGCCGAGACGGTCGGACTGAATGCGGCCCGGATGTTCGAGTCCGATCTTGCCAGCTACATGCTGGTGGGTGTTGAGCCCGAACGCGATTGCGCGGACGGCGCGGCCGCGCTGGCGGCGATGCAGAAGGCCCAGTTTGTTGTGTGCCTGACCTCGTTTGTGAGCGAGGAGATGCTTGAGTACGCCGACGTGCTTCTGCCCATGGGCACCTTTGCGGAGACGGCCGGCACGTTTGTGAATTCGGAAGGTCGCTGGCAGTCATTTGCCGGTGTCGCTACGCCAGTGGGCGAGTCGCGACCCGGCTGGAAGGTATTGCGCGTGCTGGCGGAGTATCTCGAGCTTGAGGACTTCGGCTTCAACGCGGTCACGGAAATCACCGAACACGTACGGTCCTCTGTCGGTGAGATCACACCGTCGAATGCGATCAACTACAAAACGGCGACGCTTAACGAGACAAGCAACAAGGCCAACATTGATGTGCCGATGTACGACACCGATCCGCTGGTACGACGCGCACAGCCGCTGCAGCGAACCCGGGTCGCGCAGGGCGGGGGAGCAGGCTAAGTGGAAGCACTCTCCAATCTTCTGATGCCGCTGTTCAGCTGGCTGCCTGACCCGCTGCCGCTGGTTGCGACAACGCTTGCCGGCATCGTGGTGATCCTGGGCCCGCTGATTTTGTGCGTGGCCTACCTGACGCTGGCTGAGCGCAAGGTGATCGGTCATATGCAGGCGCGCCTCGGACCCACGCGGGTCGGTTGGCGCGGCATGCTGCAGCCCTTCGCGGACATGTTCAAGCTCATGTTCAAGGAAATCATCATCCCGGCCAATTCAAACCGGTATCTGTTTCTGATTGCGCCGCTGTTGTCGCTGATCCCTGCGTTTGCCACCTGGGCCGTCATGCCCGTCTCGCCCAATTTTGTGCTGGCCGATATCGATGCGGGTCTGCTCTACGTGCTGGCGCTGACCGGGCTTGGGGTTTATGGCGTGATTCTCGCCGGCTGGGCCACCAACTCGAAGTACGCGTTTCTTGGCGCCATGCGTTCGGCGGCGCAGATCGTCGCCTACGAAATCGCGATGGGTTTCGCGCTTGTGGGCGTGCTGATGGCCGGCGGTAGTCTGAATATCGGCGAGATCATTCAGGCGCAAAGTGGCAGCGTGCTGAGCTGGTTCTGGTTGCCGCTGTTTCCACTGTTCATTGTCTACTTCATCTCGGGCGTGGCAGAAACCAACCGTGCACCGTTTGACGTTGCCGAGGGTGAGTCCGAGATTGTGGCCGGCTTCCACGTTGAGTATTCGGGCATGGCGTTCGCCGTGTTCTTCCTTGCCGAATACGCCAACATGATTCTGATTGCCGCGCTGACCGCCACGTTCTTCCTTGGTGGTTGGCTGTCGCCTTTCCAGGGCATCATCGGCGGGCCGCTGGCGCAGCCAAGCTTCCTGTGGCTGGCGCTCAAGACGTCTTTCTTCCTGTTTTGCTTCTTGTGGTTTCGCGCCACGTTCCCGCGCTATCGCTATGACCAGATCATGCGCCTGGGCTGGAAGATTTTTATTCCCGTCACCATCGTGTGGCTGGCGGTTGAGGGTGTGATGGTTTATTTCAAGGTCGGCCCCTGGTCGGCGGCGACCGGGAGTTAATGCCGTGGGTGTTAAACAACTTGCCAAGACCTTTTTCCTGAGCGAACTGCGCGGCGGTCTGGCCGTTACGTTCAAGAACATGCTGCGCAAGCCGGTAACGCTGCGCTATCCCGAAGAGAAGACGCCGCAGTCCAATCGCTTTCGTGGTCTGCACGCGCTGCGTCGCTACGCCAACGGTGAAGAGCGCTGCATTGCCTGCAAGCTGTGCGAGGCCGTTTGCCCCGCGCTTGCCATCACCATTGAATCAGACCAGCGCGACGACGGTACGCGACGCACCACGCGCTACGACATTGATTTGTTCAAATGCATCTACTGCGGTTTCTGCGAAGAGGCCTGCCCGGTGGATGCCATTGTCGAGACGCGCATCCATGAATACCACATGGAAAATCGCGGCGAGAACATCATGACCAAGGACAAGTTGCTGGCCGTCGGTGACAAGTACGAACCCATGATCGCAGCCGACAAGGCTGCCGACGCCAACTACCGCTAAGAACGAAGTAAGAGACCGTACTGTCATGACCGGCGTTTTGTTTTACACATTTTCCGCGATTCTGATCGTGGCCGCACTTGGCGTGATCCTGTCACGTAACCCGGTGTATTCGGCCATGCTGCTGGTGCTCAGCTTTGTCACCAGTTCGGCGCTGTGGATCATGCTCGAAGCCGAGTTTCTAGGCATTGCGCTCGTGCTTGTATACGTCGGTGCCGTGATGGTGCTCTTCCTGTTTGTCGTCATGATGCTCGACATCAACGTCGAGACCATGCGCGAGGGCTTTACGCGCTACACGCCGCTGGGCGTTGTCGTGGGATTGGCCGTGTTGGGCGAGATCATCTTTGTGGTCTGGACGAGGCGTTTTGCCGACACGCCGTTTCCCACGCCGCCTGCCAAGGGGGCCGACTACAGCAACACCGAAGCGTTGGGCAGTGTGCTGTACACCGAATACGTTTACGCGTTTGAACTGGCCGCCGTAATTCTGCTGGTGGCCATTGTTGCCGCCATCACACTGACCATGCGCAAACGCCCCGGCCTGAAACAGCAGGACATCAACGCGCAGGTGAGCGTCGACAGCAAAGATCGCATACGCATTGTGAAAATGGCGGCGGAGAAAGACGCATGAGTATCGGTGTTGAGCACTATATGGTGCTGTCCGGCGCGCTGTTCACAATTGCCGTGGCCGGCATTTTTCTGAATCGGAAAAACCTGATTCTGCTGCTGATGTGCATCGAGCTGATGCTGCTGGCGGTCAACTTTAACTTTATTGCCATGTCGCGCTTCTGGGGCGATCTGGCCGGCCAGGTGTTTGTGTTCTTCATCCTGACCGTGGCGGCCGCTGAGGCGGCGATTGGTCTTGCCATCCTCGTGGTGTTGTTCCGTAGCCGCAACAGCATCAACGTGGAAGAACTCGACGTGATGAAGGGCTAGGCATGGGTCAATATCTGACAATCGTTCTCGCGCCGCTGTTTGCGGCCGTCGTCGTTGGCCTGTTCGGCAAGAAGCTGGGCCGCGCCGTTTCGCACACGCTGTGTATTGCCGGGGTCGCTGTCGCGTTCGCGCTGTCGGCCAAAACGCTTTACGGCATGGTGTTTGGCGGCATGCCGGGCTTTGAGGACACTCTGTATCAGTGGGGCAGCAGCGGCAACCTGAGTTTTGAGGTGGGTTTCCTCGTCGATCGCCTGACCGCATTGATGATGGTCGTCGTCACCTTCGTCTCGCTGATGGTGCATATCTATACGATTGGATACATGCACGACGATCCGGGCTACGAACGGTTCTTCAGCTACATTTCGCTGTTCACTTTCGCCATGCTCATGCTGGTGATGTCCAACAACTTCCTGCAGCTGTTTTTCGGCTGGGAAGCCGTGGGCGTCGTCTCCTACCTGCTGATTGGTTTCTGGTACAAGAAGCCGACGGCCATTCACGCCAATCTCAAGGCGTTCCTGGTCAACCGTGTGGGTGACTTCGGCTTTTTGCTCGGCATTGGCGCTGTCGCCATGCTGGCCGGTTCGCTGTCGTATCAGGAAGTGTTCGCGGTAGCGCCCAACATGGCCACGCAGTCGCTGACTATCTTTGGCGATACGGCCTGGAACGCGGTCACCGTGACCTGCATTCTGCTGTTCATCGGCGCCATGGGTAAGTCGGCACAGGTGCCGCTGCACGTATGGCTGCCGGACTCGATGGAAGGCCCCACGCCAATTTCGGCGCTGATTCACGCTGCCACCATGGTCACGGCCGGCATCTTCATGGTGGCGCGCATGTCGCCGCTGTTTGAGCTCTCGACCACGGCGCTGGCGTTTGTGATGTGGATCGGGGCGTTTACCGCGTTCTTCATGGGTCTGCTCGGTCTGATTCAGAACGACATCAAGCGTGTCGTTGCCTACTCAACGCTATCGCAACTTGGCTACATGACCGTGGCACTGGGCGTCTCGGCGTATTCGGCCGGCATCTTCCACCTGATGACGCACGCGTTTTTCAAGGCGCTGCTGTTCCTGG
>CAZXCL010000038.1:0-41830 GCA_964639265.1 uncultured Gammaproteobacteria bacterium | reverse complement strand
GTGATCGAACACTACTTTCTGCCGCTGATTGACGGCAGCATGACCGTCGAAATCGTCGATGCGAACGGCGTGCGCCGACTCGATAGCGCGACGCTTGCCGAGGCGACCGCGCAGATGGACCTCGGTCTGCTGGATCTGGCGCGATGGAGTCTGGATACGCCAAGCGATCATCAGTTACGCCTGCCTGAGCCGGAGCGATCCCCTGCGCCGGTGTGGATCGACGAGTTGATCGACGATGGGTCACTTGCCCCGCTGCGCGAGCGCTTCGACAAAGGACAGCCGGTGGCGTTTGACGTGCCGGTGTGGGTTAAGCCGGTGGCCTCTGACCCGGTCCTGGCATCGTTTCAGGTGTTTTTGATGCGCGATCCGGATCTGGCCTCAGCACAGCAGCACTTTGTTCGCGATGGCATCACGATCGCCGGCGTGCGCACCTCGCTGCCCAAGGGCATGCGCTGCCTGGTGAGTATTCGCGACGCCCCGCTGGTGCAGTTTCTCGGCGATTCGGAAAATCCTGCGCACACCGAATGGCAGGAGCGCTCTCCCAAGTTCAAGAACAAATACCGTCACGGTCCGTTCACGTTGCGCTATGTGCGCAATGCGCCGCGCGAGTTGGTAAAGCGCCTCACAAGACCCACGCAGGGCCGCCAGCCGGATTTGCTTAAGTCGGTGTTTTCGATGGCAGAAGCGACCGCAGAGCCAGCGCCTAAGCGCGCAGAGCCCGGTGGCGATGACCGCGGCCAGATCGAGCGATTGCCAAGCGGTGATGCCATCCCGAGCGACGCGCAGTTTGAGCTCACACGACGAACGGGCGGTTTTCGTTTGCAGCTTAAAACAGGCGCGGTAGCGCCGGAGTTCCTGCAGATTACGGCGGCCTACGATGTCCGCCGCGGCGACGCATTTCGAAAATTTCAGGCGCTGGACTTCAGTCTTGCGGCCGCGCCAATTCGCATTCGCGCGGTGTCTGGAAAGGTGGTTGAAGCGCGTGATAACCGCGCGGTGGTGCAAATCAGCTCTGAAAAATTCAAGCTCACGGTCACGGGCTTTGATCCGCATCGCGACGTGCGCGTGCGCATCTTGCCGCTGCAGCAGGCGGTGCCGTTATGATGCGGCGGCTCAACTACACGGGTCGTCGACGCATCCCCAAAAAGAAGGTTGAGGTCTGGCTAAACAAATCGGACGTGGCGACCTATCAGTTTGAGTGTCGCTATGATCTGTCGGATCTTGAGTTTCCACCGGAAGCTCGGGTGTTCGTTGAGGCCTTCAGCCTGATTTCTTACATGCGTTTTGACTTTGGCACAGTCGGCCACAGCGAGCCGCCCGAGAGCACGCATCTGACCGACGTGCTGGCGCAACCGTTGCCAAAGTTTCGCCTCAAGGTGGTGGACAACCGACAGCGTTATGGGCTGTTGCTTGGCGTCGCTGACCAAATCGTGCCCAATCGCGCCGACTTGCTCGACGAACCCCGCCAGTCGCTCCTTCCGGTCGATTTTTGCGATCTTGGCGATGAAACCTGGCGCTTGCAGCTCGACGATTGGCCGGTGCTCGAACTCAATCAGAATATTGACAACATCTCCGAAGCCGCGCGGGCATCCGGCGCGTTCCTGGGCCTTGTGTATCCCGAGGTGGTCCGACGCGTGCTGCGCCACGCACTGCTGGTCGAAGGCGTCACGGACCCAAGCTTTGACGACAGCGCGTGGACAAGTCTGTGGCTGCGCTTTGCCTGCTCGTTGCCTCAGGTCACTGATCCGCCCCAGGACGACGGCGTGGCCTTCGAGGCGCGCGCGGAGGCCTGGATCGATTCTGTGGTCCAGGCGTTTTGCGCCGAGAAGTCCGCCAAGGCTAGCCTCGAGTCGGCGCTTGCCGGTGAGCTTGGGTAATGGGCCAGACGCTGCGGTCGTTAAACCCGAGAGGGCTCGACCGGTTTCGGGACTATCTGGATGATCTTCGCGCTGGCAAAAAGGCGCCGCTGCCCGAGGCGCTGCTGCATGACGATGGTTTGTCCAGCGAGTTGGACGAGCAGCTGATCATCGCGCCGCAAGCAGCAGGCACGCAACTGGATCTTTCACGCTATCTGGTGAGCGCTTTGGCGCCGTTAGACCAATCACGCGCCGATCGCGACGACGGACTGTGGGCGTGGCTGTCGGTCTACTACTTTGACCTGGTGTGTCCCGTGCGTGCAGACGGTGCGCGGCGTCCCGGTCTGGATTATCGGCACGTGCCGCACTTCACCTATCGGGACCGCTATCGTCATCTGATTTACGGCCCGTATCTGGTGTTTCGTCAGCTCGGCATTCGATCAATATTGCTGCTGTGCTCGCCGCCTTCGGTGCAAGGGGCGATCTATCAGGATTTTGTCAGTCGGCAGGATTTGATCGTTAATCGCGGCGCCATGGAGGCGGCGATGTTGCTGTATTTTGACTCCTCTACAATGCGTCCTCGCAAGGGTGTGGCCTCCAGCGTGGACGCGCCGGGCAGTGTGCGACGCTTTCTGAGAGTCCTTCAGCAACTTGATCTGACCTATGACATACATGGTCTCGACGGTAAGAAGATTCTTGAGCTGTTGCCGCCTGAGTTTGATCGCTGGCGGCCGCAACGCAAAGAGGCCTAATCGCTGGCTACGGACTCACGGTAGTCCTGGCGCCTTGCTGTCAACGAACTTCCCGAGTCACAAATAACGAAGAGAAGTTGTGAATGCCGCTGTCGGTTCCCACCGTTCGCTCAAACTCCGGCCCGCGACGGGAGATGGTGTAGGTGAGCCGCCATTCATTGCGGCGCACGCTAAAGCCATATAGCGCATCCCAAACTGCCCTCTCGGGGTCTACGCCAGGGTCATTGCGAAAAAGGCTGCCCTCCAGAAAATAGTTGTGAGCTATGGCTCTGGCGTATCCACCAGCAAATACGTAGTACTCCCATTTGGGCCGGATGCGGTTTGGAGAGTTCGCATTTTCTGGTGCGGAGTTAGGTGCAAAAGGCGCTGAAAATGTGGCGGAGTCAATTCGTCGGAACGGGAAACCGGAAATGTTCTTGCCAAAACGCACCACCCCGCCAACAGCTACGTTGGTCATGATCGTACCTGCTGCCGCGCGCAGATTAGGTACGACGTCGGCTTCCAAAGACTCCGCTCCTGCGAGCTCGATTATCTTTTGGTAATCGTAAAACAGGTTTACGCCAATCTCGTTATCGAATTGATTGTCCCAGCCGCGAGGAACGTCAGTGTCGATCAGGCGGTGCCACTCCGACTGCACGAATTTGCCGAGAGAAGCCGGTCCTGATACGCCTATTTGCAAATCGAAGTCGTGTCGCGACGTCTTATATTTTGAAATCCCAATCATCCAGCTTGAGTATAGCCAGCCCGCCCACGGCCGATCATTGGGTTGCGGCGCGCTGATCGTAATGACCTCTGGCGTATAGAAGTTCTGCCCAACAGAGAAACTTACGGCGAAAGTGCAGTCTTGTTCTTTGTTTGGACAGAGTTCCAGGGATGGCCACTTAGCCCAAAAGGGAAGGTTGTCAAACTGATTGTAGTCATCAGCGCCCAAATACTTGGACCAGGTTACGCGCAGCCCGTTGGTGTAGAAGCGATCCCCGGGTTCGTCTGTTGGCTGAGGAAACACATCGTCGTTTTCCCAGTGCAACTGGGAGAAATACCAATGTGCTGATGGTGCTGGGCTAGCTGTCGCCGTTACTGCAATCGTGAGAGATAGGACTATCAGCGCCACGGCGTAGTCGGTTTTTAGCATTTTTCTCTCCTGTGCCCGGTGATGCGTTTCACCCAGAGTGTCGGCGACAGCCCGCGTACCGTTCGAAAATCACTGCTGTCGTCCGACCGGCTTCTATAGTACGCGCGTTTCGAAACACCCACGAAAAATCAGACGCTGTCCAAGGCTGCGCCAACTCCACATTTCGTGGTGAGACAAATCGCAAGCAAACAACACTAGTGCCTGTGTGTTCTGGAAAACTACAGGTGATTAAAATGCGAGCGATAGCGCTTCTTTGTTGCATACTTTTGTCTGGATGCATCTCTCCAAGAATTAACTTGGCTGACAACAGTGTCTCAGGTGCCGGAAGCCTTATGAGCGAGGAAGAGGGCTTCCTGGGGTTTTCGACCTCAACCGGCTTCACAGCGCTTAATTATTGCAACCTGCTAAAAATCTACGGATTTGCGGATCAAGACTGCGTGGTCGAGGACGACAGCATCACTCTCGGCAGTCCGGAGGCCATAGCGCGTCGCGATGACCTCCAGGACCGTGTCCTGGCCGCATCCAACCAGAAATGTGGTCAGTACTTTATTTTCCTTCACGGCAACAAAGCCGATTGGGAACTGAAGCTTGGCGGCGTATCAAGTCTTTTGGCGGGCGCTGGCGCGGTCGTGTCGCATATGCCTTCAGCCCAGGCATTCTCTGCTGCGGCGGGCGTTGCGAGTGCCGCGAGGGCTGAGCGGAGTCAAGCCTACTTCGCGAATCTGGCGATAGAAGTGGTGACGTCTGGCATCCGAAGTCGCCGTGGGAAGATTCTCGAGGAGATCGCTCAGAAGCGAGCAAACCACCTCAAAAATGGGGCGGGACATGTCTACTACTCAGTGAGCGGAGCGCTCAGCGACGCCATCGAATATCACAGCACTTGCAACGCGGTGACAGGTTTTGAGGTGGCGGCGGAGTCGATATCGCGTGCGGATCACCCGGGGCCTGAGGAACTCAAGCGCTTTTTCACGGGATTCGGAGATTTGGGGTTCTCACTCGAAGCATCGCCAAATGCACAGGCGGAACCGGTCGATCGTGCTGATGCTGATGAAGAGCCCGAACAGCGGCTAAAGTTCGAGCTCCGACAATAGAATTGGGATCGGTGTCTGCAATCTAACGCCATCGATGCAAAAACGGTTGTGGTTTGGCGATCGCCCGGAGCCCTACGCTCTGGTCCACCTTGCACGTGGGCCAGAGCGGCACCCATTCGTTTCCCCCAGCTTCTGCAAATCTCCGCCTTACAAGGGGAATAGAAATGATCACGCCGCAAGTCCTCAAATCGATGACTCGATCATCATCAAAGATTAGCGCGCCGCGTGCGTGCTCAATTGTTAAGCACGTCGCGGGCGAGTGGTTGCTCGCACCGTATACTCGTTGCGCATGGCAAAAACAGACTCACAACGGCGTCCCTGCGGGGACGCGCTCGGTTTCTGCCTGCCATTCGGTCCCCAACTGCCCCGGCGTCAGGCTAAGATCAAGACAACGACCGCGACTTCTCTACATCCGCTTTCGGCACCGTCTTTGAGAGCGGTGTCGGTTCGGGATCGCCATGCTCATTGCCCCAGAATCTCCAGTATCAACCCCTGCAACACCACCCCCAACGCAACCGACTCCTCACTAGGCGAAGACAAAAACGTCACCGGCTCTTCCATTGCCAGCACCGCGTAATAGCCGTTGTCCAGATCCAGCCACGGATACCACCCAAACGCTCCCGGGCTCGATACCACCATTCGACCCGCACAGCTTTCATCCCACACGGGTTGATTGCACTCTCGCCAAACGCCCAGACCGTACTGCCAGTCCACGCCGTTGGCCTCGACGGCGGCGGGGCGCGAGGAAATCGTCACACCGGTGGTCCGTTCCGCTATCAGTGCATTGAATGTGCTACCCAAGAATTCACCAGCGAGCTGGGCCTGCAAGAATCTGGCATATTCTCGCGCCGTACTGATGGCCGCACCGGAGGCCCTGGGATTGATGCCGGCAAATCCCGTGCTCTCAAGTCCGAGCGGAACCGACAGACTAAGCCGAGTAGGTTCTGCCCAGGGCTGACCGGTGGCCACTTCCGCCATGGCCGCGGCCACCTGCATGGGCACGGGCCCGTAGTGATAGGTGGTGCCAGGCGCTGCGTCCACGCCAATGGCATACCACTGCGCCACGCAGGTCTGGAGCTCGATCGCTTCACTGCCGATGCAGCCGCCTTCATTCGGCGAACGATGAAACCCGGCAGTAAAGCTCAGCAGCTGCTCAAGCGTTATGGTGCTGCGCGGATCGAGCGCGTTGTCGGTCCAGTAGTTCAGGTAGCCCTGCGGCCGGTCGTCGAGATGCATGACGCCTTGCTCGACTAGCGCGAGGATCGTCGCTCCGGTCAGCCACTTTGACGCCGATGCGATACGGTGTCTTGACGTAACGGAAAAGTTGCCCTTTTCGTAGACGTACAGCTCGCCGCTAGCGTCACCGACAATCAGCGCAAGATCGTCAACGTGGTGGGCCTCAAGTGCGGTGGCGATTTCCGTCCACGCATCGTTGCCCGGTGGGGCCGGCAGCGGGCTGGTGGCGATGTCTGTGCTGGCGCCCGTGCTGTCGCCGCCGCCACAGCCAGCGAGCCCGAGCGCCAGTAGCGCGAGGGTAGTTGAGTACTTCATAACCCATACAACGTGCGCTCCGGGAATCGGTTGACGTAGGTGTCGAGCCAGATCGCGTATAGCGCCCGGGTTTACCCAAATCGAGCGTCAAGACAAAGTGCGCGACCGTTTTGCATCCATCTAGCGCCATAGCCCGCTGCCGATCGTTGCCGACGAACATGTGATCAACAAGCCAAAAAATCCGGCAGGTTCAGCAAATGTGTTGCCCCGCGACCCCAATCGCTACGCCATGTGTGTGAGACAATCGGCGCTGCGAGTAACTTCCATCGGACCTTCAGAGATTTACCAGCATGTCCAAATTCCAGATTCTTCGTGTCCTCGTGGCCGCATATGCGACCATCGCCACCGGCGCCGTCTGCGCCCAGTCCCGGGACATCTCGTCCTGGAAACAAACCGGCGCCACCCATCCGGCAGGCACCGTCTACACGGCAGGCGAAGCGGTGATGGCCCGCTACCCGATGGCTGCGCTTAACGCGGCCAATGGTGGTGGCCTGAGTGCCGTACCCAAAAACAACCCGCAAGCACGCATGGAGTGGGCACTTGCCATCATCGAAATGGGCATGTCTGATTTCGAAATGACCACCTTATCGGGCATGCCCGCAGCCATTGGCGCAGCGGAGACCTACGACGGTGAGCGGTCATTCGCCGCCAGCTTCAGCGGCCGCGTGGGAAGCGACCGCGAGATGCTGAGCATTTTCTACGCGCCGAAACCGACGTTTGAACAGCTCGGCGGTATGGACATGCTGGCGCAAAATCGCCCGCGAGTTGGCGTGAATTACGCGGTCGATTCGAAGCCGTCGTCCGCGCCGACACGCAATCAAGCCTCCGTGAAAAAGCCCGCACCTGCAGCGGCCGCAAAACCCGAACCCGCTGCATCACAGAAAAAGCCGAGAACAGGCGGCATGAGCGAAGGCGCTGCAGCGTTGTTGGCAGGCGTTCGCGGCGACATGGCGAAACTAGAGGAGAAACACGCCAAAGAACGCGCTGTCAGGAAAGCCCGGGAAGAGCGTGAAAAGACAGCCGCTCTGCAGGCGCAACGCGAAGCGCTATATCGTGCGTCGGGCGCGCGCAAGGGCAACTACCCGGCACCATCGAAAAAGGGCGAAATGCTGGTGTGGCCTGAAGAAGGTCCGTGGCGCGTGCAGGTGCAAGGCGACAAGGCATCGCCACGCGTTGCAACCAGAGAATACGGCGGTGCGCAGGCAACGCCGCGCGCTGCGCTCAAGACCTTCACGACTGAAACCGGCCTGAATCGACGCGACAAGGCGAAATTCGAGCCGCTTGAGTCGTATCAAAAACTCGACGGTCGCGATTTTCAGATCATGCTGACCGAAACCCGCATGCACGGGCAAACGGCGATCGCGTTTGTGATGTTCGCGCAAAGCAAAGGTAAAGACACCGCATCGCTGCGCGTGCTGGAGATGCCGGCGAAAACCTATATCAAGTGGGGCGGCGTTGCCGGCATGATGACGCTGCGTGGCGTGGTGCCAAGCCCGGAGGTGTTTCCAAAAGCCGAGCGCGATCGTATCGCTCGCTCTCCGTTGCCCGAGCAGACGGCTCTGTACGAGGCGGTGCTCGACAAGTACTACATGGAAAACGCGCTGGCCCTGATGGCAACGCAGGCCAAAACGCTGGAGATGATGACCGAGCTGAACTACGACCTGCTGTTTGGTAATGACATCACGCCGGGGCCTTGGGCGGACTGATAACGTCACATACGGCGCGTTTCCACACTCAGTGAGTTACTTCGATCCTTTGCCGTGCGAGCGCCCTGGCCGACTGCGCAAGTGGCTAGGCACGCGCCGCTTCAGACCCTACGTCGCGGGCGGCGCCTTCTGGCAACGGCTGGGTCTTGCAAAGAAAAAGCGATGGACCCAATCGTCTTTGCAAAGTTACGTGCGGCAAAGCAAGATTCTTGAGGTCGCTCACTTTGCGTACTTTGTTTTCCAGGGCGCGCTCACGGTATTGCTGGCGAGTCGAGAAGACTGGCTTGGCGTCATCGTGCTTGGCATGTTGAACCTATGGGCCAATATTTATCCGCTACTCGTGGTTCGCTACAACTGGCATCTGATTCAGAAAAGGTTGTCGAGCCAACCCGGTTGATCCCCGGGTGGGGTGCGACGGATTGGTCGACAACCGTCAACCTATTTGATGACAGCCCTGCTACGGGCTGGGCAATGTGTAGCTTGCCGTGTAATCAAAGAGCGTAGCTGCAGGCTGCGTCGAAAGGCCGAAGCGGATTCTCGAGACATTGCCCGACAGATCGCGTGCCTCAATCTCGATAGAGGAGCCACTGCGTATTTTGATCGTGCCGCTGAGCGAGACCTTGCCGACTCGGCGCCCGTCCGGTGTTTCCCAGGTGATACTTGGGTCGGTCTGATTGCCGGCAAGACGATCCCAGCCTGTGTCTCGGCGGGTAATTAGCATGTTGATCGGATCAATCGACGTAGCCTTTAGATCGATCTCGCTTAATCCGTGTTTATCATAAACGTCCAATCTGAAAGTGTAGTCGACCAATGGTGAAACGAATCGCTTGTAGTTTTGCAACGCGGCGTGTGAATCGCTAACCCGGTGGCTTTGACCGTCGCGACTGAGCGTGAGCACGAATTTCGGCTTGAGCTTGTCAATAGCGGGTGCTGTTTGGTCAATACGCCAGGTATCCGGATATCTGGTAATCTGCAGCTTCTGACTCTTGAATTCGATTCTTTCGATTTTCGTGTCGTCCGAGCAATCGAAGTCTCCACTGATATCGTCACCACCGGTATCGCCGCGCAGGAGAATGGATGTCGCCGGACCCTCGCGATGATCAAAGCTAAGTGGCGAAGTCGGCGACCCAGTTTCGTTAATCATCACTCGCTGCGCATTTCCCTGGAAAGTAAATTCGTATTGTGAGCGCCTCGGGTTACTCAACTCCTCAATGACGTAGATAGAGCTGAGTTGCTCGAACACCGGGTCCATGCCAAGAATGCGTCCGGTGGACCAGTCAGGTCTGGTCTCCAGGAACCAGGCATCGTACATGCCATCGATATGTGCGCCCGACGGAAGTAGCTGCAGGCCGCCGCGCGCCAGCGGGCCGTTGCTGGCAAATTCCCGGTCTCCCGCGTACTTCAGTGCGAAACACTTGTTGGTGATCGAATCGAGTTGGAAATCACGCAAAAAAGTGACAGGCAGGGCGGTGTCATGCAACTGCCATTGAGTGGCAAGACTTGGGCCGAAATTTCTAGCGGCGATCGTCTTGTCGGGGAGCCGAGTCAGATAGATGCCCCTCTGTGGTGTTTGACCAGGCAAATAGCCGTCCGGAAAATTGCCGATGCGATAGTAGTTGTTGCCATTGGAGAACAGCGTCCACCGCGTTTCAATTGAGGGCGCACCCACATCGGGTTCTGAAAACAGTTCGTAGTTGCCAGCAACTCCGCGCACGCCAAGACGTCGCTGAAAATTCCCGGCGCCGAGCACTATCACTGTCTGTGTGTCGTTGATCTGCCGCAGCCGGAACCGCGTGTCGAAGCTGTTTGTAAAGACCGTGGTGCGGCTTACAAGCCCACCGATTGCGGCGTAGCTGGATAGAACTTCCTCGACCTCTGGTGAACAGCAGGAAATGAAGAATGTACCGTCACGCCCAACCGAGGTAGGGGGATCGGGCGTCGGATAGACAAAAGGTGTCGGGCAGCCTGCCAGATGCGAGGCGGCCAGAACGCCAAGAAGAATTCTGGGGATGAAATGACGCATAGGGTGTACTCCTTTTATTACCCGCAAGCCTTATCCGCACTATCGCGGTGGCTTACTGGTAAAAGGAGATGGACACATCATCACAATCTGACAACGCGAAAAGGAGGGAGCGGTCAGATGGTTGCTCGTAGCTGTGGTTTGGTATCCGGGATCAGGCGCTTGAGATTCCGCTTAAGCCATCAGGCTAGCCGGGATGATCGCCCCGGCATGCTGAACTACGATAGCGGCAAGCTTATTGCCGCGCTCGGCCGCCTGCGCCGGCGCCAGACCATTAAGTCTCGCCCCGATGTAACCGGCATTAAACGAATCCCCAGCCGCCGTAGTATCCACGACCTTCTCAATCCGCTGCGCCGCCACGTGCACAACCTCTGACCCGGTGACCACCGTGCAGCCCTCGGCACCCTGCTTGAGCACAATCTCACCAACGCCGCACTCCTGCAGCCGCTTGATGACATCGTCGGCATTCACGGCGCCATACAAAAGCTGCTCGTCGTCCACGGTAGGCATCGCGATGTCGCTGCGCTGGTACATCTGCGTAAACGCTTCCTGCGCAGCTTCGACGGTCGCCCACTGACGGGGCCGATAGTTGTTGTCGAACAAAACCTGACCGCCCCTGGCGCGGTAGTCGTCCAGGAACGCAAACAGCCGTTCGTGCACGGCGGGTGAGTAGAGGGCAAGCGTGATGCCCGAAAGATAAATCGCAGAGTAATCGGCAAGCGTGGCGAAGAGCTTCGCAGCGTGATCCGCATCATCGAAAATCCGCCGCGCCGGCGCCTGATCGCGCCAGTAAAAAAACGACCGTTCGCCGTTATCATCCAGATCGATCAGGTACATGCCGGGCACGGCGTTGGCGACCCGGCCAACCAGATCGCAGCCCACGCCTTCGCTGCGCCACTGCGCAATAAGCCAGTCGCTCAGCGGATCGTCACCAAGCGCGGTGACGTAGTCCACGTCGATGCCCTGGCGTGCCAGGTACACCGACGTGTTGAGCGTATCGCCGCCGTAGCCGATGTTGGCGGACATCGACGGACCGGCGTACTTGTCTTGTGGCGAAGGTTTGATCTCCACCATGCTCTCGCCGATCACGGCGATCTGATTGGACACGGCGTCAGCCCCGTAATGCGAATGAGTTCATCCGCGTAACGATATCAGGAAAACGCGAGTCCGCCGTTGATATCAACACTGGCACCGGTCACGAAGCTCGACTCAGGCGAGGCAAGATAGGCCACCAGGTCGGCCACTTCAGTCGCCTTGCCCTCGCGGCGCAGGGGCGTGCCCGCGGCCACGTTGGCGCGTACTGCGTCCTTGGTAAACTCATCGTGGAAGGCGGTGGAAATCATGCCTGGGCAGACGCAGTTTACGCGGATTTGAGAGGGGCCAAGCTGTTTGGCCATGGCGCGGGTGAGCGTCATGATGGCGCCTTTGGCGGCCGAATAGGCCGCAGCGCCGGGGCCGCCGCCGTCACGACCGGCGAGCGAGGACAGGTTCACAATCGCGCTGCCTTCGCCCATATGCGGCACGGCGCGCTTCATGGTCATGAAGGTGCTGGTGACGTTCAGTCGCATGACCCACTCGAAAAACTCGACGTCCATCTCCTCCAGCGGCTTACGCGCGACCAGACCGCCGACGTTGTTGACCAGAATGTCCACACCGCCGCCAAACGCATTGCAGGTCTCGGTCACGAGCTTGTCCACATCTTCGCTCTTGGTCATGTCGCCGCCAACAAGTATGGCCGTGCCGCCGGCTTTTTCGATCTCTGCAATCGTCGCGTCGCCCTGTTCTTTGCTGCTGTGATAGTTCACGGCCACTTTGGCGCCGGCGCTGGCAAGTTTCAGTGAGATGGCTTTGCCAATGTCACGGGTTCCGCCGGTAACGATGGCGACTTTGTCTTTGAGATTCATTATGAGTTTTCCTTGTTCGATCAGTGTTCTTGAAATTGTCTGCTTAAATCACGTGTCAGTCTGGTCAGACCGTCTGATGTTTTGGCTCAAGCGGCTCGATGTTGGGACACAGAATCCAGATGCTCGCGGCGGCGATGATCGCCAGCGCTGCGCCGATCACAAATGCCGGTGTGTAGTTGCCGCCGGCGGTCAGCCACGGCACGAGTGCGGTCAGCGCCATGGCGCCGAGTTTCGCGGCCATACCTGCCATGCCGGCCAATGTGCCGACCGTGTTGCCACCAAAAAAATCGGCCGGCAGCGTTTGCACGTTGCCAATGGCGGTTTGAAAACCAAACAGAATCACAGCCATTAGCAAAACGGCGGTCACCGGTGCACCGGGATTGGCCATCGCCAGGAGAGCTGGCAGCATGATTGCGCAGCCAAGCGTGATGGTAAATTTGCGCGTCTTGTTGACCGTCCAGCCGGCGTTCAGTCGGTTCTGAGCAAGAAGCCCGCCGAACCATGCCCCGATCATGGCGCCGACGTAGGGCACCCAGCCATAAATGCCGATGGTCTTGACGTCCATGCCGTAGACCTCCGACAGATAGATCGGAATCCAGAACACAAACAGCCACCAGATCGGATCAATGGCCGCCGAGGCAATGATCACGCCCCAGCTTTCCTTATGCGCGAGGATCTGCGGTGTGGAGGGATTGTATCCCTCGTCATACTCACCGTCGCCGTCACGATCCTGATTGCGCTGGCCGGACAAAATGTAGCTGCGCTCTTCTTCGGTAATCCACGGATGCTTTTTCGGCGGCGCTTTCACCAGCACCAGCCACGGAATCAGCCATAGAAGACCGGTGACACCCACCAGAACAAAAATCGCCTTCCAGCCAAAGTAGATGGACAAAAACGCGATCATCGGAATGGACACAATGCCGCCAATCGCTGCGCCGGAATTGAAAATACCCTGAGCCAGTGCACGCTCTTTGGTCGGAAACCACTCCGCGTTGCCTTTGGTCGCACCGGGCCAGTTACCGGCCTCGGCAATGCCGAGGATGGCGCGAAAAATACTGAAGGTCACAATGCCGCGCGCGAAGGCGTGCAAAGCGGTTGCGATTGACCACACGCCAATCGAGAGCACAAAACCGATGCGCGTTCCCACCCAGTCGAAGATCCGTCCAAACAGCGCCTGTCCGAAGGCGTAGGACAAAACAAACACCACGGAAATGAAGGCGTAGATTTCCTTGGTCTCATCCACCGTCTTGTCGGGATACAGGTCCGCAGCAATGTCGGGCCACAGCACATTCAACGACTGGCGGTCGATGTAGTTGATAACGGTCGCAAGGGCGATCAGCGTGATCACATACCAGCGGAGGTTCTTTAACTGCATCGGGTTGTCCTGTGAGATCTGCTTGTTATTGATCTGGTAGTTATTGGTCTGATCGGCGCGCCACAGGCTAACCAGATTGGGCTAGGTGCTGTTTCGACCAATATTCTATACCAAAAAATCGACTGGAGCGGAAAATTGGTATACGGATTGGACCATAAGCCCTTGCCGCTTAACGCCGCATCGCAGCAAGCGCGTGGATGACACCTCGCAGTTCGGCCAGGCCTTTCATGCGACCCGCGTAGGAATAGCCGGGACGTATGTCCGGCTCGGCAGCCTCTGCTGCGAAGGTGTGCCCGTGGTCTGGCCGCATAGGTATACGGCGTTGGGCGTGGGGGCGGTCGGTGCGCCGGTCTTCGGCATCCAGCAGCGCGTTGACGATACCCACGATGTCGTTGTCCCCGTCCAGGTGATCGGTTTCATAAAAGGAGCCGTCGTCCTCGCGCTTGATGTTGCGCAAATGCACGAAATGAATGTGGTCGTGAAATTCCCGAATCATGGCGACCAGATCGTTGTCACCGCGGGCGCCATAGGAGCCTGCGCACATGGTCAGGCCGTTGGACGGGCTCGGAACGGCGTCTAGCAGCGCGCGTGCATCGTCGGCGGTTGAGACCACGCGTGGCAGGCCGAAAAGAGAAAACGGCGGATCGTCCGGATGGATCGCCATGACCACGCCCGAGGCTTCGGCTACTGGAATGATCTCTTTTAGAAATCTGACCAGGTTGTCCCGATAGCGATCGTTACCCAGCGCTGAAAATTCGTCGATGGCCTGGCGGATACCGTCGCGATCGTAGCAGCCTTCACCGCCGGGCAGGCCCGCGATGATGTTTTTCTCGAGCGCGGCGCGAGCGTCGTCGGACATCTGTTCAAAGTGACGCGTCGCGCGCTCGACCAGCTCGTCGCTGTAGCTGTCTTTGGCGCCATTGCGTTTGAGAACAAACAGATCATACGCCGCGAAGTCAGCCATCTCGAAGCGCAACGCTTGTGCGTTGTTGGGCAGCGTGTAGGCCAGATTTGTGCGCGTCCAGTCAACGACCGGCATGAAGTTGTAGCAGATGCGCGTGATGCCGGCGGTGCCGAGATTCCGGATGCTCTGCGTGTAGTTGTTGATGTACTCACGATAGTTGCCGCGACGCAGTTTGATGTCGTTGTGCAGTGGCACTGATTCGACCACGGACCAGGTGAGACCTGCGTCGTCAATCATCTGTTTGCGCGTCTGGATATCGGCCTGCGGCCAGGCGGCGCCGGTGGGGATGTGATCGAGCGCCGTCACGATGCCGCTGGCGCCGGCCTGGCGAATCTGCTCAAGCGAAACGGTGTCGTCGGGTCCGAACCAGCGCCAGGTCTCTTCCACGGTGGTGTGTCCTCAAAGTGTGCGGTGAGTGGGCAGGGCGTGTGGGCGAGCTTAGCAAGTCTGCTATGGTGCTGCCCCATGCTTGCTCGCTTGTCCAAAACGCTCGCGCTGTTTCTGCCCGGCATTTTCCTGCTGGGCTTTAACATCGGTACCGGTAGCGTTACCGCCATGGCCAAGGCGGGCGCCACCTACGGCATGTCATTGCTGTGGACCATCGTGGCCTCATGCGTGGCCACCTATTTCATGATCAACGCCTATGGTCGCTACACGCTGGTGACCGGCGAAACCGCGCTGCAGGCGTTTCGCCGTCATATCCATCCCGCGGTTGGCATCTTCTTCATCGTGGCGCTGGGTGCCGGGGTTTGCGGCAGCGTAATGGGTGTTATGGGCATTGTGGCCGAGGTCAGCTCGGTGTGGTCCGAGGGGCTGGTCGAAGGCGGCATCGCGCCGGTGTGGTTTGCCGCGTTTTTTATCTCGCTGGTGTATTTCATTTTCTGGAATGGGCGCACGCAGTCGTTTGAACGCACGCTCGCGGTCATCGTCGCCGTGATGTCGGTGTGCTTTATCGCCAACTTTTTTCTGCTGATGCCGCCGCCGATGGATATCGTCAAAGGTCTGGTGCCGTCGCTGCCCGCGGTGCCGCTGGACGCAGGCCGCGGGCCGTTTCTGGTGATTGCCTCAATGGTCGGCACCACCGTTTTCTCCGGGCTGTTTATTATCCGCACCACGCTGGTCAAGGAAGCCGGTTGGACGCTGGCCGACAGTGATAAACAGCGCAATGACGCGCTGGTTGCGGTGGTGATGATGTTTGTCATCAGTGGCTCCATCATGGCCGCGGCGGCCGGGACGCTGCACGCCGAGGGTCTCGGGCTCGACAAGGCCTCGCAGATGATTGGTCTGCTCGAGCCGCTGGCAGGGTCGCTGGCGACCACCGTGTTTGTGGTCGGCATTGTCGCGGCAGGCGTCTCGTCGCAATTTCCAAACGTGCTGATGTTGCCGTGGCTTCTGTGCGACTTTGGCGAATCCTCACGCGACATGACACTGCCACGCTACCGACTCATGGTACTGGTGATTTCCCTGCTCGGATTGGTGGTGCCCATCTTCGAGGCGCGGCCGGTGCTGGTCATGATTGTCTCGCAGGCTTTCAATGCCGTGATCCTGCCTGTGACAGTCGCCTGCATTTTGTATCTGGGCAATCGTCGCGATCTCATGGGCGAGCATCGCAACACGCTGTCCACCAACGCGGTGCTGGCGGCGATCCTGCTCTTCTCGCTTGTGACCACATCGATGGGTATTCGCGGCGTCTGGCAGCTGCTTCAGTCCGGGTGATGCGGCCCCAACCGCTGGCGTAGCTGATAGTCGTAGAGCGACGGCGCGTCGCCTAGCGGCTCGTTGAGCATCTCGACATACGGCGCCGGCCGATAGTCGAGCTCAAGTTCACGATTGCCGTGCAGGCCCACGATCCTCGCCATGGGGCCTTCATCGGTGCCCAGGATTTTCACCGTCTCGCCGGCATAGGCGCCCGCTTCAATCAGCACGTGCAGATTCCACGCGGTGTTAAATGCCCCGTGACCGGGCTGCCAGTACGGCGCGCCGCTGCCGTCAAAGACCACGGCGACCGGCCCGTCCTTCGATGGGGTTGCGCGTGTATGCAGCGTCACGTTGTCAAACAGATTCTGATGATTCGCGCCGGCATGCTGATCGAGGATCGGTGAGACAAACACCTCGGCGTCCTTGTACACGCACTTGGTGGACTGCGTGTTGAAGGTCAGCGAATGCAGCGCCGGATTCATGACCTTCACGTTTTGCGCCAGCACGTTGTGCACGTTGCCCATGTGTACGGCGTAGTGGGCGTTGCGTTCGCCGTCGGCCGTGATGTCCAGATAGGTCAGATTGGCGCTGCTGTAACTCAGGATACCTGCGTCGGCGTTGGTGATGCGCAGGTTGCGCGCCCAAGAATCAAACGCCGTGGTGAAGTAGATGCCGTTGTAGCCTTGCTCCATATGATGGCCAAACCAGGGCGCATTGGGGAACTCAAGATGCAGGTCTTCGACGCCCACTTCTTCAAGACCCTCCCATGGGGCAATGTGCGCCGGAATGGTTTTGTTGATGTCGTGCAATAGCGGATCGCTCAGCGTGACAAGGTCGCCCCTTATTTCTTTGATGCGCGTGGTCTGACGCACGAGCGGACGCTTGGTGAAGGTCCAGTGATGCGAGCCGGCGAGGTCTGCGGACTCACCGTAGAGCGACTGAATAATGCCCGCGCCGGGGCCATCTTTGTTGAGCCACTGCACCTGCACGATGTCGCCAACGTTCAGTTTGCCTGTTGACGCAACCATCAGCGTGGCGTCACCGCGGGTGCCGACGGCGACATCGGTGAGGACTTCAAGCTCCGGATCGTATTCCTTGAGGTAGGCCGCAGCGCGCGTGCCGGGTTTTTGAATCCACAGAAAGCCGCCGCTCCAGGAGTATTCCGAAAAATACTCGTCCAGATTCTTGTCCGGTTCGCGCTGGCGTTTGTTCAGATCGCGAATGTACTTGCGCAGCTCGTCAAGCGACGTGCTTTTGTCGACCTGCCGCAGCGGGCGCGGAAACCACAGCGTTGTGCCGCCAGGCCCCGATCCCTGACCCTGAATGACAATATTGGATCGCTCGATCTTGAGGACCTCGGTGATGCGGTAGCGACCGGGGCCGAAACGGACAATCACCGGACCCTTTGTGTCGTGGGCCTTGGCCAGCGCCTCATGGACGGCCTTTGTATCGTCAACGTCGTCGTCGGCGCGGGCCCCAAACTTGTCGACCGAGATGACTTTGCCCGAAGCCACCGGCAGCGCTCGCGTGCCGTTGTGATAGCCCGCGTAGGAAAAGTCGGGCAGGAAGGGTCCATCCTGCGTTGTCTCAGTGGACAAGATTTTCGGGAGTTGGGCGCCACGTGAGCCGTGGTCGGCCAGGCTCGATGCGCTCGCGAAGCTGCATGCCACAAGGAATGTGAGAAATGGTCTGGAAAACAGTGTTTTGAGATTCATCGATGCTCGCTTCCCTCGTGACGGCGGGTGCCTCGAAATGGCGTTCAAAGGCCCGTTAACCTAACGAATCGTCTAAGTCAGAGTCTTGTTTTACCCCAAATCGGATAGGATTGACACCGGTGACAAGCGGCGTATGCTCAGGCGCATACTGATCTGGACCGTGCCCAATGCTGGCGCCGCCCGCTGTGAATTCCAACGCTTAAGGAGTGTGACTTGTCGAATGCGAACAACTCGAGCCCGGCACATGAGGGGCTGTCGGGCAGCGGTCATGCGATTTCCGAGGCGCTGGTCCGCGCTCGTGCGAGCGCCGCACCGTTGACGGATTTTCCCGGCGTGGTGCCCACGTCGATGGATGAGGCCTATGCCATCCAGTCCGCGTCGATTGAGCGCTGGCCGGATACGATCGGCGGTTGGAAAGTGGGTGGCTTGCCGCCGGCAGCGCAAAAGCGCTACTCGACAGAGCGCCTGGCCGGCCCTATTTTTCGTTCGCGCATCCACGAGGTCGAGCGTGACTCAGCCACCGTCATGTCGATTTTCGACGGCGGTTTCGCGGCGGTTGAGGCCGAGTTCATTTTTCGTTTTTCAAAAACCGTGAAGCCAAGCGATCAATTGAGCTCGGACGATGACTTTCGTGCCGTGATTGCCGGGCTGCATGTCGGGGCGGAAATCGCCAGCAGCCCGATCGTGGATATCAATGGCTATGAGCCAACGGTCGTCGTCTCGGATTTTGGCAATAACTCGGGGCTGCTGGTTGGGCCATCGATTCCCAACTGGTCGACCGCGGATCCTTCAGATTTGTCGTCAAAAACCATCGTAGATGGCGCGGTCGTTGGGGAAAATGTCGCGACGACGTTGGCAGGCGGTCCGATGGCGGCACTGCGTTTTATTATTGCGCTGTGCGCGCACCGCGGAATCGAGCTGCCCGCGGGTGTGCTGATATCGACCGGTGCCACAACCGGTATTCATGAAGTGACGACCTCTTCTGAGGCGCGCGTTGAGTTCGGCCAGTTCGGTGGCTTTGACGTCACGTTTGCGCCGATGTCAGGTTCTGCGTAGCGACTCCTTATTGCACGCCTTGAATGTGAGCAAGTAACCGTGCCCAGGAAAAGCAGCAAGTCGGCGAATGATTATAAAAAGGCTTGTAAACGCTGGACGGAAGAAAATCTCGGCGGTCGCAAGCCGACGATCAACGACGTCGCGACGCTTGCCGGCGTATCGAAAAAGACCATCTCACGTGTTATCAACAAATCGCCGCTGGTCAACACGGTCACGCGAGAGAGTATTCAGTTCATCATTGATGAGATCGGCTACCGACCCGATCCGCAGGCGCGCGGTCTGGCGCTGCGCCGCTCTTACCTGGTGGGCCTGATTTACGACAATCCAAACCCGCAGTATGTGCTCAATGTGCAGCAGGGCATTCTCGATGGCCTGCGCGGCACCGACTTTGAGCTCGTTGTGCATCCCTGTGATCGCAAGAGCGAAACGTTTTTGGAAGACGCGCGAAAGTTTATCGAGCTGCAAAAACTTTACGGTGTCGTGGTCACGCCATCGGTGTCCGAAGACGGGCGGCTTGCCGAGATGCTTAGAGAGGTGGGCTGTCAGTACGTGCGTATTGCCTCGGTGGCGCTGGATCTGGAAGAGCGCATGATCGTGACGAACGATCGAGTGGGAGCAGCGCAAGCGGGTCGCCACCTCGGCGAGCTCGGTCACAAGCGCGTAGCAATGGTCACCGGACGACGCAGTTTTCGCTCGGCGCGCGAGCGCCGCGAGGGGTTTGAAGAGGGTCTGGCAGAGTTTGGGGTGGAGCTTGCGCCTGAGTATGTCGCGCAGGGCGACTACACGTTTGACTCCGGCCTGGTGCGCGGCGCCGAGCTGATCGATCTTGATCCGCCGCCGACCGCCATTTTTGCTGCCAACGACGAAATGGCGGCGGGTGTGATGCAGTCGGCATTGGTGGCAGGCATGAAAGTGCCGGCCGAGCTGACCGTGGTGGGCTTTGATAATTTTCAAACCGCCACACGTATCTGGCCGCGCCTGACGACCGTAGGTTCGCCCATTCGCAAGATCGGAACGCTGGCGGCGCGTCAGCTGCTGGCTGCGGCGTTTGATACCAGTATTGAGGTCGAGCAAAACCAGACCACGCCAAAGCTGGTGCGGCGCGAATCGTCTCAGAAGCCTAAAAATGATCTATAAAACAAAAATTTATTCGTATTTTGCATCTGTAATTGACACCGGTTACCATCGTGACAATTCCATTCTGGACCGCGACCATGGAAACAACGTCTCACTCACCTTGGGTGAAAACGTTCTGGAACTATGCCAGTTGATGTAAAGCAATCTGGTTGGTTTCTCGCAATTGTGGGTACTCTTGTGCTCGCAGGTTGTGGCGAGGTGAGCGACGGCAAAGTGCTGACACTCGCGCACGGCCTCGACGAAGGCCACACCGTGCACAAGGCCATGGTGCTCATGGGCGAACGGCTCGAAGACTACTCGGGCGGTCGCATGAGCTTGTCGATTTATTCTGGCGGCCAGCTTGGCTCCGAGCGCGACACGCTCGAGCTGCTGCAGATAGGTTCGCTTGCCATGACCAAGGTCTCGGCCAGTCCGCTCGAGGGGTTTGTGCCCACGCTGAAGCTGTTCAGCATTCCCTACATCTTCAAGGATCGCGACCATCATTTGCGTGTGCTCGATTCGACGATCGGCACGCAGCTGCTCGACTCGCTGTCGGTGGCGCGGCTCAAGGGCCTTGGCTACTACGACGCGGGCAGCCGCAGCTTCTACACCAATCAGCGTCCCGTCGAGACCCCGGCCGATCTTGAGGGTCTGAAAATCCGCGTCATGAAAAGCCAGACCTCGGTGCAGATGGTGGCCGAGCTTGGCGGCAGCCCAACGCCTATTTCGCTTGGCGAGATCTATACGGCTCTGCAGCAGGGCGTGGTCGACGGCGCGGAGAACAATCCACCCACGTTTCATCGCATGCGTCACTATGAGGCGGCCGGGTTTTATTCGCTGGACGAACACACCTTCGTGCCCGACGTGCTGCTCATGAGCAAGCGCGTCTGGGATGACCTGACAGCAGAAGAACAAGGCTGGCTGACAAAAGCGGTGCGCGAATCGGTCGACTACCAGCGCACGCTATGGCAGGCCGAAACTGACCAGTCAATTGAAGCGGTCAAGGCGGCAGGCGTGGTCGTCACCTATCCTGACAAAACGCCGTTTCGTGAAGCGGTGGCGCCCATGAAGGCCGCCTACGCCGACACCGAAACCGGTGCGTTGCTCGATGCCATAAAGAGCATGGAGTAACGAACCTGTGAACGTCGCTGCTTCAATCAACCGGTTTTTGGGCTTCGCCCTGGCGTTGTTAATGACGGCGATGGTCACCTCGGTCGTCTGGCAGGTGCTCTCGCGCTATCTGTTTGTCGTGCCCGCGGCCTGGACCGAAGAGCTGGCACGCTTTCTGCTGATCTGGATTGGCATGCTTGGCGCGGCGTATGCCTATCGTCAGGGCAGCCATCTGGGGATTGATCTTCTGGCCAGCAAGTTGTCGCCAGGCGGGCAAAAGACGCTGCACCGCGTTATCCACCTGGTGTGTTTGCTGTTTGCGGCCGCCGTGTTGATCGTTGGCGGCGGTGCGTTGGTGGCACTCACCTGGGAGCTAAAGCAATATTCGGCGGCCATCGGTATGCCGATCGCGTACGTGTATTCGGTAATCCCTGCCAGCGGCATTCTGATGTGTGTGTTCGCGGCCGAAGCGATGGCGCGCGGGCCCAAGGACGAGGCGGTCTGATGGAGCTCGTCGTCCTGGTTCTGGTGTTTGCCGTGCTTTTTGCTATCGGCGTGCCGATCGCCTTTAGTATCGGCGCGGCGACGATCTGTGCATTTCTTTTTGCCGTCGACTTTACGCCCGCTGTGACAACGGTGGCACAGCGTATGGCCGGTGGCCTTAACAGCTTCGCGTTGCTGGCCATTCCGCTGTTCATTCTTTCCGGCCAGCTGATGGCGCGCGGCGGCATCGCACGCCGCCTGATCGATTTCTCCAAGGCTTTTATCGGCGCGCTGCCCGGCGGGCTGGCGTTTGTAAACGTGATCTCCTGCATGTTGTTCGGTTCGATTTCCGGCTCGGCCGTCGCGGCAACGTCAGCCATCGGCGGTTTTATGGTGCCGCAGATGAAGCGCGAGGGTTTTGACCGCGACTTTAGCGCGGCGCTGACTGCAACGGCGTCCTCTACCGGTCTTCTGATACCACCGAGCAACATACTCATTGTTTACGCCGTAGCCAGTGGTGGCGTTTCGATTGCGGCGTTGTTCGTCGCGGGCTATCTGCCGGGTTTGTTGATGGGTCTGGCGCTGATGATCGTTGCGGCCGGTTACGCACGCAAACACAACATGCCGCGCGGCGAGCGTGTGAGCTTGACCGAGACGGGCAAGCGCACCGTGGCCGCATTGCCGAGTCTGCTGCTGGTGGTGATTGTCATCGGCGGCATCCTTGGCGGCGTGTTTACGGCCACCGAAGCAGGAGCCATTGCGGTGGCCTATTCGCTGCTGCTGGCCGTGGGCGTGTATCGCGAGGTGCGGCCGTCGGAGCTGACGGAAATTCTGGTCAAGTCGGCCGAGACGACCGCCATCGTGATGTTCCTGATCGCGACCTCCATCGCAATGTCGTGGCTACTGGCCTACGAGCGAGTGCCGGCCGAGCTGGCGAGTCTGTTGCTTGGCATCAGCGACAACCCGCTGGTGCTCTTGTTGCTCATCAACCTGTTTTTGCTCGCCATCGGCATCTTTATGGATATGACGCCGGCCGTATTGATTTTTACTCCCATCTTTTTGCCAGTGGCTGTGCAGCTTGGTATGTCGCCGCTGCACTTCGGCATCATGCTGATCATGAATCTGACCATCGGGCTTTGTACACCGCCGGTGGGCAGTATCTTGTTTGTGAGCTGCGCCGTGGCGAAGACCAGCATCGGCAACATCGTGCGGCCCATGATTCCGATGTACATGGCGCTGATGATTGCGCTGCTTCTCGTGACCTATGTGCCGCAGTTCTCCGAGGCGTTGCCGCGGTTCTTTGGATTGATTGACTAAGGGTTTTGCAGATGACCGACACCAGCCTTTTTGATCTTAGCGGCAAAGTCGCCCTCGTGACCGGCGCGACGCACGGCCTGGGCATGGCCATGGCGCACGGTCTTGGCAAGGCGGGCGCTACGCTTGTGGTCAACGGCAATTCGTCGCAGGAAAAAATCGACAAGGCCGTGGCGGTCTATAAGGCGGCCGGGCTGTCGGCCCACGGCTATCGTTTCGACGTGACGAATGAGTCTGAGGTGGACGCGGCCGTGGCGAAGATTGAAGACGAGGTCGGACCCATTGACGTGCTGGTCAACAACGCCGGCATCATCCGTCGAATTCCGTTGCTGGAGATGCCGCTGGACGAATGGGAAAAAGTCATTCAGACCGATCTGACCAGCGTGTTTGTGGTGTCCAAAGCCGTCGTGCGCCGCATGGTTGCGCGCAAACAGGGCAAGGTCATCAACATCTGCTCGATGATGAGCGAGTTGGGCCGCGATTCGGTGGGCGCCTACGCGGCGGCCAAGGGCGGGCTCAAGATGCTCACGCGCAACATGGCGACCGAATGGGCCAGGCACAATGTGCAGGTCAACGGCATCGGGCCTGGCTATTTCGCCACCGAGCAAACCGCTCCCATCCGGGTGGATGGGCACCCTTTTAATGATTTCATTGTGGGTCGCACGCCAGCCGGGCGCTGGGGCGATCCGGATGATCTTCAGGGCACGGCCGTGTTTCTGGCATCAGGGGCCAGCAACTTTGTGAACGGTCAGGTCATTTACGTGGACGGGGGCATCCTCGCCACCATAGGCAAGCCGGGAA
The DNA here is from genome assembly GCA_964639265.1 of uncultured Gammaproteobacteria bacterium. Taxonomy (GTDB): domain Bacteria; phylum Pseudomonadota; class Gammaproteobacteria; order Steroidobacterales; family JBCCMA01; genus JBCCMA01. Next base: position 18,186 of record CAZXCL010000038.1, on the reverse strand, counting down.
ACGAGTAGTGCCGTTTTCTCGATTCCCGGACAATTGCAAATTGGTATGACCAATATGGCCATACTGGAAAAGAAAAACGGTTGACGATATTACGATTAATGGTTTAAATGACTGGTAAGAATGCAAATTCACGCCATGAACAAGAGCCAAACGCCAGGGGAAACACAATGACATTAAGACGAGCGATCGCATCGATCCTCTTGCCTGGAGCGGCGGCGCTGGCCTACAGCCCGACCGCACTCGCGCAAGAGGAAGGGCCCATCGAAGAGGTGGTTATCACGGGTATTCGCAGCTCTCTGGAAAGCGCTATCGATCAAAAGCGCGATTCGGACAAGCTGGTCGAAGTTATCGTTGCTCAGGACATCGGTAAGCTGCCCGACCAGAACCTCGCCGAGGTGCTGGAGAACATCACGGGTATCCAGATCACGCGAACGGCCGGTATCGGTACCGGTGTGCAGATTCGCGGTACCAACGCCAACCGCGTTGAGATCAACGGGGTCTCCACGGTCAGCTCGGGCTCGGGTCGTACCGGCATCAACTTTGAGGATGTTAACGCGGCGATCATTTCTTCGGTGGAAGTGATCAAGTCGCCCGACGCCAAAACCATTGAAGGCTCGGTGGGCGGCACGATCAACCTCAAAACGATTCGCCCGCTGGATCTCAAGGAGCCGCTGGGCGCCGTGCGCCTTCAAGGTGAGCAAAGCAGCCTGACGACCGAGGGCATACAGCCGCGTTTCGCTGGCGCATGGGGCAACAACTGGAGCACCGATTCCGGTGATTTCGGTTTTGTCATCAGCGGCAGTTACACCGAACAGGAGGCTGTGTCCTTCCGGCCTCGAACCGACCGCGACAACCGCGCGACGCCGCCGGGTGCCAATCCCGCGGAATTCCTTGGTATCCAGTTCCTCGTGCAGGAGCAGGAAAACTTCGATTTTGAAACCATCAACATCGCAAGCACCTTTGAATGGGCGCCCAACGACAACCTGAGCTTCTACTTTGATGCGATCATCAACGAGCAGGAGCGCAGTCAGGACAGCTATCGTATTCAGGCCTCAGGGGTGAGTTCGCTGCGCAATATCAGTATCCCGACAGCGTTTGAAACGGTTGATTTTGGCGTGGGCCCGGGTCAGTTCCCAGCGGCTCTGCAGGGCACACTCGAGCCGGATCTGGTCAATGACGACGACGATCCGAACCTGCGTTTCTCGAGTGACACCGGTTCCCGCGTGACCGACAGCAACATTCTGTCGCTGGGTGGTAAGTGGGAACGTGATCGCTGGACGGCGGCGTTCGAAATCGCTTCGACCAACTCCGATACGGTCAATCCGAACCTCAGCACCACGCTGAACTTCCTGAATCCGGCCTGTCCGCAGGACGGCACCAGTAACGACAACTGCGTACCGTTTATCTACGATCTGTCCGGTGGTTCGCTGTCATGGGGCATCAACTTCGACTCGCCGTTTGCGCCGACCTCGGCCGAACTGCTCGATCCCAACAACGTGGTGCTGGATCAGGTGATCTTCGGCCGCAACACGACCGACAACTTTGAAAACGCGTTCCGCCTCGACTTCGGCTACGACCTCGACTGGCGCGCCATCACGACGCTCTCGTTCGGTATGCGTTACAACGAGTCGGGCAGCAAGTTCAATGATGTGGAAGATCGCATCGGCGGCTTCAGCCAGCTCGTTGACAGCCCGGGAGGCGCCCTGTTCTCCGAACTGCTGGTGCCGGGGCCGAACAACTACAACGACGCCGACGGTCGTTCCCTGTTTGTTCGCGACTTCCTGCTCGTAAATCCCGATCGTGCGTTCAGCGATCCGAACGGCACGCTGGAGATTCTGCAGAACGCCGTTATTGCGCACGATCCGGACAGCCCGGATATCCTGAACCCTGTGTCTGACCAGAACCAGTTCTTCGATGTGAACGAAGAAACCACGGCCCTCTACGCTCAGGCCAACTTCGAACACGGCATCTTCCGCGGCAACTTCGGTTTCCGCTACCTGGATACCGAAGTTGACTCGGTCGCCTTCGGCCCTGAAGACGCCAATGGCAATCGCTCACTCCAGTCCACGACGGGTGAATACACGTTCTTCCTGCCGCGTATCAATGTCATTGCAGAGGTGCGCGAGGATCTGGTGGTTCGCATGGGCTACGGTTCGGACATTCGCCGTCCCAACTTCAGCGATCTGAACACGGCCTTCACGTTTGACAACCAGGAGAACACAGCGGTTCGTCTGGGTAACCCGGGTCTTGAGCCTGAAGAAGTGGACTCGTTCGATATCTCGGCCGAGTGGTACTTCGCACCGTCGGCAGTGCTGAGTGTTGGTTACTTCCGCAAAGAACGTACCAACATCTTTGGTGTCGACTTTGAAGGCGCTGCTCTGATTCCGGATGACAACAGTGTCAGCGGATTTGTTCGTGAAACCGATCCTACCTGCCCCGGCGGCGGTATCTTTAACCCGATCGTGGTGCCCAACGTGCTCGGTGATCCCAACATGCTCGGCCTGTGCGTAGACCGCACGCAGCCGGGTAACGATCCGGATACGACCACGCAGTCTGGTTTTGAGTTTGCGTTTATCTACGACCTTTCAGAGTTCGAAGATCAGCTGGGTTGGGCCTCAGGCTTCGGCATCATCGCCAACTACACCGTGCAGGACTTTGACGGCGGCTCGATCATCGACTCCACGTCAGGTCGTGGCCTGCAGGTGCTGGGCGAAGTATCGATTCCCCGCGGTCTGCTCGACTTTTCCGAGAACGCGTACAACGTGACGTTGTTCTATGAGAAGTATGGCCTGTCGGCTCGTGCACGCTACACCTGGCGTGAAGGCTTCCGCACGCAGGACTTCGGCGGCGGCGCCAACACCAGTGGTAGCTCCACCTTCAGTTTCCCGGTGAACACGCTCGATCGCGGCCAGCTTAACGCCAGTCTCGTTTACTCGATCAACGATAACTTCGACATCAACCTTGATGCGGTTAACCTGACCGAGGAGCGGATTGATCAGCGCTGCGTTAGCGAAACTGGCCCGTTGTGCTTTGTCGGCTTCCCTGACCGTCGAATCATCTTCGGCGGCACGTATCGCTACTAAGAAACTCTTTTTGAGTTGATGAAAAACCCCGGCGCTTGCCGGGGTTTTTTTTGAGCCCTAACTTTCCTGAATCGACTCGATGTAGGCGATCAGCTTGTCGATTTTTTCTTTTGCGACCGTGTCGTCGCCCTGACCGAGCGTCTCGCCCCAGGTAGGCATCGAGCGGGCATGGCCTTCGATAACACGACGGCCATCAATGATCTCGGCCATTGCGGCTCTTGGCAATCGTCCACCCGGTGATTCCTTCGCGATTTTGCGCAGGTCAGGTGTGTCCGCGTCGTGCATGTCGGCGTTGCGAACGTCGCCGGCGGGACCGTGGCAAACGGCGCAGTTGGCAGCAAACAAAGCCGCCCCTTCGTCTACCTTGACGGACGTGTCAGCGCGGTCGCAACCGGTCAGTGCCGCGGCGAGCACGATAAGTGGCAGTACCTGATGTTTCATACGATGGCCTCTCGAATGTTGGGTATGGTCGGGGAGCCTAGATATTGTGCAAGTTTCGCCGAGCTGCACATAGGTAATATCAACCATGCCTAAGTAGAATTACTCACTCAAGCGTCCTCAGGCAATTAAGTAAACATCGGACGGACGGCGACCGCGCGTCATTGCGGCGTGTAGTGAAAGGGCCCTTGCCACCTGAAGTCGTCGGCCTTGATGCGCAGTGAGTGCTCGGTTGCATCCCGAGTGTCGGCATTGGCGATGATCAGCAGGCGCTTTATCCCATCGACATTCTCAATGGCCACAGCAGTGTATTTGGCATCGTCATGCACGACCTTGATGCTGGCGATACTGCTGCGAGCGTCGGTCGCGCGTTCTGCCACAGCGCTGTAACCGCCATGGGATTCAATGGCGGTGACGAACACCGTGTTCCGTGCATTGCGACGAATCATCAGGGCCGGGTCGCGGCGCAGATTAAACTGCGGATCGTTGGCGCCCAGGCGCAGGAACATCAGCGCGTCGGTGCCGGTCGTTGCTGTGGTCAGCGAGTAAAACTTCTTGTTGTTTAGCCAGGTCAGGCGCGTGTTGTCCTTTTGCGCTGCGCCGGTGGCCTCAACAAACAGATGCTGGTAGCCGTGGTCGCGCCCCAGCGCGTCGAGCGTGTCTGATGTCTTGTAGTCGAAATTGGTGTCGATGACCTGACCCAGAAAATGGAACGGCAGATCATATTGATGCTCCGTGTCCGAGCTGGCGCGCAGAACATCGAGCAGCAGCGGCTTGTCGGTCATTGCGTCGTTTATCAATGCCATTGTGCGTTGCAGTCCGGTGCCTGGATAGGCATTGGTGTCGGTGGCGCTGACAATATGAATGTCGTCCCGGCTCGTGTCATAGAAGTGCAGCTGCGAGTGATGCTGGCTGCCGATTTCGTATTTGCCCTGGAAATGGGACGTCTCGTCCTGCACCAGCGTGTTGTGGGCGATGCTCTGTTTGGCCCACGAAGCATTTTCGGGCAGATAGTTACCGCCGCCTTTTTGCTCGACGTTCACAAACCTCACCATGCCGTAGTCCTGCAGCACTTCTTCACCGCGCTCGTGCAGTGAAAATGACAGCTTGTCGTAATGACCGTGACTCAGGCCCTGAGCTGAATACTTGAATACCACAGTCATTGCTTCATCGGCCTGACGCAGGACCGCCACGCCACCTTGCGTGCCATCGGGACCGTCGGACAGATTAATCGACGTGCGTGTAAACGGCTGCCGCTCTCCTTCGTGCAGCGCCTTGGCCACCGCGAAGCCTGCGTCATCCAGAAGCACCTGGCCCTGCGCCTGAGCAATGCTCAGCAACTGCGGATCGTTGCCGCCGAAGTGAAACGCTATGTCGACCGCCGAGACCACTGAGCCCGCGTTCAGGGACATTCCTTTCTGGCCGTCGTTGAGCGGGAAAAATTCGCCATCGGCGTCGGACAGGCTGATCATGGCGCTGACCGCCTTGAGCAAGACGCCATCCTTGTAGTCGAAGATCTCAAGCTCGGGACGCACGTTGTTGAGCGCCTGGGCGAAGACCAGAAACGGATACATGGCATAGCGCTGGTAGTAGGGGCCTTCGGTGTAATAGCCGTCTGGTGAAAACGGTTGCTCGAGATTGGCCAGGAAGCCAGCCTTTTGACCGGCGATCTTGATGAAGCCGCCGTCGTTGTCCTTGGTGCCGAGCTCAAGGCCGTCATCTTCGATGCCGTAGAGCGCCCGCTGTACGAGCTCGTCGTCATCCATGGCAAGCCCCATCATGCCAACGGCTGCGTTGCCCCAGGTGCTGTGGTTGTGGATGCGGTTGTAGAACTGCGGATTTTCCAGCGAGATAAAATCCGCGAACGGTCGAAACAGGTTTTTCTCCAGCCGCGAGCGTTCATCGGCCGAAAGATAGTTGTACACAAGATCGTAGGCCTGGCTTACGTACACCAGCCAGTTGCTGTCGTTCAGGCACTGCCAGAACAGCTTGCCGCGGGCGTAGGAGCGGGTCTGTGGATGCAGCGGCAGATGTTTGTACATGGCCTCATAGGCAAACAGCATGTCGCGGACGTAGTCGGCGTATTTGTCATCCTCCAGGATCTGATAGAGCAGACCGGCTTTTTGCAGGATGAAAAAATTGCGCTTGTGGCGTGAGTGGGTGTAGCCGCCGGAGAAATCCTTCGGCAATGGCGTGTCGATGCCAAGCTCAATCTCGGCGTCGACTTCCGCCTGCACTTTGGCAAGCGTCGCGTCGAAAAGCGGCACCTGGCCGAGACTCGCGCGGATCTTCTCGATGCCTTCCTGAGTCATGATCAGACCTGGATGCTCGCCGCCCTGTGCGCTCATGGTGATCCCGGTTGCCACGACAAGCCACGCCAACACTACATACTTTTTCATGATTTTTTCGTCCGAAAGTGGGCGCAAGCGCCCGTAAGTCATTGATGATTCGTTGCTTTGTCTGTACGAACCTATTGTTCATGCCAATGTGGTATTTTTGGTATGAACAATATCACGAACGTTCCTGTACCGATTCGTGCGAGGGCAATTAAATGAAAAATAAGCGGCTCTACCATTCGGTCGCCGAGCAGATCAAGAATCTGATCAGCGATGGCTCATTTCCACCAGGCAGCCGCCTGCCTGGCGAGCGCGACCTCGCTGAGCGTTTTAACGTGAGTCGCGTGACCATCCGCGAAGCAGAGATTGCGTTGCAGGCGCTGGGCTATCTGAAGATCAAGACGGGCTCGGGGGTTTACGTCCAGGATGTGTCCGAGCGCGAGAACGGTGGGCTGCCCAATGTCACCGCTTTTGAGCTCACCGAAGCCAGGCTGATGTTCGAGTCGGAGGCGGCCGCGCTGGCGGCGCGCCAGATTGATGACGAATCACTGGCGCATCTGGATGTGCTGATTGAGCGGATGTCCAGTACCGATCCTGCGGATGACGAAGATTCTCAGGAGGCGGATCGCGAGTTTCATCTGACCATTGCCGAGGCCTCCGGCAACTCTGCGGTGGTGCACGTCGTCAAGACCTTGTGGCTCATGCGCACCGAACTCGAACCGGTGCGTGACGTGCACGAGGCGATCTGCGCGAAGGAAGACAAAGTGGATCGTGGTACCGAGCATGCGGATATCATCACCGCACTGAAAAACCGCGATCCGGCAGCGGCGCGCGATGCGATGCAGCGTCACTTCCAGCACTTGCTGGAGTCAATGATCGACGTCACCGAAGAGCAGGCGATGCAGGAATTGCGTCAGCGCGCATCAAAAAGTCGCGAACGCTATCTCAAAAGCGCACGCGGCTAACTCTTTCCCATCCAGACCCACTACGACGAGTGCCTATCATGCGCATCGCTAATCGACTTCTATTCCCTGTAATCTTCGCCGTTGCGCTGGTTTCTGCCTGCACGCACAACGACGGCATGCCTGCGGCTGATCGACCGGAGCTCGTGCGGACGATGGATGAGTTCAACCGGGCGGCCGCCGCGCTCAAGCCCGGCGACAAGCTCGTTCTGGCCAACGGTACTTGGCACGATGTGGAGTTCAGGCTGCGGGCGCAGGGCCGAGCCGACGCACCCATCGAGTTGATCGCTGAGGACCCCGGCAAGGTCATCATTTCGGGGCAATCCAATTTGGCGTTTTCCGGCTCGTACATTGTTGTGTCGGGTCTGGTCTTCAAAGATGGCTACACGCCGACAAGCGAGGTCATTTCCTTTCGCACCGCCAAAGACGAGTTGGCCAATCACTCACGCGTCACCAATACCGTTATCGACAACTTCAGTAATCCCGAGCGCTACGACTCCGATACCTGGGTCTCGATCTACGGCAAGAACAATCGCTTCGATCACAACTCGCTGATCAACAAAAGCAATCGTGGGGTGACACTGGCCGTGCGTCTGAACTCGGCCGACAGCCTCGAAAACGATCACGTCATTGAGTACAACTATTTTGGTCCGCGCCAGACACTTGGCTCCAACGGCGGCGAGACGCTGCGCATCGGCACCAGCCACTATTCGCGCGAGTATTCCAACACGTCCGTGCGCTACAACTACTTTGACCGTACCAGCGGCGAGCTCGAGATCATCTCCAGCAAGTCCTGCGGCAACAAGATACACGGCAACGTGTTCTTCGAAAGCCAGGGCACGCTGACGATGCGTCACGGCCACTACACGCTGGTTGAGAACAACTACTTCCTGGGCAATCGCGTGCCAAACACTGGTGGCATTCGCATCATCAATGAAAACCAGACGGTCCGAAACAACTACCTCTATGGTCTGACCGGCCATCGTTTTCGCGGCGCCATGGTCATCATGAACGGCGTGCCCAACGGCCCGATCAACCGCTACGATCCGGTGATCGATTCGGTTATGAACAACAATATCCTGATCGACAGCGATCACATCCAGCTGTGTGCCGGTGCCGATGACGAGCGCTCCGCGCCGCCGAGCGGCTCGTCGATGCACAACAACATCATCATGACCAAAACCAATCCCGATCCGTTTACGGTTTACGATGATGTGTCGGGCATCAGCTTCGAAGGCAATATTGTCAATGATGAGGCCAACGTGCCGTTCGCGGAGGGCTTTGAAAAAGCGCCCTATAGCGTGAGCAAGAATCGCCACGGTTTGCTCGTGCCTGCGCAATCGCTGGTCGATGCGAGTGGCTTCGGCGACATCAAGCTGCCGGTGGCCAAGGCCCAGACCGGCGCCGATTTTTATCCCAAACCGGAGCGCCCTGCCGGTTTTGCTGGCGGCGCCACCATTGATGTTCCGCCAGGCACGGACACGATTGTTCGCGCTCTTAACAACAGCAATCCGGGCGACACGTTGCAGCTTGAAAACGGCGGTGAATATTTGCTGACCCGCTATGCGCAGGTGACGCATCCGGTCACGATCCGTGCGCCCAGCGGCGCCAATGCTCTGGTGCGCTCGGAGAAGGCCAGCTTTTTTGTGATTGAGAACGGCGGCGCGCTGGCGCTGGAAAATCTGCATCTGGATGGCGCTGAGTCGCCCGATCAGCCGGGCAACAACGTCATCAGCACCAGCAAGTATTCGATGAATCAAAACTATTCGCTGAGTGTGCGTGACAGCAAGATCACCAACCTGGATGTGAATCACTCGTTTGATTTTCTGAAGGTCTACCGCAGCACCTTTGCCGATTCGATCGAGATCGTGAACACGCAGATGATCAATGTGACTGGTGCGGTGCTCGCACTGGACAAGGAAACCGACGATCTGGGTATGTACAACGTCGAGAATCTGACGATCCGAAACAGTCGCTTTGAGGACGTGCAGGGCGCCGTGGCCAACATCTACCGCGGGGGTACGGATGAGAGCACGTTTGGCCCGATCGTGATTGTGGAAGGCAATGAGTTTGCCAACGCGGGACTTGGCAAGCGCAACAAGAGCGGTGCATCGCTAAAATTTCATGGCGTACAGAAGCTGCACATTCGCGATTCAAACTGGCGCGGCAGTGCGCCGCTCGAGCTGTTTTTGACCAACGGCGAGCCGATCACCGTGATTGATTCTGTGGTGATGACGGACACCGATGCCATTCGGGCCAATAACGACGGTTACGAAGCGCGAGGCGTCAAATACGAGTGACTCGTCCGCTCGGCGGGTAAACATGTGGTCGCCAACAACGGAGAGGTGCTCTGGCCGGGTCTGCCAAGTTCAGCCGCTAGAATTGCAGCGTAATCTGCGCTCCGCCTAAATCAGACGTCCCAACGTGCGCTGTGCCGCCGTGCGCCACCATAACCTGACGCGTCAGTGCCAGACCCACCCCTGAGCCACCTTCGCGCGTCGAGAAATACGGCACGAACACGCGTTCGCGCAGCTCCTCAGGCACACCCGGCCCGTTATCACCGACCTTGATGACCGGCCGCCCGCGACGATCCAGTCGCGTGCTGAGCTTCACTTTGGGTTGCGCGCTCGATTCGACCGCAGCCATGGCATTACGCAACAGGTTGATCAGCACCTGCTCAAGCTGCTGCCGATCCCCCTTGAGCATGACCGGCGAGGCCGGTGAATCGACGACCAGATCGATCCCCGCTTGCTCGCACTCGCTGGCCACCAGCGTCGCCATGGCAGCGCACAGTTCGCCCGCGTCGATCGGTTCGCGTTGGGGTGCGGGCAGGCGGGAGAAGCGTCGATAGCCCTGCACAAAATTCATCAGCGAATCTGCGCGCTCGGCCACGGTGCCGATTGCGTCGCGAGCCTGGCCGATATTCTCAGGCTCATCGTTCTGCAGCAGCGTGCGCGCCGTGTCGGCGAGCGAGGCGACGGGCGTTAGCGAGTTCATGATCTCGTGTGCGAGCACCTGCGCCATCTGCTGCCAGGCTTCCAGTTCGCTGGCTGTGAGTGCATCGCTGATGTTTTGCAGCGTGGCGAGCCGCTGATGCTCCTGTCCCACCACAATCTCGGTCAGCGACAGCGTCATGCGCTGCGTTGTGCCGCCCTCCATCCGGAGTCGGACCAATGCGCTTCGCCCCGGACGCTGCTCACGCATGGCGTTGGCTAACTGATCGCCGTAGCGCTCAAGATCGTTGATTGTCGATACGGGTGCTGCCGAGAAGAAACGACGTGCGGCGTGGTTGTGCAGCACGACGCGGTCGCTGTCAATCAGGCTGAACATCGGCACCGGCACGTGCTCGACCAGCGCCTGCAGACGTAGTTTTTCTTCTTCGCCGCTGCGACGCATGGCCTGCAAACGCTCCACCACCTCGCGCATGCTCTGCCCTAGCTCGGCAAAGCCCGCGCCACGCAGCGTCGGATCCACCCGATGGGAGAAATCCGCGTGGCGAATGCTGTCGAAAAAACGCGTCACCTCGCGATTGGTGCGTCGTACGAAAAACATGAACTCCACCAGCAACCCAACACACACGCAAGCAGTGACCAGCGGCGTAATCACTAAATCGGTGCGAAAAAGCAGAAACGACAGCGTCAGCATTGAGCCGAGCAGCAAGAGCGCTCGCACCGTTGCCTGCACGCTGAACTGATGGGTCAGGCTTGCCATAGATTTGGCTCCGGGCGCGGCACGGTCAGACGCTTGGTGCTACAGACCATGTTTTTCCATGCGTCGATAAAGCGCTGCACGCGTGAGCCCTAGTTCTTTCGCCGCGCGGCTGATATTAAAGCCGTGTTTTTTCAGCGCGGCGGAGACGGCGCGTTTCTCAAGGGCTTCGAGGTTCAGACTGTCCGTCTCCGGCAGCTTCGCCGACACCGCGGCGGGCGGCGCCTCGGGAAGGGCAAAATCCTCCACCTCGTAGCGCTCACCCGGTGCCATGATCACCGCGCGCTCAACCGCGTGGCGCAGTGCGCGCACGTTGCCCGGCCAATTGTGGCTCGCGAGCGTCGTTAGCGCGTCGGCGGCGATCTCGCGTTGCGGCTTGTTGTAACGACGCTCATAAAACGGCACGTAATGCTCGACCAGGGAGCGGATGTCGTCGGCGCGTTCGCGCAACGCGGGCAGGTGAATCTCCACCGTGTTGAGACGAAACAGCAGGTCCTGTCGAAAGTGCTCCGGATCGGCCAGCTTCTCCGGCGGTAGGTTGGTCGCGGCGATTAGTCGCACATCAAACGCCTCGGATTGCGATGCGCCGACGGGCGTCACGCGTCGTTGCTCAAGTGCGCCCAGCAGTTTGGCCTGAAGATGCAGCGGCAGATTGCCGATCTCATCGAGAAACAGCGTGCCGCCGCTCGCGGCGACCATGTGCCCCGTGCGGTCTTTATGCGCGTCGGTAAACGCACCACGCTTGTGGCCAAACAGTTCGCTCTCAAACAGCGACTCGGGCACGGCGCCCAGATCCACCGCCACGAACGCATCGTCGGCGCGACGTGATGCTCGGTGAATCGCGCGCGCGACCAGATCCTTGCCGGTGCCGTTTTCGCCGAGCACCAGCACATTGGCGTCGACCGGCGCCGCGCGTTCAATCAGGGCGAAGACTTCTTGCATGGCTGGCGAGTCGCCTACGATCGGCTGCGCCGAATGCGAGCTGGCGGCCTTTAGCGACTCGTTTTGACCGCGCAGCGATTGCGCCTCAGCGCGCGTCGCGGCAAGCGTGGCGCCAGCGCCGACGGTGGCCAGCAGGCGTTCGTTTTGCCACGGCTTGGTCACGAAATCACACGCACCGCGCTTCATGGCATCGACGGCCGTTGTCAGATCGCCGTGGGCAGTAACCATGATGATCACTTCATCCGGATTGCGTTTGAGCAGGCGCTCGAGCCAATGCATACCCTGATCGCCACTGGTGCGACCGGGCCCGAAATTCATATCCAGCAGAATGACGCGGGGCTGCTCGGTGCTCTCGAGGTCTTCGGGCCGCGAAACGGTGCGCACCTTGGTGTAAGCGCGCTCCAGCAGCATCCGCGCGGCTTTGCGGACGTCCTGATCATCATCGACCAGCACGATCTCAATGTCCGAGCGCGTATTGCCGGGCACTATGCGTTGCCTGCCATCGGGAGTGTCCGATTTCGTACAGTGGCTGTTCAGTATCGCACAGCGCCACGGCGATGCGCGAGGCACAAAGGGCATAGATTGGGGGTTTGACGAGTTGGCATGCCGTTTGCAATCACCTCAGGCATGACACGCACATCACTTCGAAGCATCGATCAACGGCCGACGAACAAAAGTGGCGCGGCCATGGACAGACCGGTTGAGCGCTCGCGCACACGCTGGCTACGACCGGCGCTGATCGTCGCGACGCTTGGTCTTGGCGCGACAGGTGTATGGCATTACCTGATACCCGAAAGCGGCCGTTCGCTGAGTGTTGGCGCCGCGCGCTTGAAAATCGCCAGCGTCGAGAAAGGCGTGTTCGAGGATTTTATTCCTTTGCGCGGACGGGTCGTGCCCCGACGCACGGTGTTTCTCGATGCCGTGGAAGGTGGACGCGTCGAGGAGATCTTTGTCGAAGACGGCGCCGCGGTCGAGGCGGGTACGCCGCTGGTGCGCCTGAGCAACACGCAGCTGCAGCTCGACGTGATTGCCCGCGAAGCGGAAGTCACCCAGCAGCTCAACAATCTCAACACGCTGCAGCTGCAGCTTGAGCAAAACCGTCTGTCGCACCGACGCACGCTGGTGGACATCGATTATCAGATGCGGCGCTTGACGCGCATCACCGAGGGCGGCGATCGGCTCATTGCCAACGGCTTGATTGGCCGGCGCGAATACGACGACGCCCGCGACGAACTGGCCTATCAGCGCCAGCTCAAAGACGTCACGCAGGAAGCTCAGAGCACCGACGAGCGACTGCAAAGGGCGCAGATGAAGCAGCTGCGCGAGGCTTCCACGCAGCTGCAGGCCAATCTCGCCGTCGCACGCAAGAATCTGGAGAGCCTGAACGTAACCGCACCGGTCACAGGCCAGGTCACGGCGTTTGATATTGAAGTGGGTCAATCGCTGGCGCGCGGCGAGCGCCTCGGACAGGTGGATGATCCTGCCCGCTTCAAACTCTCGACACTCATCGACGAATTCTATCTGCCGCGTGTGGATATTGGTCTTGGTGCCACCGCCGAGATCGACGGCACCGAGCACAACCTGCGTCTGGTGAAGATTTATCCGCAAGTCACCAGCGGGCAGTTTGAAGTGGACTTTGCCTTCGACGGCGAGCATCCGGGCAATGTGCGTCGCGGTCAGACGCTGCAGGTGCGTTTGTCACTCGGCGATCCCAGTGAAGCGCTCATGATTCCAAACGGTGCCTACTACCAGGATACCGGCGGCAACTGGGTGTTTGTCGTGGCGGCCGATGGCGCGGTGGCCGTGCGTCGGTCGGTGCGTCTGGGACGGCGCAACGCCCAGTCTATAGAAGTGCTCGAGGGTCTCGAGCGCGGCGAGCGTCTGATCGTGAGCCCCTACACCGACTTTGTGGATACCGACCGCATCGTTTTAACCTCCAACTAACCTCAGAAGAGTCAATGCAATGAATCAAACCAGCCATCTTCTCAGTCTGCACGATGTGGCCAAAACCTATCGCACGAAAGAAGTCGAGACGGCCGCGCTGGCCGGTATCGATCTGGCGATCGATCAGGGTGAATTCGTGGCGATTATGGGGCCGTCGGGCTGCGGCAAATCCACGCTTCTGAACATCCTCGGTATGCTCGATTCACCGACGGAGGGTCGCTATGAGTTTCGCGGTGAAGATGTGGCGCGCTACGGCGAGGCGCGCCTGGCGCGACTGCGCAAGAAACACATCGGGATTATTTTCCAGGACTTTCATCTGATCGATGAGCTTAGCGTGCGCGAGAACATCGAGCTGGCGCTGCTGTACCAAGACGTCGATGCACGTGCACGCCACGCGCGTGCGGACGAGGTCATGGACCGCGTGGGCATCGCGCATCGCGCCGGTCATCGGCCGGGTCAGCTCTCCGGTGGTCAGCAGCAGCGTGTGGCGGTTGCGCGTGCTCTGATCGCTGAGCCAGATTTGATTCTTGCCGATGAGCCGACGGGCAATCTCGACAGCGCTCATGGCGAGGAAGTTATGGGCATGCTGCGCGGCCTCAATGATCAGGGTGCGACCATTGTCATGGTGACCCATTCTCCGGCCCACGCCGACTGGGCCAAACGCACCGTCAACTTGCTTGACGGGCGCGTCGTTGCTCACGACATCCGTCAGGCCATTTAGGAGAACAGCATGCTGCGCAACTATCTGCTAACGGCTTTGCGCAATCATTTGCGCCAAAGTGGCTACACGCTGATTTCTCTTGCTGGCCTGATGCTGGGCATGGCGGTCGCTACGCTGACCTTCCTGCACGTGTGGCAGGAGACCCACTACGATCAGCATTTACCCGAGGCCAAGCGACTCTACGTGGCCGAGACGCAGCTCTCCAAACCAGGGCGCGCCGATCAGCTTCTCTTGACTTCGCCAGGTCCGCTGGCGCCGCAGGCGCGCAACATTAGCGGCGTGGAAGACAGCGCGCGCATGTGGCTGGCCTGGTACACGTTGACGGTCGATGATCGGATTGAATTCAATCATCCGCTGGCGGCAGTGGAGTCAGGTTTCCCGCAGCTGATGGGGCTTGAAATGATTGAAGGTTCATCGCAGGTGCTTGACGATCCAAGCGCGGCGCTTGTGTCACAGTCGATGGCGACGCGACTGTTTGGCGACGGACCGTATCTCGGCCAGACCGTGACACTTGGTGGCTACATAGACGTTGAGATCGCTGGCGTCTATCGCGACATGCCGCAAAGCAGTCACATGGACCCCAAGCTGATGATCGCGCTGGCCTCGCCAGCTGTGACCGATCGCGGCACCGCATTTGACACCGATTGGAATGCCGCCACCGTCTACACCTATCTGCGCCTGAACGCTGGTGCAGATTCGCAGGCGGTTGCGCGTGGCTTGCAGGCCATGGCTCGACGCAATATGAGGGCGCCCGACGGTATGGATATTGATCAGGCCGTGAAGCTGACGCTTGAGCCGGTCACGGCGCTGCATCTCAACGGCAAGTCCTACGCGCAGCGACCCACCAATGTCGTTGGCAACGCTACGGCGCTGGCCATCGCACTGGCCGTGGCGTTGCTGGTGCTCGTGGTGGCCTGCATAAACAGTATCAACATCGCGACGGCGCGCAGTGCCGATCGCGCCCACGAGGTGGGCCTGCGCAAGGTGGTCGGGGCGAGCCGCGCACAGCTGGTGATGCAGTTTCTCGGTGAGTCCGCGCTGCTGGTACTGCTCGCCACGGTGGGGGCACTGGTGATTGCCGAAATTGCGGCCGGGCCGGTCGGCGATTTTGTGGGGCGCGATCTGTCGCTCGGTCTTCTTCTGCAGCCCGGGGCGTTGCTGAGCTTCGTGTTGCTGGTCGTTGGTGTCGTGCTGTTGTCGGGGCTTTACCCGGCGTTTGTGCTGGCCAATTTCAAACCGGCGCGGATTTTTCAACCGGCAGCGAGTCGCGGTGGTCTCTCGCTGCGCGCCGTCCTGGTGGTGTTCCAGTTCGTGACCTCCATCGCGCTCATGGTCATGGCCGGCACCATCTGGCAGCAGGTCAGCTATCTGCGCTCGGCCGATCTTGGTTTTGATCGCGATGACATCGTGCTGCTGCAGGGTGTGCGCCGCGATCCGGCAGGCTCGATCAGTCTGTCGCGCAAGCTTGATCAGGCGATCGAAGGCAAGCCGGGTGTGCTTCACGTCAGCGGCACGCACTCCTCGCCGTCGTGGGACTACGCCGACGAGGGTCGTATTCGGCCGGTGGCGGCCACACGCGAATCGGCGCTGACCGTCGATCGACTTGCCGTGGACACGGATTTCTTCGACGTGATCAAGGTGGCGCCGATTGCAGGACGCGTGTTTGATGAGAAGTACGGGCCGGATCGCGCCCAGTGGGATCTCGAGACGCGCAACGACATCGAACTGCCGATGGTGCTCAATGAGGCGGCGGTATCCGCGCTTGGACTGGCATCGGCCAGTGGCGCCGTTGGCGAGGCGCTGCAGTTCGAGCTCGAGCCGGGCTACGAACGGGCCGGGCGTGTTGTGGGCGTGGTCCCCGATTTCCATTTCAAGTCGCTCAAGGCGCGCATCAAACCGATGGTGTTTTTCCCCGATCCCACGCGCTTTAACTTGATGATGGTGCGCATTGACGGCGCGCGCCGCGATGAAGCCATCGCATCAATCGAAGAAGGCTGGTCGCAGGTGCTGCCAAGTCAGGCGATTTCGCGCAACTATCTGGATCGTGATCTGGTCAATCAGTACGTGTCCGAGCAGCGTCAGTTTGCGGTGCTCGCAGGACTGGCCGCGATCGCAATCTTTATTGCCATGCTTGGGCTGGTGGGATTGCTGGCGCATGCGGTTGCGGCACGACGACGGGAAATTTCGATGCGCAAGGTCCTCGGTGCCGAGGTGGGCGACGTGCTCAAGCTGTTCCTGTGGCAGTTTTCGCGTCCCGTGGTCATCGCCGCGCTGATCGCCTGGCCGCTGGCCTGGCTGCTTGGCGAGCGCTGGTTGTCGGGCTTTGCCTATCGCGTTGATCTGTCCTGGTGGCTGTTTGCCGTGTCGGGCCTGGCGGCGCTGGGCATTACCTGGCTGCTGACGACGATTCAGGTCATCAAGGTGTCGCGCACGCGACCGGCGGACGTGTTGCAGGCGCGCTGAGTCTTACGCTTTGCGAATAAAGGCCCGTAGCGCGGCGATGCGAGAACGTCCCACCGGCAGCGAACTGCCGTCGCGCAAGATCGCGCGGTAGTCGCGGCCCGAACGGACCAGCCGCTCGATTTGATCGTGGGCGACCCAGTGCGAACGGTGAATCTGTATGCCATGCTCTGTGCCCAGTCTGCTTGCGGCATCTTTCATGCGGCCACGGACCAGCACCGGGCCCTGCGCTGTGTGCAATTCGAGGTAGTGGTCCTGCGCGGTCACTCGAAGAACGGCCTGCTCCGGCCAAAGATCGGCTTCGGCGCCAGCGGTCTCTACCGGCGAGCCCTCGGGCGATGCTGCAAGCGGGTTTGTTGATCTGTCGTCCACCAGCGTTAGCGCGAGCAACGCAACCGGACCGGCCAGAGGCAAAACGAAAAGCAGAAACTCCAGCGGTGGATCAGGCTCTTTGGGGAGAAACGATGTGAATTTGAGTAAGTGCAACTGGATCGTTGTGAGCACCACCGTTGTGCCGCAGGCAATCAGGCTGCACAGCATATTGCTTGATACTAAGCGGCGCAGGATGCGCCGTAGTAGCACCGCCTGCGTAACCACCAGACCGGCGATGGTCAGCCACAGCGAGGTGCGGTGAATCACGCCGAGGTCGTCCGTGTCGCAGGCGCCGGACGCCGAGAGAATAATGGCCAGGACGAGGATCAGCGCAAGACATCGAAGGACATCTTGCCGGTCCTGCCATACCTGTACGCACCACAGCGGACGTCTTGCGACAAAAACGGACATTTGACGAAACTTCCTTTGTCGATCAAGGGCTTTGAAATATAGCATCAGTGGCTCCATCGGAGGAGCGCTGTTCACCTAATGCGAAAGTCCAGGCTGATCATTGTCATAACGCTGGCAGCGTGCGCAGCGCTTGCGTGGTTGGGCGCCCCGATCTACGGTTTCAAGGCGCATCAGGGCAAGCTGCCGTTGTCTCCGTTTGGTTGGGTGGTACTGCCCGACGAAGCCCCGTCGCAATCCCGGCTTGACGACCCGGACTATGCGCAGGCCGGCAACATCGCGCTGGAAATCCTGCGGCGTCACCGCGCCAAAATCGCAGCGCCAGCACTGACTGCGGCGGTCGCTGTGCAGGGGCAGCTTGTCTGGTCGGGTGCCGTGGGTTGGGAAGATGTCGAGCGTCAACGAGCAGCGACGCCGGCCACGGTCTTTCGTATCGGCAGCACGTCCAAGGCGGTAACGGCCACCGTGCTGGCGCGACTGTACGAACGCGGGGTCGTTGATCTTGATACGCCCATCGATGCCTACTTATCATCGCTGCCCAATGAGGCCTGGCGGGCAATAACCTTACGCCAGCTCGCATCGCATCAATCCGGACTGCCGCACTACAAAGAGAATACGGATCTGGTCGGTCTGTACAGGTCCATCGCATTGCGTCGGCAGTTCGACGATGTCCGCGATGCGGTGTCCGTGTTCGACGACAGCGAGCTTCTGTTTGCGCCCGGACAGGGCTTTCACTATTCGACGCTTGGTACAGTGTTGCTCGCGGCTACGATGGCGCACGCCACCGATAAGTCATACCGAACGCTTGTGGC
>CAZXCL010000037.1:0-43405 GCA_964639265.1 uncultured Gammaproteobacteria bacterium | reverse complement strand
ACCGCCGACCTCTTGCATGCCATGCAAGCGCTCTCCCAGCTGAGCTATAGCCCCAGTCGCGAGCGCGAACTCTACGCCACCACCCTATAGCTGTCAACCGCCGCGCGCACAACCTTTTGACGTGGTCATCAAGACCATTGCGGGTCGTTTGCGCTACTGCACTCGCTTGCTGCTCAGTGGCGTTACGTTGCCAATCTGGCGCGGTGAATCCACCCGATTATTGTGCCGCCAAACGTGATCAACGAGTTCGGCAGCCGGTCGATATTCCTCGACCGCTTTCATCAGAATCTCGCGCGCCAGATCGCACTCGAACTGGTCTGTCGCGGCGCGCAAATCGTCGAGGATCTTTTTGACCTCCTCCCATGGAAGCATCTTTTCCTCGGCACGCATAATCATGGGGTGGGTGGTGCCCATGACGTTGTTGCCAATGAGCAGCTCCTCATAGAGCTTTTCTGCTGGACGCAAGCCCGTGTACTTGATCTGGATGTCGCCATCGGGGTTGTTTTCCCCCATGACCGTCAGCCCCATAAGATGGACCATGCGTCGAGCCAGGTCCTCAATTTTGACCGGCTTGCCCATGTCCAGCACAAATACGTCGCCCCCCTTACCCAGCGAGCCCGCTTGCAGCACAAGCTGGGCGGCTTCGGGAATGGTCATGAAGTAACGAATAATCTCGGGGTGCGTGACGGTAACCGGCCCGCCACGTCGAATCTGCTCGCGAAAAAGCGGCACAACCGAGCCCGATGACTCAAGCACGTTTCCGAAACGCACCATACAAAAGCGCGTGTTAACACCGCGATCATCCACGCCCTGAAGCACCATTTCCGCCAATCGCTTTGTCGCACCCATGACGTTGGTTGGGCAAACGGCCTTGTCGGTTGACACCAGCACAAACGTCTCGACACCTGAGTCGACCGCTGCAAGAGCAGTGTGCAACGTTCCAAACACGTTGTTGCGAACCCCTTCAAGCATGTTCTGCTCTACGATCGGTACGTGCTTGTAGGCGGCAGCGTGATAAACCGTCTGTACACCGTAGGACTGCATGATTGACGCGACGCGATTGCGATCGAATACGGAACCGAGCAGCGGAATGATCTCAATAAAATCCTGATCATCGCGCTCGAGCATGCCGAGCAGTTCCTTATTCAGATTGTAAAGCGCCAGCTCTGACACCTCGAGAAGCAGCAGTTTCCGCGGGCCGAGCTGCATCATCTGTCTGCAAAGCTCTGACCCGATCGATCCACCGGCGCCGGTCACGAGTATGACCTTGTTGCGAATGCAGGCATCCAGCAGACCTTCCTTCGGCGGCACCGCATCGCGGCCGAGCAAATCTGCAACGTCTACCTCGCGAATCTCATCCACGCGAGCGTTGCCTGAAATCAGGTCAGAGAAGTTCGGCATAGTCTGGATATGAACATGCATATCTTCCAGACGATGAATGATCTGCTTGCGACGCCGACGCGACACGGACGGCAGTGCGAGCAACACGCGTGTAATCTCCAGCTCTTTGAGGAGTCGCGGAAGCTGGTCCGGGCTGAACACCTCAACGCCGTTGATAACGCTGCCTTGCAACGTCACGCTGTCATCGAGAAAGGCTACCGGCACGAACTCCTGGCCGCCCGTCAGCGCCGACGCCAGGCGGGCGCCCGCTCCACCTGCGCCGTAGATCGCGACGCGCTCACCGCGGCGGCGTTGACGTTGCAAATAACTGCGCACCGCAAAACGGCTGCCGCCGACGTACAACACCGTCACACACCAGAAAATCACAAGGACTGTCACCGGCAATACGCCAGGCGCGAGAAAATGCATCCCGATGCCGAGCACGAGGGCGACAATGGCCACACCCTGCACGACCGCATGAACCACGCGCGGACCCATGAACCGAACGACAGCGCGATACAGCCCGAGGCGTGCAAAAACGGGAATACACAAGCCAAGCACGAGGGGGTAGAGCCAAACGACTCGCGCCTGTTCGGGAAAGACATCGCCGAAACGCAGAACGAACGCACCCAAAAGACACAGTGGCACCATGACGGTATCGGCCAAAAGCATAATGGCACGTTTGGTTTGTCGGGGCAGGCGCGCCAGCCGGCCGGCCAGCGCAGACGTTTCGTAACTATCTTTTCCGTGCATTCAAAAGGCTCCCTTAATGCCAGCTACGTGCTCTTGTCCATCATCCGTGACGACCGTCCGCACGTGGCGACGCGAGTATACAGAACGTGCCGCCCATGCGCTAAACCAGTTTGCGAACGGATCGGCACAACACCGCAGTTTAGAAGGAGAATCACTACCCGGAAAGCGGCAATTCGGCGACAACGAGCCCCTTCGGCCACGGTTGCTGAAGTTTGGCCGTCATTTAACACTAGCGACCACCATGGCAGAAAACTGAACGCGCCACAGATCCCGGCTGGGAACCTGCGATGACCAGATATCTTCTACTTAATAAACAGCCAGTTGCATTTAAATCACGCATCGTGCGTCAGCTAGACTGAGTCAATACCGCACCCTTGGCTGTCGGCGCTTCATGTTTCCGGACATCGCTCAACGATGTCACGCATGGCTATACGCATGAACATGCGCACTGGGAAATCTGAATGGTGGGCGATGCTGGGATTGAACCAGCGACCCCTGCCGTGTGAAGGCAGTGCTCTCCCGCTGAGCTAATCGCCCATCAGATGTTCAGGAGCGCGATTCTAGGGCGCCTGGGTCGATGGGTCAATGGATGCCACCCTCAACAGGCGCCTTTGCTACAATCCATCGAATTTTTCACAAGGTACTCTTTGATATGACGTTCAGGACGCGGTTTGCACCAAGCCCGACGGGGGACCTGCATATTGGCGGCGTCAGGACCGCTCTTTTCTCGTATCTGTTTGCACGTCATCACGCTGGCGAGTTTGTGCTGCGTATTGAAGACACCGACCGCGAGCGTTCCACAGCCGCAGCCCGTGATCTCATTATTGAGGGTATGCAGTGGCTCGGACTGCATGCCGACGAGGGACCGATACTCCAGAGTGAGCGTTTTGATCGTTATCGCTCTGTCGTGGCTCAGATGCTCGAATCAGGGAGCGCGTATTACTGCTACTGTACGCGCGAAGAACTTGATGAGCGCCGTGAAGCCCAGCGCAAGGCCAAACAAAATCCGGCGTATGACCGGCGCTGTCGCGATCGACGCGAGCCACGCGAAGGCGTAGAACCGGTGGTGCGTTTTCGCAACCCACTGGAGGGCGCGGTCGTGTTTGACGATCTGGTGCAGGGTCGCATAGCGGTCAGCAATGAGGAAATCGACGATTTCATCATCGCGCGCTCGGACGGCACGCCGACCTACAACTTTACCGTTGTGGTGGACGACCTCGACATGAACATCAGCCACGTGATTCGCGGTGACGATCACATCAACAACACGCCCAAACAGATCAATGTGATGCGGGCCATCGGCAAACAACCGCCTGCCTACGCCCACGTCCCCATGATTCTTGGCGCCGACGGCGCCAAACTGTCCAAGCGCCACGGCGCGGCCAGCGTGCTCGCCTATCGCGATATGGGTTATCTGCCCGAAGCGTTACTCAACTATCTGGTTCGCCTTGGTTGGTCGCACGGTGATCAGGAGACGTTTACGCTCGAGCAGATGATCGAGTTGTTTGATGTTGCCAACGTCAACAAATCGGCATCGGCGTTCAATCCGGACAAGCTGGTGTGGCTCAATCAGCACTATCTCAAGACGCTGCCAGCGCAACAGGTTGCTCTGGCGCTGGCACCACATTACCGGGCTATGAGTATCGACACGACGGACGGTGCCGCACTTGAAGAAGTAGTCGAATTATATAAAGAGCGAGCGAAAACACTTCTCGATATCGCCGAGGCATCTGCGTGGCTCTTTTCGGACCGGGTGGATTACGATCCGAAAGCGGCGAAGAAGCATCTGAAGCCGGCCGCCCTGCCGGTGCTGAAGTGGCTGCACGACCGCCTGACAGCAACCGATGACTGGCGCGAACCTGTTCTTGACGAAGTGGTCGCGCAGGCAATGCAGGCGCTCGACGTCAAGATGGGTGCGGTCGCACAGCCACTACGACTGGCTCTCACCGGCGGGAGTTTTTCTCCGGCGATCGGCGCGACCTTGCGTGTGGCAGGGCAGGCACTAGCGCTCGAACGCATTGGCAGCGCCATCGCGTGGCTAGAGGCACAACACTAAATGAGGCACGCAGCTGTGGCGCGTCGCGATCGTCTTGGCGACGTTCTGGTCGTGTTCGTAATGTGGATTTGTGCCTCGGATGCCTGGGCCGATCCGTGGGCCGCACCGGGCAACGACTTTATGCGCCACGACGTCGAACTTCTGATCGACAGCGGCGTAATCAACATCCCGATTACCACTTGGCCGCTGAGCTGGGGCGACCTCGCCAATGCGATTGAAGACGCTCGCCTGCCCGCGGAGGCCGAAACGTCCGTGTCGCTCGCACTCCGGCGCTTGCAGTCGATGGCGTTGGAGCAAACCGCAAGCTCACGAGCGACGACTGAATATCGAATAGCGGCCGATTCGAAACCTCGCCGTCTGCGCAACTTTGATCACACACCGCGAGAGAACGGCGAGCTTAGCGCCGCCTACACCCAGTCATTCGACCGCGTCGCCGTACGACTTCAGTTGGGATTTGCGGCCGATCCGAGCGATGAACAAAGCGTTCGCTACGACGGCTCGTACGTATCGGCCGCACTGGGCAATATGATGGTCAGTGCCGGGTGGCAAGAGCGATGGTGGGGCCCAGGACACGACGGCGCCCTTGCACTGTCCACCAACGCCCGGCCCATCCCCGGACTGTCGGTCGCACGCAATTTCAGCCGTCCGTTTGACACCCGATGGCTCAGTTGGCTCGGTCCGTGGACAGGCCGTTTTATGGTTGGCCAGCTTGAATCCAATCGCGGCGTTCCCAAGACCAGGTTCTTCGGAGCGCGCGTGGCATTCAGACCGACCTCGTCTCTTGAGCTCGGCCTGGTGCGCACCGCACAGTGGGGCGGAGAAGGACGCAACGACAGTTTCGACACATTTGTGGATCTGCTGCTGGGGCGCGACAACTCGGGCGATGACGGTATCGATTTTGTGAATGAACCAGGCAATCAGCTTGCGGGCTTCGACTGGCGCTGGACGATCCGAAATCTGCCTTTATTGCCGGTGTTTTACGGCCAGCTCATCGGCGAGGATGAAGCCGGTGGGTTTCCCAGCCGCTATTTGGGACAGCTTGGTATCCGGGGTTCGCTTGAGATCGGTGAGCATGGCGATCGCCTGAGCGGTCACGTTGAGTTTTCCGACACAACGTGTCAGTTCTATGAGTCCAGCAAACTGTTTAACTGCGCGTACAACAGCGGCATCTACCCCACCGGCTATCGCTATCGTGGTCGCTCAATTGGCCATTCCACCGACAACGACGCGCGTCAGATTAGCGTTGCGGCAACGATGATACGTCGGGACGGTACCCGCTTTGCAGCAAGTCTGCGATTCGCGCGACTCAATCGCGGCGGGCCAACAGATCCGAGTAACTCGCTGAGTCCTACCCCGTCAGATCTGCTTAATGTCGAGCTCGTGCACGAACGCGCACTGCTCGGCGGTGCCCTGAAACTGGGGCTGGGTGCTGACATGGCCGACGGCGACCCCGGCGGCCTGAACGGAGACGATTTGCGTGTGTTTGCAAGCTGGGAGGTCCGGCGTTAACACGCACATCCCGTATAATTCCTGACGGCTCACGTTGCGTGCCACTTAAATTTATGAGAATGCCCTAGATGCCTGATTTTCTGATGTTACGAGCGCTCGCACTGAGCTGGCTTTTGCTACTGGGATGCGCTGCAACCCCGGCGGCTTTCGCGCAGTCGAGCACAACGATCACCCCGGCGCAGCGCGCGTTGCTGCAGTCCCTGACACCGGCACAACGCAATGCCATGCTGCGCCGATTTCAGGGCTCGACTTCTGCCGCGCAAGGAAACAACACGCCTGCGCCCGCGCCCGCTGACGCGACGCCCGCCGCAACCGGCCCGGCCCCTGACGACGACATGCCTGTTCGCACAACGCTAGGTCCCGACAGCACGGTCATTGTTCTTGTGACCGGGCCTCAGAGCGATGACCGCAAAGACGACGACGAACGCAAGGCCACCATCAACGCGCGCAATCCCTACGTACTTGACCGCAACGGCGCACTGCGTATGCCCGGCATCGCGCCTGTTTCGCTCGCTGGCCTGACCGAGGAACAGGCGCTGATTCGTCTGCGCGCTGAACCCGCTCTGGCGGGGCTGGAGATTGAGTTTTTTCTGCTTCCGCTGGAAGACCTGGAGCAGCCTGACCTGCAACCGTTTGGCTACGATCTTTTTGCGATGGATGCCGACCGATTCGCCGCGAATGACAAGCAGCCGGTACCAACAGATTACGTGATCGGCCCCGGTGACACTGTCAACGTGCAGTTTTACGGCGCGGTCACCGCCGAGTATTCCATCGCGGTGGATCGCGACGGCACGCTTGGGTTACCGGAACTCGGCCCGCTACCGGCCGCTGGCCTGACCTTCGACGCGCTGCGCGAGGAAATCAAGCTGCGCGTGAGTGAGAAACTGATCGGCTCCCAGGCGAGCGTCACGCTGGGCGAATTGCGTTCGATTCGAGTGTTTCTACTCGGTGATGTCGAGATGCCGGGTGCGTATCAGGTCAGCGCGTTTTCCACGATGACCAACGTCCTGGCCCTTGGCCGCGGCATTGCGCCGACCGGCTCACTGCGGTCAATCCAGCAAAAACGCAACGGCCGCGTCATCAACACG
This sequence comes from uncultured Gammaproteobacteria bacterium, assembly GCA_964639265.1. Taxonomy (GTDB): domain Bacteria; phylum Pseudomonadota; class Gammaproteobacteria; order Steroidobacterales; family JBCCMA01; genus JBCCMA01. The sequence continues at coordinate 36,619 of CAZXCL010000037.1, read as the reverse complement.
CTCGACTTGTACTCGTTGCTGCTGCAGGGCGATGCCTCACGTGACAGACGACTGGCGAACGGTGACGTCGTCTTTGTGCCAACGGTGGGCCCGCGAATCACAGTGTCCGGAGACGTGCAACGCCCGGCGATCTACGAATACAAGAAGTCGATTTCGGCGCGGCAGGCGGTAACGCTGGCAGGTGGCAGCCTGCCGAGCGCGCTGATTTCCAACGTTCGAATCGAACGCCCTAACCCTGCGTCGGGTCTCGACGTTTTTGAGGTTGATCTGCGCGACGTCACAAGCGGTGACTTTACCCTCCAGGCGGGAGATCGGTTGGTCGTGCCCGGCGACGTGGAGCAACTCGACAACGTGGTCACTCTCTCGGGCCATGTCCGGCGTGCCGGACTTCGGCCGTGGCGCCCCGGTTTGCGGCTGTCTGACGTGCTCGATTCGGATCGCGACGTAGGCCCCGACGCCGACACGCATTACGTCGTTATCAAGCGGCAGCGACTGCCCAACGGGCCAATCAGCGTTATCTCCGCGAGTATCTTTGACGTTTGGCGAGGTGCACGGGATGCAACTGATCCGGCACTGATCGCACGCGACGAAATCATTGTGTTCTCGATGGATGAAGGCCGCAGCGTCCTGCTCGACCCGATACTCGAAACTCTGCGGCAGCAGTCATCCGTCGACGCCCCCTCGGCAATTGTGAGCATCGACGGCGAGGTGAAGGCGCCCGGCTTTTACCCCCTCGAGGCGGACATGACCGTTGCCGACCTGATTCGTGCCGGCGGCGGACTCACCGAGGCGGCCTACGCAGACGACGCAGAATTGCGGCGCCATTCGACCGCGCCGGACGGGGCGCGCAAGTCGCAATTGGTTTCCATTTCGCTGCAATCCGAGAACCCGGCGAGCAGTGAGCAGACCATCGCGCTCCAACCGTACGATCGACTCAACATCAAACGAACGCCCAACTGGGGAGAGGAGCGTTTCATCGAGATTCGCGGTGAAGTGACGTTTCCGGGGCGCTTTTCACTCAGCGACGGCGAATCGCTCGCGTCGGTCCTTGATCGTGCGGGTGGACTGACACCGGCATCATTCGCCGGCGGCGCTGTGCTGACGCGAGCGTCGCTGCGCGAACGGGAGCGCCAACAGCTTGATGAGCTGGCCACGCGTATCGAGAACGATCTTGCCACTCTGGCGCTGTCAAACCCGGATCAGGAAGACGGACTGAGCACAGGCCAGTCTCTGCTGCGCCAGCTACGCTCCGCGCAGCCGACGGGACGTCTGGTCATTGACATGGATGCGATCGTCAATGGAGAGTCCAAGCAAGACCTGCTTTTGCGCGACGGCGATTTGTTGTTCATCCCCAAGAAATCGCAGGAAGTCACCGTCATCGGCGAAGTCCAGTACGCAACTTCACATTTGTGGAACGAGGACTTCAGTCGCGAAGACTATATTCTGCGCAGCGGCGGGATCACGCCCAAAGCGGACAAACGACGTATCTACGTCGTGCGTGCCAGTGGCGAAGTGGTCGTGAGCAAGCGTTCAAGGTTCTACGGCTCGCTCAATTCCAACGAGATTCGTGCGGGCGATACCATCGTTGTCCCGATCAAGACCGATCGTGTTGCACCCGTGGTCTTGTGGACCAGCGCAACGCAGATTATCTACAACCTTGCGATCGCTGCGGCGGCCGTCAACAGCTTCTAGGCGCCAATTCAATCGTGTCTGCAAAACGGACGCGAGAGCATGCCAGTCAATGAGTCAAGCGGCCACTTCGCCCAAACCCAGGATTCTTGTTTTCGTCAGGTACTACCTGCCGGGCAACAAGAGCGGTGGTCCAGTAAGGACACTGGCCAATCTTATTGACGCAACTCACCACCGCTATGACTATCGTGTAGTGACATTCGATCGCGATCTCGGCGATGACCACGCCTACGAGAACGTTGACCTAAACGGCTGGAACGATGTCGGTCCTGCTCGTGTTCGATATGTTGCCCCGGGCTGGACCGGTCTGCGTCAGATTGCAGCGGTCATAAAAAATGCGCGCTTTGACGTGATGTATTTGAACAGTTTTTTTTCGCTCGCATTCGGGCTGTGGCCGCAGTGGTGCAATCGTGGGCGCGCAAAGCCGGTCATCCTTGGCCCTCGCGGCCAGTTTTCGCGGGGGGCATATGGACTCAAAGCATTCAAGAAACGGCTCTACGTCGCTGCCTACAAACTCATTGGTGCCCACAAACGAGTAGTGTGGCAGGCCACCACCGAGCACGATTGCGCGGACATCATCAACGTCATGGGCTCCGACATCAAGGTCATCGAGGCAGACAACATCGCGTCTCGCCGCTATGCAACTGAGCTCCCAGCCAAACAACCGGATCTGCTCAGAGTCGTTTTCATTTCAAGAATCTCCAGAATGAAGAATCTCGACTACGCGCTCAACGTGCTGCGCGAGATCAACGTTCCCATGACCTTCGACGTCTTCGGCCCCGCCGAAGATGCGCAGTACTGGTCGGAATGTCAGAAACTGATCGAGCAGCTACCGACCAACATCTCCGTTCACGCCAGGGGTCGCCTGCCATCGGCTGAGGTTGTCAACGCACTGTCACGATATGACGTTTTTTTCTTTCCGACCAAAGGCGAGAACTTCGGTCACGTCATTGCTGAAGCCCTGTGCGCCGGCTTGCCTTTGCTGATCGCCGACACAACGCCATGGCGCAATCTGGCCGCCGAGGGGATTGGCTTTGATCTCCCGCTCGATTCGCCTGACGGGTTTGCGACTCAACTTACGCAAATGCACGCGATGGACATAGCCACTCATGCGGCGTGGCGGCAGGACATACTCGACTGGGCGAAAAAGCGTTTCGAACAGTCCGATGCAGTCGAAGCCAATGAACGAATGTTCGAGAAAGTGCTGGCACGATCTGGCTAGGCGCCCAGCTCTAGTCGCGAACGACGGTACGCCAGATATAGGCCAAATCACCGCCCAACGACCAGTCTTTGATATAGCGCTTGTTGATGCTGACCTTGTCCGGGTAAATGACCTCGGCGTTGTAGCGCTCGGGATCATTCTGGGCCGCGAGCAGCGCCTCTTCGTTGCGGTATTTGAGCGTTGCCGGACCCGTGATTCCCGGGCGCACGCTTAGCACGACGCGATCCTCGCCCGTCAACTGATCGGCAAACCCCGGCACGTCCGGGCGCGGCCCCACCAGACTCATCTGACCCAAAAGAACATTTATCAGCTGCGGCAATTCGTCGAGCTTGAGCTTTCGAAGTATGCGCCCTAGGCGCGTGATTCGTACGTCGCCGTCGGCGGTGACAGTTGTCGATACACCGGGCCGGTCGCGCATCGTCCGCAGTTTGATAACGTTGAACAAGCGGCCGCGATAGCCAACCCGCCTTTGCACAAAAAAACCGTTCTTGCCCGTATCCAGCGTGGCGATGGTGGCGCTGATCAGAATCAGCCAGCCCAGTATCACCAGTCCGACAATCGCCACGGTCAGATCAAACGTGCGCTTGACGAGCGCGTCGAACCGATTCAAACCCATGGCCTAATCGTAGCCCAGCTGATCCATGACCGGCGCAATGATGTCGCGAATGCTGCGTAACTCATCGGCGGACAACTGATCGCGCCCGCGGCCTATGCTGCGTGAAGAGACCTTGTCTGTCGCCGCAGCAACCAGTTCAGCGTCGATCGGCTCATCAAGAAAACGCGCCAATTGTTGAGTCGCGTGCTGGGCGTTTGCCACAAAGTCCTCATAGCGAATCTGGTGGACACGGTCCGCCCCAAGTTCTGCGAGATCGCGCGAAGCTTTTTCCACGCACACACGCCACTGCATCGCACACATTTGCAGCAGGTCGTAGCGCTCAGGCCAGTCCGCCATGCCATCGACGCGAGGCCCCCACACCGCCAGTGCACGGTCCCGCGAAACCAGCTTGTGCACGCGGTTCCACGCGTATCGTGAGGCGTAATAGGGCAAATCACTGATCGGTACGTAGCGCGCTTTTTTGGCCAGATAGCCTGGATCAAGACTCGCCGTCCAGCGTTTTAGCGCCGAGCCGACAACGTCAACACCGTCCCGATATATAAACACGTAGCGCGCATCGTTCACGACCTTGTCCACAAACGGCACGCGCAGCGAATTGGCACAAGTCTTCTCGACGACCACCCGTGCCTCGTAGCGCCGCGCCAGCGCGTCGAAATGGCCGCGAATGTAGCGCACAACACGCGGTGTCGCTCGATCAACGGGCAGTTCATCGCTCGGATACCGAACGTTGCCGTGGCGCCAAATGTAATTGATTTCATCGCAGGGCCAGGTCGCAAAGCCCGGTAGCCGCGTCAGAACATCGCGCAACATATTCGTGCCTGAGCGCGGTGCCCCAATAATCACCAGCGATTTGGCCGTCATGCCGCACCCCACTTGCCAGCAAGCAAATCTGTCCAGTGAGCCATTACGACGCTCTGATCGTACTCACGTGCCGCTTTGGCGTGGGCATTGGCTGATTTGATTCTGATGTCGTCGCGAGGCTGATCCGCAATGTATTCGAGCAGTGCGGCCAGAGCCGTCGCGTCCCCCGTTGGTACGTGAAATCCCGTATCGTCCGCCACAACCGAGCGCGCCAGCTCGCTGCCCTCCTCGACCGCAACAAGCAGCGGACAGCCCTGGGACAAGTACGTCATCGTCTTGCTCGGGTAGGCGTAACGAATGACCTCTGGCATTAGGCTGACAAAACCAAGACATGCCGCTGCCATTACGGCCTTGGCAACGGCCACCGGCTGGTGTGGGACGAACTCAATGTTGGCACCGGTTTGCGCAACCCTACGCTGCAAATCACTTTTGGCTGCCCCATCTCCCATGATGACAAAACGGATGTCTGCGCGCTCTTTGAGCAATGTCATGGCGTCCACCACGACATCCAATCCCTGAAAACGCCCCACGTTGCCGGCAAACAAGACGTTGAGTCCGTCCGGGTTCATATCTACGGGTAGCGCAGAAGTTGCCGGCGCATCGTCATCCGGCAAATTGAAGTTGTTGATGATAGCCAGGCGCAGTTGCTCACCGCCCGGCCGCGCGCGCAGGGTCTTCGCCATATCTGTCGATAACACAACGACCGGGTCGGCGCATTTGCAGGCCCACATATCCAGCCGTCGCAGGCCTGCGAACACCGTCGGTCGCGAAAACTCGCCGGAGACACGACCCACTTCCGGATGAATATCCATGCAGTGATAGACAAAACGCGCTTTGGTGAGACGGGCCGCAATTGCCGCACATACGCCTCCAACAACCGGGGGCGAAGTCGAAATCATGATGACATCATAGCGCCCGCGCAACGCTTGCCAGACGATCGACCAGCCCAATCGAAGCGCGTTCAAGATCCGCACCATCGGGCGACCAGTCTCATTTGGCAAGCTCAGCCGACGGACATTCGCGCCGTCAACGTTCTCGAGCGCGGGTCGCGACTCATGCGCAACGTGCTTCTTGTAGGAGGGTTGCGAAGACAACACGTCAACGGTGTGGCCCTGGCGATGCCAGTGAGCAACTATCTGGCGCAACATTGACGCATAGGGCGGTGTATCAGGCCAGTAAAAGCGATGAATCGCCAGCACCTTCTGACCGCGCTGTGACGACGCGCTAGCTCCAGTCATAGCGACTAAAGGTTTCCATGTTGCGCCACGTGGAGGCCAGTCTTGCCGTTCCGGTAATCAGGCGCACAACACGCTCAGATGTATTGCGCACGTTATAGGCGTCCGGAATCTCGCGCTGCGTTCCGCTAAACGCATCGCGCGTCGTCGTCGCGATGCGTACGCCATCGAGCAAAGCATCGGCATCGAGTCCGGTAAGCGCGATGGTTCCAGTATCAAGGGCCTCTGGACGTTCGATCGAACGCCGCAGCGTAACGGCCGGAAAACCCAGAATAGCGGCCTCTTCACTTATTGTGCCACTATCAGAAACCGCACAGCGCGCGTGCAACTGAAGGTGGTTGTAATCGAAAAAACCGAACGGCGGCAAGAATCGAATCGCAGCGCCGTCCGTCGCAACCCCCAGCTTTTCAAGGCGGTTACGCGTACGCGGATGCGTTGAAACAATGACCGGGCAGTCGTACTCGCTGTGCAATCGTTCAAGCATCTGAACCACCGTTTTCAGGCTGGTTTTGCTGTCGACATTTTCTTCACGATGGACGCTGACAATAAAATAGTTGCCGGCTGTCAGCTTGAGCGTGGAAAGCACCTTCGACTCATCAATACCAGGCCGCGCAAACTCCAGAACTTCGCGCATTGGCGAGCCCGTAAGATAAATGAAACGGTGACTGAGGCCCTCGCTAAGCAAATGCCGCCGTGCGTGCTCGGTATACACCAGATTGAAATCGGCCAGGTGATCCACCATTTTCCGGTTGATCTCTTCCGGCACATTGTTATCAAAGCTGCGATTGCCAGCCTCCATATGATAGGTCGGAATCTTCATGCGCTTGGCCATCAGCGTTGCAATCGCGCTGTTGGTATCGCCGAGGACCAGCACCGCGTCTGGCTTCTCTTCCAGCAACACCTGTTCCATCTTGATCAGGATCTCGCCCAGACAGCGGCCAAGCGTCGAGGTATCGACATTCAAAAAATGATCGGGTCTTCGCACTTCAAGCTCTTCGAAGAACACGTCATTGAGTTCGTAGTCGTAGTTTTGCCCAGTGTGCACAATATTGTGCTCCACCGTTTGATCCAGCGCGGCCATGACTCTCGAAAGACGAATAATCTCCGGACGGGTACCGAGAACGGTCATAACTTTCATCAGCTGGCTTCCGGTGGCTGCACAAGTTCGAAATAGGTATCCGGGCGCGACGGATCAAATATTTCGTTGCTCCAGAACATAGTGAGCAACTCGGTCTCGCCGGTATTGGTAATGCTGTGCGTATGCAACGTCGGCATATCCACGAAGGCCGGCGCGTCTCCGCTTACGTGAAACTCATCTACACGATCGCTACCCAGTGGCCGAATACGAATGACCGCCTGACCGCTGACCACGAGAAATCGTTCGACTTTCTCAAAGTGGAAGTGGTTTCCTCGTGTGATGCCCGGATGGGTTGTCGACAGAAACGCCTGACCACCGTTGTAATTTTTCACGCCCTCGAACAGGCTTCCGCGTTCGTCCGTATGCAGGGTCAGGGATCGAGGATAGTACGCGGGATAGAGAAACGATCGGAGGGTGTTAAACAATTGCAGATCAATCCGCTCGCGCAAATCGGGGACAATCAGATTGCTGTACTGCCGATGCAGATCCGTGAGTTTGCCCGCTGCTGTTGCAACACTCATACAGGTGCCGTGCAACCGCTCTGAGCCAGTCGCGCGCCGGGCTATGACATCCTCGATGGCAAGCACCACGTCCCGCGCGTGCAGAAGCTCGAGCTGCCCGGTTGCGTTGACCTCAAGCGGCTCGTCGTTGGCGAGCTGATGACAGAAGCTATGTACCGCGGAGTTGTAAAACGGTCGCCCACCCTCGCCAAACACGTGCGGCAATATCAACTCACAGTACGCGGCATCGCAGGTTCTTGCCCACGACTCAAACAAGCTGTGTGCCGTTGACTTGCCTCTACCGTAGGGTGTGTCGAACTCGCGGTGAGTGCTGTTGGTGTAAATCAGCTGCGGCGCGCTGCCAGTATCCTCAAGCGATGAAACGAGTTGTCGCGCAATTCCGACATTACCCTGCTCAACATCAGCATCTTCACCGCGATTGACACCCGCGCAGTGAATCACAACGTCGCAATCGCGCAAAGCCTCGGCGCGTCGGGCCCGATCCTCAAAACCCTCTCGGTCAAGTCTTACAAGCTGCCCCGAGTAAGCTTCCTGGACGCCGAGACTCAAACCAACGTGTCGACCGATAAGGCCGGCGGCACCTGTGATGACGACCTTCATGGCCGGCCTTTTTCAATCGCCCCGCGAACTTCGGGCAATGACAGCAGCAATGCGCGCAAGGCATCTGCGTCAAGCTGCTCGGTGTTATGCGAATGATAGCCTTCGTTTGATGCTTCGCGCGGGTCACCCTCGGTAAAATACTTGTTGTAGTTCAGGTCGCGGTCGTCGAGGCGCACGCGATAGTAGTCTCCCATATCTTCACAGCGCCGCAGCTCTTCTGCGCTCGCCAATGTTTCGTAAATCTTCTCGCCGTGGCGCATGCCGATGATACGGATCTCATTGCTCGCGCCAAACAGCTCCAGCAAAGTTTGCGCCAGCAACTCCACCGTGCAGGCGGGCGCCTTCTTGACAAAAATATCGCCCTGCGTGGCATGGCCGAATGCGAAATTCACAAGCTCGATCGCATCGGGCAAAGACAACATGAAACGCGTCATACTCGGTTCAGTGATGGTCAATGGCTCACCGCCAAGAATCTGGCGAATAAACAAGGGGATCACGGAACCGCGTGAGCACATTACGTTGCCATAGCGCACGCAAGATACCGTGGTATTGCTTGAGCCAAGACGACGGCTCTCCGCCTGTGCAACCTTCTCCATGATCGCCTTGGACATGCCCATGGCGTTGACCGGCATAACGGCCTTGTCGGTGCTAAGGCAAACAACCCCGGCAACGTCGTGTTCGACCGCAGACTCAATGACATTCTGACTACCGATAATATTGGTCTTGACGGCCTCGACGGGGAAAAACTCGCAGGAGGGCACCTGCTTGAGCGCAGCCGCGTGGAAGACAAGCCCGACCCCACGCATTGCTTTGGCCACCGACTGTTTGTCACGCACATCGCCGATGTAAAACTTGAGTTCGTCGCGGCCATAAGACAGACGCATCTCCTCTTGTTTCGCCTCATCCCGGCTCAGGATGCGAATCTCTTTCGCGCCGTGGGCCAGCAAATAGTCAGCCATGGCCTTGCCAAAAGAACCCGTTCCACCGGTAATCAAGACGGCACCCTCCGGGCGCACGGTTGCAACGTTCAAAGCTCTACCTCTTCCTTCCTGTTGTAGTGTCTCGTGTGCACCGTCGCAGACGAGCCAACTGATCGAGCACCAGTGTCAAAACCCTTGTCACGCATTGCAAGGTGCCACGTAAATCCTCAACCAGTGCGCATCATACTCGGGGCAACCGATGAGCGCCTCATTTGTGTGCCGGCGTCGCCTCATCCGCTCGGACCGCGTAACCACGCGCGTACCAGCGGGCCCAAACGGGTGTCACGGAGCAGCACCTGGCAAGATGTCTTCTGGTGTTTTCGCACGAAATCGCTGACCTGGTCGCCATGGGTGATGGCGACGCTGGACTCGTGCTCATGATGCACCGTCACATCCGGTACCAGGACTTGATCGAGCCCGTTCGCCACACACTGGTAGGCAAACATATCTTCTTCGCAGTACATGAACATATCTTCTTCCATCAGGCCGACACGTTCGATGTAGGCTTCGGTGATGCACAAAAACGCACCGTGTAATTTGAAAACCTTGTGCACGCTCACATCCGTCGCCGAGCCGCCCGTGTATTTTCCGGTCAGTGGCTTGTTACGAACTCGCCGCAGCCAGATCGACAGCTGCCGACGAACATCGCGCAAGGGCATGCCTCGGCGCAGCCATGCAAAATCAAGGATGGCACGCAGGTCCAGCGGCCCTACCGAAGGATTTTCGTGGCCCAGCGTGCTGGTAATCTGCGGCGCGATCATGCCCGTGCGAGCCGTCGTTTCCTCGGCCAGTCGGCGAAGAATATGCTCCGATTCAACAATCGTATCGCTGGTAGAGATCACCGCATGGCGACAGCCGCGTTCCCGCACAAACCGGATCCCGACATTGTTGCTGAACGAGTAACCGCCATTGCGGCCCGAATCAAGCACGACGACGCGTTCCTCATCAGCAAACGCTTCCTGCAGGCGGACCAGTGATTCATTGGGCGAGCAGTTGTCAACCAGTGCAATCACCGGTGGCAACGGATCACATCTGAGCCAGCTACGTACGCAAGCAATGGATGATTCGTAGTCATTGAAATTGAGGACAACGACGCCGAAATCGTCAGGCTTGGTGAACGCATTCACGCGATTGCTCCGCTGGACTGAGGTACTTGCGTCTTACGGCTCATCGCACGCGATGCCAGCAAAAACAGCATAAGGTGGAAGAAAGAAGAAATGGGCGACATGGCAAAACCACCGTTGGTACCCATATAAAAGAAATAGGCTACGCCGAGTGCGAAAATCACAAAACTGTAGTTGCTCGGTTGACGAACCAGCGGCAAACAGACGGTACCCAGATAAACGGAAAAATAGGCGAGCGCGCCGATAAAGCCCAGCTTCATTGCCACGGCGAGAAAATCGACCTCATACATAAACGGTCGCAAATCACTGCGAATCACCTCCGCCGAGGCGCCAAAACCGTTGCCCAGAACCGGGCGTTTCTCAATCTCGACGAGCAAGGATGCGATCTGGTCCTTACGCACCTGAAAGCTCCCGGAACCGAGCTCAGAGAATCGGTCGACTAGCAGCACAGGATCCACAAAAAAGGAGAACGTCAGTGACACCAACACGCAACTGAGGACCAAAGGCACAAGAAACTTCAACGGCCGACGGTCCATATCCATGATCGCGAGTGGTCCGACCAGACACAGGAATATAAACAACGCAACCAGAAGCGCTTTGTGACCGTCCATAATCGCACCGACCAGGCATATGCCAACCAGCAGCAGGTAGTACTGCTTTTTCGTTACCGCAAAGCGATAGAACAACAGCGCTACGGCCATCAGAAGAAAGTGTCCCGCTTTTGTGTTCGCGCGCAACACGCCATTGCTCGCGCCTAACTCCCAGGTAAAGCCCGTCGCGGAAATCGCTGCGTTCGTGGCGAGGAGCTTGGGATAGGTCAATTGACCAACGACAAGGTAGTAACCGGCAAATGACAGTACGTGGATGACCACTACCAGGCCTGACGCCACGAGTATCGCGTCAACCAGATGATCCTCCAGCTTGTTGTTGACGACAAAGCAGTACAGGAAAGGAAACGTCAGATAGATGAGAAAGCCAATCGAGTCCTTAACCACATAGCCTGTGTCGTTGCCGTAGGATATCGACAGACTCGCCCAGAACAGGAAGATCAGGGTCAGCGCTCCGACACTGATGTAGACCGGTGAATATGGAAACCTTCCTTGCCACAGGGCGTTCAAAGTGACGTCAGCCGCGATCAGTGTAAACGCGCCAAGAATGACGAACTTCAAAAGATGAAACTGGATAGGCAGCAATACGATGGCGATGACCAGTATATATAACGCCCATCGACGCCAGCGCTGCGGACTCCCGGGCGCGTGCGGCGCAGGATTCAAGAGACCAGGCATGAGTCACCATTAGATCGCGTATCGACCTTGGATGCGGGCAAAACACGCCGCAGAGGCGACCACCAGGTTTGCAGGCGAGTGGCGCTTAGCGCAGGGCTACCCGATTTGCCGGTCCATGCAAAACACTCCGCGATCAGAGACGCCCACACCCACATCGCCCACTGAGCTTGTCCGCTTGCCGAACAGCGCTTGTCCAGCGTCCGCGCGATGCGTGCATACCCTTCTCCCAGCACGACGTATTCAAGAATATCGTCACGTCCGCAGATGGCCTCCTGGTGCGCGAGGAAAAACAGATCAAAAAAAACCGGCAGCACTGCGCAGTCCTCAAGATCGATGAGCGTTGCGCCCGAGGACGTCACCAGGATGTTGGAAGCGCTCAGATCGCCATGCGCCACGCAGAATCCGAGCTCCTCGAATTGCCGGTCAATATCGGCAGGCAGTGTGTCGAAGGCCGATCGCATCGACGAGGGTAGTTCAAGATCACGAAACGCGGCCACTGCCTCGCGCCAGAACCCCGCCTCCGACTCGCTCTGCGTGTGGCGTTCGACAAGACTCTCAAACTGCCCTACTAGCGTACGGACGATTCGCAGGCGCTCCGCCGTGGTTAAACTGCGCAGCGGCAAGCCTTCAGCGAAATCCTCTTCCAGAATTTCGCCGGGGCGAAAATTGGTTACCTTCGGCAGATCCAGCACCGACGAGAGTTTTTTGCGAAGGTCCAGAACACGCTCGTCAACGTTCGCTGCAGCGCCCAGTCGAGCCACGGTCTTTCGCGTCATATCAAACGCGACAAGCTGGTCTGCTCTGGTGTTTACAACGATCGTATAGGCTGCGTCGCTGCTTGCAATTTGCGCAGCAAGCCGCGTCCTGAACGGCGGTATCGCCAAAAAAACGAACTCGCGCAGCCACTGGAAAACTGCGCTGGCCCCTGCCACGCGACGACTCTTGGTAAGTTGCAGTGACCTGGGTATTGTCTTGAGTGACGCATTCCTGGCCAGATTCTCGCGCACGAGCCACCACACACCGCTTTGTAAAACGGCAGCATTGTCTTGAAGCTGAGCGGCCAGTGCCCGCTTGCTGCGGCGAATCTCGCGAATACGAGACGACGCGCCCCCACGCAGAAAACCCAAATGGGCAAGACGCATGGTATCTAGGTCCTGCCGCTCGCTACGTTGCGCGACAGTCTTTGACGAACACGCCACGAGAAAAACGATGCCTTTTCCAGCACGCGACTAACTGCACTCGCCCGGATCGCGTCATTAGACGCGATCCAGATCTCGCGTCCCTGACGCACCCTGCCGATCATTCTGACGTTGGCATAGCGAGCCTCAAGCGCGGTCACAAAATTCTCTCGTGTGTATTCGTTGGCGTGCACCGATTCGTTGAAATCGATGTGGCCAAAGCTTTGCACGTCCTTGCAGTCAGGACCCACCCATTCGATGAACATGGTTCGGCTGGCGTGCTGGGAAAGCTTCTCGATAATACGATCAAGGCTGCCAAAATCTTCGGTGCACGAATACAGCCAGTGGATAATCGCAAAAACAAACAAAACGTCTGCCTGCTCGCTCAGACCCTGCACTTTGGTTTTCTTCGTTCTCGCCTTTGCGGCCCCGAGATGCTTGATTCCCGCATCAACAAGCTCGAGATACTGTTCGTCGTGATCGACGAAAGTGATTTGTTGATAGCCCTCCAGGTAGGCCTGAAACCCCATTACACCGGCCGAGCAGCCCAGATCGATAAGAGATCGCGCTTTATCTACGCTGCCAAGCAGGTACGGCCTGATCATGCCGAATTTGCGGCGGTGATCATGCTTGCCAAGTCGAATTGAATTGGCGCCCAAACAGAATCGTTGATAGCCATCGAAACACAACCACTCTCCGTCGCGCTGCATGACGGGCACTTCTGACTGGCTGCCCGCTTTGCGCTTCGGGTCCACGTACAAACTGGTCATTAACCTTGCTCCCGTCCGCTGATGTTGGTTGTTGCGTTTTGTTTAAAAAAGAAGGGCCCTGGCACCAAACCAAGTCGTTGATGCACAGCAACCGACATTATAATGTTCCAGAGCACCGTTGAGATCATTGTGGCAACCGCCGCGCCCACAATTCCGTACCGAGGTATCAGAAACAAATTGAGAATAACGTTTGCGATGGCGGCTATCACTATGGCACGCAGCGTATCGTTCTCGTGCCTGGTCATGCTCAAAAACGTACCGACCGAGCCAACGCTGGCATTGACCAGCTGGCCGACGCCGAGAATCAAAAGAGCGTGAAAGCCGCGCGTAAACTCGCTACCAAAAACGGTGCCGAGCAACAGCTTGCCAAACAGCACGAACACCACCATCACGACCACGGCAATGGCCAGCACAATCAGGCTCGACATCGACAACAGCCGCTGCAATTGTTGCAGATCGTCTTTAGCAAACGACCTCGCGATTGTCGGGGCGATGACGGCATTGACGGCCGAGAAACCGAATGAGACCAACATAGCGCCCTGCACAACGATGTTGTACACGCCAACATCCGCCGGACCCGTAAGCCAACCGAGCATCGCAACATCTGTCTTTTGCACTATCACGTTGGCTGCACCGAGCGCAGTAAACGGCAAGAGGCTGCGCAGCCAGGCCCGGGTGTCATAGCGCGCAGATGCAGCGGTCGCAGCGCGCGGCCAATGACGTCGCATCCATAGCACCAGCAAACCTACTGCCAACAGGGAGGCCACGACGTTAAACAACATGGCCATCGCCGGTGTCAGCTCAAGCAACGACGCGCCGACGACAATCAGCAGCAAGACAAGCAACGGCTTGAAAGCCGCAATCGGCCACTGGGCATGAAGAACTCGTCTGAGACCGCGCAGCACGCTACCCAACAGTTCCATGCTGATCAACAGCGGCAAAAGCGCCAGACCCAACGCAAACGTCCGCGGCTCAAGCGCGGGAAAATTCTCGGCATTGAGGAGAAAAAACACGCCAACCAACATAGCCAGCAAGACCGATACCGCAGCGATTTGAAACGCTCGGCGACGCAGACCCGCCATGAGCGACCATTGTTCATGAGCGTGCCTGGCCGCCAGCTCGCGCGTCATGAGCTGCGGCAGTCCCAGTTGTGCGGGCACGGCCAGAATCCCCGCCACGCCAAGCGCAAACGCGTAGTAGCCATAGCCCTCCGCACCAAGGATCCGTGCCAACACAATGGCGGTCACAAGACCTGCGCCACGATGAACCAGACCCAGGCCGCCTGAACCAAGCACCGCCTGCATCAACCGGGATTTTCGCAGCGCAGTAAAGCTGATCATGATTGCATCCAAAGCATTTGCTGCCGCGCCGGCGGACGTCTTTTCACGGGTAGACGTCTGCATCGACAAACGCCACGCCAGCAGCGTCCTTGGCGGATACGGACGGCTCCGCCGCATTGAGGAGTGGCCAATCAATTGCCAGCGTTGGATCATTCCAGGCAATCGTGCGCTCGTCCTCAGGCGCATAGTAGTCTGTGCACTTGTACTGGAACTCAGCCGCCTCGGACGTCACGTAGAACCCGTGACCAAACCCGGGCGGCACCCACAACATGCGCCGGTTTTCCCGCGACAGCGTTACCCCCACCCAGCGCCCGAATGTCGGCGAAGAGCGACGCAGATCAACCGCCACGTCAAACACGCTGCCAGACGTGACGCGGACGAGCTTGCCCTGTGGTTGTGTGAGCTGATAGTGGAGCCCGCGGAGGACGCCCTGTGAGGAACCGCTGTGATTGTCCTGCACAAAATCGTGATCGATACCGACCGAGCCGTAGCGCGAGCGCTGCCATGTTTCGAGGAAAAACCCGCGGTCATCGCCAAACACTTTTGGCTCAACGACCAACACCTCGGAAATTGCGGTTGGGGTCACGTCGACCATGGCTACCAAACCTGATCCTGTGCGACGCTAAGCAGGTACTGCCCGTATTCCACCTTTGCAAGCGGTGCCGCCAGTTTGCGCAGGGCGTGCGCATCAATATAACCCATCCGATACGCTGTCTCTTCGGGGCATGCCACTTTGAGTCCCTGTCGCTTTTCGATCGCTTCGATGAATGCAGAGGCGGCATGCAGCGAATCGTAAGTGCCGGTATCGAGCCATGCAAAGCCACGCCCCAACAATTCCACCTCAAGCGCGCCGCGCTCGAGATAGGCCTGATTGACCGCCGTTATCTCAAGCTCACCACGCGCAGACGGCTTGATGGACTTCGCGATATTGACAACGTCGTTATCGTAAAAGTAAATGCCGGTAACGGCGTAATTGGATTTTGGCCGCAGCGGCTTTTCCTCGATGGACATGGCGCGACGCTGCCCGTCGAACTCGACCACGCCAAAGCGCTCCGGATCAGTGACTCGATAGCCAAATACGGTCGCACCTGCGGTGCGTTTGGAAGCACTCTGCAGTATGTCAATCAGTCCGTGTCCGTAAAAAATGTTGTCGCCGAGCACCAGACAGACGCTGTCGTCACCGATAAACTGCTCGCCGATGATGAAAGCCTGCGCCAGACCGTCCGGGCTTGGCTGCTCTGCGTAGCTTATCGACACGCCAAACTGCGCGCCGTCACCCAGCAGCCGCTCGAAGCTCGGCCGATCAACCGGCGTAGTAATGATCAGTATGTCGCGAATACCGGCGAGCATAAGCACAGAAAGCGGGTAATAGACCATCGGCTTGTCGTAGACCGGCAGCAACTGTTTCGACACTGCGCGCGTTACCGGATACAACCGCGTACCGCTTCCCCCTGCCAATATGATCCCTTTGCGTTT
This sequence comes from uncultured Gammaproteobacteria bacterium, assembly GCA_964639265.1. Taxonomy (GTDB): domain Bacteria; phylum Pseudomonadota; class Gammaproteobacteria; order Steroidobacterales; family JBCCMA01; genus JBCCMA01. The sequence goes on along the minus strand of CAZXCL010000037.1, from coordinate 20,583 downwards.
CATGAGCGCGCCTCGTGTAGTTCCTGAGCCAGGATTTCGTGCAACGTGTGCAAACAACCTACGGACCAGTCAGGCAGGGTCAGGCCAAACGTTGACTGAACTCGATCAAGCGACAAACGCGAATTGGCGGGCCGAATCGCTGCGGTTTTGTAGGCCGTGCTTGGCACCGGGAGAATATGGTCTTGAGCGACTCGGACCGGCCAGCCCGCCGATCTCGCCGCCGCGATGACCCAGCGAGCGTAGTCGAACCATGTTGTCTGACCGGCCGCCGCAAGATGGTAGGTACCCAACAAATCACGTTCGCCCCGAGCGGCAACGATGGCGTGCGCGGTCACATCAGCAATCAGCGCTGCCCCGGTCGGCGCGCCGTGCTGGTCGTCGATCACCTGAAGCTCGTCACGTTCTGCGCACAGGCGAAGCATCGTACGCATGAAGTTGTTACCGCGCGTTGCGTAGACCCACTGCGTGCGAAAAACCAGATGATCACATCCCTCCGCACGGATCGCCTGCTCACCGTCCCATTTGGTCTGGCCGTAGGTGTTAATCGGCGACGTGGTGTCGTCCTCTCGCCACGCTGCAGAGCCGCTACCATCGAAGACATAGTCAGTGGAGTAGTGAACCAGTACCGATCCATTTTGCGCGCACAAGCTGGCGAGCATGCCAGGCGCCTCAGTGTTTATGCGCGCCGCAAGTTCAACCTGGCTTTCCGCTTTATCGACGGCCGTGTAGGCAGCGGCGTTGACCACAACATCAGGATTGACCTGGCGCATGGTCCGGGCGATGCCATCACCATCACACAGATCACCGCAAAGATCGTCGCGACCGGCGCGCGGGAGACACACGAGCGGACCAAGCGCCGCGAGCGAACGCTGCAGCTCCCAACCAACCTGACCCTCACAACCGAGCAGCAGGAGCTTCAACTCGCCCCACCTCGCGTTGCATAGTTCTGATCAATCCACTCACGGTAGCTGCCACTTCGCACACGCTCTACCCAGCGCGGATTCTCGAGATACCATTGCACCGTCTGACGCAGACCGCTATCGAAGCTCTCTCGCGGGGCAAAGTCCAGCTCATGACTGATCAGATCATCGTTGATGGCATAGCGTCGATCGTGTCCCGGGCGATCGGCAACAAACTCAATCAGGTCGTGACGGTGCGAACCCTCCTCCGGGCGCAGTTCGTCAACCAGCGCACAGATGGCTCGCACAACATCGATATTGGCCCGTTCAGAGCGTCCTCCAACGTTGTAGGTCTTGCCCGGCAGTCCGAACTCGATCACGCAACGCAGCGCCCGAGCGTGATCCTCGACATGCAGCCAGTCGCGCACGTTCTCGCCCGCGCCGTACACCGGGAGTGGCTTGCCCTCCAGCGCATTGAGAATCATCAACGGAATGAGTTTTTCAGGGAATTGATAAGGGCCATAATTGTTCGAGCAGTTGGTTACAACCGCGGGCAGACCGTACGTTCGGTGCCACGCGCGCACCAGATGATCGCTCGCCGCCTTGCTGGCCGCATAGGGCGAACTCGGCGCATACGGTGTGGTTTCGGTAAACGCAGGATCGTCGGGCCCCAGGTCGCCATAGACCTCATCGGTCGATACGTGATGAAAAACAAAATTTGTGGCGCGCGACGCATCCAGGTTCTGCCAGTAGTCCCGCGCAATTTCGAGCAGCGTGCTGGTGCCTCGTACGTTGGTCTCCACAAACGCGGACGGACCGCTGATGGAGCGATCCACATGGGATTCAGCGGCCAGATGCATCACCGCATCCGGGGCGTGCCGCACAAACACGCTGCGCAAGGCGTCTGCATCACAGATGTCGACACGTTCAAATATGTGACGCGGATTGTCTTGCGCGCCTGGCAACGAATCCAGATTGCCAGCGTAGGTAAGCTTGTCGACATTGATGACCGTAACGTCAGTGCCCGCGAGATACTGACGCACCACTGCTGAACCAATGAAGCCCGCTCCTCCGGTAACGAGTACGCGTTGCAACGCCCGGCGCGCACGACTCACAGCGCATCTCCACTGTCGATTTCCCGCTGCAAATTTTCAATCTCCTGCTGCAGCGTAAGGTACTCGGCCTTCTTGAGCGCGAGGAACCGTCGTGTGACGCGCAATTTGGCCGCCAGGCCGGACGGCGTCAGCTGATAGAGGTAGCTCACCCGGTTATTGCTGTTGCGAAAGTTGACCATCTTGGCGTGCCCTCGTGCGAGCACCGCGCGCAGGCAGTAGTTCGTCTTTCCAAGACTGATTCCAAGCGATTTGGCGAGCTCACGCTGGCTCATGCCGGGGTGCTCTTCAAGCAGCTTCAAGAGCCGATAGTGGGTGGCGTCATCGACCGTGCGTTCATTCATTGAACGCGGAGTATACGCGGCCGACTCCAGCACGCAAGCCGCACAAAATCAGGGCCAACACTGTGCTAGCGACGCGAACGCAGACCCAGGATCAGCGCCACCAGAAAGCCTAGAAATCCGCCCAGCATAGTGCCCAGAACCGCGATCAGGGCGCGCCTGGGCCGTGAACGCTCTTTGGGCACGACAGCGGGGTCGATCACGCGAAATGAGAACTCCGTACGTCCGCGCGCCATCATGAGTTTCTGAAACTCGCTCTCCATCAGGCGACCGATCGATTGCTGAATCGTCACCAGGCTCGTGTTGGCCAGTTCCCCCTGCAGATAGTCGAGATTGGCGCTGGCCTCCTCGAGCGCCTGATCGCGCATGCGGCGGTTCAGTCTGGCAACCAGATCCATGACCCAGCGCGTCGCCAGGTCCCGGTCCTTCCATTCGATAGATACCGAAACCATACCGGCATCGCCTTCTTTCACACTCAGGATGTTCTTGCGAAACAGTTTCACCCCGTCGCGGATGTCGGGCGGATCCTCGCCCGCTTCCACCAGCCATGTTTCGTTCCGGCTATCCCAGCGCTCATCGAAAAAGATAGGCAAAATGTTGTTTTCGTTGATAAAATCTCGGGCAAACTCGCGCGAACCGAGCACCGCCAAAGCCTCAGCCGTGCCGCCCGACTGCGTATCGACGCCGGCCAGTTGCCCCGCAATACTGCCGAACGCTCCCCCGATATCCGGCACACTCTGATCCTCAGCGGGCGCCAGCAGCACGTCGGCGCGAAACCACTCGGTGGCGGTCAATGCATAGGTGACCGAGAGACCGGCGGCAATCACGGTAATCAGTACGATGAGCCAAAGCCGACGCAGGAGCATGCTCCATAGTTCTGTGAGGCTAATCTCCTGACGACCTGCCGCTGTGACCGCAGGCCCTGAATCTTTTGTTGTCTGTGTCAATCCCAACTCCGAACACGTTTGACGCGCGCGCCATGTCTGGACGTGGATGGTAATCGGCACCGGCTAGAAAGGCCACTTGGCGCGGTAATGTCGTGTTTCGCGGTCTTGCGACCCACGCTATAATCTGCGCCTGTGACGTTATGCGCGCCGACGCCATCGTTGCGACCGAAGGATTCGAGGCGCACCCGCTTTTTCACCTCACCCCCGAGGATGCCCGTGCACCCCACTTCACAAAGCCCCTCCACAGCGGACGCTGCGCAGTCGCTGCGCGATGATCTGGCCCGATCACCCTGGCCTCACTTTAGCGAGGACGATATCCAGGCCGTGGCCGAAGTGCTGCGATCGGGCAACGTGAACTACTGGACGGGCGATCAGAACAAGCTCTTTGAAGATGAGTACGCCGCCATGTTTGGTGCACGCTTCGCGATCGCCCAGGGCAACGGATCACTCGCGCTGGACCTCGCACTTCGCGCACTCGGCATTGGCGCAGGCGACGAGGTCATCGTCACCCCACGCAGCTACTTCGCATCGACCAGTAGCGTACTGCTGGTTGGTGCCACGCCCGTTTTTGCGGATATTGATCGCGATTCTCAAAACCTGACGGCCGAAACCATCAGCCGTGTATTGACGCCACGCACACGGGCCATCATGCCGGTACATCTGGCTGGCTGGCCGTGCGAGATGAAAGAGATCATGGCGCTGGCGCAAGAGCACGATATCGCAGTCATTGAAGACTGCGCGCAGGCGCACGGCGCGGCGATTGACGGCCGCTATGTGGGGAGTTTTGGCGACGCGGCCGCGTTTTCGTTTTGCCAGGATAAGATTATGACGACCGGCGGCGAAGGCGGCATGTTGCTGACCAATGATGAAACCGTGTGGAAACAAGCCTGGGAGTTCAAGGACCATGGCAAGAACTTTGACACCGTACACCGTACCGATCACCCGCCCGGGTTTCGCTGGCTGCATGAAAGCGTGGGCAACAATTATCGATTGACGGAAATGCAGGCGGTACTCGGTCGGCGTCAGCTGAAGAAATTGCCGCACTGGCTGGCTACTCGCGCCGCGCACGCAAACATCTACAGCGACACCTTCGGCAGCCTCAGTGCACTACGCACCCCTCTGCCGGCCGCACACGAAACACACGCCTGGTACAAGTTCTACACCTTTGTTCGCCCCGAAGCTCTGCGCAGCGGCTGGAACCGCGATCGAATCATGCGCGAGGCCATGGACGCGGGAATGCCCTGCTTTAGCGGCTCGTGCCCCGAGATTTACCGCGAAAAGGCCATCTCAAAACTCGGGCTCGCGCCAGCGCAGCGACTACCGGTGGCCCAGGAGTTGGGAGAGACCAGCATCATGCTGCTGGTACATCCTACGCTCGAGTCAGACCAGGTGTCGCGCATGGCGAAAACATTGGCCTCGATCGTAAAAGGCGCCACCAGGCCCTAGAAACGATATGAACTACGTATCCACCTATGCGGCGGTTAAGCAACATCACTCAATCACGGTGAGGGCCCGGGCGCGGAGCGCGGCGCTCGACGTTATGGCGCTGCTTGGCAGCGATAGCGTCATGAGCCGACCGCGGGTGCATTTTTTGTACATCCATCACATCTTTGAGGATGAACTGCCAGCGCTCGAGAGACTCCTTGACTACTTGCAGGAGCACTTCTCTATCATCTCTCACACTGAGGCCGCCAATCGTGTGCTCCATGACCAAATTGATAAGCCGTATCTGAGTATCAGCTCGGACGACGGTTTCAAAAACAATCTGGCCGCGGGTGAAGCACTGGCCCGCCGAGACCTGTCCGCGTGCTTTTTTATCAATCCTGCCCTGATTGGCGAAGCCGACTTCAATACAGTTAAGGCTCACTGCGCCGATCAACTTCATTTTCCTCCTGTGGAGTTTTTAACCTGGCGTGACGTCGAGCAGCTGCAGACCATGGGCCACGAGATCGGCTCGCACACCATGAAGCACATGCGCGTTTCCAGGTTCTCCGATGCCCAGATCCAGGAAGATGTTGGCCGGACCCACGATATTTTGATGGCGCGTTGCGGCACGGCCGAGCATTTCGCCTGGCCCTATGGCCGCTTCAGCGATTTCAGCGAAAGCGGGCGACGCATTGTTTTTGACACCGGCTTTTCCACCTGTTCTTCCGCCGTTCGCGGAGCTCACGTCGCGGGCGGCGTTAGCGATCCGCGCAAGCTATGCATACGACGCGACCATATTTTGCTCGCATGGAAGCTCAATCACATCAAGGTCTTTCTGCGCAGGGCGGCCAAATCTGCGGCACCGCAGAATGATCTGTACCCGTACGCTCAATGAAAGTACTGATTCTGACCAGCGGCATGCAGGGTAGCGCTGCCCACCATCTGCCCTATCTGCACAAGTGCCAGAGCATCGACGAACTGGCCGTCGTGTTCAGTGAGGGCCAGATCAAGTATCCGTCGAGGCACCGCAAGAGAAAGCTTAAGAAACTCCTGAAAATCGGGCCACTTGGCGCGCTAAATGGCGTCAAGATGCGCCAATGGTACGGCGCGGGTGTCCGTGAGTTTGTTGAGATAGCCCGGCTTGATGCTACGTGCGAGACGCACAACGTGCCGCTCTCGCGCGTCCCGATGATCAATGGACCTGAATGCATGGAGGCTTTCAGTCGCTTTGCCCCGGACGTCGCAATCAGTCTTGGCAACGGCTACATCGCCTCATCAGTGTTCACCATCCCCGCTCGAGGCATGCTGAACATTCATCACGAAATCCTGCCCGACTATCAGAACGCGCAATCGGTCATCTGGCCGCTCTATCACGGCAAGACCTCATCCGGGTACACCATTCACAAGATCGACAAAAGCATCGACACCGGGGCGATCGTTCATCAAGAACATGTGCCGATTGTGTTCAAGGACACCCTGGCACGCACGGTCAGCGCAACCATCGCCAATCTGTATGAAGCGTCAGCGCAAGGGCTTTGCAGGGTGATTGATAATCTGGACTTGAAGCTGGAAAACGCGGAGCCACAGGGCAAGGGCGGGCATTTCACAACGCCCTCCTTTCGCCAGATGAGAAAAATTCAGAAGCAGTACGAACGCCTGCGCGAGCCCTAGGGTCAGCTGTCGAGCAGCGCGAGAATCTCTTCGGTTTTTTCCTTCATCAGCGCCTCATTGCCCCGGCTTTCCACGTTGAGTCGCACCAGCGGCTCCGTGTTCGAGCTTCGCAAATTGAAACGCCACTCATCAAACTCCACGCCAATACCGTCCATTCGATCGACACGTTTCGCATCGCCTTCATACTTTGCCAGCACATTGGCAATAGCGGCCGTCGGATCATCGAGACGGCGATTGATTTCGCCGCTGGCAGGAAACAGCGCCTGACGGCGTGACACCAGATCAGCGAGCGACTGGCCTTCGCGGCACATCAGCTCAAGCACCAGCAGCCACGGAATCATGCCAGAGTCGCAATAGGCGAAATCGCGAAAATAGTGATGCGCGCTCATCTCTCCACCGTACACCGCATCGTGATCGCGCATAACGTCTTTGATGAATGCGTGCCCGGTCTTGCTTTGGATCGCCTTGCCGCCAAACTCGTCGGCCACAGCAATGGTATTCCACGTCAGGCGGGGATCGTGCACGATTGAAGCGCCTTTTTCGTTGCGCAGAAAGTGCTCGCCGAGCAAACCAACGATGTAGTAGCCCTCAACAAAACCGCCGTCTGCGTCAAAGAAGAAGCAGCGATCGTAGTCGCCGTCCCACGCGATTCCGACATCCGCGCCGTGCTTTTTGATCGCCTCGACGCTCGACGACCGGTTTTCAGGCAGCAGCGGGTTCGGGATGCCGTTCGGAAAATCCGGATCGATGTCGTGATGCACTTTGATGAACTCAAACGGCAGGTGCGGCTCCAACAAATCGACCACCTTGCCTGCGCCACCGTTGCCGGCGTTGACGACGACTTTAAGCGGCTTGAGCACAGAAACATCAATGTAGCCCAGCAGGTGCTTGATGTACGCCTCTTCGTTTTGAAGCGCCGTGATGGTGCCGGGCGTCGCGCAGGGCTCAAACTCGCCCTCCTCCGCCAGACGCCGAATGTCCTGCAAGCCGTTGTCACCGCTAATCGGCCGACTTTCTTGGCGTACAAATTTCAGCCCGTTGTATTCGGCCGGGTTGTGGCTTGCCGTGACCATTATGCCGCCGTCGGCATCAAGATGAGACGTGGCGAAATACACCTCTTCGGTGCCGCATTGCCCCAGATCAATCACCGAGGCGCCGGACTTTGCCAACCCGCGACAAAGAGCGTCTTTGAGGCTCTCACTGGAATGGCGAATGTCGCGTCCGACAATCACTTTGCGCGCGCCGAGAAACTGCGCGGTCGCCTGTCCGATACGTTCGCACACGTTTTCATTGAGATCGTCGGGCACAACGCCGCGCACGTCATAGGCTTTGAATCCAGCGATACTGATTTTCATTGTTTTCTCGTTAGTCGGTGCGACCGGCACGGCCGTAAGTGTCTTCAAAGCGAACGATATCATCCTCGCCCAGGTAGCTGCCTGACTGCACCTCGATAATTTCCAGCGGCACCTTGCCCGGATTGGCAATGCGGTGAACGGCACCCAACGGAATATAGGTAGACTGATTTTCGGTCAGCAGGAACACCTCGTCATCGCGCGTAATCTCCGCCGTACCGGTGACCACAATCCAGTGCTCGGCACGATGATGATGTTTTTGCAGCGACAAAATGGCACCAGGTTTGACCACCAGTCGCTTGACCTGAAATCGATCGCCCATGTCGATGCTGTCGTAAGAGCCCCACGGCCGGAACACTTCGCGGTGCAGCTGCGACTCGCCGCGGCCTTTTTCTCGCAACCGCTCAACGAGCGCTTTGACGTCCTGCGAACGAGACTTGGGCGCCACCATCACGGCATCGGCCGTCTCCACGACCACGTGCTCGTCAAGGCCCACGGCAGCCACCATGCGACTGGTGGCATGCACGTAGCAACCTTTGCTGCTCTCCAGCACCACGTCGCCTACGGTCACGTTGTCGTCGGCATCGGCCTCGTGCGCGGCGTGCAGACTCGACCAGTTACCAACGTCACTCCAGCCGGCATCCAAGGGCACGACAACGGCGCGCTCGGTTTTTTCCATGACCGCATAGTCAATGGAATCGCCGGGGCAACGGGTAAACGCGTCCACATCGAGACGCACAAAATCCAGATCGCGTGCGGCCTCAGCGACGGCCTCACGGCACGCAACCACCATCTCGGGTGCGAGCCGCTCAAGCTCTTCAAGCCACGACTCTACGCGGAACATGAACATTCCGCTGTTCCACAGATACTTGCGGCTGCTGACGTACTCGGCGGCGGTTGCCGCATCAGGCTTCTCAACAAACTTATCGACTGCGAAGGCTCCGCTACCCTGATCGTCACCCATGCGGATGTAGCCATAGCCGGTTTCAGGTTTGTCGGGCACCACGCCAAAAGTCACCAGAGAACCCTGTTGCGCGGCGGCGTAGCCCACGGCCACAGCGCGCTGGAAAGCCGCCGGATCGCGCACCACATGATCGGCCGGCAGAATCAGAAGGGTGGCGCCGCGCGTGTCCTTGCCCTCGTCATCAGCATCCGATACGAGCACCTGCATCGCCGCTGCCGCCACCGCGGGAGCCGTGTTGCGCCCAATCGGTTCGAGCAGGATGCCTTGATGATCAACGCCGATGTTGCGCAGCTGCTCTGCCACCAGAAAACGATGGCTTTCGTTGCATACGATCATCGGAGCAGCCAGATCGGCGACGCCGTCAAGACGTTTGACCGTGTCCTGCAGCATCGTGTTGTCGCCCACCAGCGGCAAAAGCTGTTTGGGATAGAGTTTTCGCGACAGCGGCCACAGGCGTGTGCCGGAGCCGCCGGAGAGAATAACTGGAATAATCATGATCGTTTTCTACTTTCCATTTGGACGCTCTTGTGGCGTCGCTTCTTAGTGTAATTGCCCAACGGCAAAGCAATCGTCAAACCTTGTAATACGCCCGGTACCATTCGACAAACCGCGCCACTCCGGTCTCGATGTTGGTCTGTGGTTGGTAGCCCACATCTTCCATCAGCTCGCTGACATCTGCGCTTGTGGCGGGCACGTCGCCGGGCTGGAGGGGAAGCATATTCATTTCCGCCTTTTTGCCAAGGCACTCTTCGAGCACTTCGATATAGCGCATGAGCTCCTGCGGCTGGTTATTACCGATATTGTAGACCCGATACGGCGCGGCGCTCGTCGAGGGGTCTGGTAAATCGCTGTCCCAGTCCGGATTGGGCGCCGCAACATTGTCGTGGGCGCGAACAACACCCTCAACAATGTCGTCCACAAACGTGAAGTCACGCCGATGCTGGCCATGATTGAACACATCGATGGGCTCGCCCGCCAGAATGTTGCGCGTAAACAGAAACAGCGCCATGTCGGGCCGGCCCCACGGGCCATAGACGGTAAAAAAGCGCAGGCCGGTGGTCGGAATATCAAACAGATTTGAATAAGTGTGGGCCATCAGCTCGTTGGCTTTTTTGGTGGCCGCATAGAGCGTGAGTGGATGGTTGACGCTGCGCTTGACCGAGAACGGCATGTCGGTATTGGCACCGTATACCGAACTGGTAGACGCATAAACCAGATGCTCAATATTGTGGTGCCGGCAGCCTTCAATGATGTTCAGAAAGCCGACGACATTCGCATCGACATACGCGCGCGGGTTTTCCAGCGAATAGCGCACGCCGGCCTGCGCTGCCAAGTGAATGACCGTCTTGAATTTGCCTTTGGCGAACACATCCGCGACGGCGTCATTGTCCTCAAGATCAATGCGCGCCAGCGAAAAATTCGGATTCTCCTCAAGAATGGCAAGACGGGCCTCCTTGAGCGAGACGTCGTAGTAGTCGTTGAGATTGTCGAGTCCGACGACGGTTTCGCCGCGTTCAAGCAGTTTTTTCGTTGTATGGAAGCCGACAAAGCCGGCACTTCCGGTTACGAGGATCGTCATAGTAATTTGAACCTGTTGAGCACGCGATCGGCGTTGCTAGAGTCGGCCGTCGACGTCGTCTTTGTCGAACACGTGTTTGATGTCATAGATTACGTGTTTGTCCCGACCGAGCGCGCGCAGCTTCTCAATCCCCATCTCTTTGAACTGATCGTGGGCAACCGCAACAACAATGGCGTCATACGAGTCGGGCTTGAGCTCGTCGATCAACTCGACGCCATACTCATGGCGCATCTCGTCTTTGTCCGCCCACGGATCGTAAACGTCTACCGAGGCATCATAAGACTGAAACTCATTGACCATGTCGATCACGCGCGTATTGCGAACGTCCGGGCAGTTCTCCTTGAAGGTAAAGCCCAACATCAGAACCTTCGATCCCACGACGTGGATACGAGAGCGCGTCATCAGACGACATACTTCGGAGACCACATACAGCCCCATGTTGTCATTGATGCGACGTCCGGCGAGGATCATTTCCGGGTGGTAGCCGATCTCCTGCGACTTGTGCGTCAGGTAGTAGGGATCAACGCCGATGCAGTGACCGCCCACCAGACCGGGGCGAAACGGCAGAAAATTCCATTTGGTGCCGGCAGCCTCGAGTACCTCAAGCGTATCGATGCCAAGGCGGTTAAAGATCAGCGCCAGTTCATTGATCAGCGCAATATTGACATCGCGCTGCGTGTTTTCGATGACCTTGGCCGCCTCGGCAACACGAATCGACGAAGCCAGATACGTCCCGGCCGTAATAATGGACGCGTAAAGATCGTCCACGAACTTCGCAACCTCCGGCGTCGAACCTGACGTGACCTTCAAAATCGTTTCGAGGCGGTGCGTCTTGTCGCCAGGATTGATCCGCTCGGGACTGTATCCAACGTAGAAATCCTCGTTGTATTTGAGGCCCGACACCTTCTCGAGCACCGGCACACACACTTCTTCCGTCGCGCCCGGATAGACAGTGGATTCATAGATCACGACATCGCCTTTTTTCAGGGCCGCGCCGATGGTCTCGCTTGCCTTGACCAGCGGCGTCAGATCCGGGCGCTTGTGCGAGTCGATCGGCGTGGGCACGGTCGCGATCATGACATCGCAATCGGCAAGCGCAGAGGGATCGGCCGAAAACGACAGCCGCTTGGCCGCCGCAAGTTCATCGGCGTCCACTTCCAGCGTGCTGTCTTTACCCGCTTCGAGTTCCTTGATCCGAGCCACGTTGATGTCAAAACCCAGCGTGTCGAGGCCGCGACCGAACGAGACCGCCAGGGGCAGGCCCACGTAGCCAAGCCCGATTACACCGATGCGCACTGATTGAACGTCTTTCATTTTTTTCGATTCTCTCACGAGCGCCGCAGCGCTCAACAAACAGGTTCAGTATTAAAGGTTGAATATGACCGCAAGCAATCCGACGATGCTCATCACGATGGTGTACGGCAGCGCCAGCAGAATCATGCGTACGTACGACAGGCGAATGAGCGGCGCCAGCGCCGAGGTCAAAAGGAACAGAAATGCCGCCTGGCCATTCGGGGTCGCCACACTCGGTATATTGGTTCCCGTGTTGATGGCCACCGTCAGGTTGTCAAAATGGGCGCGGTCGATAATGCCGGCGTCGAGCGCTGCCTTGACTTCATTAATATAGACCGTGGCGACGAACACGTTGTCACTGACCATCGACAAAACACCATTAGCGACGAAGAACAGCGGCACCTGCGCATCCTTGGACTGGCTCAGCACCCATTCGATGACCGGCGCGAACAGATGCTGGTCGTGAATCACCGCCACCACGGCAAAAAAGACTACCAGCAGCGCCGTAAACGGCAGCGCCTCCTCAAACGCATGACCAATCTGGTGCTCTTCGGTCACGCCCGTGAACGCCGTCGAGAGCACGATAATCATCAGGCCGATCAGGCCCACTTCGGCGACGTGGAAGGCCAGCGCAAGCACCAGCAGCACTACGACAATGCCCTGCACGATCAGCGACGCCGTATCGCGTGTGCCGCGCTTGGCCGATTCGTTTTTCTCAAAGTCGATCAACACGCTGCGCACAGATTCGGGCAGCTCGGCGCCGTAGCCCAGAATGCCGAGCTTCTCGACCAGCAGACAGGTCAGAATTCCGGCGATGAAAACGGGAATTGTGACCGGTGCCATGCGCAGGAAGAACTCCACGAACTCCCAGTCCGCGATGCCGGCAATCAGCAGATTTTGCGGCTCCCCCACCGTGGTCATGACACCACCGAGAGCGGTGCCGACGGCAGCATGCATCACAAGCTGACGCAGGAACGAGCGGAAACTCTCCAGATCCTCACGGTGGGTGGTCTGAACGTCGTCGTCCTTGCCATGGTCGTGGGCCGTATCGAATCCCTTGCCCGAGGCCACTTTGTGGTAGACGCCGTAAAAGCCCGATGCCACAGCTATGACGACGGCCGTGACGGTCAGGGCATCCAGGAAGGCCGAGAGCACGGCGGCCACCACGCAGAACATCAGGGACAGAAGTGTCTTCGAGCGCACGCCAAGAATGATCTTGGTAAAAATGAACAGCAGCAGGCTCTTGAGGAAGTAGATGCCCGCAACCATGAAAATGAGCAGCAGCACCACATCGATCGCGTGCACCACCTCCTCATAGACGGTATGCGGCGACGTCAGACCAATCAGCACGGCCTCGATCGCGAGCAGACCGCCCGGTTGCAGCGGATAGCACTTGAGCGCCATGGCCAGCGTGAAGATGAATTCAAGCACCAGCAGCCATCCGGCGATAACCGGACTGATCATCATGACCAGCGGATTTATGACAAGAAACGCGATAATCGCAGTCTTGTACCACTCCGGTGACTGACCCAGAAAATTGTCGTAAAAAGCCCGGCCGAGCGTCCCTGTCATGACTAAAACCCTTTTTAAACTGGCTACCTGCAGCAATAGGCGGGGGAGTTTATTACGTTTCGAGAACAGGAACCATGACGCAGGACACCCTTTTGAGGCGGATTTTATGGCAAATCAGTCTCCGGGAACCCGGCGCCAGACCGATTTGAGTTCGCAGGCTCCGTCGATTTTGTCCAATGTGGCCTTATGGGCCGCCATTTCGGCCTCACTCACCGGCGAGGTAACCAGCGTCAGACCGCTTCGGTCGACCGGCCGATGGCTCGATTCATGCTGCTCGGTGTCGTCCTCGTCGCCGGCCAGTACCAGCGACACCTGGCCACCGGTCATGGCCAGATAGACGTCCGTCAGGATCCGGGCATCGAGCAACGCGCCGTGCAGCGTGCGATTGGTGTTGTCGATGTCATAGCGCTTGCACAGGGCATCGAGGGAATTGCGCTGACCCGGGTGGCGATCTCTGGCCAGCAACAGCGTATCGAGAATCGCGCAACGCGACTCGATGCCGGGTGACGTGCTGCGCCACAGCCGCAATTCGTGATTGATAAAGCCCACATCGAAGGGCGCATTGTGAATCACCAGCTCGGCCGTACCAAGAAAATCCAGCATTTCGTCGACAATGTCTTCGAAAAGCGGCTTATCGCTCAAAAAATCGTTGTCTATGCCGTGAACTTCCACGGCGCCCGCGTCCACGAGTCGCTGCGGATTGATGTACTGATGATAAGTACGGCCCGTCGGACGACGGTTTTCGAGTTCGACGCAGCCGATCTCGATCAGACGATGACCTTTTTCAGGCTCCAGGCCCGTCGTTTCGGTATCAAGGACTATCTGGCGCATGGTGTGTCCTGCTCCGGCAGATCCGGCAGTTCGTCAATACCCTGATTGGCCAGCGCATCGGCACGCTCGTTGCCCTCGTCGCCGCTGTGACCCTTGACCCAGTGCCAGCTCACATCGTGGCGCGCCACCGCTTCATCCAGCGCCTGCCACAAATCCTGATTCTTGACACTTTTTTTGGAGGCCGTTTTCCAGCCGCGTCGCTTCCAGTTTTCAAGCCATTCGGTGATGCCCTGCATCACGTAGCGTGAGTCGGTGTAGAGATTGACCCGACAACGCCGCTTGAGGGCATTGAGCCCCTCGATCGCAGCCATAAGTTCCATACGGTTGTTGGTGGTCTCATGCTCGCCGCCGTGCAGGGTCTTTTCGCGGCCACCGGCCATCAGCAGCGCGCCCCAGCCACCGGGACCGGGGTTGCCACGGCAGGCGCCGTCCGTATACAGCGTAACGTTCGTCATCCGGTGCGAGAATTGTGGCGCACTCGCGCCGCGCTGCGGGTAATGGGCTCGGTCAGTGGTGGCACCACACGCGGGCGTCGCGACCAGCGCGCGCGGCTCGGCAGACCGGAGTAGACCCGTTTGCTGGCGACCACCATGAACGCGCCCGAGGCGAACGGCCACAGTTTTCGGCCAACGCCGGCGACACCGTCCGCCCGCTGCGCCACCGCCGCGTAATTCAGCGGCGGCACATAAAGGTAGCGCTCCCAGTGGACCGGCTCGAGCCCCAAAAGGGTGAGCCAGTCAAACAGGCGGCGGATGGAGACCGCCGAGCTGCCGGCAAGCGGCAGGCGTCCGCTGCGCTTGTAAAAACCCCACAGGCTCAGCGGATCAAAGCACATCAACACCACCTGACCGTCGCCAACGAGCACCCGATGCACCTCGCGCAACGTTTCGCGCGGGCGCTCGGTCAGCTCAAGTGTGTGCGGCAGAATCAGCGTGTCGACCGAGTCGCTTGCCAGCGCCAGCGATGAAGGCTCGCATACCAGATCAACACCTTCGCTGGGATAGGCGCCGGCCAGCACGCTGCGACGGGTTTTGCTGTGACGCAAAAACAGGTCCGGCTCGCCCCATGGGCCGAGCTGGACGGCCATATCGCCGAACATGCAGGCCATCGCCTTTTCGGCCAGCGACGATTCGGTGGCGGTGGTCAGCTCGCCCAACGGCGTGGCCAGCCATTCGGTCAGTGTGCGGCGCTTCTTTCCCATCGCCCTAGGATACCAGCGCCCGACCCGCCATGGGGCAGATGTTTTGCCGAGCGATTTTGCGTAGCATTGCGCGATGCTCCATGTGACCTGCGTTCGCGCCTTCAGCGACAATTACATCTGGGTGGTGCGCGCGCACGCCGATGCCCTCGACATTGCCCTTGTTGATCCGGGCGATGCCGCGCCGGTTATCAAGGCCATCGAAACCAACGGCTGGCAGCTGCGGGCCATTCTTGTGACCCACCATCATTTCGATCACACCGGCGGTATCGGGGAGCTGCGGGCGCATCTGGATGGCCCCATCATCGGGCCGGACAACGCCGCCATCGAACATCTGAGTCATACGGTCAGCGATGGCGATACGGTGGAGCTCGATGCACTTGAGCTGCATTTCGAGGTCGGCACGATACCCGGGCACACGCTCGATCACATTTACTACGCCGGACACAACGCCCTGTTTTGCGGTGACACACTGTTTTCGGCCGGCTGCGGCCGCCTGTTTGAAGGAACGCCCGAACAAATGCATGCCTCACTTTGCCGGCTGCGCGCCATGGAAGACCGCACGCGCGTGTTCTGTGCGCACGAATACACGCTCGACAATCTCAAGTTCGCCGACGCTGTGGAGCCCGGCAACCCATCGGTCGACGACTATATGGAATACGCGCATCGACTGCGGCGCCAGGACCTGCCCACATTGCCCTCGCACGTAGCGCTGGAAAAAAAGGTTAATCCGTTTCTGCGCTTTGACCAGCCCGCCGTGCGCGCGGCCGCGGAGCGCTATGCCGGCGAGCCCCTTGATTCAGACGTAGCGGTACTTGCCGCATTGCGTCGCTGGAAGGACGAGTTTTGAGCGCCGTGCGCTGGCTCTTCCTACTGGCCACCGCAGTAGCGCTGCAGGCCCCGCCGTCAATCGCGCAGGTCCCCTCCAGTGATGCAATAGCGTCGCTCCCGGCGGCGGCGGTCGCCACCGAGCAAGGCGACCTGCTCGACTATCTCGGCGGCCGGCTGCGTTTGCCCGACGCCGACGAAAAGCGTATCGATCAGGAATATCGCTGGTACGTCTCCCATCCCGATTACCTTGAGCGCGTATTCACCCGGGCTCGTCGCTATCTGCCCTACATTGTTGAACAGGTAGAGGCGCGCGGCATGCCGATTGATCTGGCGCTGCTGCCGATTGTCGAAAGCGCGTTTGATCCGTTTGCCTACTCGCACGGCCGGGCGGCAGGACTGTGGCAGTTCATCCCAGGTACCGCCCGCATGTACGGCCTCAAACAGGACTGGTGGTACGACGGACGTCGCGACGTGGTCGCCTCCACCAATGCCGCGCTGGACTATCTTGAAACGCTGTTGCGCAAGACCAACGGCGACTGGCTGCTGGCGGTCGCGGCCTACAACTCCGGCGAAGGCCGCGTGCTCAAAGCCGTGCGTCGCAACCGGGCAGCCGGCAAGCCCACCGATTTCTGGCATTTGAAGCTGCCTCGCGAAACCCGCACCTATGTGCCCAAACTTCTGGCCATCGCGCGCGTGGTGGGCCGGCGTTATCAACACTCTTTCAATCTGCCGTCCATTCCCCATGCGCCCTACTTCGCGGTGGTCGAAACCGACGGTCAGATTGATCTGGCGCTGGCAGCAGAGATGGCCGGCACAACCCTCGATGAGCTCTACCGCCTCAACCCGGGCTTCAATCGCTGGGCAACGCGCCCGGAGGGGCCGCACCGTCTCGCCATCCCCTACGCCCAGCGTGACAGCTTTGCCAGCGCTCTGGTCAATACGCCGGCTGATCAACGCGTGCGCTGGACGCGCTACAAGATTCAAAACGGCGACGTACTCGGCACGATCGCACGCCGCCACGGCACCACCGTGGCGGTGCTCAAGGAAGCCAATCAGCTGCGTGACCATCGTATTCGGGCCGGGCGCTACCTGATGATCCCCAAGGCCAGTGCCGCGGACGGCGATTACGCCTTGTCGGCGGGTGCACGGCAGCGCGCACGGCTGGCGCGCAGCGACGGTCAACGCTACACGGTGCGTTCCGGCGACTCGCTGTGGACCATCGGCAAGAAGTTTGGCGTGTCGGCCGGCGCCATTGCGCGCTGGAACGGCATGGCACCGCGCGACACGTTGAGCGTGGGCCGCGAGTTGATTATCAAGTCGAGCAAGACGGTTCAGACGGCACCGGTGGAAGGCCCACCCGGCGCACAGCGCCGCGTGGCGTACGTGGTTCGCAACGGCGATTCACTGTCGACAATTTCATCGCGTTTTCGCGTGTCGGTGGGCCAACTCGTAAAATGGAACCGACTCGATCGCCAAAAATATCTGCAACCTGGACAGCGCCTGGTCATGTATGTCGACGTGACGCGCCAGTCCGGCGGTTAACTGCAAGGAAAAAACTATGGGTTTTCTAGCCGGTAAACGTGCTTTGATTGTGGGTGTCGCCAGCGACCGTTCGCTCGCCTGGGGCATCGCTCGGGCTATGGCCGAACAAGGTGCGTCACTCGTATTTACCTACCAGAACGAGAAGCTGGGTGCGCGCGTAGAAAAGCTGGCCGCGACGCTCAGTGACGATCCGGTCTGCCTCGAGATGAACGTGGCCGATGATGCGCAGATTGAACAGTGCTTTGCCACGCTGGCGCAACGCGGGCTCGCGCTGGACAGCGTTGTTCACGCGGTCGGGTTTGCGCCACGCGACCAGCTCTCCGGCGGCTTTACCGAAAGTGTGACGCGCGAGGGCTACGCCATCGCGCACGACATCTCGGCCTACAGCTTCTGCGCGCTAGCCAAGGCGGCGCGATCGGTGCTCGCAGAGCGCAATGGCAATCTGCTCACGCTGAGCTATCTGGGCGCTGTGAAAGCGGTGCCGAACTACAACGTTATGGGGCTGGCAAAGGCGTCTTTGGAGGCCAGCGTGCGTTTCCTCGCCGCCGATCTGGGTGGCGAAGGCATTCGAGTCAACGGCATTTCGGCCGGGCCGGTACGCACCCTGGCGGCTTCAGGCATCGGCGGATTTCGCAAAATGCTCGGGCATGTGGCGAGCGCCGCGCCGCTCAAACGCAACGTGACGGCAGAAGACGTGGGCCATGCAGCCGCCTTCCTGTGTTCCGATCTGGCGGCCGGCATTACCGGTGAGATTCTCTACGTCGACGGCGGCTACAGCAACGTCGCCATGACGCTCGACGACTAGCGCCGAACGTCGCTCTACTGGATCAGGTCGGGATTGAGCTCGACCTTGGCGTCCGAATACACCTCTTCCACATAGCTGCGGAATTCGTAGCCGCCCAATCCCTGGGCGTAGCGCGCGCTCAACGCGTCAATCAGCGTCGAACCGGCGTTGACCTTCTCAAGTGCGAATACGCCATAGTTTGTGCCAACGGGTGTGCCGCCAATCGTTGCCCGATCGTCTGACGTCGGCGACGGCGCAGCAAACACGGCGCGGGTAAGCTCTGGCGGCGTGCTGCCGCCGCGACGCAGAAGCGTTGCAGCGTCGGTCACCGTCGCTTCAAACTCGGCCGCTACGTCGGCCATCGGGGTGCCGTCACTGAGTTTCTTCTCGGCCTCGACACCCGCGGCACGGGCCGCCTCCGCAGCGGCCGCACGGGTCAGCTTGGAGGTAATTTCACCGCGCATTTCATCAAGCGTGCGCTGGCGCGACGGGCGATGCTCGGCAATACGCAGATAGACGAAACCGTCGCGATAGCGAATGGCCGTGGAGTTGCGTCGATCAAGAAACACAGCGTCTGAAAATGCCGCTTCGCGGATGACCGGGTCGGTACCGATGCCCGAGCCAGCGCTGCGAGTAATCCAGCCGGTTTCGCCCAGAGGCAGGTCAGTTTCCTCGGCCGCCGGCTCAAGCGTGTCGTCGTAGTCGTAGACCAGATTGTCGAGGATACTGCTCAGCTCGTCCACGCGTGCCGTTGCCTGCGCCAGTCTCTCTTCGCGGGCCAGTTCCGCACGCACATCGTCATATTCGCGGACCTCGTCGGCGCGAATGTCGTCAAGGCGAATCACGTGATAACCAAAGCGCGTCTTGACCGGCTCGCTGATCTCGCCGATTTCCATGTTGAACAGCGTATCGCTGAAGGGGCCGACAAACGCGGCCCGCGGCGACCAGTCCAGAGCCCCGCCGTCATTCTTGGAGCCGGGGTCATCGGAAAACTCGGCGGCCAACGCCGCGAAATCCTCACCTGAACGCACGCGCTCCAGCACGTCACGGGCCTTGGCCAGCGCCGCTTCGTCTTCACCCTCGGCCGTGTCACCGGCAATCAGGATATGGCTTGATTTGCGCGTCTCTTCGCGCACGTAGGAGCCGGCCGCAACGCCCGCGTCGTAAATCGCACGCAGCTCGTCTTCGTCCACCGGCATGTCGGCGGCCAGCTCGTCCGGGTTTAGCTCAATGTAGTTGAGCTTGACCGACTCGACGGTCTGGTACTGCGCCTTGTTTTCTTCGTAGTCGGCTTCGATGTCTGCGTCGCTGGGCGTGTAATCGCTCATGTAACGCGAGGCCGGGATGACAAAGTAGCTTGCCGTGCGCGTTTCCTGTTCCAGCGCTCCGCGCATTTCGCGCTCCTGCGGGGTCATGAACGAGCTGCCAAGCAGCGCAACGCGAATCTGTTCGGTCACCAGTGCTCGGCGGATAACCTCCTCGTAAGCTTCCGGCGAGTAGCCCTGCTGACGGGCCGACAGCGCAAACTGATCGAAGCTGAACTGGCCACCGAGCTGCCAGGCTTCCTGTTGCGCCACGTAATTGGCCAGCGCCTGGTCAGACACGCGAAAGCCCTGATCGTACGCATGCTGGTAGACCACTTCTTCCTGTGCGCTGATGCGCAGGATATTGCGCTTTAGCTCTTCGAGCTGCAGCGGAGGGATGCCGTTCGGGTAGGCCTGCTGAACGCGCGAAAGCTGGGTCTGATAAATACGATTGATCTTGGCCAGAGGCACGGGATCACCGTTGACGACCACAGGCGACGCCGCTCGTCCGAACTGAAAATCCACACCCCAGATCGCAAAGGACAGGAACAGGAGGAACATCAATGCGAGGGCCAAAAACCCCTTCG
The DNA here is from genome assembly GCA_964639265.1 of uncultured Gammaproteobacteria bacterium. Taxonomy (GTDB): domain Bacteria; phylum Pseudomonadota; class Gammaproteobacteria; order Steroidobacterales; family JBCCMA01; genus JBCCMA01. Next base: position 351 of record CAZXCL010000037.1, on the reverse strand, counting down.
AATTGTCGCGAATCTTTTGCAGCATGGGCATAAACCTTGTCAGCGTTGGGTCACACGTAGCGTGCGGCGCAGCGCGGTATTGTATGGGTTACCTGCGACACAAAAAAGGGCGTCCTTAAGAAAGGACGCCCAATTCTGGTTCATGGCGGAGTGGACGGGACTCGAACCCGCGACCCCCGGCGTGACAGGCCGGTATTCTAACCAGCTGAACTACCACTCCTAAACATCATGGTGGGTGCTGACGGGATCGAACCGCCGACCTTCTCGGTGTAAACGAGACGCTCTCCCAGCTGAGCTAAGCACCCCGCTCCTGGGAAAGGCGCGCTAGTTTACGGCATCCTTCAGGGCTTT
>CAZXCL010000036.1:0-44061 GCA_964639265.1 uncultured Gammaproteobacteria bacterium | reverse complement strand
ACCTCAGCATGCGCAAACTGTTTCCAGCGCTGTACTACCGCGAAGTGGACGGCCAGTTGCCCGCTGAGGCCAGCGTCATCGCGGTGGCGCGTGGCGAGCTCAGTCAGGATCAGTTTTTGACCGATCTTGAAGCGGCGCTGCGCAAAAACGTGGATGCCGAGTACTTCGACCCTGAAGTGTGGCAACGGTTCGCGGCGCGTTTTCGCTATTTGCGTCTGGACGCGCTGACGCCCGAGGGCTACGCCGATCTTGCGCCGCTGCTGGATCACACCGAGGCCCGCGTGCGCATCTTCTATCTGGCGACCTCGCCGCGGCTGTTCGGGGCCATCTGCAAGAACCTGGATGCGGCCGGGCTCGTTACCCGTGGTTCGCGCGTGGTGCTGGAAAAACCCATCGGCCATGATCTGGCCTCGTCCTGCGAAATCAATGACGAAGTGGGGCGCTTTTTCCACGAAGATCAGATCTATCGCATCGATCATTATCTCGGCAAAGAGACCGTGCAGAATCTGCTGGCGTTGCGATTTGGCAACATTCTTTTTGAAAGCGTCTGGTCGTCGGCGGTCATCGACTATGTACAGATTACCGCGGCTGAAACCGTGGGCCTTGGCGCGCGCGCTGGCTACTACGATTCGAGCGGCGCGCTGCGCGACATGGTGCAAAACCACCTGCTGCAGCTGTTGTGTCTGGTGGCTATGGAAGCGCCCTACAAGATGACGGCCGATGCGGTGCGCGACGAGAAGCTCAAGGTGCTCAACTCGTTGCGTCCGATCGAAGATCCCTCCTCGCAGGTGATCTGGGGGCAATACAAGGAAGGCGCGATTGAGGGCGAATCGGTGCCGGCTTATGCCACCGAGCTGGGCAAGCCGAGCCGCACCGAAACCTTTGTGGCGCTCAAGGCCAACATCGACAACTGGCGCTGGGCCGGCGTGCCGTTTTACCTGCGCACCGGCAAGCGTCTGAATCGTCGTCACTCGGAGATCGTGATCGGGTTTCGCGAGATTCCCCACTCGGCGTTTCCGGATGAGGCCGGCGCCATTGCGAGCAACCGGCTGGTGATTCGCCTGCAGCCCGACGAAGGCGTGGGGCTGCGCTTGATGACCAAGGACCCGGGGCCGGGCGGCATGCGTTTGCGTACGGCGCCGCTGGACCTGACGTTCGCGGAAGAATTCAACGTGCGCTACCCGGATTCCTATGAGCGTCTGCTGCTCGACGTGGTGCGCGGCAGCTCCACGCTGTTTATGCGGCGCGATGAAGTGGAGGCCGCGTGGCGCTGGGTTGGACCGGTGATTGATTACTGGGAAAATGCGACGGTGGAGCCCAAGGGCTATACCGCAGGCTCGTGGGGACCCACGGCGGCGGCCACGCTGATTGACCGCGATGGTCACAGCTGGCACGAAGACATGACTTAGGATCATCCATGGCGGTTTGCGAACACTTTTTTCCGGATCACGGTGCGCTGCTCGATACGCTGGTGTCGCGCATCGAGCGCTGCCTCGAACGCGGCATCTCAGAAAATGACAAAGCCACGTTTCTGGTCTCGGGCGGTTCGACACCGGTGCCGTTGTTTGAATCGCTGGCCAAAAGCGATATCGCCTGGCGCCACGTAAGCTGCGCGCTGGTGGACGAGCGCTGGGTGCCGGAAGAGCACGAAGCCAGCAACACTGGGCTGGTGCGCGAGCATCTTCTGCGTGACAAAGCGCGTCATGCGCGTTTCCAGCGCACCTGGGTCAAGGACAAGACGCCCGAGGAGCGCGTGGCGCAGCTCAATGAGCGTGGCTTCTGGCGCGACCTCGAACCGACCGTGGCAATCATCGGTATGGGCGGTGACCTGCATACTGCGTCCATATTCCCGGATGCCGATCACACCGTCACCGCGCTGGCACCTACCGCGCCCACCTTGCTGCACACCTATCCGACGGGCACGCCCACCAATCCGCCGTTTGATCGCGTCACGCTCAGTCGTGTGGCGCTGGCGCGCTCGCGTGAGCTTATTCTGCTGATTCGAGGCGATGCCAAGCGCGAGCGCTATGAGTACGCCAAAACGCTGAGCCTCGACGACGCCCCGCAGGCGCCTGTCGTCGCGCTGCTGTCTGACCCCGACGTGCGCGTCGAGGTGTACGGATCCCCCTGACAGGAATTCACTATGGCCTTGCATCCCGAGATTGACCGCGTCACAGACACCATTCGCGAGCGCAGCCACAAGACGCGCGCCGCGTATCTCAAGCGCGCGGAGCTGGCGCGTCGCCAGAAGCCACAGCGCGGCAATTTGTCGTGCAGCAATCTGGCCCACGGGTTTGCCGCCTGCGGCGGCTCGGAAAAAGACACTCTGGCCGAAACCAAAGCCATCAATGTGGGGATGGTGTCCGCCTATAACGACATGCTCTCGGCGCATCAGCCCCTGGAGGTTATGCCGGCGCAAATTAAAGAGGCGGTGCGCGAGGTGGGCGCCGTGGCGCAGTTTGCCGGCGGCGTGCCGGCGATGTGTGACGGGGTCACCCAGGGTCAGCCCGGTATGGAGCTGTCGTTGTTCAGCCGCGATGTGATCGCACAGGCCACGGCGGTGGCGCTCTCCCACAACATGTTTGACAGCGTTCTGTGTCTTGGCGTGTGCGACAAGATTGTGCCCGGGCTGCTCATGGGCGCACTGACGTTCGCGCATCTGCCGGTGATTTTCGTACCGGCGGGCCCCATGCCGTCGGGCTTGTCCAACGACGACAAACGACGCATCCGCGAACGCTATGCCGCCGGCGAAATCAGTCAGCGCGAACTGCTGGCGGCCGAGTCAGCCGCCTATCACTCGCCCGGCACCTGCACGTTCTACGGTACGGCCAACTCCAATCAGATGCTGATGGAGATGATGGGTCTGCACATTCCTGGTACGACGTTCGCGCAGCCGGAGTCTGCGCTGCGCGCCGCAGCGACCGTCGAAGCTGCGCAACAGGCCACGCGCATTACCGATCTGGGCGATGACTACCGCCCCATTGGCCAGATCATCGACGAGCGTGCCATCGTCAACGGACTGGCCGGATTGATGGCCACCGGTGGCTCGACCAATCACACGCTGCATATCATCGCTATCGCACGAGCGGCCGGCATACTGATCAACTGGGACGATTTCGAGGTCATTTCGCAGGCCGTGCCGCTGCTGGCGCGGGTCTATCCAAACGGCAGTGCCGACGTCAATCATTTTGACGCAGCCGGCGGCATCAACTTTGTGCTGCGCGAGCTGCTGGACAAGGGCCTGGTGCACGGCGATGCCAACACCGTTGCCGGTGATGACGGACTGGCCGGATATGCCTGCCGGGTCTCGCTTGAAAACGGTGCCCTCGCCAGTGCGCCGGTGCCCGCGAAAAGCGGTGACGACACCATTTTGCGCACCGCGGACGACCCGTTTCAGGCCGACGGCGGGTTGCGCCTGCTGCGTGGCAATCTGGGCCGCAGCGTGATCAAGACCTCGGCGGTTGCACGCGAGCACTGGCTCGTCGAGGCGCCGGCGCAGGTGTTTGATTCGCAGATCTCGTTTGTAAACGCCTTCAAGGCCGGAGAACTCAACAAGGACTTTATTGCGGTGGTGCGCTGGCAGGGCCCGCGCGCGAACGGCATGCCCGAGCTGCACAAGCTCACACCGTATCTCGCGTTGCTGCAGAGCGCGGGGCGCAAGGTGGCGCTGGTCACCGACGGGCGAATGTCCGGTGCGTCGGGCAAGGTGCCGGCGGCGATTCACCTATCGCCGGAGGGGCTGGCCGACGGCCCAGTCGCCCGCGTGCGCGATGGCGACATGATGCGTCTTGATGCGGCCAACGGCACGCTTGAGGTGCTGGTCGACGACAAGGCATTTGCGGCGCGCGAACCAGCGCAGCCGACACTGCGGGATAACACTGTGTTGATGGGGCGCGAGCTGTTCGAGCCGTTTCGTCAGATGGTCGGGATTGCCGAGGAGGGCGCGTCGGTGTTTGGCGCGCCCTCAGAGCATGTGCCGGATGACGTGGAACTGGCCGAGGGCTATACCTTTCCCGACGACCTCTAGATTGTTACGACGCCTATTTTGAACTGGCGTCGTACGCGGCCAGCACATCGTCAATCTTCGGGCGCTTGCGATAACTTTTCTCGGCAAACTTGGCCACAAGCTCACCCTGGTTGTTGAAGATCATGATGCCCGGATGGGGGATGCCGTCGCCGGCTGAACCGGGCTTCTGGTCTTCGTTGCGAATACCAAACGCATCAATCACCTTCGACTCCGGGTCCGACAGCAGGCGGAAGTTGATATCAAACTGCTCGGTAAAGCTGCCTAATACGTTGGTATCGTCGTAGCTGATCGACACAAGCGTGAGGCCGCGCTTGTCAAAATCTGCGGCGCGCTCCGACAGTTCGATCAGTTGCCGCTTGCAGAACGGGCACCAGTCGGCCGAGCGCACAAACGCTACAGCAAGGCCGTTGCCCTCTTGCGCCAGGGTCTCCAGGGCCACGGTGTCACCGGCTGGCGTCGTCGCGCTCAGTTGCGTCGGAATGGTGCTCCCAAGGGCAGGACCCCAGTCACCGTCAGCAAAACTGCTGATTCCGCTTAAGGCCATGATAATAATGGCAAAAGAGCTTTTTTGGATGAGGGTGCGCATGGTGTTCTCCGAAGGTCGCGTCGTTTAGTCTCGCCAAGTAGAACGGGCAAGCGCTCGAATTATTTCACAGGCAGCGAAGTTTATTGTCGAATTGGGCCGATCCTGTGACATCCGTGGGTGCGGGGGGCGGGGTGTTCGGGCAAAATATCGAGTTTTGCGCTGGACCACACGCGATGCCTGATCTCTACTACGCCGCCGCCTGTCAGACCGACTTCGACGCCCCGTCGACGCGCGAAGATATCGGCTCGCGTACGCGGCGCATGGCGCAGATGATCGATCAGGCCGTGCTGGGTTACGAGCCGTTTTACGACGTTCGCCTGATCACGTTTCCGGAATTTGCCCACGCGGTGCCGATTTACCCGTCGGTGCGCGAGCTGCGGCGCAAACTTGCGGTGGAACTGCCCAACGAGCACACCGAAGTTTACGCGCGGCTGGCCAAAAAATACGGTTGCTACATCCAGACCGGTACGTTCCTGGAGACCGACCCGGACTACCCTGACGCGGTGTTCAACACCACTTGCCTGATCGGGCCCGAAGGCCTGCTCAGCAAGTATCGCAAGGTCAATCCCTGGATTCCGTGGGAGGTGCACACCTCACCGCACGATATTCCGGACTATCCGCACGACCCGTTTCCCGTGGTGGATACGCCGATTGGCAAGCTCGGCGTGGCGATTTGCTACGACTGGCTGTTCCCCGAGACCATCCGTGAGATTGCCTTTCGTGGTGCGGAAGTCATTATTCGGGTCTCGGCCTACATGGACCCGTGGGGTACCGCCTCGCCAATGGACTGGTGGACCATGATCAACCGTACAAGGGCGCTGGAGAGCACCGCCTACGTGGTGGCGTCCAATCAGGGCGCGTCGCTCAAGCACTATCCGCCGTTTAGCTGGCCCGGTGGCAGCATGGTCGTGGATTATGACGGCCGCATCCTGGCTCAGGCCGAGCCCGGTGGGGGGGAGCGCGTAGTGGTGGCGCCGATTGCGATCGATACCCTCCGGCAGGAGCGCGAACGCCGTGCGGGACACGACATCCGGGCGCATTTTCGCCGCGAAATACACGGATACATGGATCGCAGCTATCTTTGCCCCGAGCAAAACGGCACGATAACGATAGACGGGCTGGGACAGCGAATCGCCAGCGCCAAGATAAAGATGCCAATCAAATGAGCACCGAGCAAATAATGTTCAGATTTTCTCCTGCCCTGACTCGATTCTGGGTCGTGGTGTTGTGTTCGCTTCTGTGCGCGTGCGGTGGGTCCCAGGAGGCAGCCAAGCCAGCCGCGGCGCTGGAGCTTGACGACGAGGATATCGCGTTAAATAACCGCGGCGTCGCGCTGATGGGCTATTTTGATTACCCGGGCGCGCAGAAGGTTTTCAGTCAGGTCGTCTCGCGTCAGCCTGACTGGGCCGATGCCAAGGTCAATCTCGCGATTGCCACATTGAATCGCCAAACCGAAGGCGACGAAGAACGCGCACTCGGTCTGGTCAGCGAGGTGCTGGCGGCACAGCCCGATCATCTGCGGGCCCACTATGTTGGCGGTTTGCTCAAGCTTTACGCTGGTCAAATGGACGAGGCCGCGGCGCATTTCAAAACCGTTCTGGACGCCGATCCTGACGACGCATACGCAGCGTATTACCTTGGTCAGTGTGTCGCGCCGACCGACCCGCAGCAAGCGCTCGCGCTGTATCAACGAGCGCGTGAACTCGATCCTTATCTGCGCAGCGCCTATTACGGTGCCGCGCAGCTTTTGCGCCGCGAAGGCAGCATCGAACAGGTGAAAGAAAACCTCGATGCCTATGCGCGCCTGGCCGACAACCCGCGAGCGCGTCTGGCTGAGTTCAAATACACCCGCATGGGTATCCGCGGCAATGCCCTTGCGGTGGATCGGCCCGAATCTGTGCGCGAGGCTCTGCCTGACGGCGAGCTCTTCAGTGCGCCGATCGCGCTGGCGCGTCTGAGTCGTCTGTATGGCGAAGCCAGCATGACCGTGGCCGATATTCAGAACGACGGCATCGTCGATTTGTACCTGGCCTCGGGTACCGAGGATGTACCCAGTGCGCTGTTTGTCGGCGCCGAGGACGAGTTGCAGCGCGTGTCGGACCATCCGCTGGCGCAGGTGGCCGGCGTGCGCGCCGCCGCCTGGGGCGATCTGAACAACGATGGCCTCACCGATGTGTATCTGTGCCGCGATGGCAGCAATCAACTGTGGGAACAGCGCTCACGCGGTCAGTGGAAGAACGTAACGCGTCGGAGCAAGACTGCGGATGGCAAAGTGCGTTGTGCTGATACGGCGCTGCTCGATGCCGATCACGATGGCGATCTCGACATTCTTGTGGCGAATGAGGATGGCCCCTCGCAGCTCTACAGCAACAACCTTGACGGCACGTTTCGAGCCCTGGGCGGTGAGCGCGGCCTTGAGTTTGGTGATGCGCCAGCGCGTCAGATTCTGGCGACCGATCTGGACAATGATCGTGATGTGGATTTGATTGTTATCGGCCGCGAGGCGCCGCATCAGATTTTCTGGAACGATCGGCTGTGGGCCTACCGTCTTGACGAGCGCAATACGGCTTTCAGCGCGGCCGCCGTTATAGGTGCCGTCGCCCTTGACGCCGATAGTGACGGGCACTCTGATATCGCGACGCTCGGCGTGAACGGTGCGGTGGACCTGTGGCAACGCGACGACACCGGCGTGCTCGCCGCGCGTCGTCTGGCTGATCTTGACGTCGATGAGCGCAGCACCATTGCGGCCGTCGAGCTCAACGGCGACGGTTCGCCTGAATTGCTGATTCGAGAGAGCGGCGGCCTGCGCGTTGTGTCGCTGGACGCTGACGGCAGTGTCAGCGAACCGTTTGCACTCGCTGCCGATGTGGGCGCCGCGCTTGCTGTTGTGGAAAGCCCGCGCGACGGACCCGGACTTTGGGTCACCGAGCGCAGTGTGGATGGTGTCGCCCTGCGGCGTTACGCGCCGGGCCCCGGACGCGGTCGTTTTGCCGCGTTTACCTTTAGCGGCAAGGAACAGAAAGCCGACTCCATGCGTTCGAATCGCTCGGGCATCGGAACGCGCGTCGCGCTGCGTAGTGGCTCGAACTGGGCGCTGACCGATACCTTTGATCACAGTTCGGGACCGGGGCAGAGTCTGCAGCCGCTGTCGATCGGGCTGGGCACGGCGTCTCGTGCCGACTACATCGCACTGACGTGGTCCGACGGGGTGTTCCAAACTGAGTTGGATCTGGAGGCCGGCGAGCTCCACGAGGTGGCTGAAACGCAGCGCCAGCTTTCAAGCTGTCCCGTGGTGTTTGCGTGGGACGGCAGTGAATACGGATTTGTCAGCGACGTTCTGGGCGTGGGCGGTATCGGTTTTCTAATTGAGCCGGGGAAGTACGCCACGCCGCGACCGTGGGAGTATTTTCTGTTGCCTGATGGCGCACTTGAGCCCAATGACAAAGGCCGGCTGTCGCTGAAGATCACCGAGCCGATGGAGGAGATCGCGTATCTCGATCAGGCTCGTTTGCATGTCTACGATCTGGCCGATGGCTGGTCGATGGTGCTGGATGAGCGCATGGCAACCGGTGCACCCGACGCCACCGGTGAGGCGCTTTTTTATCGTGAAACGCTGTTGCCGGCACGTGTACTGAACGCGGCGGGGGACGAGGTGACCGACCGCTTGCTCAGCGTGGATGGTCTGGCGGCGTCACCGGGCGAGCTTGATGTGCGCTTTATCGGTCGCACGACGGTGCCGCATTCGCTGACGCTGGAGTTTGACCAGATCATCAACGCCGATCAGCGTCGTGCAGTGCTGATTGCCGACGGCTGGGTTGAGTATCCTTACTCACAAACCGTGTTCTCGGCCTGGCAAGCGGGCGCCGGTTACGTGCCGCCCACGCTCGAGGCGCGCGATGCGGCCGGCACCTGGCATACCGTTTATCCTGACTTCGGTTATCCCGCTGGCATGCCGCGACGCATGGCGTTGCCGCTGGACGATCTACCTGCCGATACGGTGGCGCTGCGCTTGAGTTCGTCGCTGCAGCTTTACTGGGATGCGCTGCAGATAGCGCTGACCGAAACGCCAGTCGATGCGCTGGTACAGCACGAGGCGCCGCTGGTCGCCGCGACGGTTGCCCGCACCGGTTTTCCAAAGCGTCTGGCGCAGCCGCAACGTCGTCCTGACTACAATTACAACGAACGTCAGTCGCTATGGGACAGTCGTTTCCTGAGCGGCTACTACACCGAGTTTGGTGACGCGCTTGAGCTGGTCGCTCCGTATGACGATGCGTTCGCGATTTTTGGCCCGGGCGAAGAAGTGCAGATTGACTTTGACGCTCCGGCACCGACCGGCAGTGGTTCGCGGCACTACGTACTCGAGGTGCGCGGTTTCGCCAAGGACATGGATATGTACACCAATACCGGCGGTACGGTCGCGCCGTTGCCGCGTGCGCTCGAGGCCATCACGGCGCGCGACACGTTGCACTCCAAATACAACACACGATTTGAGGCGGGCCACTAATGGATCGCGAAACCAGGCGCAAACGTTTACGCGAGCCGGTCGTTGGACCGCGCCTGCGCGTTCTTCTTCTGAGTGTTTTCGCGCTGTTTGCGCTACTGAGCGTGACGGCTGTTTATCTCAGCATGACCACGCTGATGGAGTGGTACACCCAAACCACGTACCAGGGCTATTTCTACCAGGTGGTTTTTCTGGCGCACCTGATTCTCGGTCTGCTGATTATCGTGCCGGTGATTGTGTACGGCATTGTGCACATGCGGCGGGCGTGGTTTCGACCCAACAAACGCGCTGTGCGAGTGGGTTACGCACTGTTTATTGCTGCGCTGGGGCTTCTGATCAGCGGCCTGGTGTTAACCCGAGGCGTGCCGCTGATCGAGGTTCGCGATCCAGCGATGCGCAGTGCAGCCTACTGGTCGCATGTGATTTTGCCGTTGATGGTTGCATGGCTTTTCGTGCTGCATCGACTGGCCGGCAAGCGCATCAAATGGGCCGTCGGCGGCGGCGTGGCGTTGGCGTCACTGGCCATCGCCGGGGTGGCGATGGTGCTGCAGGCCCAGGATCCGAGAAAGTGGAACGAGGTGGGACCGGATTCGGGTGAGCAGTATTTTTTCCCGTCGCTGGCACGCACCTCCAGCGGGCAGTTTATTCCTGCCAGGGCGCTTATGAACGACGCCTATTGCGCCGAGTGCCACGAGGACACGCATGACTCGTGGATGCACAGTGCGCATCACCTGAGCTCGTTCAACAATCCGATGTATCTGTTTTCCGTGCGCGAAACCAGACAAAAAGCGATCGAGCGAGACGGTTCTGTACAGGCCGCGCGTTTTTGCGCCGGTTGCCATGACCCGGTGCCATTTTTCTCGGGCGCTTTTGACGATCCGAATTTCGACGATGTGAACCATCCCACGGCGCATGCTGGAATTACCTGCACCTCGTGCCATGCGATTACCAACGTCAACAGTGTGCGCGGCAACTCTGACTTCACGATTGAAGAGCCGCTGCACTATCCGTTTGCCTACTCTGAAAACCCCACCCTGGCGTGGATCAACCGTGCTTTGGTCAAAGCCAAACCCGAGTTTCACAAGAAAACGTTTCTGAAGCCTCTGCACAAGACGACGGAATTTTGCGGCGCCTGTCACAAGGTGCACCTGCCCGAAGAGCTCAACGCGTACAAATGGCTGCGCGGGCAAAACCACTACGACACGTTTTTGCTCAGTGGCGTGTCGGGCCACGGTGTGACGAGTTTTTACTACCCGCCGAAGGCGCAGACCAACTGCAACGGTTGCCATATGAAGGCCGAGGCTTCAACAAACTTTGGCGCGCGCCGTCTCGATGACAGCGGTGAGTTGAAAGTCCATGATCACCAGTTTCCGAGTGCCAATACCGCGCTTGGCCATTTGTACAACGCGCCGCCCGAGGTCAATGACGCGCATCGGGAAATGCTTGAGGGCGCGTTGCGGGTGGATTTTTTCGGGCTCAAGAAAGAAGGGCGGATTGACGGCAAGCTGATCGCACCGTTGCGACCGCAGGTACCGTCGGTGGAGCCGGGTGAGTCGTATCTGCTTGAAACCGTGTTGCGCACTCTGACGCTGGGGCACCCTTTTACTCAGGGCACGGCCGATTCCAACGAAGTCTGGCTCGAGGTCACGTTGCTGGTTGACGGCGAGGTGGTTGCTCAGAGCGGCGGTCGCGATGCCGGCGACGGCGCTGTTGATCCGTGGTCGCATTTTGTCAACGCGTATGTGCTTGATCGTCACGGCAAGCGGGTGGACCGACGCAATGCCGAGGACATCTTCACCGTGCTCTACAACAACCAGATTCCGCCGGGCGCCGCGGACGCCGTGCACTATCGTTTCCGCGTGCCCGAGTCGGCGCGTCAAACGGTGGAGGTGCGTGCGTCACTGCACTATCGCAAGTTCAATACGCACTACATGAAGCTGGTGATGGACGACCCGAACTACGTGAACGATTTGCCCATCACGACCATTGCCAGTGATCGCATCGTATTTGGCGTGGGCGAGGAGAATGGGCCGCCGCAGGCGTCACCCGAGATTCCGGTATGGCAGCGCTGGAACGATTACGGCATCGGCTTGTTGCGCAAGCGCGGTGCGGGCGAACTGCGTCAGGCCGAAGCCGTGTTCCAGCAGGTGCGCGAGCTGGCCCCGGCGCATGGTCATTTGAACCTCGCTCGTGTCTACGTGCGCGAAGGTCGTCTGGACGAGGCCGTCGAATCGCTCAAACTGGCCGCGCAATCGGATGCGCCGCCGTGGACTGTGGCGTATTTCACCGGGCTTGTGAACAAGCAAAATGGCTACCTCGATGAGGCAGTGGCAAACCTGCGTACGGTGACAACCACTCAGTTCCAGGATGCGCGTGATCGCGGCTTCGACTTCTCCAAAGACTATCGCGTGCTCAACGAGCTTGCGGGTACGCTGTTCGAGTTGTCCAAACGCGAGCGCGGTGAGGCGCGGCGCGCGCAAAAAGAAGCGCTGCTCGATGAAGCGCGAGCGACCTACGAAGCCGCGCTTGAGATCGACCCGGAAAACGTCAATGCGCACTACGGTCTGGCGCAACTCTACGCGACCACAGGCAACGCAGAGGCCGAGCAGTTTCACCGCAGCGAGCATGCGCGCTACAAACCGGACGACAACGCGCTGGATGCGGCGGTGGCCACCGCACGGCGCAGCGATGAGGCGGCAGACCACGCGGCATCCGCAGTTGTGATCTACGATCTGATGCGCGACAGCGACGCAGTATTGGATGCGCGGTACGATAGCGAGCAGGCAATCAGTGGAGACGGTGCCAAGTGAACGGCCAGAATCAGGGGCCTGAACCGCCGCTCGATGAACAAAACGACGAGGTCATTGGCAAGGCGTTCAAAGTCTCGCTCGGCGTGTTTGCGGCAATCGGACTGATCGTCGCAGGTATCCTGGTTGGCGGCGGTGAAGAACAAGCCGATGAGACGGTCGTCGAGGCCACGCTGGAGGGGCCGGTCGAGGTCGTCGCGCCGGCGGCCGATCCCACGCCGCCAGCGTTGCCGTTTACGGATATCACCCGTCAAGCAGGCATCGATTTCACGCATCAAAACGGCGCCTACGGTGATCGTCTTTTGCCCGAAACCATGGGCAGTGGCGCCGCGTTTTTTGACTACGACAACGATGGCGATGCCGATTTGCTGCTGGTCAATGGCACGACCTGGCCGTGGCGCGAAGCCGATGCCGGTGCCCGAACGCGTCTGTATGAAAACGACGGCAGCGGAACATTCGATGATGTAACCCAAAAGCTTGGACTCGACGCGGGCCACTACGGCACCGGTGTTGCTGTGGGCGATGTCGATAACGACGGCTATCAGGACGTCTTTATCACGGCGGTTGGCGAGAATGTTCTGCTGATGAATCGTGCGGGCGCGCGTTTCGAGGTCGTGGACGCCGGCGTGGCCGGAGAGCCTGATGACTGGAGCACGGCGGCGGCGTTTGTCGATCATGATCGCGACGGCGATCTGGACCTGTTTGTTGCCCACTACGTGCGTTGGTCACGCGAGATCGATTTTGAAGTGGATTACCGCCTGACCGGTGTCGGGCGCGCCTATGGCCCACCCACCAACTACGAAGGCGCCAATTCGCGGCTGTTTGAGAACAACGACGGTGTGTTCAAGGACATCAGCGCCTGGGCCGGTATCGAAGTGGCCAACCCTGCGACGGGCAATCCGATGGGCAAGGGGCTGGCCGTAACCATCGTCGATGTGAACCGTGACGCCTGGCCAGACATCATGGTGGCCAACGACACCGTGCAGAATTTCCTGTTCGTGAACCTGCACAACGGACGATTCGAGGAACGCGGCGCACTCAACGGAGTGGCGTTTGATAACAACGGCGCTTCGACCGGCGCCATGGGCGTCGATGCAGCGCGCTACGCCAACAACGACGACGTCGGCATTGCCGTCGGCAACTTCGCCAATGAGATGACGTCATTTTACGTGGCGCAGTCCGGCAGCGGGTTGTTTACCGACGAGAGCATTGTCTCGGGTGTTGGTGCCGCCAGCCGGCGCGCGCTGAGTTTCGGGTTGTTTTTCTTCGACGCGGATCTGGATGGGCGGCTGGACCTGCTGCAGGTCAACGGCCATGTGGAAGACGAGATTAACAGCGTGCAGCCGTCGCAGAAATTTGCGCAGCCGGCGCAGCTTTTCTGGAACTGTGGCGTTTCATGTCGCAGCCAATTCGCGATCGTTGACGGTGTGTTGACCGGCGATCTGAATACACCGGTCGTGGGTCGCGGGGCCGCCTATGCCGACATCGACGGCGACGGCGATCTGGACGTCGTGATCACTCAGCCGGCCAGGCCGCCGCGTCTGTTGCGCAACGACCAGACGCTGGGCAACCAATGGCTGCGCATTGTGCTGCGTCAGCCCGGTGACAACCGCGATGCCATAGGCGCCCGGGTGGAGCTGCGCGCCGGTGACGCGACACAGTACCGGTATCTGACGCCTGCCAAGAGTTATCTGTCGCATGTCGAGCTGCCTCTGACATTCGGCCTTGGCAGCGCGACCAGCGCGCAGGTGATCGTTAGCTGGCCAGACGGGGCCAGCGAGTCGTTTGGCGCTCTTGAGGCCGGTCAGACTCACGTGCTGACCCGCTCGGTACAGGCTCAGGCGCCAAACTGACGCCGTCCAGCTGGTGGTCGGCCAGCTCGGTGTTGCAACCGCGGTGGTTCGGCGTAAGATAGCTGTATAGATATACAGTACCTGCGCCATGAAACCCACAGCCACCAACACCTCTTCGGCGCCCATCAAGGGCCGCGGTGCGACGCTCAATCCCGGGGCTCGCTTTGCGCGCGCGCAGTCGGTCCCGGTCGACGACGGCTGGACACAAGCCCCCGCGGACCCCGACAACGACGCGGACCGACCGCCGGAAACCTGGCTGGCGCCGGAGGCCGCGCGCTCCGTCATCACGCGCAATCAGTCGCCCGATATTCCGTTTGATCGCTCCATCAACCCTTATCGTGGCTGTGAGCACGGCTGCATATACTGTTTTGCGCGTCCGGCCCACAGTTACGTGGATCTGTCTCCCGGTGTCGATTTTGAAACGCGCATTTTCTACAAGGAAAATGCCGCGCAGCTGCTTGAGCGTGAGTTGCGCAAGCCGGGTTACCGCTGCGCGCCCATTGCGCTCGGCACCAACACCGATCCGTACCAGGGTGCGGAACGCACGCTGGGCGTCACCCGTGAGCTACTGCAGGTTATGGTGCGTTACCGCCATCCGGTCACGATCGTGACCAAAGGCTCGCTAATCGAACGCGACATCGATCTGCTTGCGGATCTGGCGCGTGATCGGCTCGCCAGCGTCATGCTCAGCGTGACCACGCTCGACAACGATCTCAAGCGCAAACTGGAGCCGCGCACGCCGTCGGGTGAGCGGCGACTCAAGACGATCGCCACGCTGGTGCAGGCCGGTATCCCCACGGGTGTCATGGTTGCGCCGGTGATTCCGGCCATCAACGACCACGAGCTTGAGAGTATCGTGCGCGCCTCGGCACGGGCCGGTGCGAAGCGGGCGGCCTACATTCTCGTGCGCCTGCCGCATGAGGTGAAAGATCTGTTTCGCGACTGGTTGGCGCAGCATTATCCGGACCGGGCCGGACACGTTATGAGTCTGATTCGTCAGAGCCGTGGGGGCAAAGACAACGATCCGCGATTCGGTCATCGAATGAGCGGCGAGGGAGTGTTCGCGCAGATGATTGGTCGCCGCTTTCGACGTGCCTGTCAGGCGGCAGGTGTGAGCCTTGGGGAATCGTCCAATCTCGATTCGAGTTTGTTTTGCGTGCCGGTGCAGCAGGGCGATCAGATGAGCTTGCTGTAGTCTACGGATCGGCGTTTTCGAGGTCGGGAATGATCTCGTCGTCTTCGTCCTCAGGCTCGTCAACCATGCGTGTAATCCACGCGTCCTTGGCGCGACGCGAACCCGGTTCGGTGCGAACATTCAGCGTTGCCGGCGCACACTGTGGCTCGAAGTCGTTTGCAACACGCAGCGCCTCGTAGCGCTCGCCGTGCTCGGTACTGTAATAGCGCATGCGTTCGGCGGTAAGTTCGGTCATGGCGTAGTCGTGATCAAAGCCCTCACCCTGCTCGATTTCGCCGGTTTGGGTATTCGGATAGTCGATGTAGTCGAGCTCGATCCGGAACACACCGTCGGTGAGTTGGCCGTGACCATATTGATGTTCGGTGCGCACTACCTCGCCGTTAAAGCAGGTCATGAACCGAATATCCAGCTCGCCGTCGTCGGCGATCCGGCTGAGCCAATGCACGCGCGCCTGGCCTTCCCAGCGCTGGCCATGCCAGGCGCCCGCTATGTCGCCATTGACCGGCTCGGGTGGAGGGGTGCACGCAGCAAGCCCGGCAGCGCAGTAAATGAGCCAGCGCATCATGCGTTACTTGATGCGCTTGACGCGCACGGAACGTTTCGTGCCTTCCACCGACAGACGAAAGCCGCCCAGTGCGCCTTTGCGAATGGTGATTTGCGGGTTGTCCCGGCGGTGGAACACGCGGCCGCTCTGTGCCTGTTTCCAGACCTGGCCATTGTCCAGCTTGAACAGCGTGCCACCCGTCCAGCCGGTAAATTCCCCGACGTATCGGGCCACCAGTTCCTCGTTCTCGTTTTTCTCTCTGAAAATCTTCTTCTCGAAGCCGAAAGCATCCATCGCGTCTGCCGCGGCCTCGGGCTCCGATGGCGGTGCGGGTTCGAGTGTCACGGAAACGGCTGCCGGCACGGGCGCCGCCGTCACTTCCGACAGACCGGCGGCGTTTGCCAGGGCGTCATAGCAGTCGAGGCGTTCGGTCGGTGCCGCAATCCGGGCGCAACGCGCAAGCCCGTCGTCAGCGCTGACTGACGGGGTTGCAAAGCCCGCAAGGAGCAGGGCGGTGGCGATGGTGCGGTGCTTCATTGTGTAGCAGTCCAATGCGTCATTCCGATGATATCCAACAGACCATTTTGATCGCATTTAGTTTAGCAGAAGGCGGACCGGCATCAGGGGCAATTCGCGCACCGGCGCACGCCATATGTTACCTTCTGTCGAGCGCCCGGCCGTCCGCATTTACGCTCCGGAGTTCACAAGGAAACAATGCTGCTCGATGCAGATCAAATTGAAGCTCAATACCAGCGCGGGCATGCGGCGCATCGGGCAGGCGAGCTCGATCAGGCCGAAGATATTTACGAGCGCATCCTGACCCAGTCGCCGGATCACGCGCCCACGCTCAACGCATTAAGCGGCATTCAGCTGCGTCGCGGCAATGTTCAGCGTGCCGAAACACTCATTCGCCACGCCCTCAAAATTGATCCGCTGTCCACCGGTTTCAACACCACGTTGGGCAGTGTGCTTGTTGCTCGTGGGCTGTACGATCAGGCGCGTGAGGCATTTGAACGCGAGCTGCAGTTGCGACCCGATTTTGCGATCGCCCACAACCAGCTCGGCTCGCTGGCGTTGATGCAGCAGCGCCCGGATCTGGCGACCGGGCATTTTGAAAGGGCGCTGGAGCACGCCCCGGGATTTGCGGTGGCGGCCAATAACCTCGGCCGCGCCCTGTTTCAGAACGGACAGTATCGGCGCGCCGCACAGGCGTTTCGCCAGGCTCTGAGTGCCGACGAGGAATTTGCGGACGCGCATGCGCGTCTGGGCCGGGCTCTGCACGAACTTGCTGAGCACGCCGACGCGCGGGAACACCTTGAGCGTGCGCTGGCCCTCGACGACCGACTCGGTCTGGCCTTGCGCGGTTTGGCGGAGCTGGATATCGCGGCGGGCAATACAGCCGATGCGTTGCGCAGCCTGGAGACCGCTGTGCAGGTTGATCCGGGCGACCAGCAGGCGCTATCACTGCTCGGCAAGCTTCTTTACGACGAGGGATTGTTTGAACGTGCCGCGTCGGTATACGCCAGAGCGCTGGATCTTTACCCCGAGGATCCCGAGCTTCTGAGTGCGGCCGCCGCGGTCAGTCGCGCCAACGGTGACGTTGAACTTGCGCGCGACCGCTACAAGGCAGCGCTGGCTCAGCGGGCCACACATCAGGCTGCGCTCGCTGGCCTGGGCCAGCTCATGGCCGATGCAGGTGATGCGAAAGGTGCGGCGGCGCGGTTGGCACCGAGCGTCAACTCGGGCCGCGCGGGTCCCGAGTTGCTGAGCACCTATGCCGATATTCTTGGCCGGTTGGGTAGACGCCGAGAGGGCATTACTCTGCTTGAGGCGGCGCTGCAAAAACGGCAGCCGCCTGAGGTGGCCAGGCAGCTTCATTTTGCGCTGGCTACGTTGCTCGACGGCGAAGGTTCTTACGATCTGGCCTTTTTTCATTGCCGACGTGCCAATGACGGTCGCCCGGCGCCGTTCGATCCTGATGCTTTCTGTCAGCTGATCGACCAGATCATTGAAAACTTTGAGCCCGCCCGGCCTGCCTTGCCGGAGAGTGACTGGCATGCGCCCGCGCCGATCTTCGTTGTGGGTCTGCCGCGCTCGGGTGTACGGGTTGTTGCAAAACTCATGAGCCCCCATCGTGCGCTGGTTGAACTCGGACCATCGTCCAGTGTTGAAAACAGTATTTTGCAGCTGTGGCACGAGGCGGGTGCCCGCTGGCCGACGCTCCCCCGCGGACTGACCGCGCAGGACGCGTCGCGCGCTGCGCATCGTGCGCTCTCGGGCCGCCTTGGCGCAGACACAGATCGTCCGATGTTTATGGATGCGAACTGGCGCAATTTTCTCTATGTGGGCGTGATCGCTCGACTGTTCCCGGGCGCGCGATTTATCGAATGCACGCGCGATGCCCGTGACGTGGCGCGGTCCTGCTATTTTCGCAACGCCGAAGTGGGTCGAACGCTGGCCTTTGCCAGCGACTTTGGTCATCTGGCGGCGTTTGTGAACGGATATCGACGACTTATGGATCACTGGCGCAGTTCGCCGGCGCTGAAAATCCATCGCGTGTCTTACGAGCAGCTCGTGCTGGATGCCGCGAGCCAAAGCCGCCGCATCAGCGAGTTTCTTGAGTTGCCGCATTCGGATTTGGACTACGCGCTCGAGACCGGCGCCGATGCGCCGTGGCATCTGGATGCCAAAGCGCTGCGTCGCTATCGCCATTATCGCAGCCATCTTGAGGCCTTCACCGAGGCGCTGGATGCGCCGCCCGACAGTTAAACCGGACCTTTCGTAGCCGGCACAATTCGCTGGCGTCGGCGTCATTGGGCTAAGCTAGGCTGATCGAGGCGGGAGGAGTCACCGGTGAATCAAGCGACCAATGCCACATCCGCGGCGCTGAATGCGTTGCGTGCTGGCGATGCGGCACAGGCCGAACGTTTGTTGGACGAGGCGCTGGCAGAGGCTGCGGAGCACCCGCCCGCGTTGGTGCTCAAGGCGAGGCTCGCCCGCCAGCGCGGTGATTATTCTGCCGCCGCCCGGCTGCTTGAACTGGCCCGCGAGGGCGCCCACGATCATCCCCAATGGCACAGCGAACGCGGCTATCTCGCGCTGTCCAGCGGCGACGGTGACGCGGCGGTGCAGGCGTTCGAAGCGCTGGTTGAGCGCCTGCCAGACTATGCCGATGGACACTTCAATCTTGCCCAGTCGCTGCAACTTCAAGGTCGCGTTGAGGCCGCCATCGTGCATCTCGAGCGAGCGCTTGAGTTGAACGCGGAGCGCCCCCACGAGGTGCATACGGAGCTTGGCAATGCGCTGTTTTTGCGCCGTCGGGAGGACGATGCCGCCGCCCAGTACGAACTGGCGCTGGTCAGTCGACCCGGATTCTCGCGTGCCTTGTACGGGCTTGGCTCGGTGCGCGCGGCGCAGGGGCAGTTTGACGATGCCTTGAGGCATTTCCGTCACGCGCTGGACGATGAACCTGCGTTCGTTGAGGCGCTCCAGCAAATCGCGGAGAACCAGCGCTTTGAGGATGCCGATGATGCGGATATTCAGGTGATGCGGGCCGCGCTGAGGGCGCCGGAAGTCAATCGATTTCAGCGCGAGAAGCTCGGCTTCGCGTTGGGCAAGGCAATGGACGATTGCGGTGAGCACGCCGAAGCCTTCACCTACCTAGAGCAGGCCAACGGCCTCAAGCGCGCTCGTTCAGCGTCTTACGACGCGGCCAGCAACGAGGCATTGATCGATCGGCTGATCGAGACGTTTTCAGGCGAGCTTGCGCTACCCGCGGTGCCCTCAAACGACAGCCTGACGCCGGTGCTGATTGTCGGCATGCCGCGCTCCGGCGCGACTTTGATCGACACCATGCTGGCGCGCCACCCCGATATCGAAAGCGCCGGGCCACTCGATTATTTCGAGCGAGTGGGGCGCACTACTTTGGCTCCGTTTCCTGAGGGCGTGGCCGACTGCGACCAGGGGCGCTTGCTGACTCTCGGCGCGGGCTATCTCGAAGCCTTGCACGAACATGGTAGCGGTCGCGTGGTAACAGACAGACATCCTGCCAACGTGTTGCATCTGGGGCTTATCGCCGCATTGTTTCCCGATGCCCGTCTGGTTCACTGTCGTCGGCACGCACTCGACACGTGTCTTTCGATCTATTTTCAGGATTTCGCTCAGGGCAACGAGTTCGCCAATTCCCTGATCGACATTGCGCATTACTACAAGCAGTATCTGCGCCTCATGGAATTCTGGGAACAGCAGCTCGGTGATCGGTTGCTCGGGATTGACTACGAAGCAGTTGTGGACGATCAGGAAGAGCAGCTCAATGCCTTGCTCGCGCACGTTGGTCTGGACTACGACGCGCGCTGTCTCGATTCAGATTATGATCCGAGCGTGGTAACGGCGCTGAGCCGCTGGCAGGTTCGACAACCGGTGTACTCGCGCTCTGTGGAGCGCTGGCGTCATTATCGTGCCTACCTCGACCCTCTGGCTGCAGAGCTTGCTCCGCATCTGTAACGCGGCGTTACTTGTCGTGGAGCGACAGAGCTTTTTTTTGCAGTAGCGTGTCGCGGTCGGGCGCCTGCTCTATCAAATCGGCAATGCGCTCGCTCGCCGTGCCGTCACCGTAGGGATTGTCCATCGTTTCAAGACTCTGGCGAAATGAATCGCGGTCGATGGTGCGCAGTGCGTTTTCGATCGAATCGACTGTGGCCTGCGCATGCACGATGTTTGCCGCGCACAGGCGCCCTTTTTGACGATCACCAATATCGATGACCGGCACCCGCACCGCAGGGGCCTCCATGATGCCGCTGCTGGAGTTGCCGATCAGAACGTGCGCGCGACGCAGCACGTTCCAATAAACCCAGTGATCGAGATTCACATACAGACGTGCGTGTTCGTGCCGCTCGCAAAATGCTTCGGCTCGCGCCACCAGACGGCGACTGCCGGCATCACTGTTGGGAAAACAGAACACTACGGGACGTTCAAGATGCTCAAGTGCTGCATAGAGCGCGTCGGCCTCGATGTCGGTCTGGCGCGTCAGCGTTACCGGGTGGAAGGACACCAGCGCGAAACCCGCAGGTAGTGGCGCCTCAAGCGCGGCGGCAACCTCCGCGTCGTCAAGCGCTTCGCGTCGTACCAGATGATCAATCGAAGGCGCGCCTACGTGGTGTACGCGCCAGCTCTCCTCGCCCATCGCCAGCACGCGTTCACGCGCCACGGCTGTGGTTGTGAAGTGCAGGTGGCTCATCTTGGTCAGAGCATTGCGCACGGCGTCGTCGATGGCACCTTCGCTGATGTCGCCGCCTTCAAGATGGGCAATTGGGATGCGTAGCGCCAGCGCCGCATTGGCGGCTGCCAGCATTTCGTAGCGATCGGCCGGCACAAACACCAGATCGGGCTGCAGTCGTTCAAACGTGTCGGCGAGCCCGAGTGTGGCAAGGCCAATCGTCTTGGCCATGCCAACGCCGGTGTCGGAGCTCAACAGGCATTCGATGGTTTCGTCAATCTCGAATCCGGCGGCGCGGATGGACGCATGGGTATGGCCGAACTCCGGGGACAGATGGGCGCCGATAACGATGAGCGATACGCGTATATCGGCACGTTCGCGCAGCGCCAGGATCGGCCAGTGAAGATGACCGAAATCGGCGCGTGAGGTCGTCACGACGGCGACATGGCGCGACACGATCAGTGCCCGGCGTCAACGGCGTGGCGCATCACGTGATAGACGTAGTTCTGCTCCTGTACACCGCGCAAGAGGTCGGCGCCGGGACCGTCTGCAAAGACGATGACGTCGGTGCCTGAATGAGTTTCCGAAGACAGCGGCACCGTCGCGTCCTGTTGGAAGTCCGGGTCGGTCGTGTCGATGTCTGTGAGATCGCGGCGCGGCGCACGATGGCCCGGGCCGTTCGCGTAGCTCAATGTTGTGTAAGGCAAGCCGTCCTTGTCGCGCGTGTACTCAGGCGCCGTACCCGACGGCGCTTTCTCGGCGACCTTGCCGAGAATCGGATTGCCGCGGCGTGGATAGCCGCTGAAGCTCATCACGTGGCCGTGATCAGCGGTCACAATGATCAGCGTGTCGTCGAGGTCGACCAGTGACACGGCGGCAGCGACCGCGTCGTCAAAGGCAATGGTGTCGCCGAGCGCGCGTGATGCGTTGCCGCCATGATGAGCGTGGTCAATCCGGCCGCCTTCCACCATCAGGAAGAAACCGTCGCGGTTTCGCTGCAGGCGTTTTACCGCGAACGAGGTTAGTTCGGCCAGTGTCGGCTCGTCGGCGTTTTTTCGGCGCCGATCGTCGTCATACATCATGTGCGAAGGCTCAAACAGGCCCAGAACCCGGTCGGTAGTGGCAGGATCCAGTTCGCTGAGCTGGGTCGCATTCCAGACGAAGCGTGCACGGCTGCCGTATCGGGTCTGCCATTCGCTGATGAGGTTGCGCCCGTCTGCGCGCACGCCGTTCACGTCGCGGTATTCCGGGTCGGCCGCGTCTTCGGGCAAGAAGGCGACGCGACCGCCGCCAAGCATGACCTCGATGCCATCGCCATGATCAAATTCGATGAGTTGACGGGCGATGTCGTGGCACTCGCTGCCCTGATCTTCCGGGATCTCGGCGTCGACCTCCCAGCCGCGCTCAGGGCTGTGCGCGTAGGTGGCGGCGGGCGTGGCATGGGTGATGCGCGCGGTGCTGATCACGCCCGTGGCCTTGCCGCGTTTTTCCATGGTCTCGAGAAACGATTCGACGTGGGTGGTTTTGGAGCCTGCACACTGGCGCCTAGTGACGTTGGCATTGACGCCAATAACGCCGCTGCGTGTCTTGACGCCGCTGAGCATCGCTGTGGCGGTGCCGGCTGAATCGGGCACCTGCATATCCGTGGTGTAGGTTTTCATCAGCGCTGTGTGGGGGAGTTGATCCATGGTCAGCCTGTGCTCCTCACCGCTCTTGCCCAGTCGCTGTCCGGCGTGGATACGGGCGCTGGTGATCGTGTCGAGGCTCATGCCATCACCGATAAACAAAATCACATTGCGGGCGCGCTGTGGGCGCACCGGCTGCTGCGCTGTGGCGCGTACCGCAGCGTCACCGGCCGCAAACCATGGATCGGCGCTGGCGCGGTCCGTACTCACGGAGGGCACAGTCGTGTGTGCGCAGCCAAACAGTGTGCAGGTGAAAAGACAGGTCGCCAGACGTAAACTCACAGGCATGACAGGTCCAGTTAATCGCGGAGAAGGTGTGAGGGAATATCGGGGAATTGCGGGTCAAACGCAACGCGTTGTGGTGCTGGCCGTGGTAACACTGGCGCTTGGCTGTGTCAGCGGAAAATCACTGCAGGATCGTCACAGCATGAGCCGGCTATGGTCAGATAGCGACGGCACAATTGTGTTTGAGGCAAGCATTAGCCCGGATTATCCGCTGGATAGCGCGGTGGCCGAAGCGGAGCGTGAAAACTGGATGGCGCAGTGGCTTGAGCGCAAGCGTATGTGCGTCAACGGCTTTGAAGTGATCGATCGCACGCCTATCGGTAGTGCGGCGGACAATCCCTATCAGCATGATTTGCGCTATCGGCTGCGCTGTCTCGCGCCCTAGCAGCGGCTTGCGACTAGGCGTCGGGCCGCAGTTTCAGCCCGCATTCGCGCAGAAACTCGATGAGCGGTTGCGTGTAGAGATCACCGCTTTCAATGTGTCCGCCGGAATGAGCGCCCCGAATGGGCACCAGCGTGCATTCGGCCGCCGCGGCCAGCGCCTCGGCGTGGTGAAAACCGATTACGGCATCTTCGGTGGAATGAAAAATCTGCAGCGGTGAGGCGATCTGTGCGACACGTTCGAGATTGTTGAAGCGCATTCGACCGAGCCCCACACGCGGCAGGTTGCGAAAGTGCTCGCGCGCCAGATCAGGGATCGAGGTAAAGGTCGATTCGATCACCACGGCCGCCGGCTGTGCGTGCAGCGCCAGATGGGAGGCCACACCACCGCCCAGCGAACGGCCCAGTAGCACGATATCGGACGCCGCAATGCCGCGCTCGTCACGCACGTAGCGCCACGCGGCCTGGGCGTCCTGGTAAAGGCCTTTTTCGGTGGCGCGCCCCTGACTGCGTCCGTAGCCGCGATAGTCGAAGGCAAATACATTGAGGCCCAGGCGTCGGTAGAGCAAACAACTCTGCGTTCGGTCTGAGAGATTGCCGCGATTGCCGTGGCAAAAAATCAGGGTGCTGGCGTCGGGCGAGCAGGGCAGCCACCAGCCGTGCAGTGAATGCTGGTCAGGTCCGCGAAACTCGACGCTTTCATACTCAACGTCAAAGTCACCGGGATTGGGCGAGAGCGGCGCCGTTGCCGGTGTTGGCTTGAATACCTGTCGGTGCTGATAGCTGGTGTAGGCCCAGACACCAATGATCGCGGCGCCGGCGATCAGCGCCAGCGGCATCACGGCGATTGGAAATGCGGGTGGATCAGCGTGTCACCGGCGTTGATCCCCAGCGCCTCGGTGGTGCCAGCGTTGAGCTCAAGCACGCAGCACACCTCTCCTTTTGAGGAGATCGATTTGAGCGAGCCCGGTGTGGTATCGCGCGCAATGCTCTCGATTTCGCCGCTGGCGCGCACAAACAGCATGTCCAGAGGCAGAACCGTGTTTTTCATCCACATCGACTGACGGCCTGAGATCTCATGGATGAACAGCATGCCAACATCGGCTGGCATGGACTCGACAAACATCAGACCCTGTCGGCGCTCGGCATTGGAGTCCGCCACGTAGATGGTGAAATCGTGGGTAGCTTGTCCAGACTCAATGGACAGCGAGCTGCGCGAAAAGTCTTTGAGCAGAGGCTCGCTGAGCGCGTCGGGACTGGTTTTGCCGCTGCAGCCGACGGTCGTCGTCACAGACGCGCCGACAAGTAGCGCACAAACGACACGCTGAGTGAAAAAAAACCCCGGCCGAAGCCGGGGTTTCCTGTTTTTGGCGCCCGCCTTTATTGGCCGAGTACCTTCAGCGTGACACGACGGTTCTGAGCACGACCTGCTGCCGTGTCGTTGCCGGCAATCGGTGCCGTCTCGCCGTAGCCTTTGGCCGTGATGTTGCCGGCCGCGGCGCCACGTGTGACCAGGTAGTCACGTACGGCTTCGGCACGACGCTGCGACAGACTCAGGTTGTACGCGGCAGCACCCTGGCTGTCCGTGTGGCCCTGGGCCTCGACGCGCACATCGCTGTTGCGCTTGAGCGTTTCGGCGGCGTCGTTGAGCACACTCAGGGACTGCGACGTCAGCCTGGCTGAGTTGGTCTCAAATGTGACACCCGGCAGACGAATTTCTTCTTTGAATTCGCAGCCGTTGACGTCCACGCGAGCACCTTTGGCCGTATTCGGGCAGCGGTCGCGGTTGTCGAGAACACCGTCGCCGTCGGCATCGCCGATGGTCTTGCAGCCGTACTGATCAACCTTGGTACCACGCGGCGTATTCGGGCAGCGGTCTTTACTGTTGGCCACGCCGTCGCCGTCGGTATCGGTGTCAATCTCACAACCCTTGGCATCAACGCGGGCACCGGCACGCGTCTCGGGGCAGGCGTCTTTTCTGTTCACAACGCCATCGCTGTCGCTGTCAAGTTCACAGCCGCGACTGTCGACAGGCGCGCCAGCAGGCGTGCCCGGGCACTGATCCTGGCCGTCGTTGACGCCGTCACCATCGGCATCGACGACCGGCGGCGGAGCCGGCTCACCAAACGGCACAACCAGACCGACGTTGAACAGCCAGTCGCGGAACGAATTGGGGTCGGCCATATCCATGCGGTAACGGACTTCGCTGCGCAGCTTGGTCTGACTGGCGCCGAAGTTGCGCATCAGGCCCGCGCCAACACCGGCGTAGGGGTTGTCATTGTCCAGACGACGGATCGCGATTGCCGATACGTTCGGGTCTTCCACTACCTGCGTCTTGAGATAGCCGATGCCGACTGAGTAATAAGGAATCCAGTTGCCCCACGGCTTCAGGCCGTGCAGCAAATCAACGCCCACGCCCCACTGATTGACTTCGTCGTAGGCGTCGCTGCTGTTGCCGACAAGGTTCAGCTCAACCGCCCAGGCGTCGGAGAATCCGCGTCCCAGACCGATGTGGCCGCCGACGCTCGAGTTGGTCACGCGGTCGGTGTCTTCTTTGAAAATGTAGGTGCCCATTGGCGAGACGTACCACTGGCCTTCTGAGAAGGCGGTCTGGGCGCTTGCCTGGCCGGTCACCAGCAGGGCGGCACAAAGAACTGACGCTCGGATTGCGTGCTTCATTCCATTACTCCGTAATTCAAAACACAAAAAATCGGGGATGTTGACGCAACGGCGCGCATGACTCGCTGCCAGAGTGTTCAACCCACAAAATTTTACCCTGCGTAATTTAACATAGGGCGCTGCGTGGCAGGGATGAAAAACGTTGGCCGTGCTTCCACGTTTGCCTGCAGCGCGCGGATGATAGCCATCACATTGCGATGCAGCAAGCGCTGGTCACAATTGTTTTTGCCGGGTCGTGCAGCGTGTCGCCCACCATGCGGCCGGATGTTTCGCTGGTCAGCGTCGGTTAGCTGAAATTTTCGTCTGAAAAACGGGCGTTTGCGGTCACTGTGCTGCCTTGACAGGGTTCGGGCGCCGCCCCATAGTGCTTGCATTACATGATGCTCCAATAAGGAGCACATCGGGGGCGTTGAACTGACCGTTCAGGTGGCAAGTCAGGCCGTTTGCGCTGCGCTTTGCCCATCGGCCCCCAACACTTCATCGGGTGACATCGACAGGGGATAAACCATGACGAGATCTGCGCGCGCTCGCCTAGCCGCGATTGTATTGTTTTTTGCTTCTTCAACCGGGCTGGTAACAAGCGCCTCGGCGGACGTCTTTTTGTACGATGGCGAAATATTCTTCTGCACCACGACCTGCGACAGCTTTGGCGCACTCGGCGGCGCGACGGGCGGCTCCGGCAATACGACGAACTCTGTCGTGGTCGGCTCTATCGATATCCCGGTCCAGGGCGACGGGACGTTCGCGTTCGCGGCAACAGACAACGTGCCGTTCAACTTCACGATTACCACGAGCGCAATCCCGTTTGAGGACCCCATCATCAATACCACACCTGGCGGAGGCAACTGCCCGCCGCCAGATGAGGCGGGTCAGCTGTGTAATGCGACAACGGTAAACCCGCTGCCGCTATCGGGTGAGGTCGCCACGGTCGAGGGTTCCGGTGTTGTCGGCCCGGACGGCAACTTTGTGTCGGGCGCGATCATTTTCACGTTCACGGCTGCGCCGTTCAGTAACAACGGTGCCGTGGTGACGTTTGATCTGTCCGACTCAACGGGCGAAGGCACCGTGTTTGGCGGCGTTGTCGTATTCACGCGCATTCAGGGAAGCAGCGGCGCCAACGGTGGTTTCACGCCTGCGCCGCCCGATCTTGCCGTCAGCATGCCTGTGCCGGATCCGTTTCCGGATACGGTCGTGGGTGAGACCTCGACGTCAACGGTAACGGTCAGCAATAGCGGTCAGGGTCAGGCGATCGTCACGCTGGGCACGGCGACGCTTGAGGCACCGTTTGCCATCGCGACCGAAACCTGCACGGCGGCGCCGCTGGCACCGCTGACCGGCAGCTGCACGATTGATGTCAGCTTTACGCCGACAGCCGAAGGGGCGGCGATGGGATCGTTCACCGTGGAGTCTGCGAACAACGATCCGTCCAGCTTCGACGTCATGGTTGTGGGCAATGCGATCGTGGCCGAGATCGACGTTATGCCCAACCCGGTGGCTTTCCCGGATGTTGCGATTGGCGATTCCGATCAGATTGACGTCACCGTTACCAATTCGGGTACCGCCGACCTGGAGATTCCGGCGATGGGCGTGAGCACACCGGACGCACCGTTTGCGATTGCCACTGACGGCTGCAGCGGTATGACGGTCGCACCAATGGGCACCTGTACCATCAGCATCTCGTTTACGCCGACCGATGCGGACGTCGCAATGGGCAGTTTCGACATCTCGTCGAATGACCCGAACGAGCCGACAGTCACCGTAAATCTGAGCGGCGCGGGTGCTGAGCCCAACATCGTCGTGTCACCGTTGAATCTGGTGTTCCCGAGCATCGTTTCGGGTGAAACGCAGGTGCGCTCGGTGATCGTTGCGAACCAGGGCACGGCTGATCTGGTCATCGGCATGATCGATGCCATGAGTATTGCGGCGCCGTTTACACTCAGCAGCGATACCTGCTCGTCGATGACGCTGGCACCGGCGGCAACCTGCGAATTGATGGTCGAGTTCGCGCCGGCCATGGCAGGCGATTTCACTGACGACTATGTGATTCCGTCCAATGATCGCGACGAGCCGTCCGTGGCTGCGATGATTACCGGCACGGCCACGGCCGCACCGGAGCCGTTCATTACGGTCGATCCGGCTGAGCTGGGTCTCGGTGAGGTCATTGTAAGCGCCATGAATATGGGCACGATCATGGTTATCAACGACGGCAGCGCCGACTTGACGGTCAGCGGTGTGAGCATAGCCGGTGATAACGCCGCCGAGTTTTCACAAACCTCTGACTGCGCGACGCTGGCACCCGACGCAACCTGCACGATCACCGTAACGTTCGCGCCAGCAGACGTGGGTGAACGCAGCGCGGTGCTGACAATCGAGTCCGACGGCGCGAACGAAACGCAGTCCGACGTCGCGCTAAGCGGCGTGGGTGTGCTCGGTCCGCAAATCGATTTGTCGATTCCCTCGACCGCTGAGCCAACGCTGAACTTTGGCAGCGGCACCGAGCCGGTGGAACTCGATCAGTCGATCAATGCATCGCTCATGGTCGTGAGCTCTGGCTCGATCGATGCGGTCGTGTCCGGCCTGGCCCTGGCGGGTCCGGGTGCGGCAGAGTTCTCGATCGCTTCGGAAACCTGCACACAGCAGCCGCTGGCGCCGATGAGTACCTGCACGGTAGAGATCACGTTTGCGCCGGTAACGGCCGGCGACAAAACAGCCACGCTGGTGGTGACCTCCAACGACGTGGACGAGCCGGAGCAATCGGCGCCGCTGATCGGCTTTGTACTGGTGGGCAGTCGTCCTGAGTTTTCGGTCCCGGAAATTTCGGTTGGCAGCAGCACCGATCCGGTGACGGTGGGCGAGTCTGGCGGCAGCGCGTTTGACATCACCAATACCGGCACCGATCCACTGTTGGTGGTATCGGTCATGCTTGGCGGTGCGGATGCGGCTGACTTTTCGGTGACCGAGGACTGCACGGCAGCGCCGGTTGATCGCAACGCTAGCTGCGACATCACGGTCATGTTCACGCCAACGTCGGCCGGCACCAAGACTGCCGAACTGACGATTGTGACCGACAGTGTGGTCACGCGACAGCTGTCACGCGGCTCAAGTCAGGTCACGACGGTAATTCCCATTGAGGCCACGGCAGTCGAGCCGCCGGCACCGCCTCCGGCCGCACCGGGTTCGCAAACCAACGTACCGCCGATTTTCGCGACCTCTGACGCCGACAGCTCGGGCGGCTGCTTTATCGCAACCGCCGCGTACGGATCGTATCTGGATCCAAACGTGCAGGTGCTGCGTGATTTCCGTGATGACGTTCTGCTGACCAACACAGTGGGTCGCAAGCTGGTGCATGTTTACTACAGCAATTCGCCGCGCTTTGCGGACTACATCGCGCGTCATGACGGTGCTCGTACGGCAACGCGTCTGGCGTTGACCCCGGTGGTCTATGCGGTGGCTTATCCGTTGCCGGCGCTGATGATTCTCAGCGCATTGTGGTACGGATTGCGCCGGCGCCGGGCTGCGCTTGCGGTTTGATGATATTTGGACCCCGCTTCGGCGGGGTCTTTAGGGGCTTGTTGGGCCCCGAGGCCAGCCAGAGGGCGAGTGGGGATTTCATTTTGGCAATGGCTCCCGTTGGTCCGCTTTAGTTGCCAAAACGAATTCCCCACTCGCCCTCCGGCTGACCTCTCCCATCTGCGTGCGTGTTTTTGTTCAGCGTTGGGTGTGGGGCATTTGAAGAACGGTTAGCGCGGAAATTGCGAAGCGTGAAAAGAAAAACACTGATGGCTCTTCTGCTGATCCTTGTTTTAGGATTAGCGTTTGTCTATCCGCGGCTTTCCTGGACGCTGCGCGCCAGCATCGTAGACTCTCTTCTGATCGGTGAGTGGCCTGTTGCTTTTTCGTTGAGCTCCCACTTTCGTGGTGAGCGCGATCACTATGCCTCCTTGCGTGATTACTTGCGCCAGAACCCGGACGTGGCAGAAGTGAGCTTGCCCCATTTCTACGAAAACGGCGATGACAGTCCTGTTGTTCTTAAGTGCCGAGACTTTAATTTGCGCGATTGCGTGAGTGTTGAAAACCGTGAGTTGCACGCCGCACTGATGGCTACGATGCGGCACGTTTATCATCATCGCGACTCGATCGACGAAATCGTCTTCTTCAGCGGTGCAGTTCCTTGGGAACAAGGCAACATGGGTCTTTCGGTCATTGAATTTCCACATAAAGTGCCGGTCGAGCATCATTGCGGTCGATTCGCCGAGATCGCGGATGAGGGCGTGTGTTACACACCGTTGGGTGGGACATGGTATCTGTCGTATAACTGGATAACGGACGAAGCGCTGCAACAGCGCTATGGTGATTCAGAGTAGGCGCGTCGATTTGAAGTCATCGCAGCTCGTTGTCGGGTCGGACGCTTGACTGCTTGGCCAACTCAGAGTCGACTGTGCGGCGTTTGCGGTGATGTTGGCGATACTTCTTTAGCTCTTTTTTGAACATTAAGAAAGGGACGAGGTCGCCGGCAAAGTGCATGCCAAACGCGCCGATCAGTCCAAGCGGCGAGAATACTACTGCGCAAGCCAGCAGATAGAACGGTAGATGAAACACCAGAGCGAAGCGCCCTTGATAAGAGTGCGCGGCCAGATTCGCGAACAGTCCCAGACTCAGTGCTAACGTGATTGACCCGGTTCCTATGGCCACTTGGTGGACGAGAATGCCGCGATACCAGAATTCCTCTGTCAAGGGGTTCATCGCGATGACGCCAAAAAGGGTCAGCCTTCTTTGCAGAGGTTGACGCGGCAGGATGAACGCTATGCTGGTCACCGCGGCATCGCGTACCTGTGCCTCAAGTCCTAACTGCCGAAACAAAGCGCCCATCAAAAACAAAAACACGCCATAGAGCGCGGCACCCGTCGCAAACGCCAGCACTGGGGAGACGGCGGACTTGATGCCCACGGATTCCAATGTCCAGACTCCCTCTGTATAGGCCAGCACCGCGAGCCCTGCCAGAAGCAGCTGGTTGAACATCATTTGCGTGCCCATTTGGCCGACAAAGCGGCGCAAAGGAGGGCGCCCGGTCGCCGTGAGCTTCGCTGAGTTGCGTCGATGTCTGATCCCGGACCAGAGCATGATCACCGACATGATCAGAGGAATTTGCGCAATAATCAGCGCGGGGTTGCTTAGAAGATCGCTCATGGCCGAGCGTTCACGACACGATCACATGAAGACCAGTTCAAACACCTGACTGTAGCGACTCACAAAGTGCACCTCGAGATCAGCGCGAATGTGATCGAGCAGTTGTTCAAAATCGCGTCGGTTGGCTTCGGGCAGGACTACGGTGCGAATGCCGTTGCGTTTGGCGGCGATGACCTTCTCGCGGATGCCGCCTACCGGGAGCACGTGTCCGGTCAGAGAGAGCTCGCCGGTCATGGCGACGTGGCGTTTGATGCGCCGACGGCGGGCCAGCGAGATCAGAGCGGTGGCCATGGTGACGCCCGCGCTCGGGCCGTCTTTGGGTGTGGCACCGGCTGGTACGTGGAGATGCACGAACGACTTGTCAAAAAAACCTTCGGCGATGTGCAGCTCAGCGGTATTGCCCATGACGTAGCTGTAGGCAATTTCCGCCGATTCGCGCATGACGTCGCCGAGCTGGCCGGTTAGTTTGAAGCCCCTGTTTAGCGTGTGCGCTCGGGTGGCTTCAATGGACAGCGTGGCGCCGCCGAGCGGTGTCCAGGCAAGACCTGTGACGACGCCTACGCCTTCAATACGGCGCTCGCGCTGATAGGTGGGTAATCCCAAATATCTTTCAACGTTTTTGGCGCCGACACGAATGGGGGTTTTCGCCCCTTCGAGAATCTCAAGCACCACCTTGCGCGCAATGGTGCCGATGCGCTTTTCAAGGCGACGTACGCCAGCCTCACGCGCGTAATTTTCCACAATGCGTCGCAGGCCGCTGTCGTTGATCTTCAGTTGGCTTGGTTTGAGACCCGCGCGTTCGATTTGCCTCGGCACCAGGTGATTGCGCGCGATCGCTATTTTCTCGTCGGTCAGATAGCCGCTGAGACGAATGGTCTCCATGCGATCAATGAGTGGTCCCGGAATCGTGTCGAGTTGGTTGGCCGTGCAGATGAAGAGCACCTTCGACAAATCGGTGCGCACGTCCAGGTAGTGGTCCAGAAACTGATCGTTTTGCTCGGGGTCGAGCACCTCAAGCAACGCCGAGGCCGGGTCGCCGCGATATGAGGCGCCAATCTTGTCGATCTCATCGAGCATGATAACCGGATTGGCCGTACCGCAGTCTTTGAGCGCCTGCACGATCTTGCCGGGCATGGCGCCGATATAGGTGCGTCGGTGGCCCTTGATCTCGGCCTCGTCGCGCATGCCGCCCACGGAGAATCGATAGAATTTGCGGCCCAGTGCGTCGGCGATCGAGCGACCGAGTGAGGTCTTGCCCACGCCGGGCGGTCCAACAAACAGAATGATCGAGCCGGCGATTTCGCCTTTCATGATGCCAACGCCGAGAAACTCGACGATGCGCTTTTTAACATCCTCCAGCGCGTCGTGGCCCTCGTCGAGCACCTTGCGAGCGCGTTTGAGATCAAACTGATCTTCGCTGTAGACACCAAACGGCAGCGACGTGAGCCAGTCAAGATAGTTGCGTGTGACAGCGTACTCCGGCGAGCCGGTTTCCAGCACGCCGAGCTTTTTCATCTCGTCGTCCAGACGTTTTTGCACGGCCTCGGGCACGACCAGCTTCTCGAGGCGCTCGCGAAATTCGTCAAGCTCCGCCGTGCGGTCATCTTTTGACAAGCCGAGTTCAGTCTGGATGGCCTTGAGTTGCTCGCGCAGAATCGCCTCGCGCTGACGACCCTGAATGGTGTCTTCCACCTGACGCCGAATCTTGTCCTGGCTGCGCGCGACTTCCAGTTCCTTATTGAGCAGTCGCAGCGCTTTTTCCAGTCGCGGCTGGATCAGCGTGGTCTCGAGGATGTCCTGCAGCTCGTCACGCGTTGACGTCGTCAGCGCCGCGGCAAAGTCCGCCAGTTGCGAAGGCTCGTTCGGATTGAAGTGGTTCAGAACGGCGCGAAACTCTTCTGCGTACAGTGGATTGAGCGGCAGCAGTTCCTTGATGGTATTGATGATGGCCACCGCATAGGCCTTGAGCTCTGCGTCATTCGGATGGCGCGGTTCGTGGTGATAGCTAACCTGAGCCAGAAAAACTGGCTTGGGATTGAGCCACTCAACGACGCGAAAACGCTGCAGCCCTTCAAGCAACACCTGCAGATGATCATCTGCCCGCTGCAGTTTGTGAATGCGGCAGGCCGTACCAACCACGTGCAGATCGTGCTGCGAGACACGATCTTCGAGTTCGTCACGCGCAAGAATCAGGCCGAGAATTTTCTGATCCGTCGCAAACGCTTTCTCAACGGTTTCGATCCAGCGCTCGTCCAGTATCAGTGGAATGGCCTGACCCGGAAAGCACGGCCGGCTCTGCTGCGGAAGAACGTGAATGCTTGGCGGCAGCACTTCGCTCGCAATGACCAGATCGCTGAGCCCGGCGCCGTCTTGCTCCGTTTTGTCTTGTTCGAAATCCATCCGATCAAAAGTAACGTTCTGTCGACGCGTTAGCAACTGTGTTGCGGCGTATTGTGCGGTGACATTTTGAACACTTGTGGCGCACGAAAATTTACTGGCAAGATCAAACAAAGTGCACAGAGTCTCTCGTGCATATGGCCTGGTTTGTGAACTGGTCGGCGGCAAACCGTGTGCCTGATGGTAGAACCTGTGGTCTCGGAGGAAATTTATGGCGCTATCCGGAAACGATCCTACACGCAGCGGCAAGTCTGTTATTGCCGTGAACAACCTGCAGGAGTTTTTCCGTGACTCCGTCGATGCGGCGCTTGAAAGTCAGAATATTGAAGTGACGCCGCACGCTTCGCATTACGTGGTCAATCTGCTGACGCTTTTCTCTCGCTCCGAACAGTTCTACGAAACCACCGACGACGGTGTGGCCATCAAGCCGCTCGCGATGATGCTTGACGATGCATTGGCAAGCGAAACCGAAGCGCAGCGCGATCAGCGCTTTCAACGTTTGGGCGACGTTGCTCTATTCGTAGCTGGCTTTTTCGCGCGCGGTTTCGCCAACAAGCCCATCGATATCGATTACTACATTGCTATGGGCGGTAACGCTTACGGCACACTCTCCAACTCAATGCGCGGAACCTCACGCGCCCACGTTTTCGGCGACATCTTCGCTGAGCTGGCCCTCAAGTTTCAGCCGTTTGTCGACGTGCTCAATGAAATTGCGGACAGCGCTTACGAACACTCGGATCGTGATCTGATGCGGCTGTACGGTGTGTGGCTTCGAACCGGCAGTCCGCGCGCGGCCAACAAGCTGCGCGAACTGGGCGTCATTCCGCTTGCCAGCGGACCGGGGCGTGTGCAGTGAGTCGGGCGGCATCAACCCTGACCGGTGCCCTGCAGCGAACGCTTGAGGCCATTTACGATGTGCGCGCGCCGGTCCAGGTCGATGACTATCTGGTGAGCGACGAACGCGAAGCCAGACGCCTCGATCCGCGAGGCAGAGCCAACGCCGAGAAGCTTCTGATCCGCAACGACGATCAGCACGTCGAGATGGCGCTGGTGCTTGCCGCAGAATCACTGGCAAGGCTTGATAAAGATGATCCGCTCCGGGCGCTCAGCGATTCCAATTTCCACGACTTTTGTCTGGTGCTCGAAGGCGTCAGCCATTTTACCTACGCCGCCTGCAACGCGGCGCTCGACAAGCGCATCACACTGCTCGAGCTGGAGCTACAGGCCGAAGTCGACAAGTACGTCGTCGCCAGCGCGCTATTGCGCCGCCAGCAGTCGCGTCCGCAGCATCAGGCGCTGTGGCAACGCTTGTTTCGGCGGGTACGTTACGCGGAGTGTCTTTCGCGCTCGGAACTGGAGCGCTATGAGCGAGCCAATCGTGCGGCGCGCCGGTTTTGTCGCCGTCTGCAGCGTCCGCGTGATCTCGGCGCATCTCGAATGGCCGTATTGCGACGCTTCTACCGCATGCCCAAACTCGCCAAGCTTGCTGCCTGCTAACACCGCAGTCGCGTTGCGACGCTCGCGCGGCGTACACTTGGGGTCCTTCAGTCTGGTAGAGCAATAGAAGCATGTCTCCCGAAAGTCTGCTGCGCACCGGCGCTGCGCTTGGTTTGGTCTTTGTGCTGGGTGGCTGCGCCTCCGAGCCGGTCTCGTCCCCCGCGTTATGCGCCGAGCAAACCGTGCTCGAACTGCCGCCTGGGTTTTGCGCCACCGTTTTCGCCGAAGATTTGGGCTATGCACGTCACCTCGTGGTGCGCGACAACGCGGATGTGTTCGTCGCGCTTCTGGGCGACGACGGCGGAATCGTCGCGTTGCGCGACACCGACGGCGACGGCAAGGCCGAGCGCCAGGAACGGTTTGCAAACCGCGGCGGCACCGGACTGGGTATCCGCAACGATTATCTGTACTTCGGTATGCCCACCCGTATCGTGCGCTATCGCTTCGATGGCGATGCGCTGAGTCCGAGTAACGAACCGGAAATTGTGGTCGATGGCTTTAACGAGCAGCGTGCTCATGCCAGCAAAACCATCGTGTTTGATGACAATGACGGGCTTCTGGTCAACATTGGCGCGCCGTCCAACGCTTGCCAGAATCCCCAGCGCTCGCCCGGGGTTGCGGGTCAGGATCCATGTCCGGAGCTGGCCGAGCACGGTGGCATCTGGCGCTATGACGCTGATGCCACCAACCAGCGTGCGTTCGTTGATGGGGAGCGCTACGCCAGTGGCATTCGCAACGCGCTGGCCAACGACTGGCATCCGCGCCGCGAGCAGCTCATCGCGGTTCAGCATGGTCGCGATCAGCTGAGTGAGCTATGGCCAGAGCGCTTCACGGTGGCGCAGCGAGTCGAGCTGCCGGCCGAAGAACTCATGGTGATTGATCGCGACGATGTTTTCGGCTGGCCGTACTGCTATTACGATCCGTTCACGAATCAAAAGGTGCTGGCCCCTGAGTACGGCGGCGACGGCACGATCGTTGGCCGCTGTGATTCGCTCAAAGACCCATTGCTGGGCTTTCCCGCACACTGGGCGCCCAACGATCTACTGATCTACACCGGTCGTCAGTTTCCAACGCACTATCGCTTTGGCGCATTCGTGGCTTTCCACGGATCGTGGAATCGGTCACCGGAACCGCAGCGTGGCTACAAGGTTGCGTTCGCATCGCTTCGCGATGGCGAGACGTTTGAGGTCTTTGCCGATGGTTTTGCCGGGACGCAGGAAATTCGCGGGCCGGCCGATGCGCGCTATCGTCCCACGGGGCTCGCACAGGGTCCGGACGGCGAGCTTTACATCAGCGATTCGCGCACCGGGCGTATCTGGCGGGTCACCTACAACACGCCGGCCGAGGCGGACTGAACCAACCCAAAAGCCTGCCTTTGCCTAGAGCCATCCCTTGTGTCGTGCGATGCGCGCCGCATCGATGCGGTTGGCGGCATTGAGTTTGCTGATCGCCTCGGACAGATAGTTGCGCACGGTGCCTTCGCTTAAGAATAGCTGCGCGGCGATTTGCTGTGTGGTCTTGCCCTCAGCGGCCGCGCGCAGCGCCTGGCGTTCACGATCGGTGAGCGGATCGACCGTGTCGAGCGATTCCATGGATAGCTCAGGGTCAATGACGCGACGCCCCGCAGCAACCTGGCGCAGCGCAAGTGCGAGCTCTTCGGACGGCGCGTCCTTGAGCAGGTAGCCGCGCACGCCCGCTTCGAGAGCACGGCTCAAATAGCCTGCGCGGGCAAAGGTGGTGAGAATGACAACGCGTGGCGGCGATGCGCGCTTCGCCACAGCCGCCGCCAGCTCGAGACCGGTCATGTGCGGCATCTCGATGTCGGTGACGACGATATCGGCCTCGATGGTGTCGAGCATGTTCAGCGCTTCACGCCCGTTGGCGGCCGCACCAACTACCTCGAGGTCTTTTTCAAGCGACAACAGCGCTTCGAGCGCGCCGCGCAGCATGGACTGGTCTTCGACCAGCAAGATGCGACAGGTCATGCAGGCGGCCGACCGGCGCCGGGCAAGCGTACATCGAGCTGGGTGCCGTCATTGGACTGGATGGTCAGCACGCCGCCAAGCACAGCCAGCCGTTCGCGCATGCCGGTAAGGCCCTGGCCTTCGTCGCTGTCGAAGCCCTGACCGTTGTCGGAAACTCGCATGAGGATGTCTTTGTTGTCGCGTCGAATACTCACATGGCACGCGCTGGCGTTGGCGTGGCGCAGCACGTTGGTCACCGCTTCGCGCAGCACCAGCGCGAGCAACGTTTCTTCGCGTGGCCGCAGATGGATCGACTCGACGTCGGTCGTAAAGTGAACGCCCACGCTTTTCAGACTGTCGCGCGTGTCTTCGATTTGCTCGTCGAGGCCGACGCGGCGGTAACCGCTGACTGTTTCGCGCACGCTTGAAAGCGCGGCACGCGAGGTATCGGCGATCTGTTCGAGTTCGGTGCGCGCCTGCTCCGGATTACTGTCGACGAGTTTGCCGGCAAGTTCGGCTTTGAGCGTGATGACCGACAACGTATGCCCGAGCACGTCGTGCAGGTCGCGGGCAATGCGCTCGCGTTCTGCCATCTGAGCCAGCTGCTGTACTTCCTGGCGCGAGCGCCGCAGTGCGCTGTCGGCAAGCTGGCGCCGGCGATCGCTGATGCTCATGCCCACCAGGCCCAACGAGACCAGAATGCCGGGGCCGGCGTACCAGAATGGCAAGGACAACGCGAAGGTGGCTGCCAGCATCCACGCACACATGAGCACCACAGCCAGTACGGCACGACGTCCGCTCATGGCCTGGCCGCTCAAGTGCGCGGCGTAATTGAAAAACACGGTAGAGCCGAAGTTAACCGGTGTCATAACCAGGCCCAGCATCGTGATGATGGCGATGGGCTTGTACATGGCCCGGCCTTCACGGCGAAAGGCTGCATAGTAGGTTGGAATAAAGATAATCAGAGCGAGCAAACACAGCCCGAAGCGGATGCTCAAGATGTCCATCTGCCACATGTGAGCGAGGAAAAAACCCAAGAAGATCAGCCACATATGGGGGAGGGCGCCAAGGCACTCAGGCGTAGCGGTCATTCGGCGAAAGGCTGCCCAGAGTCTGTTGTATCCGTCGCCGGCAGCCGAGCTTGTTGGGTGCATGAGTTCTTCTGGAGCTTTGGCCATGAGTCTTGGGTGTTGTTGCGCTTTGGCCACGCTGGCTGTCGGAGCTCAGCGTCACCGGGTCCTCACTATAATTTATCACCGGAGGCATAGGACATTGACGATTGTCATGACTGGCCAATCTTCGGGTTTCGACATTATGTAATATTGAGTGCGCGCTCGAGGTGGAAAAAAGGCACAGTTAAATGCGACCGACGTCTACTTTTGCCTCATAACGGTCTGATATCGTGCACTGGCACGCGCTTTTGCGTTGCGCCATAACTCTCAAACTTCCGGTTATGCTTATCTGATGTCAACGCCCACGCTCCGTACTTTGCATGAAACGCAGGCTGCCAGGTTGCTGGTCCGCAAGGACGGCGAGCAGGTAGCGGAGTACAGCCTGAACAAACGCCGTATCACCATCGGGCGCAAGCACGACTGCGACATTCGTCTTGATTGCAAGAACGCGAGCCGTCATCACGCACAAATTTTTACGGTGCTGCGCGATGACTATGTGCTCGATCTGGACAGCATGAACGGCACGTTTGTTAATCGTAACCGGATCAAGAAGTACAGCCTCGAGTCCGGCGACATCATTACGATCGGGTCCTACCAGCTCAAGTACATCAAGGACACCAGCGAGCCGCCAGCGGGGGCCTAGCTGCTTCGATACTCGCGCGCGCTGCACCGCCGGGACCAGTCCGGCCGGCTTTTTTGCTATTCTTCGCGTCCTCGAACATCAGGTGGGGACACACACATGAGATGGATTACGGTAGCGGCGCTGGCCGCCGCTCTGGCGATTGGTTGCGCGACGGCGAACCAGGGGCCCGATAACGACCCGATGCTGCGGGCCAAACTTGGCTTTGATCCGGCCAACCTCGATACATCCGTTCGCCCACAAGACGATTTTTATCGCCATGTGAACGGTGCCTGGCTCGAGCGCACCGAGATCCCCGCGGATAAATCCAACTACGGCTCCTTTGCCCAGCTCGCCGACAAATCGCGCGAGCGTCTGCGCACGATTATCGAGGAGGCCGCCGCGACGCCGGCACGCAAGGGCACCGACACGCAGAAAGTCGGCGACTTCTACAAGAGCTTCATGGATACGACCGCGATCCAGCGCGTGGGTCTGACGCCGCTGAACGAGGAAGTCAGTCGTATTGACGCCATCAAAACCAGTGACGATCTGCTGGCCTATTTTGGCCACGCTCAGAAATCCGGCGGCGGCGCACCGTTTCGTCTGTTTGTAAATCAGGATGCGAAAGAATCAACGCGCTACATCGCCTATCTCAATCAGTCCGGACTGGGTCTTCCGGACAAAGACTACTATGAGAACGAAAAATTCGCCGAGCAGCGCACCAAGTATGTTGAGCATATTGAACGTATGCTCGGCCTGGCCGCGGTGGATAATTCGAGAACACGCGCCCGCGAGATCATGCAGATTGAAACCCGCCTGGCAAGCCACCAGTGGGAACGTGTTCGCAATCGCGATCGCAATGCCGTTTACAACAAGTTCAGTATTGCTGAGCTCAACGAGCTGACGCCCACGGCGGACTGGAGCCTGGTCATGGCCAGTGCTGGCCTCAAGGGCGAGAAGGAAGTGATCGTGCGCCAGCCTGACTACTTCACCGCCATGGTCGAAATCGTCAACGATGTGCCGATCGAGCAGTGGCGAGGCTATCTCTACTGGCATCTTCTCAGCACGTCTGCGCCGTATCTTGGCGACGCTTACGTGCAGGAAGACTTCAACTTCTACAGCGGTGTGCTGCGTGGCATTGAAGAAAATCTTCCGCGCTGGCGTCGCGGTGTTGCCGCGGTTGAAAGGGCGCTTGGCGAAGTGGTCGGCAAGCTCTATGTCGAGGAGCACTTCCGGCCCGAGGCCAAAGCCCGCATGGAAGGCCTTGTCGAGAACTTGCGCAAGGCGTTTGCTATCGCGATTGACGATCTGGAATGGATGAGTCCGCAGACCAAGCAGGAGGCGCATGCCAAGCTTGCGAAGTTCACGCCGAAGATTGGCTACCCGGATGAATGGAAAGACTACTCACGACTGAGCGTTGAGCCCGATGAGCTGCTGCGTAACGTGATGGCGTCGCGCGAGGTTGAATACAATCGCATGATTTCCAAACTCGGCCAGCCGATCAATCGCAACGAATGGTTCATGTCGCCGCAAACGGTGAACGCGTATTACAACCCGTCAATGAACGAAATTGTCTTCCCGGCCGCCATCCTGCAGCCGCCGTTTTTCAATATGGAGGCCGATGACGCGGTCAATTACGGCGCCATCGTGGCCGTGATTGGCCACGAGTTCAGTCACGGCTTTGATGACCAGGGACGCAAGTCCGACGGTGACGGCAATCTGCGTGACTGGTGGACCGAGCAGGATGCGGTGGAATTCAAGAAGCGTGCGGACGGCCTGGTGGCGCAGTACGACGCCTACTCACCCATCGAGGGTATGAACGTCAAAGGCGATTTCACGCTGGGCGAGAACATCGGAGATCTGGCCGGCCTGGCGATGGCCTACAAGGCCTACAAGCTCTCCCTGAACGGAAAAGAAGCCCCCGTCATTGGCGGCTATACCGGTGATCAACGTTTCTTTATGGGCTGGGGCCAGATCTGGCGTCGCCTGTATCGCGAGGACGAGCTGCGTCAGCGCCTGGTGACCGATCCGCACTCGCCGTCGGAATATCGCGTCAACGGCATCGTGTCGAACATGCCGCAATTTTTTGAGGCGTTTGATGTCAAATCGGGCGACGAGCTTTACCGTCCCGAAAGCCAAATAACGAAGATCTGGTAATGAATAAACTAATCACCCTTTGCGGCGCATTGATGTGCGCCGCCGGTCTTGCTGCCTGCGCGACGTCGGTTGATCTGCCCGAATCAGTTCAGGACGATCAATCCATGGCGGGCGACAAGGCGCAGATGCCGCAAACGCTTGAGGTTGGTCGCGACTATCATTCGTTTGCGAATATCGACGAGGCGCGCGTGGAGCACGTCCATCTCGATCTGGATGTTGATTTTGACAAGCGCCAGCTGGTTGGCGAAGCCGCCATGCGAGTTGCTCTGCAACCCGGCGCCAGCAAAGTTGTGCTCGATACGCGCGATCTGACCATCAAAGAGGTGCTGATCTATCGCGGCGTGACGCCGGAGCCGGCTCGCTATGAACTGGCCCCGGCGGACCCAAACCTTGGCAGTGCGCTGTCGATTTTCCTTCCGCGCTCGGTGTCGACCAGTACGCGCATCGTGGTGCGTTACGCCAGCGCACCCAAGGCGAGTGGGCTGCAGTGGCTCACGCCGGAACAGACGGCCGGCAAAAAGGAGCCATTCCTGTTTTCACAGTCACAGGCGATTCATGCGCGCAGCTGGATGCCGATTCAGGACACGCCATCGGTGCGCATGACCTACACGGCCACCATCCGCACGCCGCCGCATCTTCTGGCGGTCATGAGCGCCTCCAACGATCCGGATACCGAGCGTGACGGCGAATACGATTTCGAGATGCCGCAGGCGATTCCGGCCTATCTGATTGCGATTGGGGTCGGCGACCTGACGTTCCAGCCTATGAGCGAGCGCACCGGCATTTACGCTGAGCCGTCGCTGGTGGCTGCTGCCGCGGCGGAGTTTGAAGACACCGAAAAAATGCTGCAGATCAGTGAGGAACTCTACGGCCCCTATCGATGGGGGCGTTATGATCTGCTGATCCTGCCACCAAGCTTCCCATTTGGCGGCATGGAAAATCCGCGGCTGTCCTTCATTACGCCCACCGTCATTGCCGGCGACAAATCGCTGGTCGCGCTGATTGCCCACGAGCTGGCCCATTCGTGGTCGGGCAACCTGGTGACCAACGCTACGTGGCGTGACCTGTGGCTGAATGAGGGCTTTACCTCGTTTTTGACCGACCGGATCATGCATCAGGTCTACGGGGAGCGCCGTGCGCAAATGGAGTACTTCCTCGATGTGCAGAGTTTGCAACGCCAGATGGCCGAAATGCCGGCTGGCGATCAGATTCTTGCCGTGGATATGCGCGGCCGTGATCCGGACGACGTCTTTTCAGGTGTGCCCTACACCAAAGGACAGTTGTTTCTGACCTGGCTGGAAACCCAGCTCGGGCGCGAGCGCTTTGACGAGTTCCTGCGCAGCTACTTTGACGAGTTCGCCTTTCAGAGCATCACCACCGAGCAGTTTGTGAGCTACCTCGATACGGCGCTGCTGGCCAAGTATCCAGGCGTCGTCTCTCGCGCGCGCATCCAGGAGTGGATATTCGAGCCGGGATTGCCGTCCGATCGACCGCAACCTTATTCCAACGCGTTTGAGGTGATTGCTGCGTTTACCTCCGACTGGCTGGCTGGCCGCAAGACTCTGGCGGAGGCGGGCAACGAGGACTGGAGCGTGCACGAGTGGTTGTACTTTTTGAACAATTTGCCCGACGAGATGGCCGCGAGCCGTATGGGTGAACTCGATGCCGCGTTTGCCCTCAACGCCACGCGCAACAACGAAATTGCGCACAGCTGGTTTCTGCAGGCCATTCTTCACGACTACGCACCAGCGTTCGAGCCGATGGAGGACTATCTGGTGGGCATTGGGCGACGCAAACTCATCGTGCCGCTCTACGTGGCGCTGATGGGCAGCGAAGATGGCAAAGCTTACGCACAGCGCGTGTACGCCAAAGCCCGCCCCGGCTATCACCCGCTGGCTGTCGGTACCGTCGACGCGATCGTCGGCGCACCCTGACCGCCGTCCAGCGCATAACAGAACATGGCGGCACTGCGACCCAGTGCCGCCAGGTCGTAGCCGCCCTCCAGCGCGGCCACCACGCGCCCGCCACTCCACTGCGCGGCCCACTCGCCAATTTGCAGGCCGAGCCAGTGGTAATCATCATCGCAAAGACATAGTCCGCCCAGCGGATCGTCCTGATGCGCGTCGAAACCGGCGCTGACCAGTATCAGCTGCGGCCGGAAGCGCTCAAGGGCCGGCCCCCACGTCGCCAGAATAGCCTTGCGAAACTGCGGGCCGCGCGTACCGGCATCCAGCGGCACATTGACGCGCTGATCGGGCACGCAAGGCGTGTTGGTGTACGGATACAGCGGGTGCTGATAGGACGAACACAACAGCACGCGCGGGTCGTCGCGGAAAATGTCTTCGGTGCCGTTGGCGTGATGTACGTCGAAATCCAGAATTGCGACGCGTTCGAGTCCGCGTACCGTTAGTGCTTCCAGCGCCGCCACGGCGATGCTGTTAAAGAAACAAAAACCCATGACCTTGTCTCGTTCGGCGTGGTGCCCTGGCGGGCGCACGCAACAAAACGCGGTGCTCGCGCCCGCGTCGGGGCCTTCAGCGCCAAGCACCGAGTGTGTGGCATCGAGCACGGCGCCGGCCGCCAGGCGCGCTGCGTTGAGTGTGCCCGGGCCAAAGAACGTGTCGCCGTCGATCGCCAGCACGCCATCGCCGGGTCGCAGATCAAACAGTTGTTCCACATGGCGTTCGCTGTGAGCACGACACAAGACGTCATAGCTTGCTGCGACGGGTCTGCGCTGGATCAGCTTGGGTAGCGCGGTGGTAACGGCTCGGCGTACGGACTGAAGACGAGCAGGGCTTTCCGGATGGCCGGCACCCATATCGTGGGCTGTGCAGTGATCGTCGCTGTAAAAATACGTCATCAAGAGGGCCCGTGGTTCGCCGCGGAGGGTGAGTTATGGCAAGCATAAATCTGTGTTACGCATCACACAGATCAAGCAGTTGCGTTGTTAGAGTACGTTTATGGATGTGAAGTATTACGCACACTTTGTTCTGACGGAACTCGGCGGGTCCGGGTTCGGTGAGTTTACCGGCGTGGTGCACGTCGATCGGGTTCGCGCGAACGGAATGATGGCTGATGAGGCCAGAATGATGCTTGCCGAAAACCTCGACGTCGATTCGGATGACGTTCACGTTATTCATTGGTCACATCTTCATTGAACCTCCTGTATTTCCTGTCTCTCCTTCAAACCGACTCCCCAAGAGTCGGTTTTTTTTTTGCGAGCTGATTGTTTGTAGTCGGTACGGTCTTGGGCACGGCCGGTGGGTGAGGAATTCATTTTGACAATGGCTCCCTGCGGTCCGCTTTAGTT
>CAZXCL010000035.1:4207-44144 GCA_964639265.1 uncultured Gammaproteobacteria bacterium | reverse complement strand
TGCCCCGCAGCATACCCCGACGCCCAGGCCCACTGAAAATTGTGCCCACCCAGATGCCCGGTCACATCCACGACCTCACCAACAAAATACAGATTCTCGTGCTCAAGTGAGGCCATGGTCTGCGATGACAGCTTCCGCGTGTCGACACCGCCAAGCGTGACTTCGGCCGTTCGATAGCCCTCGGTCGCCGCGGGCTTGATCGTCCAGTCATGAATCTTCGCGGCCACTGTGCCAATGGCCTGATTGCCAAGGTCGGCGAGGGTGCGAGTGGA
Source organism: uncultured Gammaproteobacteria bacterium (assembly GCA_964639265.1). Taxonomy (GTDB): domain Bacteria; phylum Pseudomonadota; class Gammaproteobacteria; order Steroidobacterales; family JBCCMA01; genus JBCCMA01. Next base: position 43,872 of record CAZXCL010000035.1, on the reverse strand, counting down.
GGCGGGTAGCGCGTCGTCGGTGATGTGCTCGGCAAGCGCGCGAGGCACGACCTGTGACAGGACGGAGGCCACTTTCTTGCGCGGCGCCGACTCGCGCGCGCCGCGTAGCAGTTCTTCAATTGATTCGCCCACACTCATATCCAATGTGATCGACTCGCCCGGCTGCCAGAAGCTGGATATCTGCAATGCGGCCGGCCCACTCAGGCCGCGATGCGTAAACAGCAGCCCGTCGGTAAACGAGGTGCTGCCGCAACTCGCCCTCGCCTGTACGCTCACGCCGCTCAGTGCGCTCATCATCTCGTGCAGGGCGCCGCTGAAGGTGAATGGCACCAGCCCCGCGCGTGTCGGCAACACGTCCAGCCCGAACTGTCGGGCCAGACGATAGCCAAGATCTGTTGCCCCCATCTTCGGAATCGACAATCCGCCGCTGGCCACCACCAGTGACTCGGTCTCATACGCGTGCTTCTCGGATATCACGCGATAGCCCGGCGACCCGTCAGACACTTCGAGGACCGGCGAGTGTGTGTGCAGCGTGACCGACGCTTGCGCCGCCTCGTCCAGCAACATGTTCAGGATGTCTTTCGAGGAACGATCGCAAAACAGCTGACCGGGTGACTTTTCGTGGTAAGCAACACCGTGTGTCTCGACCATCTCAAGGAAGTCGTACGGTGTGTACCTTGCCAGCGCCGATTTGCAGAAGTGCGGATTTGCCGAGAGGAAATTGGCGTGCGTGCTGTGCAGATGCGTGAAGTTACAACGCCCGCCACCGGACATCAGAATTTTTTTGCCCGGCTTGTTGGAGCCTTCAAGCACCACGACGCGACGACCGCGGCGGGCGGCTGTGATGGCGCACATCAGGCCGGCGGCACCGCCGCCAATCACGACTACATCGGTTGCTTTCATGAGGCGCAAGTGTACGTGACCGGCCACAAAAAAACCCCGCTGCCGAGGCAGCGGGGTTTCTCAATCCTACGAACGAATTCGCGTTTAGGGTGCGAAGCTGCTCGGACCCGGTGGGCCGAAGAACGAAGCACGCATGACGCCCAGATCAATAAAGTTGACCGTACCGTCGCCGTTGAAATCAGCATCCTGATCTGCGGTGAAGAACACAGAGCGCAGGATTCCAAGATCGATGAAGTTGATCACGCCGTTGTTGTCGAGGTCAGCATCGCAGGCGTTGCCGAAGCCGTCGCCGTTGGTGTCGCGCTGATCTGTGTTTGAGGCCAGGCGGCAATTGTCGTTGACGTCCGGAATCAGATCGCCGTCTTCGTCGATCAGTACCCAGCCTTCGTCAGCGTACAGCGCGGCCGTGAGGTCCACGTTGCGACGCGACTCAAGCGTGGCGGTGATCGACGGCTCCATCAGGAGGTTCGGCGTCGCCGTCGTGTCCCAATGCGAGAACGACGAACCGGGCTGAACCGGGTTGGGCGCAAACAGGCGTACCTGACCCGCATCGTTGGCACCAGCCAGACGTGTTGGATCAAACGTCAGATCAATCGTCACGCCCGGCAGTTCGTTACGAATCGCGTTGCCATCGTCGAGCGAGATGCCCACGGTCGGAATCGTGATGCTGGCATCGTTGCCACCCAGCGGCGGCAGACCCGGCGAGACGTTATTGGCAATGACAACCGCCGCGGCGCCAGCGGCCTGTGCGTTCACGGTCTTGACCGTAAAGTTGCAGCTACCGCGATCGATCAGCGCGATGTTGCCAGCCACAGCGGCGGCACTTGCGCCGGTCAGAGGCTCGCAGCCATCGGTGCCGGTGCCCACGCCATCATCGACCAGCACCAGCGTGCCGCTCAGGCCTGCGGCAGGCACAGCGGGACCAAACGCAGCGGTCTGGATGTCCACTTCGCCCAGCGACGGGTTGTTGATCTCACCAACCAGCGAACCGGCCAGAATGGCGGGCGCGGCTGCGCTCACCAACGGACCGTCCCAGACAACCGAACCGGTGTTGACGACTGCCGCCACACGCTGAGCGTTGGTCATCTCGTCAAAATGCAGGTTCAGATCGGTATCAAACGCGAAGCGCGCGTAGATGTCCGGGCGGTTGGCGGGCAATGAGCCCGAGCTGACGTTCACGACACTCGCCGAGCCGAGGCCGTGACCAATCTCGTGCATGACGACGTTCAGGAAGTCGATGTCACCACCGGTTGGATTGTTGTCCAGACCGTAGTACCAGTTGCTGCCCGCCAGGCAGTCGTCGTTGTTGTCGATGCTGGCGTTGAACGTGGCGTTGAGGTCCTGGGCACCCGGGTTCAGATCGGTGCCCGCGAGGGCGTTGGCCAGAGCCGAGAAATACCAGGTGTTGGGAATGGGTGCGCCGCCGAAATCGGATTCGATAAACTCCGGTCCGGCACTGCCGAGTACGCCGCCCTGCGCGTTGCAGGTTTGCGGTGCAAAGCCAGCCTGCACAACAATCTGCACGTCGCTCTCAAGAATGGCGCCCCACAAAGAGGCCGCAAATTCAAAGGCAATGAGGCGCTGTTCGCCGACCGTGGTGCCGGCGTTGCCGCCAACGGGTGCCGCCGGTGTCGGATCATCAAAGCCTGTGCCCTGACTGATCACAATGTCAGCGGCCATGGAGGCCGGGGCAGCCACGAGGGCGCAGACGGCGGTCGCCAGAAGCGACGCCCGGTTGGTGTTGCGAGTGCTCATTATCGAACCTCCCGCTGCGGTGCGGCCGGCGCGAGGCTGGCGTGCATGGCGTGGTCGTGATCCATGCTGCAGTGCTGGACCCAGTTGCCGTTTTCATCACGCGTGACCGTGCTGTAGGTCTGATAGGCACCGTTGAGGCGCATCGACTCCGAACCGTCGGCGCGACGAACCACGGCGCTCTCTTTGGCCGTGCTGCGTGTGCTGGTTGCATAAACGGACGCTTCATCGGCGGTTGGCGCGCGCAGCTGACCGCTTTCGCTGTCAATGACCGCGATCATGCCCTGGTTGGTGGCGGCTACGCTGGTGTCGTTGTTGTCTGCCGAGGCAATCAACAGGCCGACGCCCGCGCACACCGCGACGCCTGCCGCAATGGCAAGCGCACTGGTATTAATCGTCATGCTGTATCTCCACTAAAAGATGTTTGTTTTACCCGACTTGAGCGCGGGCTTAGGATGGAGTCTGCCACTTAATCACACCAAAGGTGTAACAGAAGTGTAATTATCGCGTTATGCAAAAAGCTCGGGCGATGCCGTTTGGCAGCACTATCGGAAAGTGCGGAAGGCTAGACCGAAAAATGTCAAACGCTAAGGCGTTTTTAACGCGGTATTTTTCAAAATTCGATTGAACAGTTCGGGAACTTCCTGCATCGGAAAATGTCCCGCCTGATCCATAACGATCAGCGTCATATTCTCGTGAACAGACGTGTAGTTTGCGCTAAGTGTCGGCGGTACGGGGGCGTTGATCAGTGTCAGCGGTAGATGTTGGAGCGCATGAAGCGCACGGCGCCGGTCATATACGGACAGCCCTTTGCCGGCGCTGACCGCGTTGGCCGCAGGTGCCGCCGCCATGTCTTTGGAAATACGCTCCACAATGCTCGGATCCGATGTCGGCAGGAAAAACGCAGAGCGGACATAGCCTTCGACGCTTGCCGAGAAATTCGCCTCGAATGCGGCCCAGAGTTCATCGGCCTGGTCGGCTGTGATCGCGGCATCGGGGTCTTTGAGTGTGTCGACACCCACCAGCGCGCGAACACGGTTGCCCATACGTTGTGCCGCCTCGAGCATTACCGGACCGCCCATGGAATGACCGACGAGTACAACATCGGTGGCGTCCAGTGCGGCGGCCACCGCCGCCACGTCCTCGCCAAACGCAGCCATTGACCAGTCGTCGCGCGAATCGCCTGACTCGCCGTGTCCTGCCAGGTCAAGAGTGATGACGCGAAAGTCCGCGGATAGCGGCTCGATCTGGGCGTCCCAGTAGGTGCGATCGCAGGCCCAGCCGTGGATCAAAATGAGGGTGAGCGGGCCGTCGCCGTGCGCCTCGTAGGCGATCTGAGTGCCGTCCTTGCTGATCGTGAAACCGCTTGCGCTGTTCATGCTCTTAACCTGGCCATTGGCTTGTGTGTTGGAAACGGATATCGGTGGTGTCGACGCACACCCGGCAACCAGACCGACGATCAATACAGTGAGTGCGGTGGTAAGTCGCGTCATGAGCAGGCTCCACATTTTTATACAACCTTCCCGCATGCTACCACCGCGCGGGCTGTGAGGAATCGCCCGATGTGCGAGAATTCGCGCCGGTTCGATACTGTCGGGAGTTCAATGCGATGCACGGTGAGTACAAAGTCCAGGGTGGAAAGATGGTGGTCGCGGATTTATCCGTGAACAACGGCAAGCTTGCGGATGTGCAGATCGCGGGTGATTTTTTTCTTGAACCGGCCGAAGCGCTGAGTGATTTTTGCCGTGCGCTGGAAGGGCTCAATGCCGACGCCTCTGTCCAGGACATGACCGCGGCGCTTGAAGCCGAGCTGCGACCTGACGCCGAGTTGATTGGCTTTACCCTTGAATCGGTTGCCATCGCCGTGCGCCGAGCGCTTGGCGCGAGCAAGACGTGGCGCGACTACGAGTGGCAGATTCTGGAGGCCGAAGTCATGAGTCCGGCCATGCATGTGGCTATGGACGATGTGTTGGCGCATGAGGTGGATGCGGGTCGCCGTCCGCCGACGCTTCGCTTCTGGTCGTGGGATCGTGCGGCGGTGATCATTGGCGCGTTTCAGTCGCTGCGCAATGAGGTGGATGCAGAAGCTGCTGAGCGGCACGACGTTCATGTCGTGCGACGGGTCACCGGTGGTGGTGCGATGTTCGTGGAGAAGGGCACGGCCATCACCTATTCGCTGTACGCGCCGAGCGAACTGGTCGGCGAGTTGAGCATTGCGGAGTCCTATGCATTTTTCGACAACTGGGTGCTCAAGGCGCTCAACGGGCTTGGCGTTGAGGCCGTGTACAAACCCATCAACGACATCACCAGCCCGAAGGGCAAGATCGGAGGTGCAGCGCAGAAGCGCTACAAGGGCGGCACGGTGCTGCATCACGTCACGATGGCCTACGATATGGACGCCGCAAAAATGATGCAGGTGCTGCGCATTGGTCGCGAGAAGCTGTCGGACAAAGGCGTGGCCAGTGCGGCCAAGCGCGTGGATCCGGTGCGCAGTCAGACGGGCCTCGAACGCGAGGCCGTCGAAGCGCACATGATCAAGACGTTTGTGGAGCTCAACGGCGGGCGCCCTGGGGCGATTACCCCGGAGGAGTACGCCGAAGCGGCGTCCCGCGTACAACAGAAATTTGATACCGACGACTGGTTGCGCCACATCCCATAGGGACATTTGCGGTGGTTTCGGGCGTAACTAATTGTTTTTATTATGGAGTCAAACGTCCCTAGGCAAATGACATCTGTTGCCAGGCCTCCCTGTGGCCTATCTTGTGTACCGTAGTCAACGGACGTAGCGCGCACGGATTCGCACCGCAAAGGACGCAAGCGCTGCTGCAAGGAAGCAAGACAAGGATGTCTCGTCCGTTATTTTCTTATCGGAGCAGGGCGTTGCCCTCTCTCTACCGGCCGGTCGTGTCTTCACGCCGGCCCAAGGACGTCGGCGATATTCTCCATGACCGGCTTGCCGGCCCGGTCCACCGTGTAAAGACCCCAGTGCTTTTCGGGCTCCATGGGATCCGGTGAGCCTTTCCACGGCTCATCGAACGCTTCAAACACAAACGTCAGGATTTGTTTAGCGCGGCTCCATTCAAGCAGCTCGCGGCAATAGCGCGCCTGAAAGGCGGCCGTAGCGTTGTGCGGTTCGATGCCGCGGCCGTTGGAGTTGGTGGTCCATCCGGCCTCAGTAATCACCACCGGTTTATCCGGATAGGCGTCCGTCACGCGACGCACGTTCTGACGCGTGTAGTCCATCGCCGTCTCAACGCTGTGATACTCCCACACGGGATAGGTATGCACGGAGATAAAATCCAGTATCTCGACCAGCGGACGTAACTTCTCCGTCCACGGCACGTAGTTTTCGCAAAAGGTGACCGGCTGGGCGATCGAGGCTTTGACACGCGTCGCATGTTCCATGAGACGCAGCACCGGCACCAGATGATCGGTCCAGTCAACCGACGCCTCGTTGCCTATCGATACCGCGAAAACCGCGTCGGGATAGCGCGCGGCCAGATCGATCAAGCGCCCGATTTCCTGATCGTTATGATTTTTGTTGGCGGCGAGCTGCTCGTCAGAGTAGTGCGCGCCCCAGGGGCAATTGGGATTGCTCAGCTCAGCCCGCATGTCCGCGCCGAGCATCAGTTGAAACGGCAGTTGTTCTCGCGTAACGACCTCCAGCACGCGCTCAGCGTGCAGGCTGCAGTCGTACAGCCGCAGATAGCGCCATTTATCCTTGAGCAAGAGCAGGTCTTCGTGGACTTGCTCCGCCGACGGATAGGTCTGATCGACAGGCGACTGCCCGTCGCGATAGCCGGAATAGCAGATCGCATTGCCAAACGGCACGCCGAGCTGCTCGAGCATCAGATTAGTCATACTTGAGTTTGCCTTTGGTGTCCCATAGTCCCCAATAGGCACCGACGTCGCCCTCGTCGCCGACTTTCCAGGATTCATCAAACGATGAAAAATAGAAGATATCGATGTTGTCTTCGCGCGCCCACTGGTAGGTCTTGATGAAATACTCCAGTGCGTTGTCAGCCGAGGGGATCGAGTCGCCGAAGGCCGAACCGGTGCTCGGCCAGCCGGTTTCCGACACGATGACTTTCTTGCCGTTGGCCACCGCGGTCGCGCGGCGGTACATGTCTTTCATGTAGAGCACGGCGTATTCGGCCTGGCAGCTTTCCCAGAACGGATAGCAATTGACCAGCAGTACGTCACACACCTCGGCCACGCGGGGGTGATTTTCAAACAGAAAGTAGGCGTCCACGTAGCTGACTGCAACCTCATCGGGCACGGCCTGCCTTGCACGCTGGATGTAATCAATCAGCTCGTCTTCGGCGAGGTCCTCGCGCAGCATGATTTCATTGCCAACCGCCAGAATGTCGGCGTGGCCGGCACGCGCGATCTCGATACCGCCGGCGAGCTCGATTTCATTTTTGTCACGATCCTCGCCAAGTCCGACACCGACCATGGTTTTCAGGCCCATCTCCTTGGCAATGCGCGGCGCTTCCTGATTGCCCTCGATAGCCGAGAACGTTCGTACCCAGCGCGTGAACGGTCGGATGATCGACATGCGTTCGTGTATCTGCTGCGGACTGATCTCGATGCCGGGCGCCTGACCGTCCATATAGGGACTGAACGAAATGCCATGGATACCTGTGTTCAAGATCGACTGGAACAGCTCCACCTTGTCTTCGTAACTCAGGTCGGAGAAATCGATACCGAGCAAGCCGGGGCGCCCCGGCGTTTTGGCCCCGGAGCGGCGGCGAGGTAGCCAACTGCTGGCGTTTGGTGCTGAGCTCGAATCGGGCCTTTTAAAGCGTGACATGGTGATGAACGTAGTTTGCGGCGATGGTAAAGACGATACAGCAAGCCGATGCGTCCGGCACGTAACATAACGAGCCTGTTTTGGGGTAGCCTGCGAGTTCGACCGCACAAACATGGAGGAGAGGTACTTGGAATCACTTGCCGCCGACCTGACCCAGATGCAGAGAACGCCTCTGCACGACGAGCACGTTGCCAGATTGCACGAGATCGGAACCGAGGAGCACTTCAAAGCCGGACAGATTGTGCTTGAGATGGGCAAGAAGCTGGATCGATTTGTCTATGTCCTCGAGGGCGAAATTGAAATCGTGAACCCGCTCACCGGTGAGCGCCATCTACCTTTTGGTCTCGGTCCGACACAGTTTGCTGGCGACATCGCGTTTTTGAACGGCGGCACGGCGCTGATGCCGCTGCGCGCATCAATGGATACGCGTGCACTTGTGGTGCCTCGCGATGCCATGCTGCGCGCGATGTCCGAGGTGCCGGAGATGAGCGATATCGTGATTTCGGTGATGGCTGCGCGACGTCGGCGCCAACTCGAAGCCGGAGATTCAGGATTGACCATCGTCGGCCCGGACGCAAACCCCAACATGCGAGCCATCGAAGCGTTCGCTGCACGCAACCGAATCCCCGTGCACACGATGCCGCTGGACTGCGCTGAGGCCATGGCCAAGGCGGCCTCGTGTGGGCTGCCAAGTGGCGAGCCCGCGGTGTTCTTTGGTAAAGACCAGCTGATTGAATCTCCCACGCCGGCAAAGGTCGCCCAGATCGCGGGACTGGATCTGGCGCTGGATGATGACGCGGTGGTCGATGTTCTGATTGTCGGCGGCGGTCCATCAGGTGTGGCAGCAGGCGTCTACGCCGGCGCCGAGGGGCTCGAAGCGCTGGTCGTGGAATCACTGGCGGTGGGCGGCCAGGCCGGCACCTCATCGCGGATCGAAAACTACATGGGGTTTCCCACCGGTATCTCGGGCGCGGATCTGGTCTGGCGCGGCGAAGTGCAGGCCATGAAATTTGGTACCCGTTTTGCGGTGCCTCGTCGCGTTGATTCGCTGGCGCGCCAGGATGACGGCCTGTTCTGCGCCACGCTGGACGACGGCATCCGAGTGCTCGCGCGCTCCGTGCTGGTGGCGACGGGCGTTCAGTATCGACGCCTTCCTCTTGATGGGCTGGAGCGATTTGAAGGGGCAGGGGTTTACTACGCCGCGACGGAGTCCGAGGCGCGCTACTGCCGCAACACCGAAGTGATTGTGGTCGGTGGCGGCAACTCGGCCGGTCAGGCTGCCATGTATCTGAGTCGCTCCGCGCGCCACGTTCACGTGCTCGTGCGCAAGAATTCTCTGGCGGCGTCGATGTCGAACTACCTGACCAGCAGGTTGGAGGCCGACCCCAAGATAACCATTCATTTTGAATCCGAAATCGACGAACTGCGCGGCGACGACTTCCTGCAGCAGGTGTGTATCAAGCGCAACAGTCAGACGGACAATCTGACCTTGGACACCTCGGCCGTGTTTCTCATGGTCGGTGCGGCGCCTAATACAAAATGGCTTTCGGACCTGGTGGACCTTGATCCGCGCGGCTTTGTGAAAACCGGCGACGACGTGGGTCAGTCGTCGCCGTATGCGACAAGCTGCGCTGGCATTTACGCCGTGGGTGACGTGCGCGCCGGCTCGGTTAAGCGTGTGGCATCGTCCGTCGGCGAAGGCTCGGTGGTCATTTCTGCCATGTGGCAGTACCTCAAGGATCACGAATAGGCGTCAGGTCGTTTGCGTGCGTTACGCAGCTACGAAGCAGCCGTGGAATCCAAGAGGCACTGTTCGATTCATACGCGCCATGGTCACGGGCCCCGCCGCAATATCGTTGGCGCGCAGGACATAGATGCCGGTTTGTTCGCGCCCGAAGTCCAGAAACGTGCCGACAAGCCAGTCATGACCTGCGCGCGCGCCCGCGACAAACAGCGGCTCCTCGACAATGTGGTGTTCGGGAAACGCGTAGCGGTCCACCTTGCCCGACTCCGGATCTATCCCGATGACCGAGTCTGACCACGCGGCGCTGGCGGGATCGCTGTGGCCCACGCCGTAAACGGTGGCCGGCGCATCAGCAAGGCGCGAGTCGATGCCCGGAAACTCCATCAGAACGTCGGTGGAGGTTGAGCGGACCTGGCCGCTGTTCAGGTCAAGTCGAAGCTCCGAGAAAACGGCGCGCGGATAGTCCGGGTAGGTCGCGGTCCCCGTGCTGTGCATCAGATCGACCATGGCGACCTGCATGATGTCAGCCGTGGCGTAGGTGCACATTTGCGCGACGATCTGCGAGCCTTGTTCGTAGGCATGAGCGCAATGAAACACGAAACCCGTTGGCGCCTCGAACCAGCGCTGCGCCGTCAGGTCGTTTTTGTCAACGATCAGCACCTTGCTGCTGCGATCCGCGGCCCAATGGAAGCTGTCGACGAACGTCTTGCCGCCGCGTTCAAACAGGTGTGGTCCGAAGTAAAACACCAGATAGCGTTCGGTCATGGCAAAGCTGTGCTGGTAGCCGGCCATCGGCAAATCCACCGCTTGCACCGCCACCATGCCCTTTTGCGGCGTGGCTTTGTAGATAATCAGCTTGCCGTTGCGCCCGGAATAGGGTGCTGAGCCGAAGTTCCACATCGTGCCGTCGGCTTCGAGCAGGGGATGCGCCGAGAAGGGCATATGCTTGAGATCATCGCGCCAGTCTTTACGGCCAAGCGTCTCCAGCGTTTTCAGATCCAGCCGGTAGGCCGAGCCACCTTCCCACAGCGCGAGCAGTTCGCCGTTCCAGGGCAGCACCGAGATATTGGCGACATTGGCCGTATCGTTGTTGCCAGCGGGCTCGCTGTCGGCAAGCTCGGTGCCTGCGGCCGAATACAGGAAACGCCCCGCCGCCTGTTCTCGTTGATACTTATGCGTCTGGACGTAGCGACCGGTGTGGTACGCCGCGTCGGCGCCAAGTTCGAAATGCTGGATCATGCCGTCGCCGTCGAACCAGTGGCGATAGTTCACGCCGTTGCGCTGCGTGAGCGCCGGTCCATTGCGATAGAGGCTGCCGTGCAGCTCCCGCGGGAGGCCCCCCTCGACGGACATTTGAGTTCGCGGCAGGGGGCCGGGGCGCGCACTGCGCCAGCCCAGAGTCCAGTCGGGATTGCTCGTCGAGGGCGCTGGCGTCATGGCATGAACGCCGGCGGGCAGCAGAGCACTGCCCGCAACGCCCAATGCACCTTGCAGAAACTGGCGTTTATTCATGACCATCTCAGCGCAGCTTGATGGTCGTAGCGTTTTCCTGATCGTCGCTCACCTTGACGGCGGCCACGTCAAACGGCGGCGGCCCAAAGCGCCCCTTGTTGCTGCTAAAGCCGTAGCGCTCGGTCGGGATGCCCACGGCGTTCTGATCCATGCTGCCGTTGTCGTTGGCATCGTGATACATCTTGATCGCGTACTGCCCTGCAGGCAGGTCTTCCACCGTCACGCTGACCTCCATGCCATCCACCGGTACCCGCAGGCCTTTGGCCGCGTCGCTGCCCTCGTCATAGCTGGTCTCGGAGTCGAACAGAGCAATCATCAGATGTCCCTCTGCTTGTTCAATTTCCGTGACGGTAATGGTCAGTTCAGCGGCGCTCGGCACGGGGGTGAACAGCGTGCAGGCCAGGAATGTTGCGGTGGCAGCGGTGGCGAACTTCATATCTGTGCTCCGGTGTGTGAAATAGTAAGTGAGATTAGTGTAGGTGCCGCACGCCGCGCGCACATGTGCCAAAAGTCATAGACAGTCCGTGGCCGCGCCGGCGCCCGGCCTGCGGTATCCTAGTGGCCGCTTTGGCATGAGAAAACACGGTCGTGAACGAAATTGCATGCCCACACTGTGGGAAGACCTTCAAAGTTGACGAGGCTGGTTACGCCGACATCGTCAAGCAGGTGCGCGATAGCGAGTTTGAGCAGCAGCTGCACGAGCGCCTGGCGCTGGCCGAGAAGGACAAGCAGTCAGCTGTCGAGCTTGCCCGACAGGAGCTGAAGGGTCAGCTGCAGGAGGCGGCGTCGGCCAAGGATATTGAGATTCAGAAGCTCAAGGCCAGCCTGGAGCAGGGCGAGGTGGCGACGAAGCTGGCGGTTGCCGAAGCGGTAAAGGCGGCGGAGAGTGAGCGCGACGACATCAAAAACAGCCTCAAGCGGGCGGAGCTTCAAACGCAACTTGCCGAAAAATCACTCAAAGACAAATACGAAACTCAAATCAAGGATCGCGATGAGGCCATCGAACGCCTGCGCGACATGAAAGCGCGGCTGTCGACCAAGATGGTCGGCGAGACGCTGGAGCAGCATTGCGAAACCGAGTTCAATCGCATTCGAGCGACCGCGTTTCCGCGGGCGTATTTCGAAAAAGACAACGATGCCAGCACCGGCAGCAAAGGCGATTTTATTTTCCGCGACCTGGACGAGAGCGGCACCGAAATTGTCTCGATCATGTTTGAGATGAAAAACGAGAACGACACGACGGCGACCAAGAAGAAGAACGAGGATTTCCTCAAAGAGCTCGACAAGGATCGCACGCAGAAGGACTGCGAGTATGCGGTGCTCGTGTCGCTGCTCGAGCCCGACAGCGAGCTGTACAACTCAGGTATTGTGGATGTGTTTCATCGCTACCCGAAGATGTACGTTATCCGGCCGCAGTTTTTTATTCCGATGATCACGCTTTTGCGCAATGCGTCCATGAAAGCGCTGGAATACAAGGCCGAGCTCGCGCTTGTTAAAGCGCAGAGTGTGGACGTGACCAATTTTGAAAACGACCTCGAAAAGTTCAAATCGGGGTTCGCGCGCAATTACGATCTGGCATCGCGCAAGTTCAAGACGGCGATTGATGAGATTGACAAGTCTATTCTGCACCTGCAAAAAACCAAGGATGCGCTGCTTGGTACCGATCGCAATTTGCGCCTGGCCAATGACAAGGCGCAGAACGTGACCATCAAGAAGCTCACGCGCCGCAATCCGACGATGGCCGCCAAATTTGAGGCGCTGGAGCGCCCCGACGATGACGACGCCGAATGACGATCTGCGACTAGTTTGAGGCGATCGCGCGTTCGCCCGTTCCCAGGTCGATGACCACCAGCGCGGGTATCGAGGCATCGCTGACCAACACGCGATTGTTCGCGGCATCCAGCAGCACGTCGCGCGGGAATGACAGGATCGGGCCGGACCCGGTGCTGGCGTCGGACACGACGGTTCGATCACCCGAGCCAATATCCACGGCAACCAGCGCGCCGGAGCTCGCGCTCACGACCAGCAGGCGCTCGTTCGCGGCATCCAGCGTCAGTCCAAGTGGAAAATCAAGCGAGGGGCCGATCCCGGTCGCGTTATCCGAAAGCACCGTTCGATCGCCGGTCTCGAGGTTCACGGTGAAGACCGCATTGCCCGTCGAATCGGTGACAAACACCCGGTTGTTGACGCTGTCCAGCGCAAGATCCTGGGGCGTATCAAACAATGTGCCCAGGCCAACATCCGCATTGGAGACGATGGTCCTCTCGCCGGTGTCCAGGTTCATGGCGAACACCGCGTCGGCGAATCGGTCAACGAGCAGCAGGCGGTTATTATCTCGATCAATCGCAAGACCTTCCGGCGTCACCATGTTGGGACCGTCGGTGTTGTCAGAGAAGATTGTGCGATTGCCGGTCACGCGATCTACGGCAACGATAGCGTTGAAGCTGTCGTTGGCGACCAGCAAACGGTTCGCCTGATCATCCACGACAACGCCGGTTGGAAAGCCGAAATTCACACCGCTTCCGGTGTCTGGGTCAGAAAGCACGCGGCGATTGCCGTTGCGTACGTCCACCTCGACGATCGATTCGACAGAAAAGTTGCCGTCGACCATAAAAACAGTATCGCCATCTTGTGCGATATTGCTGATGCTAGACGACCACTCGGGACCTTCACCTACGCCAGGACTGAATTCGCTGCGATCACCGTTCGCCGCGTCAATCGCTACCAGGGAACGCAGACTCGTGTCCGCCACGAGGGCTCGGTTGCCATCGAACACAACGTCGACCGGGTTGGCAAAGTCGATGCCCGCGCCTGTGGTATCCGCCGGTAGCACGGTTCGATCACCGTTCTGAAGATTGACCGCGAACACATCGTTCAGCTCCGAGTCGGTCACCAGTACACGATCCGACGCAGCATCGAACACAAGCCCTCGGGGTGAGGAAAACGCCGTGCCCTGGCCAGTCGTGGCGTCGGAGACAACGGTGCGGTTACCCGTGGTCAGATTGACGGAGAAAACGGCGTTAGCGGTCGTATCGGTGATCAGGGACCGGTCATTCGCGAGGTCCAGTGCGATGTTTACAGGTGCTTCAAGCAATGTGCCGGTACCAACGCTGTCGCTGGACAGTACCGTGCGATTGCCGTTTGCGAGCGACACCGAGAGTATTTGTGCCGGCGTTTCGTTGACGACAATGACGCGGTTATTCGTCGTATCCAGCGCAACGTCGCGCGGCGCGGAAAGGGACGGTCCTGTGCCAGTGGTATCGTCGCTCACGACCGTGCGCACCCCCGTTACCAGATCGACCGCAATCAGTCCGGCTGCCGGATCGCAAACCAGAACGCGGTTGTTCGCCGAATCCAGTGCGATACCGTTTGGCGCGACAAAATCTACAGCGCTGCCGGCGCCGTCTGGCAACGTCGTGAATAGCCCGCTTGTCAGATCAAGTGACAGCAGGCCAGGCAGCTGGGAATCGACAAGGACAACGCGATTGTTCGCGGCATCAAAGGCCACGCCCTGCGGACTCACGAGGAAGCCCTGATTGTTGAGCGCCTGACTCGCTGACTGTGTATTGCCCGAACGGTCGGTGGCCGCAATGTTAAGCGGATCGGCGACAGGGACCGTCGCCTGCCAGCGCGTTGGATCGCTGGCGCTCGCGCCAGGCGCAAGCATCGCCGCAACATTGTTGACGCTCACACTGGCGTCCCCGTCCCGGACTTCGCCGTCCTCAAGATCGCGCACGATTCCGGTTACGACGGTCTCAACGACGTCGCCGCCGAGGTTAGCGTTGGGGGAAGGGTAGGAGACCTCGAAAGACAGTTGCGCAACGTCGGCAATGCCAATCGCCAGATCCAGACTGTCCGTGCCGTTGTCGCCATCATCCACACCTAACGTGAGCTCGTAGGTATTGTCAGCATTGGCATCGGCCGGGTTTTCGAAGTCGGCCGCCGTCAGCAGCGTCAATTCGCCGCTTGCGCCGTCGATGCTGAACGCCGTCTGATCCGGTCCACCGGCAATGCTGAACGTGAGCGTGTCGTTATTGCCGTCCACGGCAGTGGCGGTGTACACCACACCGTTTGTATTCTCATCGACGCTCAGCGTCGCGGCGGATGTAAAGTTGGGTGGGACACTGGTGTTTTCATCGACATCGGTCACGCTGACCGACAGCATCAGACTCGCGTTGGCACCGTTACCGTCGGCGACCCCAAGTGTCAGCTCATAGACGTTGTCGGCGTTAGCATCGGCGGGATTTTCAAAATCCGCCGCCGCCAGCAGCGCCAGGGCACCGCTCGTGCTGTCGATGCTAAATGCGGCCTGATCCGCGCCGCCGGCTACACTGAACGTCAGCGCGTCGCCATTGGCGTCGTCGGCCGTGGCCATGTAGATCACCCCATTGGTGTTTTCTTCGACACTCACGCTTCCACCGGAGGTGAACGTCGGCGCAACATTCATATTTTCAACCAGGTCACGCACGTTGATTGTCAGCGTCAGGGCGGCCACGCCGCCGTTGCCATCGTCAGCGCCCAGCGTCAATTCAAACGTGTTGTCCGCGTTGGCGTCAGAGGGGTTTTCAAAATCCGCCGCGGCAAGGAGCGTGAGTTCGCCGCTTGAAGCATCGATACTAAATGCACTTTGATCGGCGCCACCGCTGATGGCGAAGGTCAGCACATCATTGTCGTCGTCGGTCGCGGTGGCCGTATAGACCACACCGGCCGTGTTTTCATTGACGGTGACCGTCGCCGCGGACGTAAAACTCGGCGCTGCGTTCGTGGGCTCGTTGACATCGGTGACGTTGACCGACACGTTGAACGTGTCGCTACCGCCATTGCCATCGGCAACACTCAGTGTCAGCTCGTAGGTATTGTCCGAATTGGCGTCCGCCGGATTCTCAAAATCAGCCGCCGCGCTCAGCGTCAGTTCGCCGCTGCTGCTGTTGATGCTGAAGGCTGCCTGATCGGCGCCGCCGGCAATGCTGAACGTCAAAGTGTCCCCGTCGGCATCGGTGGCCGTGGCCGTGTAGACCACACCGCTGATGTTCTCCTCGACAGTGACAGAGGCGCCGGAAGTAAAGGCTGGCGCCGAATTTGTCGGAGGAGGGGTGACCGGAGGAGGGTTGGTGGTTCCACCACCGCCGCCACCGCCGCCGCAACCAGCGACCAACAGGACGCATGCGGGCGCCAGAAATCTATGGCACGTAGTCACCGAGTTCATAAACATACCTTCATTGGATGATGCGTAGAGTCTACGATGATACGTGGATTGCAACTAACGACCGTTGTAAAAAACGTTGTATTGGTCCCTCAAATTTTGCAGAAAATCGACTGCGGCGCCGAAAGTGTGACGGTGGTCTCATTTGCATACACAAAAAAACACGCTGCCTTTTGGCAGCGTGCGATGACACTCGGTGCGCCTGATTGGCGCCGTCGACTAAATCTGATCGAATCGCAGCCCGCTGGAGCGCTCACCGCGCCCGGTTTTCTTGCGCACACCAAGCCACAGGAAAACGTCGCCGCCGTACCAGCGCGTGCGCTGGAAACTCTGGCCGATGCGTACCCCCGCGCGTCGCACTTCTTCCTCGTGGATGTCGTAGCCCTCTAACGGGATTTGCTCGAGTCCTTCGCGCAGTAGCCTGGTGCGGGGCCGTACTTTCTCGGGTGGGTCAGGATCGCCGTCGATCAGACGCGGCATCGCGGCGCGGCGTAGCTGAATTTCCCGGTTGCTGCCCTCCACGTGTACGGGCACAAACGGGATCCAGTTTTCGGCCACACGGGTCATGACGTTGTAGTGAATGGCGGCGTCGTTCTCGATAAGCTCCGGGGCCTCAGGTGGCGCACCGAGACTCTCTTCTACGAGTCGTTTGTAATAGCGTCGCGTTTGGCGCGCGGCCGTGCGACCGGACTTGCTCGTACCGGTGGGCAACGGTACTCGGGTCTCGATGCCCCAGACCATGTTGGCCACTTCATCGCGGATCATCTGCACGGCCTCAACCGGGCGTCCTTCCTGAATCTTGGGCACGCTGGGCAACATCAGCAGACTTTGATCCGCAGGTACTTGATCCTCGCCGCGTGTTGAGAGCGTGTACATGGACCAGCGCTGCCAGTCCTGATCATCGCCGCGACCGGCGGCTTCGACCCAGGTGCGCTCGCCGAAGACATTTGTGACCGTGAGGCCGCGTACGCGACTGAGCGTTCCGGCCGGTACTGTGAACGGCAAGAGAAACCAGTCGTTGGCGTAGACCAGCCCAAATTCCATGACCAGAAGCTTGTTGATGTCGGTGGTGTCGGGGTCGATATCGCCAAAGTTGGTCTTGCCTTCCTCGAAGGTCCACCAGCGCGTATTGGGCATGCCCGCAAAGCTGATGGGTGTTGGCAGGAAGCTGGAGGTCATGCTGTCCTGCACGTCTTCCGGCAGCGGTGCATCGGCCACATCGCTTAGCTCGGGCACGTCGTCGGCGTGATCGAGGTTGTACCAATCCAGGTGACCGTGGAAGTATTCATCGGCCAGCATCTGTTTCTCGCCATCGTCCTGCGGCGCGGATACCGCAAAGGCGTATTCCAGATGTCGTGACTGCCAGGCGTCGGCACTATCGTCGGATGGCTGATAGAAAAGATGGGCGTACCAGTCCAGGAACGTGGCTTCTGCCGCTTCGATGACGGCCGCGTCGGCGGGATTGGCAAGAACGATCAGATCGTGTGCGTGGTGGTTTGGATCAGCGCGCAGGTGTTCGTAGAGCGCATAGCCGTCCATGGCGCGACCGGCCAGTGCCGCGACCTCCTGCCAGGCTTCCGGATGCGCGCACACTCCCGCATGAGCCGCATCACTCGGATCGGGCTGCGCGAAACCCACCGCCGCGATAAAGTCCTCGCGTAGAGTGCCCGGCACGAGTTTGAGCCAGCGCCGCCCCATCTCGGCGCGAATGTCGATCGACATGATTTGCTCGCCCGCATGAAAGCCCAATGGGCGCTGCTCGACTTTGGCCTCCAGCGGCACATCGTCGGCGAAGGCCTCGGCGGCATGCCCGGTGGGCTGATATTTGGTCAGCTGTGTCGTGTCGATGTGGACCTTGGCCGTGATCGGAGAGCCGGCATCATCGCCTTTGAACTCACCCATCTGCCATTGTTTGCACAGCATCCACAACGGATCACGTATGCGTGCTTTCAACGCGCGATCAAACTCGTGACGGCGTGGTCGGCCCTCCAGCCGATTCCACATCGTAATCGTTGGAATCGTGAGCTGCCCTGAGAGCACGGCGTCGAAGTTTTCCACTGCCACAAAGTCACTCATCGTTCTCACCCATCGCTATCGCCTTGAGTCTCGGCCAGCACGGCCGCCAGGTTGTTGTTAAAGGAGAAATTCAGCGACGCGGTCAGTGGGAACAACGTGACCGCGGAGATAACCGCCGGCAGGAAGCGAGCGTAGGCGGTCGTGTCCATCTGATCGGGCTCGATGGCGCGGCGTTTTGCCAGATCCATGGTCTCGCGCACGCTATCGACCAGATCCGCCCACTGCCAGCTGCCGGTAAAGTCGGCCGGCAGTGCGAGGAGCAGTGATTGCGGCGGCTCGGAGTTGGGTCGATCGTAGTGAAACGCGAGGCCGGTGTCTTCGGTGCGACTGGGCACCACCTCGGTCCACTCGTCGATCAGAAGACCGGCCTGCCTGGCCGTTTCACTGAACGGCACAGCAAAGTGTGCCGTGTACAGGAGTTTGTCTTCGTCGATGACAAGAGGCGTTGCGTCAGGCAGCGTGTCCGGGAACTCCAGCGCCAGCCACGGCACGTTCTCACGCTGAGGAAACTGCAGTGGTGAGAGCGATGGTTCACTGGTGCCAAACGCATCGGCCAACCGCGTGGTCGTCTCCAGATCACGCATCTTGCCGCGCACACGCGCCATGCCGGTAAACCAGTCGTCAACCGGGTAGGGTCGTCCGAGTGTATTGACCTGATAGTCGAGCAGGGCGCCGCTTGGGGTGGCGCCCGGACCCCAGGCGCTTCGCCATTCCGCGCCCTGTGCTTCAGGCAGCCCAAAGTCAGGAATGAGTTTGAAGTCATCGCCAAACAAAATTTCAGCGGCCTTGCTCAACAGCTCGATCCGCTCGAGGGTGTCGCTGCTAGCCGCGTGCGCATCCAGCTGGGTTTGCACCAGCGCAAGACGCTCGTCGAGGCTTGCCACGAGCGCCGTGGCGCGCCGGGCCATGGTGTCTGACAGCGCGACCAGCTCGCCCGCCGAGACCGACAGATCAAGCGGCTCGGGATGAAAGCTGGCGTTGGTGGCGGTCTGCGCCGCCAGGTTATCGTGCAACCCACCAAGTGTCGTGGCGCTGTCGGCAATGGAAAGCAATGTGTCGCGCTGAGCCACGAACGCAGCGCGACTGGCGCCATTTAGCGTATCGCGAAACGTATCGGGCAGCGCTGGCAGCGCCGTGGTGTTGTCGGTGGCGATCAGGCGTTCGGCGCTCAGCAGTGCGCGGAATCTGACGTCGTCGTCTTCGCCGCCGAGGTTGGCATTGTAGTCTGCGATAGCCTCGTCAAATTCGTCGAGCTTTTCCTGCCAGCGGTCGGTCATCGCGCGCAACGTCTCGAGCATCTGGCCAAACAGGCGTCGGCGTTCGGAAAAAATGTCGGCCGTACCGGTGTCGGCCTCGGCGAAGGGCGCAATGCCGCGCATCAGCGCAACGAAACTGTCGAGGTCGGTGTCGATGGCGGTAACCAGCGGCGCTTGCGGGAGCGGCTCGGTCTCATGCAAGGCGGTTAACGTGCTGGCGAATGTCGCCAGGGCGTTGCGCCGCGTCGTGAGATCGTCGCGATTGAGGGTGATGCGCTGGGTGTCGAGCGACACGTCAATGTCGGTGGTGTTGCTCGCATCTTCGGTCATCGCCATATCGGTTGCGCGGATCGGTCTGGAGCGCAGTATCAGCCGTCGCAGGGCTCGAATCATCGCTGCGAGCTCAAAAAACGGCACGTGATCGGCCACGGCCCCTATTCGGTCGCGATAGCTTACCGCCAGCGTGGCATGGGGCCGCGGCGCGTGCTGGTCAATCACCTGCGCCTCAACACGGTCGGTCAACGCGCGCCCGATGCCTTTGCCGTCGGTGTCGATCAGATACAGCAGATCACTCGGTGCCAGGCCAAGGTCGGCTTGCGTCACGATGTGAACGGTATCGGTTGCGGTATCCGGGTCTGTCACGGTCACGCTGCAGGCCACACGCGCGGGCGCCGGCAGCAGGCTCGACAGCCAACGGTCGAGCGCAGGCTCGGCGCGCGAGCGCGGCGAGATCAGCGAGGCATCGTTGGGATCGATGCCCACCGGCAAATGAAGCGCCGTTCGGCAGGTGAGCGTGACGCCCGAGCGCGGCGTGCGCACAACATCTGGGGTGGCGGGGAACTTGCCCTTTGAGTAGGTATCGAGCGTCGCGCCAGCGCGATCGTAGTTGCCCTGGGCGACCTGATGGACTGACTCGGCGATCGCGACGTCGGCAACGGCATCGGCAGTGTCGCGCAGGCGCTCGGCTTCGGCGCTGATGGCGGCGGCCTGATCGTCCGTGGCGTCCGGGAGATCGCTCAGCCCGAACGGGTACTCGCGCGGGTTGGTTTTGAGATGCTCGATCAACGCCTGGCCGTCAATAACGTTTCGCGCCTCCACCTGACGGATGTTGATGGGTGTGCCACCTTCGCCAATGCGACTTGTCCGAGTCGGTCGAAGACGATCGCCCGCCAGGGGAAACTCTTTTCGCAGGTCGTAGATAAATTCGTCGACTTCCACGTCGTGCCGATCGTGTAGTCCGCGTTCAAACTGATACCCGAGGAGGGCGCCGAGACTTTGGCCGGCTTTCATACCCTCGATAACGGCGAGCGCATTGCGTACGCGCTCGGACGACAGATTGACGGCGAGGCTGGTTGGGTTGTCAGGGGTGGCGTTGGACAAATAGCCGTTGCGCAGTACGGCGGCCGTGACCGCATGATTGAGCGATGGGGCGTGGATGTAACCTTGATTGAGGCTGTCGGTCACAAGCGCCGGTTCATCGCCGTCATTGAAAATGGCGTCGAGCTCCTCATCGAGTTCTACGGCATCAAGCTGCCGAAAGTCGGGCCGAACCTCCTCAAGCCAACCCCAGGCGCCCAGATAGATGCCGCGGCCCGAGCCTTCGACGTCATCAATCCCATCGCCATCGACATCGTCGGTCGGCGAACTCTCGCGCATGTGTTCGATCTGCAGGCTGTGCAAACCGCCGTACCAGGCATCGAGCCGGTAGGTGCACAAATCCACATGTTCGGCGAACGCACGTTCCAGTGCAGCAGTGGGCTGCTGCTCCAGACGACGCAGCGCGTTGAGCTGGCGATTCAGATAGGCGGTGGCCGTCATCGTGGTCAGCACCGTCGGGATAAACTCACCGATGGTGCGATCCGGCGCACCGGTGATGGCGGCTTCGGCGCGATAAAGGTGCTGCCAGCGACTGCCGCCAACCTCCTCTGGTTGGCTCAGCGAGGGTTCGGTCACCTGCACAAACGCCGGCTCGCGGCGCGCGGCGCTTAGCTCTGTCGGCGTTATCAGACCGGCGTCAAAGCGCAGGCGAATGCTGGTCTCGATAAACGACAGGTCGAGTGCGTGACGTAGCATCAAATAGAGAAGGGCGTTGGGCGTGGCGTCTGTGAAACCTTCCTGGCGGCGCAGGGCATCGTGCGATGTGCTTGCTGCGTCGATCAGCCAGCCAATGTAATTCTGATCGTTTTCGGTGTAGATGCGGATTGCGTCGGTCTCCGACAGCGGCACATCGTCGATCAGCCCGCCTTTGAGCAGATTGGGCGTTTGAACAAACAGCTTTTCCAGAATGTCCGGGTTTTCGGCCTCGTCATTGGGCGTGTAGCCCAGCTCCTCGAGCAGATTCAGACCGCTGACGGTATAGCCCAGCGCTATGATCAGGGCAATGAAGGCACCGCCAGCGCCCTGCAGCGCCATGCGATTGTAGAGCTGCGTAAAGCTCTCGGCGTAGCGCTGCTGAAACTCCACCGAGCCGCCGTGCAGTCCGACCACGTCGAGCAAGACCTGATGCGGATCCTTGCCGGGCTTGCCGATGTAGGACACCTCATCGAGCAGCGGCGTCATGTCAGCCTCGACTTTGCGCAACAGGCTGTAGAGGCGGGCATGAAAACTGCTGGTGGGCGCGGCCGTCGTGCCCGCCACGTCGTCGCCGCGACCGCGCAGCCAGCGCAGACGCGAGCGTGGCGAGGCCGGCAGTATGCCGTAGGGCTGCTTGCCCACACGGATCGCGGGCACCATGCCGCGCGCCGTGACGTGACGGGTAAAGAACTGCCGCGTTTGCCTGACGGTGCGATCATCAAAGATCGGGTCCATCATGCTTTCCATGAAATAGCCCAGTGTCGCTGGCCACAGAGCGATATTCATGTCGCGCGCATCCCGGATGTCGGTGCGCGAGAAGTGCGGCACGGCGGCGATGGCGGCTGGATCTATACCAAGCGTATCGGCGAGCCAGCGACCGTCGTTTTTTTCAAACCAGCCGGTCGGATCATCGGCCGGTTCGCCGAAGTAGTGATCAAAGCTGACGTCGCTGTCTTCCTGCCACGAGTACCCGGAGCGGTCGTCATCAACGTTGTTCGTGGGCTGGCCCTGCGGCAGGATCGAGAAGCCGGCTTTGGACTGCTGATGATGGGTGATCAGTTCCTGCAGACGCTGCTGCCCGCCCTGCGCGTCACTGCGTAGCTGCACGCCAAGTACCATCAGCTGATCGAAGCCACGGCGAAACGCGACGGCATCAAGCGGCACGCGAAAACCCATGCCGATCTCGACGGCGCGATCAAAATCGGTCATCCAGAGCATCTCGTCGGAGACGCTGAGATTGGCGCCGTCGGGGGCGAGTTGATCGTCTTCATCAGCCGACGGGTCGGGGGCGACCGCAAGCTCCGCGGGCAACGGCGCACCCACCTGCTCAAGCTCGAGCTCACCGTTGTTGTAACCCATCAGGACGAGGCAGTCGGGTAGCGTCGTGGCTTGCGGCGTCGTGGCCCAGCCGGCCTGACGCAGGCCCGCCTCGTCGTCAGTGGGAAAGTGCAGCATGGACACGATCACGGTCACGTCCTGGCGTGGCGTGTCGGCCGCGGGCAGCTGCGCAAAATTGCCGGGTCGGTACTCGTCGCGAATTTGTTGTGCGCGTGCCGGTCCCAGCGCCAGATCCAGCGAACCGTTCAGCGCGTCCTGCGCAGTCAGGTCATCACCGGCGCGCCACAGCTCGGCCCAGTAGTCGCGCACTGTGGTGAGCTCGGGCTCGATCAGCGGGGCGCGTGTGGCAATGGAAAGGATGATCCACGGAAAATCGAGCGGAGGGTCAGGTTTGTCCGCGGCATTGAGCGGCGCATAGGTCTGCGTGATCCAGTGCGAGCGCCCCGAGCCTTGACCGGCCAAAAACACTTTCCATGCACCGCGCTCGCCGGCCTGATCGCCGCCGGCACTCCAGATCTGCGACCAGTAGGTGCGTGCGTCGTGCGCTTCGGTTTCGGTGAGCGTGGGCTCAAAGCTGTCTACCGAGATGTCGTCGGGGTAGACCCGGACCCAAAGCTCGCCAATATCGCGGCCAATGTCCTCGGCGCTTTTGAAACGCGTCTCGATGCGCAGCGGTTGCAGTAAAACCGGCGTGCGGTCGTTGAGCTGACCGATGTTCTGACGCGGATCGCAAAACGGTCGAAAATCGGCCAGTAGCCCGAACTCTCGCTCGCGTGCACGACCAAGATCGGCGCGCAGTCCGGCCACTGATCCGCGCGCTGACTCGAGGGCTTCCTCGAGGCCGGCTACGGCGTCGGGGTTGTCGCCCCGCGACTGAGCGCGAAGCTCACGTTCGAGCCGTGCAATGCGGCCTTTGGCGCGCACGATGTCCTGGTAGCGCTCCGCGACCTCACCGCGTACGCCGCGCAGGCTTTGTTGCAAATCCTGGAATTCAGCCATGTCCGTCGGCCTCCAACGCGAAGTTCGGAATGTAGGGTCTGCGCGCGTTCATGAGGGCAACATCTCCGAGCCGTGAACGCCCACCAGCACGGGCACCTGATAGAGAATGTAGGCAAGCTCGGCGGCGTTGGTTTGCGCATGCCACTGCAGTGCGATGTCTTCTTCATGCTGCTCGAGCTCGGCGGCGGGTGCGGTGGCCGGCGGCGGTATGAGGTTGAGCGTTGGCGCGCCGCTGCCAACCTGCAAAAAGCGGTCGTCTTCGTCGTACACGTCCGGCCAGGCCAGATCGTTCCACACGTTGAGCGGACCGGAACTCTCGATGTCCAGACCAAAGCGCGGCTCGCCTGGTCGCTCCTTGATCACAAAAAACCAGCCGGCATCTTCATCGCCCGGTTCGCCGCTGCCGCCCTGAACTTCCTCTTCGGTCAAGTCGAAGCCCAGGAACGTAATGTCGGGATCGACCTTCGCCTCATACAGAGGGGTCTTGATGATGTTGTCGACGGTGCCTTCGGTCTCAAACTCTCGTGGCAGGCTGGTATCGATGTTGCCGTCCGTGAGTTGCCAGCGGGCCTTCTGGGCGTAGATGACGGCGGTGGGATATTTTTTCAGCAGCTCGCCACGAATAACGAGCACGACTTCTTCTTCGTTGTCGCCCTCGGCTTCGCGATGATCGTGATCGCCCAGACTCGAAAACCGCGACCAGGTGTGGATCGGGGGAATGTCGCGCAGTTTTTCGCGCAACTCTTCCTTGCTCAGGTTTTCGGTATTGCGCACACCGCTCGGGTCCCAGAACTGACGGAAATAGCTGCCGCGCTGGTCGGTCGGAAACTCGCGCCACAGCAGCTCTCCGGCGAACTCGACGTTCAGGCCCAGCATGTAGGCTTCGATAAAACGCTGGTTGGTCTCCAGCAGCGTGATCGTGTTGGGTGGAATCTTTTCTATGTTGGGCAGGAAGTGCTCGTCCGACAGACCCAGCAGCGGCTCGTACATCGGCATGTCCAGCTCGGGGTAGGCCATCGCTTCGCGAAACACTTCAAAGTTGACCGCCACAAGGCGTGCCGGAAACGTAATGCCCGCCAGCGTGAACGCCGGCACCGTCACTTGCGGATCAATCGCTTCAAACGTTGCGCTGGTCAGGCCCGGGATATCGATCGGCGCGCGCTGCGGTGGTTCGCCGAGTTGCGCGCTCGTACTGATCAGTGTGTGCGTGCCGATCAGCGCCACTTTAAAGCGTTCGGCTTCGGGACTGTCGGTCGCGCCCGGCACAAACTCCGGCGCGCCCGGCTGCGGATCACGTATTTCAAAGCCAGGGAGTTCGGGCAAGGCGTCGATCACCTCGGGCGAATTGCCCTCGGGTAACACGGCGTCGGCGTTATCGGGTTGCTGTTCGAGTCGGCGCAGATACACAAACGCCCCGACTGCGGCCGCGGCGACGGCGAGCGCGAGTACGGGCGAAAAAAACAGCAGCACAAGCGCGATCAGCAGCAGCACCCCAAGAATGAGCCACTTGAGCCGTGGATTTTTGCGCAGCGCATCGATCAGGTCGGCGAGAGGGCCTTGCGGTTCAAGCTCTTCTGCGACCTCATCCAGCGTTGGCAGCGCCTCAGGTGTGACCCGCGGCGGCGCAGCGCTGACCTCACCACGATTGATCTTGTCGATCAGAATCTCTGCGCCCGCGGGACGATCAAATCCAAGACGCGTGGCGACATGGTCGCGAGGGCGCAGCACGCGTCGCAGTGGGGCGCTAAGCGCGGCGGCCGGCACCGTACTCTGGTTGACCTGATAGCGCACGTTTAGACCGTCGGCGATGACGCGGCGCTGGACCGGCGCCGTCATCGTCATGACCCGCTCGGTGCTCAGATCGCGCAGCGGGCCAAGGTGTTTGTTGTGCCAGACAAAGGAGGCTTCCTTGGCAAGCGTGGCCAGGCGAATGCGGCGGTTGGCTTCAATCACGTCACCGACCTGCGACCAGGCCGCGTCCATATATTCTTCCTGGTTGTCCTGGACGACGCGCGTGCCAAACCCCGCGGCGACGCGAAAGCGCGGATCAAGGTTGGCCTCGTGCACCCAGTTGTCAGTGGGTGAGAGCGGGTTGCCGTCTTCGTCTTCGAGCAGGCGCTCAGTCAGCGCATGCCAGCGGCCGTAAAGTGGCGGCGTAATAAGCGGATCGGGATCGTCTTCGGTGCGATAGTCGTCGGCCAGATTGATAAACGCCGCCAGGTCGGTCTGAAACGGATGCGGTGTGGGCTCGTCCCAGTCCTCAAACAGCTGCGCCTCGTCTTCCTCGGCATCGGTCAGCGCGCCGTCGGGCACCTTGAGTGCGCCGCCCAGACGAAGCACGCCCTCAAGTGCCGGGTTCTGGATACCGGTCAGGTTGGATCCGGGTGTTTGCACATCCATGTCACGGCGACCGAGTCGGCTGTCGGGTGGCCGTGGCTGCAGCAAACGCACCAGATACTCGAAATCGCCGATGTCGCCGGTTTTGAAATACCAGCGCTTGTAGTACGGATAGAGGCCTGAGACCGGGCGACCGGCGTAGTCGTCCCACGCCGACTGGGTGGCAAAGCGCGCTGCGTTGCCGTCGTCGGGATCCAGGCCCAGCCCGGCAAGCCGGCCGCTTTCAAAACTCGGCATCAGGAAAGCGTGATAGCCAGTGTTGGCGCTCAGCCGGCGCGGACTGATGATGCGCGAATAGGCGTGGTCCGGATTACTGCGTAGCGCTGACTCAAGCCGCTCGCCCGCCGCATCGCCGTCGGTGGAGGTCACGACACCAGCCTGGTCAATCAGATCGCGGTTGGCGTGTACGTGCGCCCAGCCCCACAGCTGATCGGCGGGTGGAAAAACGTCCGCGGTACTGGCCGTGACCTCGATGGCATCCAGCGGCCGGGATGAGGTGGTCGTGGCATTGGCAAATTCTTCTTCGGTCAGGACGACCAATACCAGCCACGGTCGCAAACGATGCAGATTGGTATCCGGTGCGGCCGGCGTGTAGCGCCACGGAAAATCCTCATCGTAGAACTCGATGTAAGGCAGATAGTTGGGTTCGAAATTGGTGATGTGATCGCGCGGCTCAACCTTGACGATGGCTTTGGGATCGAGTCCCACAATATCGCCCGGCCCGTAGAGTTCCACGCTGCGCGAGACCGTCTCAGTTTGATTGGTGTCGCCCTCAACCGGCTCGCCCGTAATCGCCAGATCAATCTGAATCTGCGCCCGCGTGCGCACCGCCGGATCAAGATCGGCGCTGTTGATGTTGTTGGCCACACCGTGACGCAGCCACGGCAGAAACGAATAGGTGCCGATCTCGTCGCTCATGCCGCTTGCCTGATTTCCGAGGCACGCACGATATGCGCGCTGTCCGCGACGCTTGGGTCCTGCTGCACCTGTCGGGCCAGATACTCATTGGCGCTGGCGCGCGACGCAAACGATGCCGGCGCGCCGTCCATGGGCGTGTTGTCAGCAAAGTTGGCGACCACGTAGGCGTTGGGCTGAACGACAATCTTGTCGTCGAGCAGATGCTTGCGATCGGCGGAGCGCGCCGACACGGTGGCCCGGCTCACTGCGTTGGCGCCGAGGAAATGCGTGAACAGGCCGCCGATCAGCGTGCCGAGACTCAGCACGAAACGCTTGAAGTTGTTGTCGATGATGATCTGCTCGTAGCGCGCAATGCGTTTGGCCACGAAGCTTGTGTTGGATTGGGTGCCCGACACCGAAAGCTCCAGACCCGCTTCTTCGGGTTCGAAGTCCGATGCGCTGAGTTTCTCACCGTCATCGAGATCCTGAAACTGGGCCGTAGCAAACTGTTCGCGAATCTCGCCGCGCTTCTCGATACCGGTGGTGGCCGCATCGATGGAAAAATGATTGAAATCGTCAGGGCGCTGGCTGCCGATCTTGTCAAGACGAATACCGAGCGGTACGGCGCGCTGGGTGATGGCCAGTGACCCCACTGGATGCAGCACCAGATCGGAATCGGGATCGATGGTGCGCAGAGAAACAAGCAGCGAGCTGGCATCGTCGAGTCTGGCCGTCCAGTTTTCGATTTTTTCAAACTCGGCGGCGATGATCGGCATGACCGACACCGGCGGCAGCGTGGTGTTTTCCGACTCGCCCCAGGTTTCGGAGAAATCGACGTCGACGTCCCAGAACAGCAGCGAAATGCTGCCGGTGCCCTCGATGTGCCAGGGCGAAGTGCCCTCGAACGTGCCGCGGAAACGCACCGAGAACAGCCCCGCGCCAAAAAGCTTGACCGACAGCGAGGCCGAAATCGTGATCGTGAAATAGAACGGTGAAAACTGAAACAGGCAGTCGAAGCTCAGGTGCCCGTCGATATTGGCGATGCTGATACCGAAGTACACGTTGCAGGCGGCCCCGAACTGCACCGTGTTGGAGGTGACGGCAAAGTAGGCCGTGACGATGACCTTGGCGACCGGTGTGTTGAGGATATTGATGGCCAGACGCGGGATGTCGTCGAAGGGCAACTCCGGCGGGTTGTAAGACGGATGAAATCCGCCTACCGACACGACAAAGTTGGGATCGTCGCCAAACGCGGCCAGCACACCAATGCCACCTTCCAGCGTGATGTAGACCACGCGGCTGTCGTAGATGGCGGCGTAAAACCAGCCGCGGTTTTTATCAAACTCAATCGCGCCAATGAACGCAACGTTGATGATGATCAGCGGTACGCGCTCGTCGGGAATCGCGACGGTGAGTTTGCCTACGATGGCGACGTTGCCAGGAACCTCGATGATGATGCCCATGGACAGGCTGATCAGCGTGGGTGTGCCCCAGCCAAATTTGGTCATCGGACCGATCAGGAAAATATCCTGCTCGGGTGGGAAGAAGGCCTGCAGGTCGGAAATAATGCGCGTCGCGTTTTCGATGATGTCCTGCGGGAACATGATCGTATCGATAGAGCCCGATCGTGCGCCGGCCACCAGCGCATCGAGGTCCATGGTGCGGTTCAAGCCCACCAGGCCGCCAACACCGAGCAGTGTGAATCCAAAGCCAAGTTGAATTCCCGGATTGAATTCCACCGAGATGATTGCCAGGAGGGAAAAGCTCTCGGATCCGTCGGGCAGGCGCGTGTTGATGATGCCAATGGCCGTGACGGTCACCATATCCAGAATGCTGATCTGCAGCAGTCCGGTGTATTCACCTTTGGCAACGTCGATGCCCAGGAACCCGCCGCCGGTGACGACACCCGCATCGATCGACAGGCCAACGCCGGTCGGTGGCTTGAAGCTGATGGAGATATCGAGCGGCCCCGCGTTGCCATCGCGGTTGTCACGCAGCTCAAAATCCACTTGCGCGCCCACCTGCTGAACGACGGCCACGAGCGGCCCGATGTTGGCTGTGACGTCCACGCCGGCTGAGAGCGGAAAGGTCTGGCCGTCGATGCCCAGCCCGATGGTGAAGGCACTGATATCCACCGGTCCCAGGTTAAGATGAATGGGAAGCTGGACCTCGAGCGAGCTTGAGCCTTCGAAAAATACGCCGGTCGCAGCCG
The DNA here is from genome assembly GCA_964639265.1 of uncultured Gammaproteobacteria bacterium. Taxonomy (GTDB): domain Bacteria; phylum Pseudomonadota; class Gammaproteobacteria; order Steroidobacterales; family JBCCMA01; genus JBCCMA01. Next base: position 14,697 of record CAZXCL010000035.1, on the reverse strand, counting down.
TTGCCCCGATGCCCAGATCAAAGTCCGACTCGATCTCAACGCCCGACAAAATACTGGCCAGAAAACCGTCGGCTTCGGACGTTGAGATACGCAGGAGACCTTCGCTGATACCGACGCGTCCGCCGGGCACAAGACGTGTGCCGTCGAAACGCGCCGAAGACTCGAGTTCGAAACGACCAAACTCCATGCGGCTGGCATCCGGATCGCCGAAAATGACAAATTTTTCCGCGGCGCTCGTGCGATCCGCGATGATGCGCAAAACAAGCTGCGCGTCGACCGACGTGCTGGGCGGCAATTCCACGTTGATATCAAACGGGGGAGCGATCGTTGCGCGTACGCCGAAGGGCACGTTGCCGGTGGCCTCGGTTTCGATCGTGACGTCGTCGACACTGAAGTCGAGCGTGCCTGATGAGATACTTTGCAGTACTTCGACCTCAAGACCCGGTGGATTGAGTCCGCCGGTGCCGCGTACCACGACAAAGCCGGTATCGAGCGTTGGGTTAGTCAGCGCGTCGTCCACAAACGCCGGGATACCGAAACGCAACAAAACCGCCTCAAGTCGGCGCAGCAGGCGCGCTTCGTTGAGGCCGCCTTCACCCCAGCCAAACTGTGTGCGCAGCGCGTCCACCGGATCGGTCAGCCAGTCACCAATCACGCCAAAGTCGAAGCTCGTGACCGTATGCGGTGGATTGGCCGGATCGACGGAGCCTGCGTTGGCGCCCTCGCGAATCAGAATGCCGAGGAACTGCAGGATCTCGGCGGAGGCGGTCTGACTTTCGAGCACGTCGGCCAGAAGAAGATTGAACAGTCGCTGCGAGAAGTTATTGGCCAGATCAGCGGGAAGCGACAGGCCGGCAACGGCGCCCTGCAAGTCATCGACGGCGTCGATCAAGCTGAGCGTTCGTTCGAGTGCGGAGATGCTGGCCGATGCAATGGCCGCCGCGTCCTCGGCATCGAGGCCGGCCGTCAGGTCGGTAATATCGTCCAGCAAGGCCTCGCTTGCGGCGACCACCGGCTGCACGGCGTTGCTGAAACCGTTGACCTGCGCGTTAGTCGCTTCAGCGCCAAGCTCCTGAAGCAGCGAGCGGGCGCGGTCACCATCGAGGACATCAAGCAGGGGCCTCACCGCGTCGGCGATCAACATGACAGCGCGTTGCAAAGTGCTTGGCTCACGCATGAGCATTCTCCGCTTCAACATCGGCCACAAAGCGATGCAGATCGTCGAAGCTGTTGATCAGTGCCAGCGCATCGTCGCGCTGCGAGAGGATGTACTCGCGCAACGCGTCGCTGCCCTCGGCGTACAGCAGGTCAGCCATGCGCTCGATCAGAACCTCACGTGTGATGCCCTCGATCTCAAACGGGATGCGATGCCCCGGCGTTCGAGCGCTCTCGCTCAGGTGCGCGACAAAGGTCGGTCCCTTTGCACGATGCCAGGCCACCAGCAGTCGCCGGCGTTCGTTGACCAGCATGACAATCTCGTCCCAGTGCTGCATGAAGCGTCGATACAGCGGGCCCATTTCCGGATGCGCTTCGATGCGTGCGCGCAGTGCCAGGGTGTTGGCTTCGATCGGCATCAGCGCCCCGGGCTGATCGTCGCGGGTGCTGCCGGCCGGGCCGAGTGGCGGGTTGGCGTCGCTGATGACCTCGATGCCAAGATAGTCGATGACCGGGTGAATGTGGCAGGCGAAGGCAACGTTCTCGTCCGGTGCGACGCCTGTGGCAAAAAGCAGGCCGACGAGTTCATTGTTTTCATTAACTATGGCCGAGCCGGAGTCTCCTTCGGCAGAGAATCGATCGAAACCGTCGCAGTCGGGTTGTGTTGCAATGATCATCATGGCGCCGGGGCGATCGAAGCTGGAGGCGGGATTGGCCGGAAGGTAAGCCTCAAACACCTTGCCCACCGTACGGGCTGTGCGGCGCCCAACTTTGAAAACCACATAGTCGTCGGCCACGTTGGTATTCGTGCCATCGAACTCGCCCGGCGCGATCTGATCTGGCCTCACACGTGCAATGTCGACAATGCGGCTGTTACCGTCGCTGGTCGCGGTCGCACCAATCCTGAGTCCTTTGACCTCATTCTTGTAATTGATGCCGGTGCTCTTGTTACAGGTACTCGAAATCTCGATATCGAGGCGTGCCGTTGCGCAGTCCACCCAGTAGTCCGCCGCGGGATCGGTGCCGTAAGCATACGAGTGCGTGCCTTCTTTGCCGATATTGTCGATTTTGCCGATCTTGCGGCCAATCGGTTGCCCAAACTCATTGAGCTCAAGGTCCGTTTGCGGAAGCGTTGCGGCAGGCGGAGAGGGGAGTGCGATGCCCTTGGCCTGATAGACCTTGTCGCCGTTGGAACCGGCATTGAAGCCGAGTACGTGATGATTGGAGACCATCACAACGTTTTTCGGTGGTGCTACGCCTTGCACGGTGGCAAAAAAACCGAGCGTGCCGCGATTGAATGGCACGCTTGAGGACGGCCGCTTGAAGGTGGAGATGGTAATGCCGCTGATCATGCGGGAGTACATGGTGATGTCTTCACAATGAGCAGGAACGCCTTCGATCGGTTCCACCACGTCGATGGGATAGTCTTCGAATGTGGTGGGCAGGATGTCATGCTCGCGCAATTCGCTGCGTGGTCTTTTTTGCTTCACATAGACCCTGAGCGCCGGCAGATTCGTGACTTTGCCATCTTTTTCGCGCAAGCCTATCCCGACCCCCGTTACGTCGGGAAAGCGAGCCTTAAGTGCCGCTTCGGCACGTTCGCGCAATGCCATTTGTGGTGACGACAATACGCTCACCGTGCCGCTCCGTGTCTCGACAGGACCAGATCCAGCCGATCCAGCACCGGCAGCAGATGACACGCAAACGCACGCGTGGGCCTGGCCAGATCAATTCCCCACAAAAGACCAATCGCCCGATCAAAACTATCGACGACCAGGGCGCCAGAGTCACCGTCGCAGGCGAACGGTGGGTGGCCGGAGAGGGACTCAATGACCAGGCTGTTTTGACATTCACGTCCGTCGGCATGGGGCACGGTAGCGTTGGTGTCGACGAGCACTCCGGCGGGCTCGCCATGCACACCGAGAAGACGCACTGGCAGCGGGCGGCCGGGGCGGGTGTCTTCGGGCACCACCATGGCGACCCGGCTGATTTCGCGGCGACCACATGGGCGCGCCTCGGCATTGGCAAGCACGGCAGTAGCGCCGTCGATGAAATAGTCCCGCGTCGGACGGTCGCGATACGCGAAGCGATGATGGCCTTCAAAACCACCTGCCGAGATCACGCCAAGCGTGTCGAGATGCCGCTGATCAATCTCAAAGCGCGGCCCGTTTTCCACAATGCTGGGTTGGTATACCGTATCGCCTGCGCTCGCGTGATGGGCGAGGAGCACGTGCGCATTGGTGAGCAGCATGAGGTTTTGCCACGTTCGAGCGTATTTTCGAACGACAAAACCACCGAGGCGCCCAAGCCCCAGTGGCCCGCGCCCCGATCGAAGGCCACCCAGTGAAGAAATTCGCGCGCCGGCAGATATCGCGGTCCGCGCGGGGAGTACGGGCTGATTGATGCAATGCGCCATCTGGACATCCAGTTGTTCAATGACCGCCCTGAACGTGGTGTCCTGATCAATATCAGGTCCACCTATATTGTATAGACCATAAAAAAGCACGCTGCCATGTGACAGCGTGCTCGGTCGCAAGAATGCGGGCTTCTGGCGGCAAAATTCTGCCGCCAGGCGCCGTCAGGTGATGTCCTGAACGTTCATGACCAGCTCATTCCAGTTGCGCTGATTTTCCATGTCGTGCTCAAGACCCTGCTCATCGGCGATCGTGAAGCGCTTGATCGCCGGTGTTTTGCTCGTGGCCTGATACAGCCAGTAGGCCTCGGCCTTGAGCGCCTCATCGATGGGCTTGTCGATGGACTCATACACCATCTGCTTGCACGCGTTGATCGATTCGGCCGGGAAGCGGGCGATGCGCTTGGCAAGCGTGTCCACGTATGCGCCGATTTCATCCGGGTCCAGCGCCTTGTTAATGGTGCCGAAGGCTTCGGCTTCATCGGCGTCAAAATCGCGGGCGCTGAGAATGATTTCCAGCGCGCGGCCAAGTCCGGTCTGGCGCGCCATGCGCGAGGCGCCGCCACCGCAGGGCAAAATACCCATGCCGACCTCCATCTGCATAAATTTGAACTTGCCGCGGGCGGCAAAGCGCATGTCCAGCGCCAGCGCGAGTTCGTGGCCACCGCCGCGGGCAAAGCCCTCGAGCTTGGCAATGGTGGCCTGGGGGACTTTGCTGATGCGCTCGCAAACAGACTGCAGATCCAGTAGTTGGGCCTCGTCGCGCGATACCGCTTCCTCTGACATGTCCTTGAGCAGCTCGGTGTCGTAGTGGCAAACCCAGACCTCCGGGTTGGCCGACTGGAACACGACAACTTTGGTTTCGCGGTCGCGCTCAAGGCGCATGGCCAGGCTGTTGAGATCGGCCAGCATTTCCTGGCCCTGAACGTTTACGGTGCCGAAGTCGAAGGTGACGGTCAGAATGCCGTCGTCCTGTTTGGTGGTGAAGGTGGTAAATCCTGCGTATTTCATGGTGCTTTCCTTTGGCGGTAAAAATCGGTTGGCAAATGCGCTTGTCAGGCCACATCGTTGACGCCGAGCGTCGCTAGTAAGTGCTCGACGGCATCGACAAGTTTCTTGTTGCGGGTTGCATCCAGGGCGTCTGGATGGGGTTTGGCAAACTGCTCGCGATCATTGTCGAAGTAGCGCCCGGAGGCATTGGCAAATTCATCGCTCAAGGCGGCGCGCACAAGAATGTCGGCACCGATCCCGAGGTCTGCGCCATTGACGCCGTAGGCTTCCTTGACCATTTTGCTGGCGAGCATCGAAGCCGGATTGACGGCAATAATCGCCGGGCCTTCGTCGCCCAGTTCTCTGGCCAGATGAAACGACCACATGGTGATGGCCAGTTTGCTCTGTGCGTAGGCCATGTTGTCGCTAAGTTGGGTCTGACCGGAAAGTGCCTGATAGTTCACGGGCGCCTGCGCCGCGGACGACAGATTGACGACCCGACCGTTTGCAGACATGCGCGAGAGCAGGCGCCTGGTCAGCAAATAGGGCGCCACGGTGTTGACGATGAAGCGCACGTCATAGCCGGCGTCTGTGAGCGGATTGGGAACGTTGAAGACGCCGGCATTGTTGATGATCACATCGATCGACGCGTGCGCGTCTGCAACCTCACGTGCGAGCCCCTCGACTTCCGGCAGACGCGACAGGTCGGCGCGGAAGGTCTCTACCGGGCCGACGCCGTTGATGTTGGCGAGAAGCTCTTTGGTGGCGTCGAGCTTTTTCTGATTGCGTCCGTGGATCAGAAGAGTGTGCCCGAGGCGCGCCAGCAATTTGGCAGTTTCAAGCCCGATACCGTCCGTCGCGCCGGTGAGAAGAATGGTTTTAGTCATGGTGAGAGTCCTTGGGTGAGAAATCCGGGAGCAGATCGACTGCCAGCGTTTTGAGCGTGGACTCGATGTCCGCGCGATTGAAACGCAGGTTTAGTGCAATGTGGTTCACACCAATACGTTCGCGCGTCTCAAGGTAGCTGCGCAGGTGGTTGACGCCGGTGCGTATTCCAAGATGGATCGGTGTTGGGCGCTCATCCGCATCGTCTGAAAGATCCAGATACAGCGGCTCCATGACCGGTTTGTTTGGCAATCCAGCGGCTTCGATCTGAGTGCGGTACTGGGTAACAAGTTGCGACTGGGCAGCCGGCGGTCTTGGATAGGTCATCCAGCCATCGGCATTCTGAGCAATCCAGTCGTTGGGTTGCTGACTCGATCCTGTTATCAGAAGCGGCAATTGGTGGCCGACAGGTTTGGGCAGCATGTCCATGCCGCCATCCACGCGACCTCGACCGTTCGCGAAGCGCGGCGTCGGCTCGCCCATGGCGCGGATGTACTCATAGCTCTCGCGAAACGCATCACCGCGCTGATCAAACGCAACGTTGAGCGCGGGGTATTCGTCAGGTCGATCGCCCGAGGCGATGCCGAGGATCAGCCGGCCGTCGGACAGCACATCCGCAGTGGCCGCGGCTTTGGCCACGTGTGCTGGATGACGCAGCGGCAAGATAATGCTGGAGACGCCCAGAGCAATCGACGAGGTTGTCGTCGCCAGAGCGCCCAGATAGACAAACGGGTCGAACGTCTGGCCGGCATCGCCAAACGAGGGCACGTTGAAGGGCACATCGCGCAGCCAGACCGCGCGAAAGCCGAGCGCTTCGGCCAGCTGTACTCGCTCAATATGCTCGGCCATGGAGGGCACCGCAGAGGCGCCATAGCTTTCGATCGGCACCACCAGACCGAGGGTCAGATGCTGCGGCGTGAATACGGCGTTGTAACCCCGATTGATGGCGGCGAACGCGCGTGGATCATTGCTGAGTTGGTTGGCGGCTTGCATAGGTCCGTCTCCTTGCATGGGTCGGCGTTCCGGGTGTGTCCTGCCGACGTGCCGAAGAGGATATTGCTTGCTCTATGGCGAATAAATGGCCTCATTTCAAACTCAGAATTCGGATTGCGTATATAATGGGGCGCTTTACCAGGATCGCTTTGGGAGACTCTCCGTGGATACCGAGGGAATACGGCTGTTTGTCATGGCCGCGGATATGTTGAATATTAGCGCCGCGGGGCGTCAGCTGGGGCTGGCACCGGCGGTCGCCAGTGCAAGGCTTGCGAAACTTGAAAAGCAACTGGGCGCCGACCTGTTGCATCGTTCCACACGCAAGGTGACGTTGTCCTTGGAAGGCAGCGAGTTTTTACCGTTTGCTCGTGAAATCCTGGCGCAGGAGGGGGCGGCACGCGCGGCCCTTGGCAACGGCTCGGACAGCGTGAGCGGTACGTTGCGCTTCGCCGCGTCGAGTACGTTTGCGCAGTTGTATATCGCGCCGATCCTGCCGGAGTTTCTTGAGCGCTATCCCGAGGTGAACCTCGAGCTGAAGCTTTCTGACACGCAAATGAACTTGATTGAAGGCGGCTTCGATCTGGCGTTGCGCAACTATGCCATTGAGGACAGCAGTCTCAGAGCGCGCAAGCTTGCGAAGGATCAGCGCATACTGTGCGCGGCACCCTCGTATCTGGCCAGGCACGGCACGCCGCAGACACCCGAAGAGCTTGCGGCGCACCAGATCATGACATTTATGGGTGGCGCGGCCAGAAAGCTCACGACTCGCAGCGGCAAACGCGCGTGTACGTATCCACCGCCAGGCTCGGCCAACCGGGTGGTGTTTGATGACGGCGCCAGCATGCGAATCGCGACGTGCGCCGGTGTGGGCATTTCTATGAGTTCACTTTGGAGCGTCAGTCCGGATCTTCGTGCCGGCACGCTCGTTCGCGTTCTGGAGGACTACGAGGTGGAGGATCAGTCGGCAATCTGGCTGGTCTATCCCAAGTCCAACGTGCTCACGGCCAAGGTGCGGGTGTTCATCGATTTTCTGGTGGAGAAGATTGGCGATCCGCCTGTGTGGGCCGGCCACGACGAGCTCAGCCGCGGGAAAACTGGTCGTTCCGACAGGCACGCGACGTAAAGTAGGGGAGAGCATCATGACACGAGCATTCTTTTCGCTGATATTGGTCTGGCTCATTGCCGGGTGTGTTTCGTCGCCGCCCACGTACGTCCCGGTCAACGATGTTGATCAGCGCATCGAGTCGCTGATGCTTCAGTACAAGGCGGCAAGCGTTGGCATCGGCATTATTCGTGATGGCGAACTTGTGTGGACGCGCTATTACGGTCAAGAGGCACCCGGTAAGCCCGTAACAAGCCAGTCCATGTTCAATACGGCCTCTACGAACAAAGCGATCACGGCTGAGACTGCGTTACGTCTGGCCAGTCGAGGTGCGATCGATCTGGATGAGCCGATTTCGGAGTACTTTGTGCATCCGGATTTGATTTTTGATCCGCGCCACCGGCTTCTGACGCCACGAGTACTTCTGACGCACCAAGCTGGTTTTCTGAATTGGCCGTGGCTGTATGACGACGAGAAACTTGCGTTTGTCGATGACCCCGGCAATGGCTCTTACCATTATGCGGGCATCGGTGTTCGGATTTTCGCGAAGTTTCTGGAAGCGAAACTGGAAAAACCGTTTCCGGTCATTGTGCGCGAAGAGGTGTTTAATCCGATCGGTATGTCGCGGGCGACCAACTCGCATGATGAGGCCAAAACCTTGGCGTCAGTGGTTGTTCCCGCCGACCAAAACGGCGACTTTGTCACTGACGATCAGTTTGATAGCGGCTACTGGAGTGCCGCGGATGATTTGTTTGTCTCCGTCGAGGATTACGCGGCATTTCTGATTGCAACGATGAACGCCGATGGTGTTTCCGATGCTATGCACCAGGAGCGTACGCGACTTCAGACCGATATCTCGGACCATGACATCTGGGGCTGCGCCGATGATGCGGTGGACCCTTGCCCATCGCCATACGGGCACGGAGTAGGGTGGTTTGTGTTTGGATATGGCGACCGGCTGGTCGTGCATCATGGCGGCAACGACCAAAGCGAGGCGGCCATCGGCTATTACGAGCCTGAGAGTCGTAACGGTGGTGTTGTTTTCGTTAACAGTGCCCAGGGCGTTCTGCTATGGCCACAGATCGTAGACATTGTGGACCCGGGTCAGCCAATGACGGACGTGTTCCACGATGTGATCCGGAAGTTTCTGGCTCCGTGAGCGATCTATGAACGAGCCACTCGTGCTTTTGCCCGGAATGATGTGCGATGCCCGTTTGTTTACGCCGCAGATATCGGCGCTCTCGGCGGTCCGACCGGTTTTATTCATGCCCATTTACCATCGCTCGACGATTGAAGACCTCGCGAAAGATGTGCTCCGCCACGCTCCGCCGAAATTTGCGCTGGCCGGGCTTTCCATGGGCGGAATTGTTGCCATGGAGATCATGCGTCAGGCGCCGGAACGCGTTGCTCGACTGGCGCTTCTGGATACCAATCCTCTGCCCGAAGCGGCGGAGCGTGCGGCGATGCGCGAGGCACAGGTGGCAAGCGTGCGCGCGGGCGGCCTGCGCCCGGTGATGCGTGATGAAATGAAGCCCAACTATCTTGCTGATGGTCCCAATGTCGATGGCATTCTCGATTTGTGCATGGCCATGGCCGAGACGCTGGGCCCGGACGTGTTCGCCATGCAATCAATGGCTCTACAGCATCGACCTGATCAAAGTGAAGTATTGAGAACCGTTCGAGTGCCCACACTCGTGCTATGCGGTGAGCACGATACGCTTTGCCCCGTCCAGCGGCATGAGATGATGCGCGATCTGATTCGCGGTTCGCGCCTTGTCGTGATTCAGGGGGCAGGGCATCTACCGGTGCTCGAACAGCCAGCGCTTACTACACGGGAACTGGCGGACTGGCTGGCCGCCTGAGCATCTTTAGCGCTGCGTGACCATGTACTTGCCGCGTGTGCTCACATAAATGAGGCAGCTTGACTCTGACTCGCATGCCACCTCATGTGGTAGGCCACCGTTTGCCGCAAAATAGCTGCTTGCAGACAGATTCGAGGTGCGCGCGTCGCCGTGTCTTTGAACCTCGGTCTCGCCCTGAATGACGACCGCGCGCAGCCAGGCGTCACTGCCGCGCAGTTCGACGCGGGTCTTCGGAGCAAGTTTCAAAAAGCTGCCATTTCGCTGACCGCTTTGCACGTCGCCCCACAAGAAGGCCATTTGAATTGAAGAAGGGGAGGTGTCCCGTCGACGCGATTGACTGGCCCAGCTAATGTCCGCCGCATCCAGCCAAACGATGTTGTCTTTGGCGATGTTTATGGGGCGCTCACCGTTGTCGAAGGCCTCTGCGGCCGGCTGGACGAGATACGGTCCCTCAAGAATCTCAAGGAAGGCCGTCGCGCTGCTTCCTGGTGCCGCCGAAGTAATGTGTACTTCGCCTGCCGGTTGCGTCCAGAACGACCCCGGGCTCATCCAGAGATTTTCTGCATCCGGATCGTCGTTATGAACCCTGCCGCTGATGACCACACCGCGATAGGTGATGTTGTGGATGTGCGGTGGTGAAGAAAAACCGTCTACAAATCGAATGAGTGCGCCGCTCGGCACGTCTTTTGTGATGTCACCCCACAGTACGCCTGCTTGTGGACTCTTGTCGCCGCGCGCCGGGTTTAAAGGCTGAAACCTGATCTGGGTTTCGGTGAGCAGTTCAGTGTCGCCGGCAGTTTGCGTTACCTCGTGCGCGCAGCTGGACGCTGCACACGAAAGCAGTATCAACAGGCTCCTGCGAATGACCAGCATCTGGTACCCCTATGAGTCATTATCCCGCGGGATGGTGTCGCTTGTAGCTGTGGTACGTCAAGTCGCACACATTCCCCTGCGTTACTCGCAGGTAGTGCCCGTACCGCTGGGACCCGGCGGCAAGAAAAACTGGACGCGCAATCGGCCAAGATCAACGAAGTTCACGACGCCGTCGCCAGCCAGATCGTACAGTGGATCTGTGCCAAAAAACGCGCTA
>CAZXCL010000035.1:0-4197 GCA_964639265.1 uncultured Gammaproteobacteria bacterium | reverse complement strand
GCCATGAGAATCCAGACGCGGGCAAGACCCAGGCAAAGTCCTGGTCTCGGCCGTGTCTGGTTTCGCGTTCTGGGTACTCAACGGTTAATACTCGGAAAGGGCCTGCTCCAGCGCTTTGGGCGATGACAAAAACAATGGCCCGACTTCTTCGGACATGGCATCCGGGAAAATATCCTCTACGCCGCTCTCAACGCCTTCGAGAATCTTGGCTGCCGCCACGTCGGCGGGCGTCGTAGGCATCTCCATTCCTGCGGTCATGCGTGTTTCGACGGGACCGGGATACACGCCAAGAACGGAGATAGCTTCTGTTTTGAGCCTGCCGCGGATCGACTGTGTCAGAGAATGGACGGCTGCCTTTGAAACGGAGTAGCCGCCGAAATTGGGCATGGCCGCCAGCCCGGCGATGCTTGCGACATTGACGATGGCGGACGTATCGCTCGCCGTAAGGCGCGGCAATAGTTTCTTTGTTACAGCTAGCGTTCCGAAGAAGTTTGTTTCGATATCGTTGCGCAATTGCTCTTGCGTGTCGGCCAGCAAATCTGCGCCGGTGAATACGCCTGCGTTGTTGATTAGCAGATCGAGGCTTTCGACAGCCTGTGGCAGCTGCGCAATCGTGGTTGCATCACTCAAATTCAAATGGACTGGGATAACTCGATCGCCCAGAGCTTCGAGCGTCGGTAGATTCTCTGCGGATCGATACGTTGCATAGACTTTGCTGGCGCCTTTTTTCAAAAGCTGTTTGACGAGGGCATAGCCAATGCCACGGTTGGCGCCGGTAACCAGCGCTGTGCGGTTTGCAATTTTCATGATGTCACTCCTGGCAGGTTTACTCGTGTTCGAATGTACTGGCGTTGTATTTCGGTGAGCCTCGTGGGCTGCTGACCGTTGCAAGTCTAGTTATTTGCGTTACGATTGGTATATGGCTGGATGTACTAATGGTTATATGAAAAACAAATGAGCGATCGCATTTCTTCTATGCGGCTTTTTGTGCGGGTGGCCAGGACCGGGAGCTTTACCGCGGCCGCGAAGGAGGCTGGATTGTCGCAGCCTTCCGCGTCCCGAATTATCGCGTCGTTGGAAAAGGACTTGGGCGCGGCCCTGTTTGTGCGCAATACACACGCCCTGAATTTGACGGAGGCGGGCGCCGAGTATCTGGCGCGACTCGATCCCATCCTCGCTTCGTTGGAGGAGGCAAACCACCTGGTGCGCGGCACCGGGGAGCTTACCGGACACTTGCGCATCGCTGCGGCGACCAGTTTTGCCGTACGAGAGATCGTGCCACGCTTGCCCGATTTTTTGGACCAACACCCCAACCTGCGCGTCGATCTGGTCATGACCGACCACTTTCAGGATCTGATCGAGGAGGCAATTGACGTGGCGATTCGCTTCGGCCCGCTGCGCGACTCGACTATGACAGCACGCAAGCTGGGAGTGTCGGAGCGTCTGGTGGCCGCATCGCCAGCGTATCTCGAGAAGGCCGGCAAGACCAGAAACGCCGTCAGATCTCGCTGCGCATCAGGTCATCCTGGGACCCTCGAGTGCGAAATCGGCGAGCTGGACGTTTACCAAAAATGGCAAGAGAACATCGGTCAAGGTGGCTAGCCAGCTCAGGTTCACCGTCAATGAGGGGGCCACCGCAGCAGCCGTTGCCGGAATGGGCGTCGTGTCCGGAGCGGTCATTGGCTGTCGTTCGGAGCTTGCGAGCGGTGCATTGATTCGATTGCTGCCGGAATGGACGATTGGAACGGTCGAGATCAATGCTCTGATTGCCGGTGGACATAGCGCAAAGGCGTCTTCACGGGCGTTTGTTGATTTTTTCGCTAGCGCGATGAATGTTATTCCTCACAAAACCAGAGACCGATAGTGGATCGTAGGTGATTGAATTTGCTTGTTCTGCACGTCAAACAGCAACAAAAGTCATACCTCTGTTCGGTCGCAATTCTAGAGACTCGCCTTCAATCGGTCGCAATAGTCGAGACCTGATTTCAATGCAGCAGCAAAACTCGAGACCCGATCGTCTGTTCTAAGACAATGAGGTTGTCTGGCCAATACACGCGGAGCAATGCAGATCCTAGCGTTTCAACCGGTCAAACAGTTCAACCAGCTCAGCGACCTTTTCACGTTGCACTGTTTCATCACCGGATGCGATGGCGGATTCCACACAGGTAGCCGCGTGGTCTTTGAGTATTTCGCTCTCGGCACGCAGCAGGGCGGCTTTCACTGCCTGTACTTGATGCAGCACGTCGATGCAGTAGCGCTCTTCTTCGAGCATGCGTATGACGCCGCGAACCTGGCCTTCAACGCGGCGCAGTCGTTTAATGGTTGGTGAGACTTGAGTCATTGACAGATACCCCCCGGGGGTTTAGAGTTTACCCCGTCGTAACGTATTGGCCAAGGATTTATGCCTCGGATTCGTAACACCATCGCTCAGATAGCCGCGTTCAGCATTGTTGCAACGCAGTTACTGTGTGGGTGTGTGGGCACGCCGAGCATCGACGTGGCTGCAACGGCTCATGCCTCATCGACAAGCGTCGATACGCCGCCGTGCCACGGCGACACACCCGAGCCGTCTCATCATGCCGGCGAGTCCCCCGATGAACATGACTGCGCGCACTGTCAGTCCGATGTCGCTATGGCATCTGTTAGCGATGCGCCAAGTGCGTCAACCACTACTCAGCCGTTCAATCCAGACTTGGGTCCGGCACCCGAGCGGTTAACGGGCGCAATTGCCCCGACGCGATACTATGCCGGCAACGGGCCACCGTCTGGTGCGCCGGCACTCACCCCTGAGACGCTCGTCTCCCTCAATATCCTGCTCCTGATCTAGACGCCGAACGTCGTTCGCTTTTCGCGGACGTTACTGCGAGCGTGCGTGTGCGTCGGATGACGCCCCGTGTGCCCGCTTTCGATCGGACGGCGCACTGAACCATCACAGCGGCGTTGCTCCGAACGTTCTACGACAGATCCAGGAGCGTTTGTTGTGCTTCCAACTTACGAATCTCCGCGCCCGATAGTCGGGCGCGACACGACGCGTGCCGCGGCACCGCGGGCAGAGTGCTGACCGTGCTCGGCTTGTTTGAACCCAATATTCATCCGTTGTTGGTGCATTTTGCGCTCGCGCTGGTTGTGACTTCGGCGGCGTGTTTTTTGGCCGCTTCGGTGCACAAGCATCCGGATCGGCGTCGCTCGCTGACACATGCGGCCGACTGGATGCTCGCGTTCGGTACGATCGCGGCCCTCGCAACGCTGGCTGCGGGGTTTCAGGCCTACTACAGCGTCGTTCACGACGGACCTTCTCACGCAGCCATGACTGCGCATCGTAATTGGGCCATCCCCAGTGTGGTGTTGGTGGTACTCGTCGCACTCTGGCGCTACGCCGCGCGTCGCGCACCGGCGTCCGGGCTGCTGGTAACCGCTGCGGTCGTTGCGGCGTTCGCGATCAGCGCCACGGCATGGCGCGGTGGCGGGCTGGTCTATCAATACGGCCTTGGCGTGGCGTCACTGCCGGCTGCCACCGGCGCGGGACACGACCATCATGGCGATGCGCACGAGCATGCGAATGATGTCGCGCCAACCCAGAGCGGGTCGGACCACGACACCCACCGCCATGCCGCAGGTGAACCGACACCGGCCGTCACCTCATCCGAGCTTTCTGCGACTGGGCGTCGGGCGTTGCAGATCGCGACAGCGTTCTCAGCGGCGATACGGGCCGGTGACGCCGATGCCGTCAGAGCACTCAGCACGAGCAACTTGCTGGTTGGCGAGAGCGGTGGCCTCGAGCGCTCATTTGAAGAGTACGCCTCGCATCACTTGCCCTCAGACATGGCGTTTAGCAAAGCGACCACGTCGACGATGACCGAACAACAGGTGATTGCCGGAGAGCACATGGCCGTGGTCGTTACCCAATCCCAGATCCATGGCCGCTACCGCGAGCAGGCCGTTCACTCCCAGCTGGTCGAAACCTTGGTGATCCAGCACATCGAGGATGACTGGCGATTACGCCATGTGCACTGGTCCTCCGCGCCGCTTGACGGCGAACACGTCCACTGAACCACGACCTGACAGGAGAGCGTTGAAATGCAACCACACGACCATCACAAGACTGACGAACATGCGCATTGCCCCAGCCAGGAAGAGGCGCCGACGGACGGTCGATACGATTTAATTCCGGCCGGTTACGACGGACCGGTCTATGTC
>CAZXCL010000034.1:25560-45751 GCA_964639265.1 uncultured Gammaproteobacteria bacterium | reverse complement strand
GCCGACGGCCAATACGTCAAGATGTTTCTCGGCGAAACTCGGGTAGTTAACGTGCCCAACGCTGATCTCGCACGTGGCCAACAGATCCATATTTTCGTCGGCGGCGAGGTCACTCAGGCGCAGCCGGTCTATCTTGACAACCTGCGCGTCGCGGCAGGTGGCCGTGAGATCTTGTACGAGCGACTGGTTGCCGACGGGCGTTACTCCACTCAGGGCATTCTCTTTGCTACCGGCAGTGCCACGTTGCGGCCCGAGTCCACGCCAACGCTCAAGGAAATCGCTCGCACGCTCGACCGACACCAGGACCTGCGCCTGCGTATCGAGGGTCATACCGATAACACCGGCAGCGAGGCTACGAATCGTGCACTGAGCGAGGCACGCGCGGCAGCGGTGCGCGAGCATCTTGTGCACACCTACGGCATTGCGGCAGAACGTCTGGAGACAGAGGGTTTTGGCCCGAGTCGACCGGTGGCACAGAACAACACTCCCGAGGGGCGTGAGAGTAATCGTCGCGTGGAGCTCGTCAAGCTGTAGCGGCCTTCGACGAACCGTTGGAAAGCGCTGAGCGTCAAGCCAGCGCTTTCAGCCCAAGGGTTGGGCAAGCGCGGGCAAAGACTCCAGCGGCACATAGTCCAGATCAAAACCGAAACAGCGCGGCGCAGTTACCGCAAGGGCCGGAGCGGTACGAAAGTACGCCGGACAACCAATCGCAAACACGGCCACGCGTTGTCCGTAGCGCAGACGTTCGCAGTTGATGGGCTCGGAGGTATCGTGGTCCACGATGGTGATCAGGTCGGGGACCGTTGCCAGGATCTGCTCGTTTGACTGAGCGATCAGAAACTCATTCTTGATAGCGACGTTGAGCCGCTGCTCGGGGTGGACGAAATGTTCGATAATGGCCTCGCCCACGTCGTAGCCGCCGACGATGCGCGTGCTTTTGTCGATCACCTTGCCGGAAAAAAGATGCCGGCACTCGCCATAGACTGAATCGGCAAACGCCTCGCGCAGCGGTTTTAGCAGCGCGTCGGCGGAGCCGCGATGCTGTCGAATGACGCGCCCCAGTGTGACGCAGAACGACACTGTATCGGGAATCATGCTGCGTCTGGCCTGTTTGCCGCTCATTGCGTGCTCGGCGGTGGTGATCATGCCGCCGGCGGCGGCCGCAAACGCGCGGATGTGATGCTCGTATACGGCGGTCGATTCGGTGTTGAAGATGGCCGTGTTGCCCGCGTAGTCCAGCGCCACGGCCGGCGTGGGTGCGACCCCGTCGATGGCGAAACTCATCATCTGGGCTTCGGGAAACGCACGGCCCATACCGTCACCATCGACCAGCGGCACACCGCACGCGGCGGCTGCCGCAAGCGGCACGAGCGAATTGCCGCCACCGACTTCAAAACAGGCGATCGCATCGGCCTTGCGGCCGACGTACTCCTCAAACGCGCGGATAGCGGCGGCCGCTTCGTCCACTGAGGGCAGCAACTCGAGGCTGACAGTTGGTGCGCCCACCGAGCCGACCGGGACGACAAACGCATCATCGTCAAGCTCTGCGGGGCTGATCAGCGCTACCGAGCCGTGCTCGAGCAGGGTCTGGCGTGCAATGAGTGCCGGCAAATGCGGATCGCCGCCACCGCCGGTGGCGAGCATCACGGCGCCCAGCGCAAGATCATCAAGCTCGTCGACACTCAGGCTATGCATGGCTGTGCTCCGGTGGCGCGCTTGCAACCGTGTCGCCAATCACCTTGACGCGTACCCGCGTGGCGCCGGCCTCCATGTAGGGCACGGCGGTCTCTTCGATATCGGCCACGCGTAATGTGGAGGGCACGGCTCCGGCCACGATCGCGCGCTGTCGCGCGGCCTCGGTCACCTTGGCAATCGCGGCGTCGCGGCCTTCGCCTGCATAAGATACGAAGCGCTCTGCTTCGCCACCAATCTGGGCAATCGCTGCGCCGATCGCGTTGGCGACACCCGCGTGCACAGGGCGGTGAGTCGGGGCGCCGGTGGCCAGATCGCCTGTCACTAAAATGGCGCCGCCACCGACCAGAATCACCGGCAGTGCCTGCTTGCTGGATTTCATGGTGTCGATCGCTTCTGCAAGTGTTGACTGAATGGTTGCCAGACCGAGCTCGACCACCTCGCGGTCAAGATCGGCGATAAGTTGCGGCGTGCCAAGCTCAACGGCGCCGCTGGCGACCAGCAAGTCGGTAGTGGTAAGCGTGTGGCCACCGAACACTCGCGCGTCCCGATTGAGACGATAGCCCACCGATTGCGGCCCGATCTGCGCACCGTCCGCGCTGACGTGACTGCCACCGCCCACGCCAATGGCGAGAATATCGGGCATGCGAAAGTTGGTGCGCACGCCGCCGACGTCGACCACGCTGTTGGATTCGCGGGGAAAGCCGTTGAGCAGGATGCCGATGTCCGACGTCGTACCGCCGATGTCCACCACAACGGCGTTGTCCAGACCGGTAAGACGGCAGGCGCCGCGCAGTGAATTGGTGGGTCCCGAGGCAAAGGTCAGAGCCGGAAACTGGCGCACGAAATCCACGCTCATGAGCGTGCCGTCGTTTTGGCTGACATAGACCGGACAGCGCAACCCACGTTGATCGATGGCGGCAAGCAGGGCGGCCACTACCGAGTCGGCCAGCGGTCGCAGCGCGGCATTCAAAATGGCGGCGTTCTCGCGCTCGATCAATCCCAGGCGACCGAACGGATAGGAGCAGGTCACACGCGCATCAGCAAAACGCTCGGCAATGCGGCGCGCGACGTGGTCTTCGTGCTCGCGATTGACCGGCGCAAAGGCCGAGGCTACGGCGATGTCTTTGATGCCGCGTTGTGCGATGTCGTTCAGCGCGCGATCAACCTGGGCGTCGTCGAGCGGGGCGAGTTCGCGTCCGTCGTAAAGAAATCCGCCGTCAAGCTCGTAGCAGTGCCGACCGACGGCATCAGCAATGTCGTCGGGCCAGTCGAGCATCGGAGGCAGCCCGCGACCGGCTGGCCGGGCGATGCGAATCGCCGCGGTTGGCGCGAGGTTGCGCCGCTCCACCACCGCATTGGTGAACTGGGTGGTGCCGATCATGACCTGTGAAATGGCGCCGGGTGCGCAGCCGCAGTCGTCAATCACCGTCTCCATTGCAGCGAGCACGCCTTCGAGCACGTCGGCGGTCGTGGCCTGCTTCGTGCTGGCGATCACCTGCTCAGCATCGAGGATCACGGCATCCGTGTGAGTGCCGCCAACGTCGATGCCAATTCTCACGCGCGCGCCTCCGCTCGCGGGCTCCGGCTACGCCAGGACAGGGCGAGATAGATTAGTGCCGAAAGCATCATCGCGTCGATCGCGGGGATGTTCGACAGCGCTGGAATCACGCCCTCCGAAGCCAGCAGGCAGAACGCGGCCGACACGCCCCAGGCGGCAAATCCGCGAAAGTTCCAGGCCGGGTTGGTCGCCAGTGGGGGATGTTGATAGCGCTCGCGTTGCACTACAAAAAAGTCGACGATAATGACACCCGCGACGGGGATGAAGATGATAGAAAGATACAGAAGAAACGTGATAAACGAGTCGAGAATGTTCATCAGCGCGGCGATCACACCGAAGGCCCCCAGGCCGAGTGTCAACCACGTTCGATTCAGTCCGTCGACGCTGGCGCCAACGCTGAGCACCGTGCTGTAGAGATTCAGGGAATTGAGTACCCAGCTGCCGGCGATCACAATCACAAACGCGCCTATGCCCAGATGTGCGTCCAGCAAGATCGCCAGAATGTCTGTTTTGCCTGCGACCGCACCGGACAGGGCGGCGACCAGCATCACCGCAAACTGGACCACGACGTAGGCGATCAGCGAGGTATACAGCGCGCCAGTCCAGTGACGACAAAAACGCGTGATGTCCGGGAGAATGATCGCGCCGATAATAATTGCCCCGACGATGGCCGAAATACCTTCCCCGGTGGTGAGCGATGCCGGCCTGTCGAGGGCGAGCGCGGCATCGATCGAAGAGTGCGACAGCGACCACGCGGCCAGCAGTCCGGTTACGACAGCCAGAACCGGTACCAGCAGCACCGAGAGAACATTGATGGCGCGAAAGCCGACCAGGGTTGTCGCCGTCATGCACGCGCTGGCCAACACGGCAAGAAAGATCGGCGACGGCGTGTTGTTGAACAATGATTCAGACAAGCCGCTGACCGCGTCGGTAAACAGATTGATGTTGACGCCAAACCAGCCCAGCAACGACACGGCAAACGCGAGGTTCACCAGCCGCGCACCGCTATCGCCGAAGGCGATGCGCACCAGCAGATAGGAATTCAGGCGAGTTTTGGCGCCGATCGCCCCCATAACGGCGCCAATGAGCGCAATCAACAGCGATCCGGCAAAAAGCGCGATGATCGCGGCCTGCCCCGGCAGGGCGTGGGCCACCTCCAGACCGGTCACGAAGGTTGGCAATGAGAAAGACACCATGGCCGCCACCGCGCATACGCGTGGCCAGCCGATGAGTCGATGATCGGGGACTTTCTCTGCTGAATACTCTTCGCCGAAATCCATATGTGCTGCCGCTGGGCTGATTTGCGACAGTGATACCACATCTGGCTCGGCACATCCCGATTGGCACGGGGGTGCGCGGCCGCTTGTCCACCGGGACAATCCTGTATGGCGGTAGCGCGCAACGTGAGTCTAAAGAGATGCGCATACTTGTCGCTATTCTTCTAATCGGGTCCTGTGAGCGAAAGGCCGTGGCGTCGCTCCTGACTCAAGACAATGCGCCGCCAACGGCAACAGGGATCTATCCATGGCAACTGCGGAAAACCGGCGGCTCGATGACGCCTATATCAGTCTGGTCACGAGATCGCAGCTATACGATTTGACGTTTGAGGAAGCCGCTGTGCTTGTTGCACGAGAGTGTGTGGACGCATTGTCGGTATGCCGCGCCAGCGTATGGCTTCTTTCGGACGATCAGTCGCAAATGCGTTGCGTTGCACTGCATACGCAAAAAGGCGATGGCGACAATGGCATGGTGTTGGATACCAGGGCGTTCCCCAGGTATCTCGATGCACTTTTGGGCGCCCGAATCATCGACGCGTCGGATGCGTTCAATGATGCCAGGACCAGCGAATTCACCGAGAGTTATCTGGCGCCGCTGAATATACTTTCGATGCTTGATGGCACCATTCGTCGCGACGGACGTGTTTGCGGTATTTTGTGCGTAGAATCAACAGGACGTCAGCGAAACTGGAACACCGACGAAAAGACGTTTGTCGCCTCTGTTGCGGACCTGGTTACGCAACGCTTGATCGCCGCCGAGCTTGAGTCCAGCGAGAAGATGTACCGGGCGTTGTTCGACAACACCAATGTTGGCATTGCAGTGTTTGGCGAGGGCCAATTCATCGAGGTCAATCCGGCGATCTGCTCACTATTCGGCGCGCCTGCCGAGCAAATCGTCGGCAAGACGCCGACCGATGTATCTCCCGAATTCCAGCCTTGCGGCGAGCTGTCCAGCAGCAAAGCGATGCGGATCATTGAAACGACGATAAAGAAGCGCTCGCACACCTTCGAATGGCTCCATCAGAAAATCGACGGTACCCAGTTTCACGCTGAAATCACCGGCAACGTTATCTCCGCCGACGACGAAGAAGTACTCTTTGCTCTGATCAGAGATATTTCTGCGCGCAAGGAAGCAGAGCAAAAGGCGCTCATTGCACAGCAACAGCTTGAGTATCGAGCAACGCATGACCCGTTAACCGGCCTTATGAATCGCGGTCAGTTTCACCCTTACGTTAATGAGTTGATTGACCGCCACAAGCGCGAAGGCAAAACCGAACGCATTTCGCTGTTCCTGTTCGATCTGAATCGTTTCAAGGAGATCAACGATACGCTGGGGCACTCCATGGGCGATCGCGTGCTGGTGAGGCTCTCTGTCATTCTCAAAAATCAAGTGCAGGAAATCGGCGGGGCGCTGTTTCGGCTTGGTGGGGACGAATTTGTCGCTGTCTTTTGCGAATCACGATGCGTAGAGCCTTTCGAGTCGCTGGAGCAAATCATCACTCAAAGCATGCGAACAACGATCGACCTTGATGACATCAGCGTCGAGATGGGCGCAAGCATCGGAATTGCCATGTATCCCGACAACGGCGCTGACAGCCACGAGCTGCTGCGGTGTGCCGACGTAGCGATGTATCACGCCAAGCAAAATGAGGGGACATCGTCGTGGTATGACCCCGCGAATGACATGCACAACAAGAGACGGCTTGCGATGATGGTGGAGCTCGGCTCGGCCATTCGCGAAGATCAGCTTACGCTGCATTTTCAGCCGCGCATTAGTCTGTCGACCGGGCAGATAACCGGGTGCGAAGCGCTTGTCCGATGGAAGCATCCTCGTCTTGGCATGGTTTCCCCCGGTGAATTCCTGCCGCTTGCTGAGATGAGTGACCTTATTCATCCGCTGAGCGAATGGGTTCTGCATAAGGTGTTTGCCACGCTGGCGGAGTTCGAGAGGGTGGGTTGTCGCATGCCGATCGCGCTGAATCTGTCGCCCAGGAATCTCACCGACCTGCAGCTGGTTGGCAAAGTGGAGGCGCTGCTGGACGCGAATCCGGAAATGGCCGGTATGGTTGAAATTGAAATCACTGAAGGCGCTTTGATCAATCATCCGCAGCGCGCTCTACAGAATCTCAATGCCCTCAATGACATGAGTATTCCAATCGCCATCGACGATTTCGGTACCGGGTACTCGTCGCTGAGTTACCTCAAGAAGCTTCCTGTCCAAGCGCTTAAAGTCGATCGCAGCTTTGTGGATGACATGCTCAACGACCGCTCGGACATGGTCATCGTGGAGTCGGTGATCAACCTAGCCAGAAATTTTTCTCTGCAGGTCGTGGCCGAGGGCGTTGAGAACGAACAGACGCTCAAGGCATTGAGCGCGCTTGGGTGCGATGAAGCGCAGGGCTTCCATATCGCTCGCCCAATGCCGGCCGATGACTTCTGCAAATGGGCGCTCGATTACATGAGAAACGGCGCTGAGAAAATGCGTGCGCTGTTTAGCGAGCCGCACCGACGCGCTGGCTGATCGTGTGCTGAACCAGGCGCTGCGGCTCTGCCTTTGTTCCTGGCAGCGCCGGGTGGCGTGGGCTTCGTGCGCCAGTTTTTTTTGTGAATCGACGGTCAATCAGGTTTCTGCCATCATATGATGGTATCGACACTAGTGCTCGCAGGGATAGCTGACCACGAATGTGCCCGCTTGCGACGTGCCAGACGAAAATTTCGTGCCCAGACCGCCCATCAATTCTCAACAACTAATCCTGGCGCTGATGCTGTCGCTTGGCCTTGCGTTTTTTTATGCGGCCTACAAAGCCATCGAGAATACGGTGGCCGACCAAAGTCGCGTGCAACAGCAGGCCATCTCGCCGGTCTACGATCTGGTCAACGACGAGCTTCTGAAGCCGATGTACATCGCCGAGACATTTGCGCGCACGGTAGGCTATGCGGCCGATATGAGTGCGGCCGACTTTGACGAGCAGCGCCTCCTCGATCATCTTGCGAAGATGCAGCGCGACCTCGGGCTGGTGTTTTTTGTCGCCAGTGAAAAAACGCGCAGGCAGTATCTGTCTAGCGGACGTACGCTTGATCTGATCGAGGGCAAGGTCGCCTGGTACTTCGAAGCCAAAGCCGCAGATAAAGAGTTTTTCGCCGATCTGGGGCAGGTGGGCGATGTGCATTTGTATTTCGACGTCAAGATCTACGGCCGAGAGGGCGAGTTTGCGGGCTACGTCGGCGTGGGCAAGCGCCTCAAGACCTTTCTGGAAACGTTTGATCGCTACAAGGCGCGCTACGGCTACGACTTTCTGTTCGTGAATGAGCGCAATGAGATCATGCTCACGTCGTTTCCGGATCTGGTGGTCACCGATGCCTATATTCCTACTTTGCAGTCGCTGGACTGGTTTGGCGAGGAGGGTGCGCTGGCTTCAAGTCGAGATAGCGAGATCATCCAGATTGAGAACGAGGATTTCCTGACCTCGGAGATAGACATCGAGCAGTTGGGATGGCGCTTGCTGCTGCTGTCGCCTCTGGAGGCGCGCCAGTCACGGCTGACGCGGTCGTTCGTGACCAATGCGTTGATGACGGCCATCATCGTGTCGTTGTTTTTGTGTTCGCTGCTCTACCTGCTGTTCTTGAACAAACGCAGCCTCGAAAAGCGCACCGAACGCGACCCTCTTACCCGGCTGCCCAATCGTATGCGCGTTGAGCGCGACTTTGAACAGATGCAGCGCGACGGTGTGGACCTGTGTGCGATCATCATCGATCTTGATCACTTCAAATCGGTCAACGACACCCACGGGCATGACGCGGGAGATCGCGTGCTCAGAATCGCTGCGCGCACCTTCGAGCGCGAGCTGCGCGAGGAAGACACGGTCAGTCGCTGGGGTGGCGAGGAGTTTGTCATGCTGATTCCCGGCTCGTCGATTGAGCTTGGCCAGGCGGTGGCCGAACGCACGCGCCGCCGTCTCGAGGCGCTCAAAATTGAAACGCGCAGAGCGACGGTGTGCGTGACGGCGAGCTTTGGCGTTGCGTTTGGCTCCGCCAGCGACGAGTCGCTGGAGGCGTTGCTCGCGCGCGCTGACGAAGCTCTGTATCGGGCCAAGGCGGATGGTCGAAACCTGGTCCGCCTGGCCCGCGCCTGACGCGCGTCAGTCGTCCTTGCGATTGCGGCGGCGATCCGCGCGCTGACCGGCCCGATCCAGCTTGCGATCGGCGCGGTCGCCCTGTTTGTCGAGGCGACGATTCGCCCGATCGCCACGCCGGTCGAGCTTTTGCTCGGCGCGATCACCCTGGCGATCCAGACGACGTGCCGTATTGTCGCGGCCGGCCTCCTCAGCTCGCTCGGCGCGCCTGTCCAGTTGCCGATTAACGCGCTCGCCAGCGCGATCGTTGCGCTCATCAATGCGGTCACCGCGATTGTCCAGGCGGGTTTCGATGCGATCGCCGCGCTCATCGAGGCGCTCCTCGATGTTGTTGGACTCATCAGCCTGTGCGGGTGCAGCCGCGAGTGCGATAACGGCCATCAGAGCATGTAACGACGTTCGACGGTTGAGCTTTTTCATGGTCATTCTCCCTTGGAAAACGGGCAAAAAATGTGCTGTCGTGAAGTACAACGGCTCAGGCGGTCAGGCGTTGACAGGGAATCTGGAAATTCTTTTTGCGGCGGGAATGGGGGTCGTGCGGCGCCAGGCGCTATGGCTTGCCAGCACGGAGGTTGACGACTTTTGCATCGTGACCAAACCATCTGGAGACCTGCGGTTTGTTGCGCCGGCTCACCGGCACGCTCAGACCGTTACTCAGTAGACATGTCCAATGGCCCTGCTTCTTTACTAGCCGCACAAAACCCTGACGGCTGACCCAGTGGGCGCGATGGACGCGCAATCCGTTATCGGTCAGCGCTTCGGCGGCGCGCATTACGTCGCCTCCGGCACCCACGGCATTGCGCAGCTCGTCGCGGTTCAGATAGGTTGCGGACACGCCACTGTAGCGATCCGCTTGAAGTGCGCGTGCCGTGACCGTGACCTCTTCGATAGCGCCCTCGGCGGCGCTCGCCTGCATTTCCAGTCGCGGCGTTGTGATGCGCGGGGCTACGACTTGAACGCTTGGCTCAGCCACCGTGCGGCGACCATTGGCCGTGGCGATCAGGCGATACAAGCCCGATGACAGGGCGCTAAACTCCACGAGGCCCTCCGGACTGCTCCGGGCGTTTTTGATCTCACCGGAACGTGCCTCGAGTGTCACCGCCACATCAGGGATCGGGCGCTTTGATTTCGCATCGACAGTCCGAAGTTGAAGCGACCCGGTGGGTGCTGCGGAAGCGTTCAAGGCGATCATGGCCAGCAGGGCCGTCTGAAAAATCGGGTAAATGCGCAGCGCGAAGGGCATATCGTGAAACTCTCGTCAGCGGTTTATGCCCTCACAGTCTAATCGTATCGCAATGATTTTCATCGGCTTTTGCACGAGCGGTCGTGCTTGTTCATGAGTGGTGGCAGTGGCGCTCGTGGCTGGCCGCTTCGGTGCTTTGAATCCGCAATCTTGCATTGCATAGTAGGCCTGTACGTTTTACGAGAAGGACGCCGAGTTGACGAAACCCGATGTGATGCTGCTGTTGATTGTGCTTGGTCTTGGTGGCGGATGTGCAGATCGCGTGGTGACTCCACAGCGCTCAGGGCTCATTGATAGGTCGGATTCCGATCGGCCCGTGCAAATACTGAAAAAGGAGGCGGAGCGACTGATTAGTCCGTCCGCCTCATTGAAAGTCCTTGGCGACGGCTACCTGTGGTCCGAAGGACCGCTGTGGATTGCCGACGGTGGCTATCTGCTTTTCTCCGACATACCCAATAACGTGATTCTGAAATTCGAGCCGGACGTGGGCATTCGTCCCTACCTGGCTGGCGCGGGTGCGACCGGTCGCTATCCGGGTGACGATCAATCGGGCCCCAACGGGTTGCTGCTGGACCCGGATGGCAAGCTGGTCGTGATGCAACACGGTGATCGACGCGTGGCGCGCATGACCAGTTCGCTGGATGCGCCGACTTTGCAGTTTGAAACGCTGGCCGCTCGGTTTGAAGGCAAGCGATTGAACAGCCCCAACGATGGCGTGTATCACAGCGACGGCAGTCTTTACTTCACCGATCCTCCCTACGGCATGAAGGACGGGTTTGAAGACGCGCGCAAGGAGCTGCCTTTTCAAGGTGTATTCCGGCTGTCAGCAGAAGCAGAGCTCTCACTGCTGGATGATTCGGTGCCGGCCCCCAACGGTATTGCGCTGTCGCGAGATGAGCGCACGCTGTATCTGGCCTCGTCGGATCAAAAGCGGCCGACCTGGTTTCGGTACGATGTGTTGGCAGACGGTTCGCTCGACAATCGTCGTGTCTTGCACGACGCGTCCTACCTTGTAGGCAAGGAGGGCGCGCAGGGGCTGCCCGATGGCATGGTGATGCACTCGAGCGGCAACCTGTTCGCGACCGGGCCCGGCGGGGTCTGGATATTTTCGCCCGACGGCGACGTGCTGGGGAAAATCCGGACTGGAAAGCAAACCGCCAACTGCACCTTGTCGGCGGATGAACGTACGCTGTACATGACGGCGCATGACACGCTGATGTCTATCGAGTTGCGCGTTCCCTGAGTCTTGTTCTGGCAAAAACCAGTCCAGCCAAAAGTAACGTCCGATCAAACTGCAAAGATCTTGCGCCTCAGACTCACTTTAAAGCGCGGACGCGCTATGGGTGTCCTGCATCGTGTGTCTTGAGTAAGCAAGGTCAGAGCAGTATTGCGCACCCAACATCCTGAAATCTGAATAGCTAACGCATAAATAACGTCGGCGGTGGTTGAAGCCCGCAGAAAGTTGAACTAGCGTTTTGGCGACAACTCAAAGAATTGAAACAGGATGGTTTGCATGAATTCGCGCATTTATCAGATGCTGGTCGCGGCATCACTTGCTCTGGGTGCCTTGGGCGCCGCAGCCGATGCCCCGGCGACGACCCAGACGGTCAACGAAGACAACCTGATTCTCCGTGAACAAGCCGAAGGCATGCCGGCCAGAGAATTTGGCATACCGATGAGAGTTGGCCATGCACCGACCGAGGTCGGACCGACGAGCGTTCCCGGTGTTTTCGAACGGCGCGACCACACGCGCGTTGACAGCGGTCAGATAGTTTCCAGCGATGGACGGCTGGAGGGCCAACGCGACGATCCAACGGCAGATTCTGAAACAGATCGCAGCGTCGGCCGATTCAGCTCTCCTACGATCGACACGATGACGTTCGAAGACGAGACGGAAAACTACCAACCTTACCTGCCAATCGGTCTCATGCAGTTTCCGGATGTCTACACGCTCAGCGACGGCAGTTCATGGGATAGCGGCGCCGGGTCATTCGGCTACGGCCGCGTGGTTATCGACAACGTTGAGGTGGTCGGGGGCTCTGTGCGCTATACGTTGACCAGCTTCGACGACGGCCTCTTCCTGAACTTTACAGACTACAACTCTGGCGATCATTCCGCGGTTGGGCGCCTTGATCTGGAGGCCGACATCCTCATCGATGCGGAAATTGGCGCCACTACGGCAGCCGTACGCGTGCCGCTGCTTATTGTTGAGAACGCGCCGGCCAACTACAACGACGATCGCTTCTACTACTTCAGTTCGATTGTCGATTCAGTCGTTG
The DNA here is from genome assembly GCA_964639265.1 of uncultured Gammaproteobacteria bacterium. Lineage (GTDB taxonomy): Bacteria > Pseudomonadota > Gammaproteobacteria > Steroidobacterales > JBCCMA01 > JBCCMA01. Next base: position 33,566 of record CAZXCL010000034.1, on the reverse strand, counting down.
TGGGCACCTTTAACATTGAGATTTTGGACGGCACGTGGCAGCAAGACACGTTTGATTCAGCGTTTACCTATCGGGTGACCGACGGCCAAATAGATTTTGCGAACCCGCTTTCAGCCCCTGAGCAAACCGGCCTGTCTGTTCTGGGCGCAACTCAGCTGCCACCCAATGCCGAAATAGCGTTGTCGGCCGTCGCTGAATATGACAACGGCGCGCTGCGCGACGTGTCAGCCGACGCCACCTGGTCGGTCAGTACGGATCTGATCACGATCTCCGATACTGGCGTTGTCACGACAGGCAGTGCGCCCGCCGAGGACGTGCCGGTAACGGTTACGGCGCAGTATGAAGGTTTTAGCGAAACGCTCGATATGTTGTTGATTGGAGCGTCTACTCTGGCGCTGCCCGAGGACACCTGGGCGACATTCCAGGGCAATGTGCAGCACTCAGGTTACGTTGGAGGCGCGACCGATCCGGCCGACTTCAACGTACGATGGGAAGTTTCCGCCGCTTCTTCGTCACTGCATCAGGCGGCGATTGCCGAAGGCAAGGTGTTTGTGACGGTACCTTCACGTTTCAATGATCGCACGCACGTGGTGGCGCTTGACCTGGTTGACGGCGAGCAACTGTGGACACGATCGCTCGGTCCTGTGAATTCTGTGAATCCGCCCGCCTATGCGTATGGCAACGTATACGTGCAGACCGGTAAGGCCACGTCCAATAGCTACCCGCCAATGGTTCGCGCGCTGTCCGCTGAGACCGGGCAGACCATTTTCGAAAGCGTGTTTTCGGCCCAGTGGGAAAGCTACGAGGCGCCCACCATTGCGGACGGTCGCGTCTACGTGAACGGTGGCACGTACGGTGGAATGTATCGAATGAATGCGTTTTCGGGTCAGCAAGACTGGTTTGCATCGTTGCCGCAATACGATGAGTGGACGCCCACTCTGGACACTGATAGGGCTTACGCCTACGTAGGTGGTTCGTTTATTGCCGTGGACCGCGAGACCGGCGAACGTGCCTACACACTGCAAGATCCGAATTTCGATTGGAACGGTTATTCCGTTGAAGGCGCTGTTGCGCTTGAGGGGCAGCGCGCCGTCATGATGCACAACCGGCGTCTGGTCGCTGTGGATATTGGAACGCCGCCGTCGATCATGTGGGATCGTCTGGACAACTTCGTGGGCCAGCCGGCGATTGCTGAAGGCGTTATCTACATCCTGCAAGCCTCTGCGCTCAAGGCTATCTCCGTGGAGACAGGCGCCGATCTGTGGACTTGGAACGCGCCAGCCGGCGAGACGCTCAGTGGTCCCGTCACGCTTACCGATACACACGTTTTTCTCTCATCTGATAGCAAAACCTACGCGATCGAAATTCTTGCCCGCGATGACGTGTGGTCGTATCCGGCGGCAGGTTTGCTGTCGGTTGGCCAGGATCATCTACTGATTGCTCAGCAAGACGGCATGCTCACAGCGGTGGCTATGCCGGTGATCCTTGATTCACCTGTCGCGAGCATTGACATCGTCGGGCCCGATTCCGTACAGGAGAACACCAGTGCGAACTACCGCGCCATGGTGACCTACGAAGACGGCCGAATACGCGATCGCACGGTCCCCGCAAGCTGGATCATGAAAGATTCTCTGGTCGCAAGCATCGACGACAATGGTCGGTTGAGCGTGGTGCAATTGATCGTGCCTCAGGAGACGATCGGCATTTCTGTGAGCTATACCGAGGGTGAGATCACCGTGACTGACGAGGCGTTCATCAACCTGTTCACGCCGCTGTCAAATGGCAATTTTGCACTGCGCGCAATAGAGGGTGCCAACGTGATCAAGCGAAGTGTTCTTGAGCAATTGCTGGAGGCGAAACGACTCGAATTGTCGGCGCGCTATACCTTGCATAGCTCGTCGGATGCTGACGAAATGCAGGCTCTGACGGAGTTGATCACTGCACTGCAGTCGGGACAGGCGGGTATCGAAAGTATCGATACAAGTGCTGAAGCGTTGCAACGGGCTATTGAGGCGTTGCAATAGATTGCACGGCAGTTCACAGACTGGAGCGCCATGGGGTACCTCCAAAAAAACAACCGTGAGATTGCTATCGTGAAGTTCTTTACGCAAGGAGTCTCATTGCCGTCACGGTCGACTCAGCGTCACGCCGCCCGGCCACGCGCCATAGCGCGACGTGGTCACGCCGTGGCGCGTTGACCCGTTGAAACTCGAGCGCCCGTCGGCCGGTCGAAAAACAATGGTGCCGCCCGCCGATGAAATGATGCCGGCATGGACCGCCGCGCGGCACAGCCTCGAGTCGTCCGTGTAGGGGTTTGTGCCCCATACCTTGCCCGATCGCGTTTGGGCGGCGCTGCATGAGCAGGTGACGGCCGTGCGCTGGCCGCGAAGGGACTGCGCATTGCTCGGGCAAGACGACAAGCGCTGCGTCGATGCCACGCGACGCGCGGTGCGCGGTGCATTGCTGCTGGCTCGAAATGCGGCCGATGGGGTTTGCGCGACGGTGACCGGTCGACCATCGCAACCGACGCTTTCGTCGCCATCGACCGCCGTGCCGGCATAAACGACGCCGCCGAAATCAACGCCCACACCGAATCCCGGTGTGATGGTAAAGCCCTGGAAAACGTTGTTGTAGTCGAACCACAGACCGATGGCCAGCGACGGGCCCTTACTCATGGACAGCGCGCCCACGTAGGCCGCGGCAAGATCATCAACGCCAAATTCAATGCCCCAACTGTCGCCGCCAATCTTGTTGTTCTGGCAGACCCAAAACCCGACATCCAGCGCGCCGCCGGCACCAAGACCAGGGCCAAAGCTGTAGTTGCCCGTGGCGTACGCGTAGACCGGTCGTTCGCCTTTCAGATCGATGGCCGCGCCCGCGCCGCCGCTTGTCCCGACAAAAATGAAGTGACCGCCTGCGGCTGCGCCCACAGAGATGGTTCGCAGCAAGTGACCGTCGGGCATTTGTTCGGGCTCGGCGCGTTGGAGTACCGCGGAGTTGGCCACGGCGCGCTCGTTTCCTGCCTCGAGTGAGCGCTTCAAGGCGGGGTCGCTGGCCACCTGTTGTGCAAAGCCGACTTTTGAAGCGATGAAGCCGCCGATCTGTTCAAGCTTCTTGCCGGCGATACGATGGCGTAACTCATTTTTGCTTGGTACGCAGCGACCTTTCAGAAAGTTCTCAACGAGTCCCTTGTCGCACGACGGGATGCGCTCGACGATTGTGCAAGGGCGACCCAGCTCTTTGCCACAGGGCACCGAGACGCAGATGCCTTTGGCAAAGTCCTCCTTCAGGTTGGCGTTGCACGAGGGAATGCGCTCGACGATGGTGCAGGGGCGCTGATTTTCGTTGCCACAGTCCACACCCGGTACGGCCTTTTTTACGCAAAGATTCTTGCTGAAGTCCTCAACCATCCCTTTGTTGCAAGAAGGTATCCTCTCGACAATGGTGCAGGGGCGTTGATTGGCACGTCCGCAGTCCTTGCCCGGAACGGCCTTTTTGACGCAGCGGTTCTTACTGAAGTCCTCAACCAGCCCTTTGTTGCATGACGGAATCCTCTCAATGATGGTGCACGGGCGCTGGTTGGCCCGACCGCAGTCTTTGCCCGGGACGGTTTTTTTGCGACAGCGGTTTTTCTTGAAGTCCTCGTAGAGCCCCTTGTCGCATGACGGGATGCGTTCGAAGATCGTACACGGGCGCTGGTTGTTCGCGCCGCAGCTGCGCGCTTGCGCCGGTTTGGTCACGGTGGCGCACACGCCGCACAATGCGAGCAGTGTCAGATAAAGTAGCGTGTTTTTCACGATCGGGGGCTCCCTGAGTGGTTGCGCTGCATCAGTTGCACAGAGCTCTAATGGGGTAAGCAGTAAATCCCGGTAAACTTCCCCATCGCAGTGATTTTTTTCTTGTGGGCGGAGCCAGATATTCGTTACGGCACTGCGCTCTATGGCGATCTGCCGGCTGACGTGTCTGCGTTGACGTCGCAGGCCACCGCGGCGAGTAATCGCGTAAACTCTGTACCCGAGTGCTGATAATGATCGACACTCAACCTATCGATGGTGCCGTTGAAGTTCACCCGGCAGGGCGAGACCGTGTCGCTGCCGCCGTCGGCCAATGTCATATTTTGGATGCTTGTCATTCTCCTTCGTTGAACGCCCTGCCAGTCGCTTGTCAGGCGTTTCCATATAACCGAAGGAGATATCTGATGACATCACTAAAAACCCGGGCATTCGGCTTTTTCGCCGAATCGTTGGCCGTCTGCGCTCTGGCGGTCCATGTCCTTGCCGCGCCGTTGCAGGGAGTAACCGAACATGACTAGTCCAAATCATGGTCTGACCCGTCTGGATCAACTGCTGAAGGAGTGCGCCAATGGTCGCGCCCTGAACGACAGTCGGCCTCTCCCGCAGACGTTCGGATATCTACTGGGTCAGAGTAATCCGGTGACAGGCAATATCGCAGATCAGGTCATCGTTGATGCGTTCGACGCGCTTGTAGAGAGTATGCGTACAGCGCAGGTACAGGACGGGCCGGCGCAAGCCGGAATGACCTTCTTCGGCCAGTTTGTCGACCACGACATTACGCTTGATGCCACCAGTGCGATTGGCCAGGAAATTGATCCGCGCTTCATTCGCAACATCCGCACCCCGAGTCTGGATCTGGACTGCGTTTATGGCGACGGCCCCGAAGCTTCGCCGCATCTTTACTCACATGATCATGCGGGATTCTTGCTCTTTGGTCGCGATGACAATCCGCTTGATCTCGCTCGAAACTGCAAAGGCACGGCTCTGATCGGCGATCCGCGCAATGATGAGAACATTATTGTCAGCCAGATTCAGGGTGCCTTTATCTGTCTGCACAACATTCTGATGAGTCGGATTGCAGACGATGCTGCGACCGGTGCGGATATTCATCAGTGTGCGCACGACGGAATGCGCAGCGAGCTTTGGTCTGAGAGTTTGATTCCGCCTGCTCTGCGGACATTTGAAGATGTTCGTCGATTCGTTCGGCTGCACTACCAGTATCTGGTCGTCAACGACTTGCTGCCATCGTTCGTTGAGCCCGATGAGCTGAAGGCTGCCATAGTGAACGACCCGTTTCCCGCTGAGGGCCCTTCCATGCCGGTGGAGTTTTCCGTTGCCGCGTACCGTTTTGGGCACGCTACGGTTCAGCCGCAATACCGATTGACGCCGGGAGCGACGCCAGTGGATCTGTTTGCTATGCGTGGATTTGGCGCCCGAGCGCCCGCCGCAAATCTGGCATTTTCAGAGTTCTTCGATATTTCTGGTACCGCCCAGCGTGCGCTGCCAGTCGGTACAGAGATGGCAAATACGCTGTTTGAATTACCTTTTATCGATGCTCCTGTGGCGTTTCGCTCTGTGCAAACGAGCGTGGCGCAAGCCAGGAAGCTTGGACTACGTAACCTGCTTCGGGATCGTGGTTCACTGCTGGTGGCATCAGGGCAGCAATTGGCACGTCATCTGTCGCTGCCCGAGGTGGCCTCTCCAGAGATTCTTGCGAAAGCCAATATCACCAAGACGCCGCTATGGTTCTACACGCTTCAGGAGGCACAAGGCCACGGGAAATTGCGCGGTGTTGGTGCGGCCGTTGTTGGTTCAGTGTTCGGTCGTTTGCTACGGCGCGATCCCCAGAGTGTTGTCCATCTGCAGGGTTTTTCCCCCTGGAGTGGCTTTGGCTCCGGCCCATTTTCCGTGGCGACGCTGATGGAGTTTGTCGAAAAGCATCGCGATTCGATTCATCACGCCGATCAACTGCGTTGCGGATAAAACGAGTGATCAGGAGTTACGGTCTTTCTTCGGCTTCGGCTTCGGCTTCGGCTTCGGCTTCGGCTTCGGCTTCGGCTTCGGTTTGGGTTTGGGTTTGGGTTTGGTATGGCGCTTGTGTGCTTTTGGTTTACTTTTCGGTGTAGGACGTTTACGGGCTGATCCGCCATCGTCCATTCGCCGGATATTGGTTTTCTGCCCGCAAATCACGGTGCGCTGTAGTTCTTTGAAGATCTCGCGCGGCATGCCCTTGGGAAGATCGACCAGCGTGTGTGTCTGATCGATGTTGATGTGCCCGATGTGCCCTCCGTCAAGGCCGGCGGCGTTGGCGATTGCCGCGACGATGTTGCCCGGCTTGACGCCGTGCTGGTAGCCCACTTCAAGACGAAACGTCTCTTTGTCCGCGTCCGAGTGTTCTGTTCGTGGGTGCTGCTCTTTTTCAACCAACAGCGGCTTGTCGCCCATGGCCAGTGTGGCTAGCGCGGCGGCGATGTCCAGCGCCGCGACGTCGTGCTCCTGCTGATACTGCTCCACGATGCTTTGGGTGAACGCGAGTTCGCCCTGAGAAATGACGTCGGTGATTTTCTGCTTGAAGTCGGCAATTCGCTTGTTGTTAACCGCCTCTGTGGTGGGCAGGTGCAGCTTCTCAATTCGCTGGCGCGTTGCCCGCTCGATCGCCTGCAGCATGCGTCGTTCGCGCGGGGCGACAAACAGAATGGCCTCCCCACTGCGGCCCGCGCGCCCGGTGCGGCCAATGCGATGCACGTAGGATTCTGTGTCCGAGGGGATGTCGTAGTTCACCACGTGACTGATGCGCTCGACGTCCAGACCGCGGGCCGCGATGTCGGTGGCGACCAAGATGTCCAGCGTGCCTTTCTTCAGACGCTCGACCAGCTGTTCGCGCTGTTTTTGGAGGAGGTCGCCATTCATGGCCGCCGCCGCGTGCCCGCGCGCGGACAGCCGTTCGGCCAGCATGGTGGTCGCGTTCTTCGTGCGAACAAAGATGATCATGGCGTCGAACGTCTCGACTTCCAGGATGCGCGTCAGGGCGTCGAGCTTGTGTACGCCCGTGACTTTCCAGTACCGCTGGCGAATGGTGTCGGCCGTTGAGCCTTTAGCCTCGATGGAGATTTCGTGCGGGATGGTCAGGTACTTGCGTGCGATGCGTTCAATCTGTCGAGGCATCGTGGCTGAAAACAGAGCCATCTGCCGTTTGTCCGGGGTTTGCTCGAGAATCCACTCCACTTCATCGACAAAGCCCATGCGCAACATTTCGTCGGCCTCGTCGAGTACCAGCGCTTTGAGGCCGCCGAGCTTCAGCGTGCCGCGTCGCATGTGGTCCATCACCCGCCCGGGCGTGCCGACCACTACCTGAACACCCCGCTTGAGCTGGCGCAGCTGCGTGCCATACTCCTGCCCGCCATAGATGGGCAGCACGTGAAACCCTGGCATATGGCTGGCGTAGCGCGCGAAGGCCTCGGCCACCTGGATGGCCAGCTCGCGCGTGGGCGTCAGGCACATGATCTGTATGGCCGCGTCGCGCATGTTCAGTTGAGCCAGCAGCGGCAGCGCAAAGGCGGCCGTCTTGCCGGTGCCGGTGGGTGCATGGCCCAGCAGGTCGCGACCTTGCAGCAGGCAGGGGATGGCTTCGGCCTGAATGGGCGTGGGCGTTTCGTAGCCGACTTCGCGCAAGGCCTGCAGCAGTTCTTCTGGCAGGTCGAACGCGTCGAAGCGTACGGCGGCGCTTGGCGCCTCGGGTGTAGTCATATCAACAGCAACCATGGTTGTGCCGTGGCGGACCCGAGCGGCAGGGCGCGTAGGATACACGTTGGAGGGGTTCGGCACGATGCCCGGCCGCAATCCGTCTTTCACCGGGCCGTGGATCGACGCCGATGGGGATTCGCGTATACTCCCGTATCCGGGCGCCCGTAGCTCAGCTGGATAGAGTGTCGGCCTCCGAAGCCGAAGGTCACAGGTTCGAATCCTGTCGGGCGCGCCAAATTAGAAAGGGTCACTCGAAGAGTGGCCCTTTCTGATTTTGAGGGTTTGACGCGTGCCGTTACGACGGCGGTTCGACAAATTGCGGTAGCAATTTGGGCGGCGGCTCTGCCGCCGGGGCGTAGCCCCGAAGATCGGCCGCGGGCGATCTGAGCCCATCCTGTCGGGCGCGCCAAATCAGAAAGGGTCACTCGAAGAGTGGCCCTTTCTGATTTTGAGGGTTTGACGCGTGCC
>CAZXCL010000034.1:6143-25460 GCA_964639265.1 uncultured Gammaproteobacteria bacterium | reverse complement strand
AGAAAGGGTCACTCGAAGAGTGGCCCTTTCTGATTTTGAGGGTTTGACGCGTGCCGTTACGACGGCGGTTCGACAAATTGCGGTAGCAATTTGGGCGGCGGCTCTGCCGCCGGGGCGTAGCCCCGAAGATCGGCCGCGGGCGATCTGAGCCCATCCTGTCGGGCGCGCCAAATTAGAAAGGGTCACTCGCAGAGTGGCCCTTTCTAATTTTGTGGGTGTGACGCGTGCCGTTACGACGTTGGTTCGACAACTAGTTTGAAAGAGGGCGCGAGCAATTTGGTCGGTGGCGGTGCGTCGATGCATCGCATCCTTTCCCGAAGCCGAGTAGTTACCTGGCAATGTCATCGTCCGCTATGCGAGGTTTGGCAGCAGATAAAGGATGTGGTTGATGAGCTTGTCGGCCCGGCGCCACAGATCATCCGGCGAAGGACGCAGGCGGCAGGCTAAAAAAACCTAAGCGCTAAAGGCGGTGCCTTCGTCGGCCACGAGCGACGCCAGTACGCGCCGCGTGCCCTTGAAAGGTCGTCGTCCGTGCATCACCGTGAAGTTGTCAATCACGGCCACATCTCCAGCCTGCCACGGCACGTCGAACGTGAGCGATTCGGCAAGCTCGACAGCGGCAGCCATGCCTTCGGCGTCCATCGGGCTGTCGTCGCCAAAACGAATGGATTTCTCGAGGTTGGCCCAGCCGCGGTATGCCGCGATAAGCTGATTGAAGAACACTTTGCGTCCGTCTTGCAGGGTGCGGACGGCGGGCAACACAGGTGTCGTTGCGGTCAACGAGCCATCGTCCTGCCAGTCGCACGTGTAGCCCAGGGCCCCCATTCGCGCCTGCGCAGCTTCCCGGCTGTCGACATTGAGCGTGCTGCGCCAACTGCGACCTTGTCCTGAATTGGGATCGTCGTCGCCCGGCATCGTGTTGGTGTACTTGACGCCAAGCGCTTCGCAGCGTGCAACAAATTCGGGCACGCGTTCAAGCAGAGCGTTGTAGAGTGCGTCCGAGCGGCACACGGGGGTTTGCCCCGCTTCCTCGGCCGATTTCTCGCAAAAGAAAAACAGTCGCGAGGGAAAGATCGGAGTCTGCGCCATTTCATGGTGCAGAAAAATAGACACGTCGGGCGGCGCCTCATTCGCGGTAAACACACGCTCGCTCAAATTGACGCGCACCGCGTTGGACAGCGAATCAGCGTAAGTGAAATTGGGCAAATCAAAGGCGCGTATGACGGCGTCGAAGTCGTCCGCGGAGCTTGCGCCGATATCGCGCAACATCACGACCCCGTGGGCGGCGACCTGATCGAGCAACCGATCGCGGTGCGAGGTGACCCAGCGCAGAGCATCGGCTAGCTCAAGTCGATGGCCTGGGGCGTAAACCAGTGGGAAGGGCCCGTTCAGGTCAAGCTGACCGGCAACGCTAATGGTATTCATGGTTTCTGCATTGCTCACGATGTGCAAAGCTCCTGCGCGACTAGTCGTAAATCGGATGGAAAGTGTTAAACGCTGCTTCGCAAAAATGGGCAGGGTCATTGAAGCGTCGATTGGCATTCAGCGCGCTGATCGCGTCCATTTCTTCTGCGCTCAGCTCAAAATCAAACAGCGCCAGGTTTTCGACGAGGCGCTCGGGTTTGGATGTCTTGGGAATAATCGCGGTGCCACGCTGCACGCCCCAGCGCAACACCACTTGCGCGGGCGTACGGCCCGTACGCGACGCGGCCGCCAGCACGGCTTCGTTGGTGAGCACGGTGTCGGATTGCCCGGCCATATCCAGCTCCACGTAGCTCAAAGCGCCCAGTGGAGAGAACGCGGTCACGGCGATGTCGCGATCGTTGCATAGACGCAGCAGGCGTTCCTGAGTCAGATACGGGTGGGACTCAATCTGCAGGACGGCGGGCTTGATGCTCGCATACGACAACAGGTCGTGGATCAGGCCCGAGTTGTAGTTGCACACGCCGATGTGGCGTACGAGACCGTCTTTCACCAACCCTTCCATGGCGCCCCAGGTTTCCGCCAGCGGCACGGGGGCAAGGCGCATACCCTGTTCTGGCTGCTCTGGATCGTGCAGCCATTCAGGGGGGTAGCGCACGTCGTGCGGTACGTGGGCCAATGCGATGGGGAAGTGAATCAGATAAAGATCGAGATAGTCGACCTGCAGATCCTTGAGCGTGCGCTTGAGCGCCGGCTCGACGTGCTTCGCGGCATGATCGGTATTCCACAGCTTGCTGGTGAGCCACAACTCCTCGCGAGTGCACAGGCCGGCAGACAGCGCTGAGGCGATGCCTTGTCCTACTTCAACTTCGTTGCCGTAGTCGGTGGCGCTGTCGAGATGCCGATAGCCTTTGGCGATGGCGTCGTGCACGGTGGCCGCGGCCGTTTCGCGCTCGAGTTTCCAGAGGCCCAGGCCGACGGCAGGCATTTGTGCCTCGCCGACGCGAACGGTGGTCGTACTCATTCAGATTTCTCCGGCATAGTCGTTTAACTCGTGTTCCTGCAACCAGTCGCGTACATCGATGTGGCGACCTGCCTCGGCAGAGGCCTGCGCGGCAGCACCCACGACAATGGACCAGAAGCCTTCCTCGGGCGTCGCAGCGGCGCTGGGGCGTCCTTCAATACTGTCCAGAAACGCGGCGTGCTCAAAGTAGGTGCCGCCGTGATGGCCGCTGTGTTCAATATCGCGGGCGTGGGCCAGTTCCACGTTGCGCGTGGGCGCCTGTTCGCCGTGCTCGATACGCAGCGTCGTCGTGGCGCTCTGGCTATGAAAGGTCTCGAATTGCTCGTCGCCCAGCAGTCGGCCCCGTTCGCCGCAGACCACCAACTGCTCGTGGAAGTTGGGGCTGAACATATTGAGTTCGAAGGTCGCGCGTACGCCGTTTTTGTAGTCGATGATCACGCTGGCGTTATCCATGATGTCGGAGGCTTTGCCGTCGTGCCGGAAATCCAGAAAGTTCACGGACCGGGCGCCGCTCGCGTAAACACGGACCGGCCTCGCATTGGCCAGGCGGTTGATCAGATCAAAATAATGACAGCACTTCTCCACCAGCGTGCCACCCGACCTTGCCTCAAACTTGTTCCACTGATCGACCTTGTCCAGAAACGGTGGACGGTGTTCGAACAAATTGATGGCGTGAATGCGTCCGAGGCTCTGACGTGTATGCACTTCGTGTTCGGCCTCGGAGTAGATGGCCTTGAAGCGATACTGCAGACCCACGTGCAGTGGAGCACCGTAATCGCGCGCCAGAGCGACGATGGCGGCCGCATCTTCCAGACGTGTGGCCATCGGCTTTTCGAGCAGGACAGGTTTGCCCGAACTTAATGCCACTTTCAGAACATCAAAATGGGTGTCGTTGGGCGTGCAGATGATCAGCGCGTCCACTTCGGGGTCATGGCAAGCCGCATGCAGCGAGTCGTAGGTTGCCAGCGGCGACTCCGACAAATGAGCAAACTCTTCGGCGGCCACCTTGCAGCTTCGCTGGGCGGTGTCGTAAATGCCGTGGATGCGGGCCCGCCCGAGCAGCGCGGCGACGCGCATATGCTCTTGACCAATGGTGCCGGTGCCAATGATGTTCAGCGCGTGCCGTGGCGCGTCTTGCCGATACAGATAGTGATCGTGCGGCGAGATGTGACGCTGGCCCGGGCTGTTTTCAAACATCCGCAGACGCATCCTGGAAGTGTGATCCATCGTGAGGCTCCTTACAGACTTGAAACTATACTTGCGTTAACATCCATATACAAACGTTTGTATCGCTCAACGGGCGCATATTGAAACACCGTCCGTGAGCTTCTTCTTATATTGATGCAGACTGAGCGCAGCCACGAGCACGATAACAATGCCCAGATCTTCCGAACGCTCATCACGCGTCACCATCAAAGACATAGCCCGCGAGGCCGGCGTGGATCCCTCCACGGTGACGCGCGCCTTGCAGGGTTCCGAAAAAGTCAGACCCGATACCGCACAGCGCGTGAAGAGCATTGCCAAAAAGCTCGGCTACGTGCCAAGTGCGATGGCCAGGTCGCTGGTAGCCAGGCGCAGTCATCTGGTTGGCCTGGTGATTCCTGACATGACCAATCCGTTTTTCGCACCACTCGCGCGCGGTATCGAAGATGAGGCGGCGCGACACAATTTGCGCATCCTGATTCGCAACACTGAGGGACGGCCAGACGCTGAGCGCGATGCGGTCAACCTGTTCAGTGAGTTGTCTGCTGATGCGGTGATTGTTCCGATGGCTCGATGTCCGAGCAGCTACTACGAAAGCCTTAACGACGACACCCCCATCGTGCACATCAATCGCGAAGAGGCGAGACACCAGGTTAGCTGCGACAGCCTGCGCGGCACCGCTTTGATTTTGCAGCACCTGGTCCAGCTCGGTCACTGTCGTATCGGATTTGTCTCGGGTCCTGCCGGGCCGGCGCGTGAGCCCAAGAGCCTGGCGTATCGCAATGCCATCGCCAACCTGGGCCAGACAACGCGCGACGACTGGCAGTTTGTGTTTGACGGCAGCACCGACAGCGTCGAGGTGATCGCCGACGCACTCCTGGCAAGCAACGATCGTCCCACGGCGGTGTTCGCCTGGAACGATGTGTGCGCGATTGCCCTTATTCACGCGCTGGGTAAACGCGGTCTTAGCGTGCCGCGCGATATCTCCATTGCTGGTCATGATGACATTGCCCTGGCTGGTGTAATTCAACCACCGTTAACGACGGTGCGCTGGCCCATGCTCGAGCTTGGCGTTGCGGCTGTACGCTACGCAGTGCATTTGCATGAACGAAAAACGGCGCCGGAATCGGATATCCCGGCGCCGCAACTGGTCGTGCGGTCGTCAACCGCCGCGCCTTCCGTTTAGTAGTTCAGACGGACACTCATACCGAAGTAGCGATCCGCGTCGCGCGGTGCGGTGTAGCGGAAGCCGTCTCCTGCAAACGTGGTCACAAACGCCTCGTCCGTCAGGTTTTTCCCGATCAGAGCAACCGTTAATCGATCGTCAGCCGAAATGAAGGCGACACTGGCGTTTAGCAGACCGTAGTCGGGCAACAAGAAAGGCACGTCGTCGGTCTGGCCAATGTTGCCGGAGAGTTTTTCATCGGAGTACACGTAGTTGCCGTTAAAGCGCACGGTGGCACCGGAAGCCAGCGGCATGTCATAGCGACCGACCAACGAGTAACGCGTCTCAGGTGCGAACGGCAGCGGCGCGCCGGTCGTCGACTCGGCATCGATGAACGCGAAACCGCCTGAGAAGCTCAGGTTATCCGTGGGTTGGTAAATGAAGTCGACCTCAACGCCGGTGGTTTCGACATCACCACCGTTGGTAAAGCCGGTAATCGTGGTGCCGTCGGAGGTGTCAAAGTCATTGGCCTGAAAGTTCTCGATCTCGGTCGAAAACCAGGTTGCGGCGACGTAACCCTGGTCCCAGGTCCACTTGGTGCCAAGCTCAAACGAGTCGGATTCCTCGGCGTTGATTGGATTGATATCGTCGTCGTCCATGTTGTAGAACACGTTGAAAGCAGGGCCTTTATAGCCTTGGCTGTAGGTCGCGTAGACCATTGCGTTATCTCGAAAATCCCACTGTGCGCCAATCTTGCCGGCGACGTTGGTCTCGTCGGTCTGGCCCGACAGGTTGGTGTCGAACTGGTTGTTGCCATCAGAGAAACGCGGGCGTACGCCGACACCGCGGCGACCAAACTCATCGTTGCTGCGGCGGTTGTGATTGAACGACACCTCGTCTGAGGTATAGCGCAGTCCGAACAGAACGCTAAACGTATCCGTAAAGCGGTAGTTGCCCTGACCGAATATGGCGTAGTTCAGAAACTCGGTGTCCATGAAACCGGTGGCCGACACGATGTCGTTGGCATTGCACGTGATGTTGTTGTCGGCGATAAACGCGTCCACATCGGCCTGTGTGGCGTTGGGCTGGTCAAGCGTAATTTGAAGATGATTGGTGATCGCGGCGTTGAGCTGGCCGTTGTTGTTCTGGCAGCTGGCTTCACGTGTGAAGTTACGCTCCGAATCGATGTTCCAGTAGAACAAACCTACCTGGTAGTCGAAGGCTTCACCGACCGGCGAGGCCAGACGCAGTTCCTGTGAAAACTGGCGCCAGGTTTGTGGTCCGATGTCGTGCAGCTGGAACGGGACGCCGAACACTGGCTCTGTGCTGTCACCGGCGATGGAGGTGAAATCACCCTCGCGGAATTCGGTGTTGTCCCACAGGCGGTAGGCCGTGATCGAGGTCAGCGTGTGCTCGCCAATACCGGTTTCGATCTGAATCGACGCAGCAGTGTGATCGTCCAGCGTACGCGTTTCGAAATCGTGGTCGATGAGGCGCTGGTCCAGATCCAGACCCGTACCATTCGGGGCGGCTTCTGAGTCAGGGTTACGTCCACTGGGGCGCATCTCCAGATCGGCGCAGCAATCGTTGTCGGCTGCGTAATCTTCAAAAATCATCAGCACGTTTGTGTTGTCGTTGACATCGTAGTCGAGCATGCCGCGCAAACCCCGTTTGTCGTAGCCATTGACGGTTTCGTTGTTGAACACATTTTGGATAAAGCCATCAAATGAGGCGTCCATGACCACTAGAGAGCCACGCAGCTGATCGTTAATGGGACCGGCAATCTTGCCGCGCAGAATGTACTCGTTGTCCTGATAAATCTGCGTATCGAGATAACCCGACAGCTCGTCGGTTGGACGCTGCGTCGTGATGTTCACCACACCGGCCGACGCGTTCTTGCCAAACAATGTGCCCTGAGGACCGCGGAGAACCTCTACGCGTTCGAGATCGTAAAGATCAGCAAATGCCTGCCCAGAGCGGCCGAGCACCACGTTGTCGACCACTGTGGATACGCTCGGCTCAGCGGCGACGCTGAACGAGATTGTGCCGATGCCGCGAACGGTGAGCGCCTGGTTACGTGTTGTGTTGCCCTGGCGAATACTGACTGACGGCACAAACTGCTGTATGTCTTCCATGTTGTTCAGGAACGAGTCCTGCACCACTTCGCTGCTGAGCACGGAGACGGCCACCGGCACTTCTGCGACGTTCTGCTCCCGCTTCTGTGCCGTGACCACGACTTCCTCGAGTGCTCCCTGGGCGAGAGACATCGGTGTCATAGCCAGGAGCGATGCGGTAGCGAAGGCGACGAGGGGCCGTGCACGACGGGAATCCTGATGATAAACGTGACGCATAGTTAGAACCTGCTGGGTGTCATGGGTTTCGAGTTGCCATAACGTTGTTCTACTACAGTGCATTACTGAAATGCAAACGTTTGCATGGCGCGCCACGTGCGGTTTCTTGAATTTAAACTCAGTCCAGTCGATTCGCGTTGCGGATTGAAAGCCCCCACGCAATTGCGTTCAAAAGGCCCAGAGCGCTCAAAAGCCAGTAGAAAACTGGCGTGATACCGGTGACCAGTCCGAGCTTCGAAAACAGCAAATACACCGCAACCACGCAGGACAGGAGCGTCAGCGCTGTGGCACGCGCGTGCCGCCAGGGGCGCAAATCCACTGCGCTTTTTGTGGCGTACTGCCACGCTTGCTGCCGCGGCTTGAGGCGCCCGATCAGCAGCATCAACGCGATTTCAATCACAAACAGCACCCCATAGAGGTGAATGAAGTGAAGGGTGACCACATCGTCAAAGACAAAACGCAGCAGCGCGTACGCGCAAACATGAAACACAATTACGACTTTGGCGGCTAACGCCGGCACGCGCCGGGTGAACAGCCCGATGATCACAATGGCAATGATTGGGATGTTGTAAAAGCCCGTAAAAATTCGAATGATCTGCCAAAGCCCTTCCGGTGCAAACTGCAGAAGCGGCGCCACCGCAAACGAAAACAGCGCAATAACGACGCTGGCGATTTTTGCAATTCGAATCAGCGCCTCGTCGCCAAGCGTACGCTTCTTGAGCGGGGCGTAGACATCCAGCACAAACAGTGTCGCAGCGCTGTTGAGTAATGAATTGAAAGAAGAAAAGACCGCGCCAAGCAACACGGCGAGGAAAAACCCCGCCATCCACACCGGGAGTACATCTCGAATCAACGTGGGGTAGGCCAGATCAATCGATGCCAGTCCCGGCCCGTAAAGATGAAAAGCAATAGTGCCGGGAAGCATCATCATGAACGGCACCATGACTTTGAAAAACCCCGACAGAAGCACGCCTTTTTGACCTTCGGCCAGACTACGCGCGGCCAGCGTGCGCTGAATGACGTACTGGTTTGTGCACCAGTAAAAAAGATTGGCGAAGATCATTCCGGTGAACAGTGTTCCGAAGGGCGTTGGGTCAGAGCTTGCGCCAATGGCATTGAGCTTGTGCGTGTCGACCGTCGTAACCACCGCGAGTCCCTCGCGCACACTGCCATCGCCCAGCATCGCGAGGCCCAGCACCGGCACCGTAACGCCCACAATAAGAAGACCGATGCCGTTGATGGTGTCCGATACGGCCACCGCCCGCAGTCCGCCGAACACGGCGTAAGCCGCACCCAGACAGCCAATGGAGACAATCGTAATGAGCAGACCTTGCGGATACGACACGCCGAGAAGGGCGGGCACATCAAACAACTTGAGCACGGCGATCGAGCCAGAATAGAGCACGGATGGGAT
Organism: uncultured Gammaproteobacteria bacterium; assembly: GCA_964639265.1. Classification (GTDB taxonomy): domain Bacteria; phylum Pseudomonadota; class Gammaproteobacteria; order Steroidobacterales; family JBCCMA01; genus JBCCMA01. The sequence continues at coordinate 16,881 of CAZXCL010000034.1, read as the reverse complement.
CGTAATGAGTCCGTAGCCCACCAGAAACAGAACCACCGTCATTCGGCGGACGTCGTCGTCAAACCGATTGTTCAGAAACTCCGGCAGCGTCGTAAACGCACCTGCCAGATAGCGCGGCAGGAAGATCAGCGCCATGCAAATGGTTGCGAACGCGGCCGTGACTTCCCACGCCATGCTGCTGAAATTGAAGCCGTAGGCGCTGCCGTTGAGCCCGATCAACTGCTCGGCGGAAAGGTTGGTCAGGAGCATGGAGCCAGCAATGAAAACACCGGTCAGTCCGCGACCGGCGAGGAAGTAGCCATCTCGAGTGTCCACCTCGCCCCGGGTTTTGAGGTAGGCAATCAGCGCCACAAGGCCCATGAAGAAGGCGCAGCTCAAGATGGTAAACGTCAGATTATCGGTGCTCATACTTTTTTCCCGGATTCGAACCGCGCCAGCATAGCAACGACTGGCCGTTCTCCTGCATGCGGGCCACGATTTCTTATTTTGCTGGTGCGGCTAACCCTAGGTCATCACTCGCAAAGAGTGGAATAAAACAACAAAATTAGTTACTTATCGAAGACCTTAGAAATCTGGTGCTTTGCCTAAGCCAAACCTAAGGACCTTCGTGCGCCACTTCTCTAGTTCAATGTGGAGACAAAAAACAACGCGATAATGTCACGCGAATGTTGTCATCAAGTCTGTTTACCATGACGTAGTTCACGTTTTCGGGTGGTTTTTGGACTAGTATCTGTCTTGAACATAGGATGTCGTGATCGCCCGAGTTGCGGGGCAACTGTTTCGCCGGGCCGGGGACCGCGATTTCGATGACGAGGCATGGAGTGCCGTTACAGTGAAAATTCTGCTCGTAGAAGACAACAAGTTCGATGCCCAAATCGTTACTCGTGTCCTCCAGGATCCGGTCCGGGTTCCGTGTGATCTTACTCACGTCAAAACGCTTGATTCGGCACTGGATCGACTCAGCGCGGAATCCTGGGATGTCGTTGTTGTCGATCTGAGTCTGCCCGACGCGTCCGGGCCAAACGCGGTCAAGACCATTTCCCTGAACTATGACGAGATTCCCATCGTTGTGTTGAGCGGCAATAGCGACGACGAATTCGCAACCGAGATGATCCGCACCGGCGCTCAGGACTTTATCGTTAAGGACGTACGTTCAGATATGTCGCTGCCGCGTGTGATCAACTTTGCTGTTGAGCGCAAAGCGAACGAGGTACGCTTGCGCCATCTGGCTTCGTACGATCCGCTCACCCGTCTTGCAAATCGCCAGGAATACTGCGCCCAGCTCGAAAAAGCGTGCGCGCGCGCAGATCGCAATGACACGATGGTGGCTCTGGTTATTTTGGATCTTGACGGTTTCAAGGCCGTCAATGATCTGCATGGTCATCAGGCCGGTGATGCATTGCTGTGTGGCGTATCCCGTAAGCTGCGTCGTTCGATCCGAGCGGGCGATACTGCGGCGCGACTCGGTGGCGACGAGTTCGCGATCATTCTTGAGGGTGTGCACGACGCTGCCGACGTGACGGCATGGGCCAGTAATATTGCCAGGGACTTGCGCGACTCGTCCGATATCGATGGCGAGCCGCAGACGGTAACCGCCAGCATTGGAGCAGCGCTTTATCCGGCCAACGGGCGCACGGTTGATGAACTGATGCGCTGCGCCGATGTGGCGATGTACGACGTCAAGAATCACGGACGAGCAAACTTCGCTTTTTTCGAGAAGGACATGGATCGCTGCCGACTGCGACGCACGCAGTTGAAAAAGGCGCTCGCTCCGGGAATCCGAAATGGTGAAATCAAGGTCGAGTATCAGCCGAAAATTTCCCTGCTTGATGGCTCACTGATTGGTCTGGAGGCGCTAGCGCGGTGGGACAGGCCGGGCCATGGCGTGATTCAACCACTTGAGTTCTTGCCCATCGCACGTCGCTGCGGATTGATTAACGATATCGGCCGTGCGGTGTTGGCAAAGGTTATCGACTCGCAGTCTCAGGCGCTGGCAGATAAGAAGAATACGGTGCCTGTTTCTGTTAACGCAGATGCACGGGAGATCGCTCGGGCTTCATTCGCAAAAGAGGTTATTGATGCCCTGACTACCTCGCAGGTTCCGATGCACCTGCTGTGCATAGAGATCACGGAAACGACGCTGCTTGAACCCACCGAAACATGCCTGAACAACTTGCGGCAACTGTCCGAGGCTGGCATCCAGATTGAGCTTGACGATTTCGGTGCGGGCCATTCCACATTAAACTACCTGCGGCAGTTTCCTCTCAACACTCTGAAACTCGACCGTTCGCTTGTGACCGATCTGGCGTGCGATGCGCAAAGCCGCCTCATTGTGAAGACCATGATTGGTCTTGGTCGCAAGCTGGGCATGAGTATTGTGGCGGAGGGTGTCGAGGAACAGGCGCAATTCGCCGCGCTGGCACAAATCGGGTGCGATGCGGCTCAGGGGTTTCTTATCGCCCGAGCCATGCCGTGGCAGGACATTGTCGATTGGCAAGCCCGCGGCGCGGACCGTCTGACGTCATTGACGTCGCGAGATATGACCCCTACGTACAGACAAAGCGTGCCCTGCGGCTAGCCTGTCCCGGTCACCTTGCTGGACGCTAGTCACTGACAGCGTGTCCGGGCAGAACGGCCGTTTCCACCCAGTACTTTTCTATCGCTTCACAGACTCTCGCAATCTCCATTCGATTGGACGGTTTCTGGAAATACCCCGCCGCGCCGAGTGCGTACGACTCTTCGACGTCATCTAGCAGCAGCGATGACGTCAGCATCAACACCGGGATCAGATTCAAGTCGTCATTGGATTTGATCCAGCGCAGTACTTCCTTGCCATTTTTCTTCGGGATGTCGATGTCCAGAATGATCAGATCCGGGCGCGATTTCGAATGGTCCAGTACTAGCTCGGCGAGCTGCTGCTGCGCTTGCTCCCCGTCGGTCGCCACGCTCAATCCGTTCAATATACCTGATTGGCGAAATCCCATCTTGAGAATCTCAATGTCCATCTTTGAGTCCTCAACGAGAAGCGTTTGGAATTGCGTAGTCACTTAGAGATCCTCATTTCGTCTGCTGACCATCATAGGTTTTGGGCAGAGTAAACACAAAACACGAACCTTGCTTTTCGTTTGTTTCGAGCCAGATGCGGCCGCCGTGCATGTTGACGATCTTCGCGCATATCGCAAGTCCTATGCCGGTCCCGCTGTATTCCTCAGCGGTGTGCAATCGCTGGAATGCGCCGAAAATTCTGCGCCGATACTCCGGTTTGACGCCGATTCCGTTGTCCTGCACTTCAATACGCCAAAATTCTCCTTCCTCATGAACGCTTACTTCAATCTTTGGTGTGGTGCCTTCCCGCATAAACTTGAGCGAGTTGCCCACTAGGTTTTGCAGGACGCGAGCGATCCTTGGTCGGTCGGCGAGGATCTGGCCGCTGTAACTGTCCATGGTGACATTCGCGCTCATGTCGTCCAAGCCTGGCTGGTGGAGTTTGATAACGTCTTCGACAACGCCACCCATTTCGAACGACGTGATGGTCAGGGCCTGATTCCCGACGCGCGAAAATTCAAGGATGCTCTGGATCAGTTGTGTCATGCGCCCGGCGCTTTCCTGGATCGTGTCGAGGTATTCACGTGCGCTGGGTGAGGAGGGCTGGCTGTCCAGTTCGCCCGCCAGAAAGTCGGAGAATGCACTGATATGACGAACGGGTGCTTGCAGGTCATGGGAGGCGATAAAAGCGTATTCGGACAGTTCCTTGTTCGATTGCTTCAGCGCCGCCTCTGTTGCCTCCAGGCGGCGAGTTTCTCTGGCGTACAGGTTGCAGAAGAAAGCCCAAACAATGTTGCATGAGATGCCAAGCACTAAATTGGTCAGATTGGCGGCGTCCAGATGATCGCCGTTCGAAGCCAGATACCCCGCAATGATCAGCGCGATAGAAAAGCCCGTGAGGCGTTGAATGGCTCGTGTATCCGGCACCAGAAACACCGCTGGAATAATGGCCAGAGCGTACAAAAACCCGATGGCGACCCCGAGCGGGACGACTTGATCGATAACAAACAAAACACAGACATATCCATAAAGCGTGACCAGAAACAGAGTATCGACGCTGGTGGACTCAAGCGTTTTCATAGTCGTCGTCAGCTTCTTTGAGTGTGGCCAGCACTTTCGGAAGTATTGGTACCAACGAGACGGCCGTTGCGATAGAGGCTGCCGCCGTGATGGCCTTTACAATACCGGAGATAAGGTAGCGCGAATCCCAGATATTGATGATCGCAAGCAGGTGCGTGGTGCCGCACGCGAGGATGAAAATGGCAAATAGCAAAAACGACTGCCCGAAAGGCAACCGCCCCTTGGCTTTGAACACCACATAGCCCAGGGCAATCGGAATGGCGTAGTAGGCGATGACGATGACGGCATCGGAGACAGCGTGCAAAAACACGATTTCCGGTTTCCACAGATAGCAGTGGCCGTGCGGCATGAATCGATCCATATCTTCAAACAGTCCGCTCATCTGAAAGCTCCTTCTTTGCATTTACCGCACGACAGGCCGGGGTGACAGGATTCTAGCACGGGCATAGCATCTGTCTGATCTGCTCAAGGCGCGGGGATGTGCGCGTACGAAGCACGTGTTGTAGCTCAACCTTAAGTAACTTGTGTGCAGTGGTTGGCTTTGATAGTCACAGAATCAGAGGGTGGTCGATTCCTGAGGGCTGGATGCGGTGCATACCAAGAATGGGCGCCCGGAACACATCCACCCGGGCGCCATCCGATCCATCTACGTCAGCATTCTGAGCGTCAGAATGGGCCACTGCGAACTGCGACAGTTGTAGCCCGCTGCCCAGAGGTCTTCGCCCGCGGCCAGGCGACCGAGCACGCAGTCGGAAATCGCGTCGCGGTCAAACGTGATCAGGTTGCCCAACTGACTACCGACTTCGCTCAGACGCAGCTGCACCGAAGCGGCCCCAGCTGGTATTGAGCAATAGCCATTGAAACCCCAGTAACACTCCCAGTTTGGCACCGTCGTGAAGTCAAAGTCCCGGATGCTCCAGGTGTAGATCGTCCGGCGGGCAAGGGTGGTCGGAGTCGTACTCGATGTCGCCGTGGCTACGGTGGTCCAGACATTGCGGCTTTGGTCGTAAGCCTCGAGCTCGATCGTTGCTCCGGGATTCTGGGCATAGCCGCTAAAATCCAGATCTCGCACGTCTACCCATTCCATATTTTCGGGTGACATCACGCAAGCCGGCAACATGACGGCGCAAAGCATCACGGCTGCCAGACGTCGAATCACCATCAATACCGCGTTTTTCTGTGGTTTTGTTGTTTCAAACATAGGAATCTCCTTTTCCCTGATTTAGTGATAACACGCCCATATGAGCGTCCTATTCATACAGGCGACACCCGGAGCAAAATGACGACATGGTTCGCCGCTCCAGGTGGTGCGAATCGGGAAGATTCCTTGTCTTGTGATTGCTTAGCGTTGAAAACCTAAGCCGAACTCACCTACTCAAACAGCGCATCAAGCCGGGAATAGACGCGTTGCACCGGCACCGACGTGCAGCCCTTGGCCAGGTGATCGCGCACGGCGGACCGTTTCTCTGTCTCGATGCGCACGCGCGCTGCTGTGTCCGACTGCAAACGACGAAAATCCGCGTCACTGGTCACCGCCATTTGACCAATGGCGCTGGCAAACTTCTCCGGCGTCATCTTGGCGTGCTTGTCGTAAATCGCCTCGTAGCGCGCGGCATGGCGCCGGGGTACATACGTCCGGTCACGTTGCACTTCGTCGCTGTAACTAAAGCCATACTGATCCGTCGTGGTTTCGGTGACCACATAATCAAACGGCACCGGATCGTCGATCTCATTGCGGCAGAAGTCCGAGTAGCCCTGCAAGTAGATCACGAAGAAGTTCTCTTTATAGAACGCCGATGATTCGAGTCGCAGTACGTCCTTTTCCAATTGACCAATGAGCCCTGCGAATGTGTTGGGTAAAAGCATTGCGGTGTCCGGCGCGTCACAACCCGCGCGCAGGGTGCGATCGGCATAGCTGCACGCACGGCACTCTTCGGCCAGGCGCGTGTACAGTTTGTTGTCCTCGGTAAACACCTGGAACTGGCGGGTCAGGCGCGAGAAATCCTGTACATAGCTTTGGAACTCAGACTCAGGGATACGCTCGCCCACGCCAAATTTGTAGGTCATGCAAATGCAGTAGTAGTTCGCCTCCGAAGCATCGGGAGTTTCCGTGGCGCCGCCCATACAGCTATCAAAAAATGGTTTCAGGCGTGGGAAATCCGGCTCACTGCGCAGCATGGCCATTTTGCCGGCGCGGCGCTGCTCATCGTTGTCCTTTTCCATGGCGTAGATCATCTCGTCCATCACCATGAGTTTCTGTGGATCAAGACGCTTGGCCCGCAATTCGGGGGATTCGAATCGCATCGCCGTGACCAGACGGTTTTGTTCGTCATACAGACGCAGCATCAAGCGCCGGTTCTTGGGCTGCTCATCAAAAGCCATCGGGAACAGAAAGCCGCGCGTGACGCGGGGCAGGCAGCCTTCGCCGCTGCCGGGAGGGACTTCCAGATGCATCAGATAACCGTCTTCGGACCGACGCGACTCGATCAGGTCACCGACGCAAAGCGTCTTGATCCGGGTCTCGAACTCGAGGCGAAAACCGTCGCGGATGCGTCGAAACTGACCGCGCCCCTCGACACGTGCATAGAGGTCGCTGTGGTGATTCCAGCGAAAGTCTCCGTAGCGTGTTTGCTGAACCAAACCGGCAAACACATCACTGTCGTAAGGGCCGCTCTGTGTGATGGCGGGCTCAGGCTGCACCGGCGTCGCGCTGGCCGATGCCGTAGATTGTTCAAGTTGCGCTAACAGCACGTCGCATTCGGCCATAATCGGGTTGATGACCTGCTGCACCATGGCGCCAGGATCGCGGCGGACACTTTTGACGCGTTCGGTCAATTGCGTCATGGCGGTCTGCAGGGCCTTTTGCTGCGCCATAAGGTCAGGCAGCTCGCGCTGGATCACGTTCTGCCATCGTTCCACGTTTTTAAACAAGTCGGCGGCTTGTCCAGGGTCGGTGAATGCGGCGGCACCCAGTTGCATGCGCAGGTTGTTGGTCGAGAAACAGTAGACTGCTTTTTCGCCATCGCTCGCGCTGGCAGGCAGTTCGGTTGCCAGAGTCGTTGATGTGGCCATTAAGCCAAGGGTATAGAGAATCCAGCGTGCCATCTAAACTCCGATAAGGTTGTAGCGGTGGTTACCACAGGAGGCCTGCCGAGCCGTCTACGATTTGCAAGCGCACACGCGCATCCGACTTCTGTCGCTATTGATCTGTTCGCAGGTGGGTGCCGCCTTGTCTTTTTTCATTATTTGAATCCAACGATTGGCCGTCTTGTTCTCGCCTCTGCTCCAGCTCTCCTTCTCCCAGTCGCCAAACGTGCAACCTGAACGATCATCAGGATAGATCCCCGACCTGGCCCTTACTTTTTGAAACGTCGCACCAGCGCCGATCGCTTTGACCACTGAGACACAGTTGTCGATGGACTCGGCCGCAACGGCTAGTCCTTTGACATCGCAGCTACGACCCTGGCCTGCACGCTGGCACACAGTGTTGCAGTTCTCTCCACCATTTGCGAGGTGGAAGCAATGATTCTTCACCACGGCAGCATTTCTATAGATGACGAGATCGGGCGATAGTGCGGGCGAGCCGATATGCAGACAGTCTTCGGCAATGACCAGGGTTTTCTCTGATTCTGCGAGACGGCGCAGTACCGCAGCCGTTTGCGAATTCTCGGTATTTGGTTTGACGCCTCGCGTATGTTCAAACTGATTGCGCCATGCTTTGATTGCGGCGATGCTCATGTTCAGCTGCTCAGTCGTGGGCGCAGATCCATGCGATTTGGTGACTGACGCTCGCATCAGATTGAGCTGCTCCAAACCCTGTATGCGCGCTTCCAATGTTCGGCGGCTTTTCAGGTCGAGCTTGGCCACGGGGATCGCGCGCAGCGCCTCGAGCGCGTCACTCGTGCTTAGACCGGGGTTCCTGATCTGATTGATGGCCTGCTGGTAGCGCTCGGACACTTTCGGATCGACCGCTATTTTCAACAAGCCTCGGTAGTCTCTTGCTTCTCCCTCCGCAAGCCCGCGCTCTACGGTCACTACAAACGGTACCGAGCCTGCATCGTGTGCGGTGACGGCCATGGACCAGCGACGATTTTTCGCAGACACTCTCATATCTTGTTGGTGACCGACATTCGTTGTGATTTTTGTGCCCACCGCACTTGGGTCATCAAATTCAATCGCTGCCAGATAGTCGGTCATATCGAGATCTGTGTCTTCAGCGTTGTTTGCCTCAAGAAGTACGTCGGCCGTCTCGCCAACAAACATCGTCCTGGGTTGATTGGCAAAAGCAAACTCCAATTCTGTCTCCGGCCAAAAATGAAAAGTCAGAAATCCTGCCAGAAGAACAAACGCGGCAATCGCGGCCCCGCGAAACATCTCGCTCGCGGGTTTGGCTTGCACGGTATCGGGCAGCGGGGTGTTGAACAGACGTCCGTCGGGCGAGCGCATGTACAGAACGGGAATGCCCCATTCCGTGGAATCTTTGTCGCTGGAGAGGATCGACTTGCGGCCCTGGGCACTCGCCTCGTCAACGCCGTAGCCGGCCGCCAGGCGTGGATAAAATGCACGGGCAAAGTCGATTGCAGCGTCGTCGGAGATGGGGGTTTGCATCGCGACGACCGCGGGCAGCCCGGCCATGACCAGTCGATTGGCGACGCCGGAAAAGGGCTGATCCTCACCCGCGCGACCGGTATCGCAGGCATTGAGAAACGCCAGCCTTAGTGTGGGTACGTCCCGCAGCCAGGTACCGAGTGTCGTGGCATTCAGCAGGTGGGGTGAGCCATCGTCGCTTTCCAGCACCAGCGCGCCCGAACCGCTGTTCGCGTCAAACGCACCGTGTCCCATGTAGTGCAACACGTGGTACTTGTTGGCAACGAGTTGGGCAAGCAGGCCATCTGCTGTCGGCCGTGGTAGATAATCCACGCGAACGTTATCGTCTTTCGCCCAGGTCGATTCGATGAGTTGGCGTTCTTTTTCGAGATCCAGAGGATGGGTGCCCTTTGGGCTCGACATCACGACAAGAATGCGAAGCTTGCCATCAAATGGCAGCAAGCTCTGGCGGCGAGGCACATCGATATAGCGCACGATCGGGGTCTGACGACTCAGTGCCAGATACTCCATCGACTCTTTTTCGTAGATGTACTCCCACGGTATCTGAGCGAGCTTGGCAATTTGTGGGTCGTCAAGATTCAAATGCAGCCGCAGCCGTAAACCAGCTTCCGGGTCCTTGAGTGCCGCGTAACTGCGATTGTACATGCGCGCCACATTGCCGCTGAACAGCGCTTTGTACAGTGCGCTGCCAATCTCATCGGCCGACATGCCGGGTGGCTGTTCAAAGTCCACATCGCGCGTGCTGCGATTACGCACATTGTGATGCCATTGGTTGAGTTCAGCCGCCGATCGAAGCAAATCTGGCGGCAGCTTGATATGTGCCTGCGTGCTGCCCTCCGGAGAATCAATACTGACGTCGTAGCCGTCCCGGCGTGCCGCGAAGATGCGGACGCTGAAGTCCTGGTAGCGCATGCGTTTCCGATTTTTTCTTTGTGTGAAATCAGCGTAGCAGAACGAAACGCCGTGTGCTGCTGCCGATGAGGTCGGCATCCTCAATCAGTTGACAGTGGAGCTACGGTCAGATCAACAAACAGCTAGCCGCTTACGGGGCGTCCATCGGCGCCCATCTGGCCAAACCCGGATACGGTAGCCGTCGTCAGGCGAGCCCGGTTTCAATAACGATCTTGCCGTGGCTGTCGCGGTTCGTCCGCATGTAGTCCCACGCTGCGATGTAGTCTTCCATCGGGTATACGCGGTCGATACTGGAGGTGAGCCGTCCGTTGGCGAAGGCATCATAAATGTAGTCGCAGCCCTCACGACACCATTGCGCGTCTTCAACATAGTTGAAAACCGAATATGGATGAAAAGAGGCATTGGACTGAAACATGTCGACAAGCGGCAACTCGGTTGGAAAAGCCCCGCCGAGCAAGCCGTAGTAGTAGATACGTGCATCGCGTGCCATCTTTTTCGCGTACTCGGTCATCAGGTCGCCGGCAACGCAATCGAAAATGATGTCTACGCCTGCGCCATCGGTGGCTTGATCGATAAACGCTTCAAGCGATTGATCTCGGTCTGATGCAAAAACTTGATTCGCGCCGCTGTCGCGTAAATAAGCGTCGTTACTCTCAAATCTCGTGGTGGTCAGCATATTGCTGCCACACAAGCGACCAATCTCAAGAGCGGCATTGCCCGCTGTACTTGTGCCTGCCGTGACCAAAATATACCGGTCGGCGTGCGCACCGGTCACCGCAGCGATAGGAAAATAGGCCGTCATGAACGCCATCCAGATAGAGGCGCACTCCGCCGCGGACAATCGTGGCGGCGCCTTGGTTGCGTAGCGCGCAGGAATCACAACAGAATCGGCACTCGTGCCGCGGTTGTAATAGAAGTAGGGCAGCGTGCAATAGCGGTCGCCGACGGCAATGCCCTCAACGCCGGCGCCGGTCTTATCGACAATGCCCACCGCTTCAATGCCCACCCGGGCAGGTAGCAACTCGAAGGTGAAGGAATAGATCCCGCGCATCAGATCCATGTCGCCCCAGTTGAGCGCAAACGCCTCGATGCG
>CAZXCL010000034.1:0-6043 GCA_964639265.1 uncultured Gammaproteobacteria bacterium | reverse complement strand
CGGGCGCGAGGTCCGCTGCTGAATAATGCGAACGACATTGATTCCACGGTGCAATCTGTCCCCAAACGGCTACGCGTTGGCGTCTAGGCACGCGACACGACTTCCGCTACGCTACGCGCCGCAGGATAACGCTCACCCGCAAACTGTGATGGAGACAATCATGCTTAAGACGACCAGGCACCTGATCCTGACAGCGATCGCGCTCACCGCCGTTCCCGCGGCCGCTGGCACCGACGTCAGCTACGATTTTCTTGAGGCTCGCTTTGTCGACGCTGAATCAGGCAACCTCGACGGCGACGGCATCCAGATTGCCGGCTCCTATAACGTGCAAGGCAACTGGCTGTTGGTCGGCGGCTTGACGTTTCTGGATCTTGGTAACAACGTGGATACCACGACGCTGCAAATCGGCGGCGGTTACGTTTGGCCTCAGGCTGAAAACTTTGATCTGTATGCCATCGGCTCGGTGTTACGCGTCAGCGTTGACACCAACTTCGGCGATGCCGATGAAAACGGCTTTGGCATCACTGGCGGAATTCGCAGCCGCTTTACGCCTCAGCTTGAGGGTCGCGCCGAAATCAACTACGTCGATGTGAATGATGCCGACACATTTATTCGTCTTAGCGGCGACTATTATTTCAACAGCCAGGTGGCTGCTGGACTGAGCCTCGATCTTGGCGGAGACGCCGACGCCTTTTCCGTCGGTGTGCGCTGGTTCTTTGGTCAACGTCGGGTCAAGTAGCCCCCGCTGCCGCAGGGACGTACCAAACCACCAGGCATAAGACCTGTGGCACAATCGTCGTGCAGCCAACAAGCAGCACGATATGAACAACGAGCGGGCTCTGCGCCAGGCCATTGCGGCCCTTGAACAACAAGCCTCAATACTCGGCGAGTCCGCGGTGGCTGCCGCGATCGCGCCGCTACAAGCCCAGCTCGATGAGCTGAGCCGTGACGGTTGGCGTCGGCAACAACGTCTGCGTTTGGTCACGATCCTGTTTTGCGACATCGTCGGGTCCACGAAGATGGCGCGTGAGCTCGACCCCGAAGACATTCACGCTCTTTTCGACTCCGCCCTCGCCGAGCTGACGCAAGTCATCGAAAGCCATTCAGGTCGAGTACTGCAATACGCAGGCGACAGCATCCTGGCAGTTTTCGGCGCCGACGTTTCTCAAGAGGAAGATCCGCGGCTGGCCATTCGTGCCGGACTGAACATGCTGAGCGTGGCAAAACAACTGGGCGCCGATGCCCGACGCACTCATGGTGTGTCGGGCTTTGACATACGAATCGGCGTTCACTCCGGACGCGTGCTGCTCGGCGCGGGGGTCGACGCGCACAATTCGATTCGCGGCATGCCCGTGAACATTGCAGCGCGCATGGAGCAAACCGCTCCGCCCGGCGGCCTGCGTATCAGTCACGCCAGCTTTCGCCATGTACGCGGAATCTTTGATGTCACCGCGCAGCCGCCGCTCGTCATTAAAGGTGTCGAACATCCCGTGCGCAGCTATCTGGTGCAGGCTGAGCGTGAGAACGCCGTTCGTACTGCGAGTCGAGGTGTCGATGGCATCGAAGTGCGCATGGTTGGGCGCGATGCTCAGCTCGACCAACTCAAGACCGCGGTGCGTGCGCTTGGTACACCCACCAGTCAGACGCACCATGTGCTCGTAAGCGGCGAAGCCGGAATCGGCAAGAGCCGCCTGGCAGACGAGTTTGAGCTATGGGCAACCACAAGACGGCGGCCCAGCACCGCGCTGCAAGCCAGAGCACTCGTACAGACGCAACATCAGCCCTATGGTCTCATGCGAAATCTGTTCGTTCGTTGGCTGGGACGAGGTCAGAGTTCTGAGACCCTCTCCGCCAATGAATTCCTGCGACGCATCGCTGCGCTCACCGACGGCGAAGCAACGCAGGACGCCGAGTTGCTCGCCCATCTGTTGGGTTTACACACCGATGCGGCAGTCGACACAGCGCTAGGCAGCTCCCGTGTCGTGTGCGAGCGCGCATTGAGATGCGCCACACGATGTGTTGAACACCAAATCGCTTTGTCATCGCAGCCCCTGGTGATGGTGCTCGATGATTTGCATTGGGCCGACGATGATTCGCTCGATTGGTTGCAGCAGCTTTTGCGTGCCACCGAGAACCTGCCGTTTTTCATGCTGTGCCTCACGCGGCCACAACTCTTCGAACGTCATTCAGATTGGCCCGGAGAAAATATCCCGCTCCAAAAAATGCCGCTTGAGGCGCTGCCGAGGGAGGCCAGCGTCTCGCTGGTGTCAGAACTGCTTCAGCGATTGGAATCGGTGCCGCATGATTTGCGCGATCAGCTCATCGCGGCAACCGACGGTAACCCGTTCTACCTCGAAGAACGCGTCAAGATTTTGTTGGATGAAGGGGCGATTATCAGCGACGGTGACACCTGGCGGCTCGTGCCCGAACGCCTGTCGCTAACCAAATTGCCAGATACGCTTACCGGCGTGCTTCAGGCAAGGCTCGACGGTCTGGACCCGGATGAGCGTCGAGCGTTGCGCCAGGCCGCCACCGTAGGCTATGTCTTCTGGGACGAAGCACTGGCCGCTGTTGATCAGGCATCGCCAGCGCACCTTGACGCGCTGGAGCGACGCGAACTCATCGTTCGACAGGCATCGTCTGCGCTGTCGTATGCGAGAGAATACGTTTTTCATCATCATGCGCTACATCAGGTGGCCCGAGATGGTGTGCTGAAAGCCGACCGCAAGCACTATAACAAGCGTGTTGGGCTGTGGTTGGAAGCGCGCACACAAAGTCGTCCGGAAGCCTTTCATGCACGAATTGCGTTTCACTTCGAGTGTGCCGAGATTTTCGAACGCGCGCTTCATCACCTCGTTTTGGGTGCCGAGGCAGCGGCCGCCCGGCACAGCCGAGACAGCGTCTTGCAGCTGGTTGGACGCGCTCTCAATCTTGTCGCGGAGGATAAACATGAAACACGTTGGCGTTTACACGTTGCGCGTGAGCGGGTGATGGCCACCACCGACAACCGTGATGAGCATGAGTGGGATCTGGCCGCAATGCGCGAGATAGCCGAAGTGCTCAACGATGATCGCAAACGAGGCAAGGCCACGTGGCGTACAGCGCTGGCGCAGAGCAATGCGGGTGGCTATGTTGAGGCTCTGGCCACGGCAAATGAAGCCGAGCATCTGGCGTCACAGTGCAAAGACAGCGAACTCATGGCGTCCGTCGCGGCGGTCAAAGCCATTGCCCTGCGCCGGCAAAACGACTTCCGGGCTGCGCGCGAAGTGTGTGAGGCCGGCATCGTGCGCGCACGCGAGTGCGGATCAATCGAGGCTGAGAAGGAGCTGCTGTACAGTCTGACCGCGACGGCGGCCGAGGCGGGGGACATCGATGAGTCTTTGGAGTTGGCCACCACTTATCTAAAACTCGCCGTCGAGTCCGGCGACAAGACAGCCGAAGCGCTGGGAGAGAACCTGATCGGTGACACTCACTTCCGACGCGGCGACTTGGACCTGGCCAGTCAACATTTTGAAGCCAGTCTGAACCTGGCCAAAGGCATTCACTACGCCTATGTGATGTGCATCGCCGCGCTCAACCTTGCACTTGTGCGCAACACCCAATCGCGATTTGATGATGCCCAGGTAAGCGCACGCGCGGCAACGGATATTGCTGTGCGCAGCGGTGCATCAGATCTGGAAGCCGTTGCGCTGCTGCAGTTAGGCATCGCGCTGGCCGGTGTCAATCAACTTCATGAAGCGCGTACGACCCTGCTGATCTCAGCCGAAAAGTACGTCGCCAACGGCAGCGGTCATCTTGTGACCGAGACAAACTCAGCACTGGCCAACGTGGCGCTCAAGGCCGGCGATCGCAATGAGGCCCTGCGCCGGGTCGAAGATGTCCTTGCACATATTGATGCAGGTGGCAGCCTGCAAGGCACGGAAGATCCACTGCGTATCCGATGGCACTGCTACGAAGTTCTCGCCGTGACGTGCCACCAACGTGCTCAGTCCTGGCTCGCCGAATCGTGGCAGTTGCTCAATGAGCGGGCCGAGAAAATACATGATCCAGTTCATCGCGACGCCTTCATCAACAATGTGGCCCATCATGCGGCGCTCGCCAGCGCCTGGCGTGCTCAAAACACCTGACCTGCCATTCAACGCGCTATCGCAAGACAGTCTTCAGAATTTTCCTCGATTTTGCTGGCCGCGCCTGGACAAGGGCGTTCGCTGACCGCATCACATACAACCAAGATCTTGCAGGGACACGACATCTGCATTCGGGAAACAGTTGCCGGTCGGCAAGGATTCGGGGACATAGCGATCTAGCTCTGCGTCATACAGCGCCGTTTCCAGGAAGGCCGTCAGGTCATCGATTTGCGCCTCGCTTAAGCCCAATGGCACAAAGCGGCTATCGAGCCTGTCGCGCGCAATCGCTTTTTGCGGGACCGCAGCATTCTTATAGGCTACGACGTCGCGCACGCTGTTGAAGGAAGCACCATGGCCATAAAAACCGGCGTCGGCCAGATTGTAGAGTGACGGCACTTTAAACTTGAAATCGTCCACAGGATCGCCGGTAAACCCGCCGCGTCCGCGAGCCACCTCGCTGCTGACCGCACCGTGCACGCGCGGATCGGACGTATCAAGATCAGCAAAGCCCTGCGCCATGAAAACGGCGTCTGCGGTCGCGCCGGGCAACGAACTCAAGGCCGGTCCGGTGTGGCAGGCAACACAGTTGGCTTGGCCAAAGAACAACAGCCCACCACGAAGTTCCTGTTCCGTCATGGCCGTCTCGTCGCCCCGCAGCCAGCGCTGAAACGGCGCGCGATTGGCAAGAAGCGTTCTTTCATACGCGGCAATGGCTTTGCCGGCATCCTCAAGCGTATCGGTGCTGCCGGGGAAGGCCGCGGCAAACATTTGCATATAGTCGGTCTGTGTTTGCAGGAGCGAATCGACCTCCACGTTCAAGCGATGGACCCCGAGTCCAGCGATGGCCTGGATTTCAACCCCCGACAAGCCGCGCGCGTTCTGCGCTTTGGGCGTGCCCGGTGTCGCCAGGATGGCGGGCGGGATACCGCTGTTGACCGCGCTATTGCTCGCGTTGCCAAACTGGCCATTCCACAACATGACCTCTTGATAGGCGACGTTGAGCGCCGTAGGCGACGCCACCGGCTGAATATCCGGCAGCATCGGAGAACCGGCGGGCGCGCGAGCATCGAGACCTTCACCGAGAACTCGCCCTTCGCCAACCAGTCCGAATCTCTCGCCGCCATCGCCGATACCTTGTGGCACGCCAGATTTAAACCCGGCGTCACTGTGATGGCAGGTGGCGCAGCTGAATGTCCCAACACGCTCGGTCGCGTTGGCCAGTTGCGCCAGCCCGGTTTCGTGAAACAGCATCTGCCCCAGTGCAACTTTTTCAGGCGTCAGAGGGTTCGCAGGATCAGCCGGAATGTCGTCGAGAGAGGTTTCGTCGGGCAATATAAACGCGTCGGTGCCCGGGCCTGCCGCCGCAACGGCCTTGGTCAGCTCACTGCTTAGTGAACTTAATGGGCTTTCGGGGTCACTGCTGTTGCAGCCTGCGAGCAGAGTTATCGCTACGCTTGTGCAGAGCGCATGTTTCAAGTCTGAGAAGATCATAATCACCTTTTCTTCTTGTTGTGTGATTTTGCCGGTACTTACAGCAACAAGAGTTTGACGCAAAAGTTGATCAATGACGCTGATGCACGTCGCAATTGCGCACATCGTTGCAGCAGATTCGTGCGTTTGGTTTTTATGTAAGCTCCAGGTCTGGCGCGCTAACCGAACCTCTCGATGAATCTCCCGTGGCCCATGTGGCTTGCTGTGCCTTGACCCTCCTCTTCAGGCTCGCACGAGAAAACAAGTGGGATGAGCATTTCGCGGCAGAGGTCTTCAACACTCGGACAGTGACAGCGGTGATGGCTGCTCCGGGGATTAGTCACTCACGATGAACACATTGTCGGAGATTTCGTTGCCGATGGAGGTGTTATCCCGAATAATCTCCGCCAGTGACGAGTTTCGGACAATTTGTTGATCCGTGTCGG
>CAZXCL010000033.1:25838-46155 GCA_964639265.1 uncultured Gammaproteobacteria bacterium | reverse complement strand
TCGCAGGCATCATCAGGTCAAAGTTGGAATTGCCGGTGAGGCCGGTCTTGCCGGTCACGTTGAATACGTCGAAGACTTCCGCGACGCCCACAGCCTCGCGCAGTTGCTCTACCCAGTCGGCATCACCCAACGTTATGCGATAGCTGTTCAGGCCCAGGCCTTTGGCAAACCGGGTCAGAAGCGGACCGTGCTCGATCTCGACGCGGATCGGCATGCCGGGGCCCAGCATGGTTCGGAGTTCGGTTGCCTCCTCCTCGCTCATTGGCTCGCCGTCCTCGTTGCCGCTGGCGATGATCGACTCAACATAATCATCGCTAAGGCTCATATTCAGCACAGCGGTCGCGCTGCGATAGCTGCGCTCATAGCTCGTGACTTTGGTTTCCATAATGCCCTGCTTGGCGCTTACGTCAGCGAGGCCCGCTCGTAGTTGTTCTTCGGTGGCTGGACCAATGAGGGCAGGTAACGCGGCGGCGGCCACCGCAAGCAGTACGACCACAGCAATAATCTTTTTCATTTTTTTAATCCCAGGGGAAGTATTCGTGCGGCGCAGTATACCGGTCGCCTCGCGCTCGCGTTGTTATTGCTGTGTTATCCCGTAGTCAACGGGTCACAAGATAGGTAGCGAAGCTCGCGAGCCAGTGGCCGCCTGCGTAGTCTTCGCCGGTCACTGACGCAAGCCCGGATTCACTATGCGCAGCGACGACCGCGACGAGGGCGTGTCGGCGCCGGTCATTTTCCGGCAGCGCGTCGTGAATACCTGCCAGCATCCAGGCGCGACTCAGATTCAGGCCATCGAGGTGGGCGAGTTTGCCGTCGCTTTTGTCGGTCACAACGGCAACGCGCAGCCAGTCGGTCGTACCGTCGTAAGGAAGCCTTGGCAGGAACGCGGACAGCCAGGTGTCATAGTTGTCTTCAGGAAGCACGCGACGCATGAAGTCCGCTTCGGCCAGGCAGGGTGACAGAAAGTCTTGCCCCGATGGCTCGTACGCCAGCGGGCAGTCGGTATCGTTGCCGTAAAAATCCAGGCCGCGCGAGCTCACCAGACTGGCGAGTGCCTCATTGCCAACCTGCACGGCGTAGTCGTGTACCAGCCCAAACGCAAAGGCCGTTTGCGAGTGCTCGCCCGTGCGGATCGGGTGCGTCAGTTTTGGCAGCCAGAGCATGAAGCGCTCAACGGCGATGGCTTCCAGCGGACGCAGCGCTTCGCGCAGTGGTTTGAGCTGATCGTTTCGTGCTGAGTCGAGTTCGGCCGCCAGCTGCAGCAGCCAGGCCAGACCATAGGGCCGCTCAAAGCTGCCGCGACCGGCGCCCTGAATGTAGGCCACCTCGATCTCAATGTTCTCGGGTGTCAGGTTTTTCGCGAGCGCGCCGCGGGCGTCATCTGCAAACTCTGCATCGGGGAATCGCTCCGACAGCCTGGCCAGCAGCCAATGACCGTGAACCGCCGAGTGCCAGTCATAGCAGCCGTAAAAGGCCGGCGTCAGCGCGCTGGGTGTGCCAGCGTCTTCGGCGCTTTGCAGTACGTGCGCGATCTTGTTGGGATACTCCTGATGGACGCAGGTCAGGGCGAGCGCCGCGAAACGTGCGGCCTGTTCAGCATTTACATCCGCCGCCTGCGCCGGTGAAGACACGCACGCCATTCCCGCTGCGACGACGGTCAGAGACAGGCGAATCATGCTGGCTGCTCGTCGAGTTTCTCAATCGTAAATCCGGTGAAGCCGTAGATGACCGTAATCAGCGGATTGATCAGATTGAAAAACGCATAGGGCAGATACGCGAAGGTTGCGACACCGAGTGTGGCAGCCATGTACGCACCGCAGGTGTTCCAGGGAATCAGTGGCGAGGTGATGGTGCCCGAATCCTCGATAATGCGAGAGAGGTTGTGAGGCGCCAGTCCGCGCCGTTTGAATTCGGCTTTGAACATGCGTCCGGGCAGCACGATGGCGATGTACTGATCGGCGGCGACAACGTTGATTCCAATCGCGCTCATGACCACCGTCAACACGAGCGAACCCGTAGACTTTGCTCCGCGAATGGCGGCCTGAATCAGGCGCATCAACATGCCGCTGTGTTCAAGCACGGCACCAAACGCAAGCGCGGTAATAATGAGCCAGATGGTGACCAGCATGGAACTCATGCCCCCTCGGCTCAACAGGTCATCCACCTCGGCCACGCCGGTCGTGGCCGAGTAGCCGTCGGCCAGCGCCATCCACACGCCTTTGGTCATCGCCAGCGCACGATTGAGCTGCGGTGCATCGGCAAAGGCCACGACCACGTCGGGCTGCAACACCATGGCCACGAAGCCACCGAGCAGTGCACCGAACAGAATCGTCGGCAGTGGCGGTACTTTCTTATAGGCCATGAAAAACACCACGACCATAGGAATCAGGGTCAGCGGCGAGATATTGAAATTTTCCTGCAGCGCCGTGGAGAGTGTCTCAAGTGTCGAGCTGGTTTCGTTCGGATCGGTATCGATGCCAAGACCGATCACGGCAAACAGAATCAGTGCAATTGTGATCGACGGACCGGTGGTCCACATCATGTGGCGGATATGCCGAAACAGGTCAGTACCCACAACGGCGGGTGCCAGGTTGGTGCTGTCCGACAGTGGCGACATCTTGTCGCCGAAATACGAGCCGGACACGATCGCGCCGGCGGCAATGGCGGGTGACAACTCGAGTCCCATCGCGACGCCGATGAGCGCAACGCCGAGCGTGCCCGCCACGGTCCACGAACTGCCGGTGGCAAGCGAAGCGACCAGGCAAATGAAGCAGGTAGCTGCGTAAAACACCTGTGGATTGAGAATCTCAAGCCCGTAATAAATAAGCGAAGGCACGGTGCCCGACATCAGCCAGGTGCCGATCAGCCCGCCCACCGACAGCAGAATCAAAATGGCGCCCATGGCGGTGCTTATGCCCTGGATGATGGCCTCGAGGATGCCGCTCCAGGTGTGGCCGTTCTTGATCGCAATGATTGCGGCGATGCCCGCGCAAAGAGTCAGCACAATCTGATTGGGGCCGCTGGAGGAGCTGTCGCCAAAGACATAAACGGACGTGCCAAGCATGACAATCAGCGCAGCAATGGGAATCAGTGAATCAATGAGCGAGGGGGTTGTTGGTTTTGTCATGGGCGCCACGCTAACACAACGCAAACCCCAGTTGTGGCGGGCTTTGTGGCTTCCACAGCGCGGTCCGATGCAAATTTGCGCGGGCAAAGCAGGACACGGATGACAGCGTTGTCAATATAGACTGACAAGTAAAACTGTTAATTTTGCTTGACAATATAAAAACACGGAGCTAGCTTCAGCCTGTGATCAACCCCGCGTGCACGTTTGTCCGCCCGGTTCAGTAATTGTCGGAATAACGCAAATTCGCAGGACGGGATTGATGGCGAACTCATCTGTTAAAGAGTTGGAGAACTTGAAACCATGTCGAACATTAACGATCCGGATCGCGTCTGGCCTACAGGCCTGACACTCGGCGAATCCGAAGAACTGCACAAGCACATCATTGACGGCTCGCGCGTCTTTTTTGTGATTTCCGTCATCGCCCACGTGCTTGCGGCGTACCTGACCCCGTGGCTCGGCTAAGGAGATAACCTAAATGAACCAAAGCAGAATGTGGCTTGTTGTAAAGCCTACCGTTGGTCTTCCTTTGTTCCTCGGTGGCGTTGTGATCATGTCCTTGATCGTGCACTACAATGTGCTGAGCAACGTAACCTGGTTTGCGGAGTTCTGGCAGGGCGGTTAAAGCCGGCTTCAACTCAAACCGATGACCGGCGGTCCGTCGTCTGACGACCGCCTGTTGCCTTCGTCTGCGGTGCTGTGGTGCCGTCGTGTCAGGGTGCTGTTCGTGTTTGAGAGCTAAGAGCCCGTTTGCCCTACGTGGGTGTTTCTGAAGGAGCGTCACCATGCAATCAGTCGTGCGTCAGTACGAAACCGAAGACAAGGCCCGGGAGGCGCTCGCGCGTCTGACGGAATATGAATACGCTGCGGACGAGATGTTCATGATCGGCCCGTCCGGAGACGCCGATAGCGCGCTACGCGAGGCGATCGCGCACGAACGTATTCCAGGTGGGTATTACAAGACTTGTGCCGCCGCACTTGAAAAAGGCAATTATCTGGTTGTCGCGTTGCCGCCGTTTGGCAGTGCGGAACACGCCACAACAATTCTCGAAAGCTGCGATCCGGTAAATGTGGACGCCTACCCGGAGCTCTCCACCGCGAATCCGTCTCCGTTGTCCGATTTTCTCGGCATCCCGACGCTGTCGCATCACCCGACGTTCAATATCCGCCAGACCACCAGGGAAGGCTGGTCATTCTCAAGAATGATCGGCATGGGAATGTTGTCCAAGCGTCGTGAGTCGTATTCGCCGATTATTCCAATGCCGCTGCTCAGTGCGAACAAATCCAAGACCTCGAGTTTTGGCTTGCCTCTGCTGACCAAGCGTCGCGAGTCGTATTCGCCGATTATTCCGATGCCACTTTTAAGTTCGCGTAAATCCAAAGACTCGAGTTTTGGTTTTCCGACGCTGTCGAGCAATCCGGCACCGTTGTCCAACCTGTTTTACATTCCGCTTCTGTCCAAGAGGGACTGATCCGGGAAATCAAAACCGGGCTGCAGGCAGCCGGGCCATAGCCGAGGGGATGGCAGTAGTATGAATCAGCTGGGGCATCGCATCATGAACTCGTGGGTCTCCATGGGGCCCCGCTTCATGCCGTTTGCTGATATCACCAGCGAAGATCTCACGATGTCGCGCCTGCTGCGCCTGTCGATGTTTCAGGTGTCGGCGGGCATGGCGCTCGTTCTGCTGGTCGGCACCCTCAATCGCGTCATGATCGTCGAGCTCGGCGTGCCCGCCGCGATCGTTGGCATCAT
Organism: uncultured Gammaproteobacteria bacterium; assembly: GCA_964639265.1. Taxonomy (GTDB): domain Bacteria; phylum Pseudomonadota; class Gammaproteobacteria; order Steroidobacterales; family JBCCMA01; genus JBCCMA01. The sequence goes on along the minus strand of CAZXCL010000033.1, from coordinate 41,278 downwards.
GATCGCCCTGCCACTGGTCTTTGCGCCGTTTCGTGCGCTGATCGGCTATCGCTCCGACACCCATCGATGCGAGCTTGGCTGGCGCCGGGTGCCTTTTATCTGGAAAGGAACGCTCTACCAGTTTGGTGGCTTCGCCATTATGCCCTTTGCGCTTCTTGTACTGGCCGGTAAAGGCGAGTCGGGCAGCGCGCCCGTCTGGATCGGACAATGCACCGCGGCCCTGTCGTTTCTTCTGGTTGGCGGTGGCGTGCACACTGTCCAGACCGCGGGCCTTGCGTTGTGCACTGACATTACGCCGCCAAAATCCCACGCTCGCGTTGTCGGATTAATGTACGTCATGCTGCTCGTGGGCATGATCGTCAGCGCGCTGGCCTTTGGCGTGGCGCTCGAAAAGTTTTCGCCAGGCCGTCTGGTTCAGGTGATCCAAACAGCGGCGGTTTTGACCGTCGCGCTAAACATGATTGCGATGTGGAAACAGGAGGCGAGGCGCCCACGCCACGGCCGACCCGCACCACCACCTGATCCTACGTTCCGCGAAGCCTGGGCCAATTTCTGCAGCGGTGAAGACGCTGTACGGCGACTTGTGGTCGTTGGCATTGGCACCATGGCCTTTGGGATGGCCGACATCTTGCTCGAGCCCTTCGGTGGTCAGGTGCTGCACATGAACGTCGCGGCCACGACCAAGCTGACCGCGCTGCTGGCTTTCGGCGGGCTGCTTGGCTTTGCCTATGCGTCCTACGCGTTGGGTCGCGGGGCTAACGCCTATCGCATGACGCGCAATGGCGCGCTGCTGGGTTTGCCGGCGTTCGCTCTGGTGATCCTGGCGGCGCGGCTCAACACACCGGCGCTGTTTCTGATCGGTAACTTTCTGGTCGGTTTCGGCGGTGCGCTGTTCGGTCATGCCACGCTCACCGCGTGCATGAGTCGCGCACCTGAAAAACAGGCCGGCCTGGCGCTCGGTGCCTGGGGCGCGGTGCAGGCGACCGCGGCGGGTATCGCCGTGGCCATGAGCGGCTCGCTGCGCGACGCGGTGAACATGGTCATGGGCGGCGCGCGCGATGCGTTTGGTTTTTCGGCGGAGGCCGCCGGCTACATCACCGTCTACGCGCTTGAGATTGGTCTTCTGCTGGTGACTATTGCGGCGGCTATTCCGCTGATCAAACGACGCAGTACCTCGAAAGCGGCACCACACTCAAAACAGCGACTGAGCGCATGACACAAAAAACGATTCTCGAATACCCGCACCCGGTCCTGCGCCAGAGGGCCGAGCCGGTCAGCAGCTTTGATGAGACCACGCAAAAGATTGTTCAGGATCTTATCGACACCCTCGGCGCGACCCCCGGAATTGGTCTGTGTGCACCACAAATTGGTCACAGCCTGCAAATCCTCGTCACGGATTTGTCGACCATGAAATCCGATCCCAAAGTGTTCATCAATCCCGAAATCCTGCAGAGCGATACGCCGTGCATCGTGGAGGAGAGCTGTCTGTCAGTACCGGAATTCGTTGGCTTCGTGCGACGCAATGCCGAGATCACGGTGCGCGCACAGGATGAATTCGGTGAACACTTCATGACGCGCCTGTCGGGCATGGAAGCGGTGTGCGTACAGCACGAAATGGATCATCTGCAGGGCAGGCTGTTTGTCGACAGGTTGTCTTTCCTGCGCAAGATGATTTTTCGCGCCACGGCGCGCAGGCGTCTGCAGCAGGCGGCCAAGGTCGCCGACGCACCGGCTTAAGAGGCGCGATTTAAAGCGAGCGTTTCGGCCACGCCCAGGGCGGCGAATCGAGCATGCCCTGATCCACGATCCTGGTTTCTCCGAGCTCCTTTTCCAGCTCAATGTGATTGGTGCGGCTGTCGGACAGCAGTTCGTCCTGCAACGCCGGTGAGTGCGACACCACCCACAGCGGGTGTTCCTTCGCATAGCGCAGCATCAGTCGGCCGAGCGGCGCCAGCAGATCAGGATGCAGACTCATCTCTGGTTCGTTGAGCACCATGATCGGCGGCGGACGTGGTGTCGCCAGTGCGGCGATCAACAGCAGATAGCGCAGCGTGCCGTCGGACAGTTCGGCCTGGCTCAGCGGACGCAGCAACCCGGGTTGCTCAAACAGGATTTCAAAGCGACTGTCGGCGGTACGCACTGCGACGGTGGCGCCCGGAAACGCATCGTCTACGGCTCGGGCCAGCGCTTCGCCGTCGCCGATTTCGAGCACCGTTTGCCAGGCCGCCGCGAGGTCGTGGCCGTCGTTGCTCAGCACCGGCGTCCGCACCCCGATTTGCGCACGGCGCGCCGGCGCGTCCAGATCGCAGCGAAAGTGATCGTAAAACCGCCAGGCGCGTAACTCATCGCGCAACGCCACTACCTCGGGCGTGCGCTCGGGATCGGCGACCTGCGTCAGCATGCTGTCGAACGGCTGCAAATGCTGCTCGACGACCTGCCAGCTGCCCTTGGCATCACGGGCGCGCACCAGCGGCCCGCCGCGATCGACCAGGGAGCGTCGCGCACTCCAGGTATCGCCGTGCCAGATCGATTCGCGTTTGATTTCCGGATCGTTGCCAAACAGCGTGCGTGGCACCGGGACCGGCAGGCCGAAATCAACACAATAGCCGAACGCGTCGGTCACAAAGCCCAGACGCAGCGCCACCTCCTTGTTGCGCGGGCCGCCCTGTACCGGCTGATCGCCACGTTTCATGTCGCGAGAAAACGACTCAGGACCGGCCCACAGTACCGAGCTCAGACCCCCTTCGCGCGCCAGCGCCAGCGTCGCATTGCCATTGGCCACGTCGCACAACAGGCGTAGTCCGCGATAGAGATTGGATTTGCCGCTGCCGTTGGCGCCGGTCACCAGGTTGAGCTGGCTCAGCGAGACGCGCAGGTCTCGAATGGAACGGTAGTTCGCAAGCGCCAGAGAGTGAATCACAACCGCGCGGTCGGCGTGCTAACCGGCGTTTGCGAGCATCGCGCCCAGAAACGCGTCGGCTTCGGCAATCGAGCGATTCATATCCTCGATAAGGGCGTCGACGTTGGTCTCGATGATCGCCGCTTCGCCCTCAAGCGAGGCAATCGCCGACAGGTTGAGGTTGTGCTTGAGATACAGCACCTGGTCGCGAAACGTGTCGAGCACCGGCTGCATACGCGACTCGCTGCGCCGCATGGCCTCGATCATGCGCGTGGCCTGATCCCGGGTTTGATCAAATTGCTCTTCGGCCAGCCGACGCAGATTGCCGTCGTTGTAATCGCCGAGTTCGTCCTTCCATTCGCTTAAAAGGCGGTTGCTCGCGTCCACCACGCGATCAACCCGTGCGCTGATATTGCCGGCCGCTGCCTCCGAGCGTTCAAACGCTTTGTTCAGACGCTTGTACTGACGCTCAAGCTCGGATTCCTTCATATTGACCACTGACTTGAATTCGGTCAGCGCATCGCGAAATTCCTCGGCCGCATCGGACTGAGCGTCGCGTGCATCTTCCACCCGATCGACCAGCACGTCGCGCGGCGCCTTCCAGAAGCGATCAAGATCGCTGCCGATGACGCCGCTCGAAACCGCGGCACCCAGAGCCACGACGACCAGCGCGCCCCACGAGCGCTTCTTTTTGAGCAGGGTTGGGATCAACGGTATGATTTGGCGCAGTAGAGCAGACACGGTTTGTTCTCTTGTGTGGTTAACGTTGGCGAGTTGAAATGAACGCAAAGTATGGGCACGCGCGCAGCGCATCGCAAATGATTCCCGTGGGACTTACGCTTGCCCGGCGCACAATCTTATGCGCGGGCCTGCTGCTGCTGTCGGGCTGCGCAACCGTGCAGTATTCGGCGCTGGAGAAGGTGGGTATCGAGAAGCGTGACATTCTGGTCGATCGGGTGGAAGACGCTCGCGACGCACAGGATGAAACCCGTGAAGAGCTGGTGTCGGCTTACGACGCGCTCAGCGAGTTGATTGATCACGACGGCGGTGAGCTGGAAAAACGCTACCGCGCGCTCGACAAGGCCGTGGATCGCTCCAGCGACGCGCGCGATGATCTTGATGATCGACTCAAGGCCATCGATCGCGTGAGTCGCGACCTGTTCAAGGAATGGGAAGAGGAGCTTACGCTCTACTCCAGCGATACCCTGCGCCAGGATCAGACGCGCAAACTTGCCGTGGCCCGGCGTCAGTATGCGGCGATGCGCGAGCGCATGCAGACGGCGCGCAATCGCGTCGATCCGGTCATGAACATCCTGAATGACAATCGTCTGTTTCTGAAGCACAGCCTGAATGCTCAGGCGCTCAACGCGCTGCGCGGGCAGGTTGCGACCATCGATGGTCAGGTGCAGGCACTGATTCGCGATATGCAAAGCGCGATTGACGAAGCCAACGCATTTATTGCAAACATGCGCGGCGCGTAGTCAATCGTCTCGAAACACCAAATTCACACGAAGGATATCTGCGTATGAAATGCCATGAAGTGGACTACGAGATTTTTGGCGACGACATGCAGGTCGTTGAAGTGGAGCTTGATCCCTCGGAGGTGGTGATCGCCGAAGCCGGCGCAATGAACTACATGGAAGAGGGCATTTCCTTTGAGACCAAAATGGGGGATGGCTCGGCTCCAAGCGGCGGCCTGATGGATTCACTCATGAACGTGGGCAAGCGCGTGCTGACCGGCGAGTCCATCTTCATGACCCATTTCACCAACTCAGGTCAGGGCAAGAAGCGCGTGGCGTTCGCGGCGCCGTACCCGGGCAAGATTATGGCCATCGACATGGCCGAGATGGGCGGCGAGCTTCTGTGTCAGAAAGACGCGTTTTTGTGCGCGGCGTTTGGCACCAGTATTGGCATCGCTCTGCAAAAGCGTCTGGGCGCCGGGTTCTTCGGTGGCGAAGGTTTTATCCTGCAGCGTCTGCAGGGCGATGGCCTCGCGTTTGTGCATATTGGCGGTACGGTCATCAAACGCGAGCTGCGCGGTGAGACGCTGCGCGTGGATACCGGTTGTCTGGCCGCCTTCACACCGGGCATCGATTACAACATCGAGCGCTCGGGCAATCTCAAGTCGATGGTGTTTGGCGGCGAAGGCTTGTTTCTTGCCACGCTGCGCGGCCATGGCACCGTCTATTTGCAGAGCCTGCCATTCTCACGTCTGGCCGGTCGCGTGATTCAGGCTACGGGCTATCGCGGTACCAAGGGCGAGGGTTCGGTGCTTGGCGGCATAGGCGATTTGTTTGGCGACAACTAGAGCAATGCGCGCCGTTTTGAAACGTGCGGCCACGATGGTGGCGGCTGTCGTACTGGGCGGCTGCGGGGCCACGACGGGGGGCGGCGTGTTGCCAACCTTGAGCAAGGCAAAAAAGCCCGTGCCGGTTCCGGTCGCACTCGATGCCTGGGCGCGCGTCGGCGATGATGTGTGGCAACCGTCGGCCAATGAGGCCAAGGCCGGGCCGGTCGATGCGATCGGGTTTCTGGTTTCCCAGCGCGAGCGGGGCGATTTTCGCTTCAGTGTCGATTATTACGTTGGGCCGAACACCAACAGCGGTGTGTTTATTCGCTGTCGCAACCCTCTGCGCATTACGCCCAGCACTTGCTACGAAATCAATATCTGGGATGAGCACCCGAAGCAGGACTGGCGCACCGGCAGCATCGTGACCTACGCCAAACCGAGCGCACATATTGAGGGGCTCGAGCGTTGGGTAAAACTCGAGATCGAGGCGCGAGGGAGCACGATCAAGGCGTCGTTTGACGGTGTGCAAACGGTGGAGTTTGACGGTGCAAACGTGGCCCGCGGACGCATCGCGCTGCAATACGGCGGCACCGGCGAGCTCATATTTCGCAATCCCCGCGTGGAGCCGTTGGGGCCTTGACGTTACTCGCCTCCGACGCGCTCCACGCGGTCGTAAAAGCCTGCGACGGTTAAGTTAATCGACACGGCCGTGTCGTTGTTGTTGTACCAATACCAGCCGTGCTGGCCGGAATAGGCGGCGACGATAGCGCCCCCATCGGATACCGCCTGACCGTCCGCGTAGCGTGTGAAAAATTCACTGTCGCCATCTGCATCGTGGCCATGAAAATCAAAATAGATATCCTGGTCGGCCTCCCAGCGGTAGACCAGCGATTGTCCGCCCTCAAGCATGGCCTTGTATTCGATGGCCTCGTCAGCGGCCAGCTCGATGCGTAGCGTGTCGGTCTGATAGGCACCCGCATCACGCACCACGTTCTCGCCCACGGCCGCCGGCAGGACCTCGCCCTCAGCGTCGCGCTGCGGCGTTTGACGTCGTGCGTCGAAGCGGCGAAACGTGAGCGTCTGATCTGCCGCGACGTTCCCGTCGACTGACGAGTTTCCGACGGTCGTCGTTGCGCGATTGGCGGCTGGCGCGTCGTGATCGTGATCATGTGAATGCCGGTCACGTAACATGGCAGCGCCGATGAGCACGCCAAGTGCACCGGCGGCCAGAGCCAGAAAAATTACGGTTGAGGTATTGAGTGAACGGTCTGAAGCGGCCATAGGTGTTGTCTCGGTTAATCCTAAAAGCCGGCGAAACGGCCAAGTTGGTAAGTCATCAGCGCGATGCCAGCCGCGATCAGCGCCGTGTTAATGGTGGTGCCAAACCATTTGGCATGGCGCACACCACCGAGCAGCTTGAGTGCCACGACGATGGCGAACAGAGCAGCAATTTGTCCGCCCTCGACGCCGACGTTGAACGCAATCAGGTTGGTCAGCAGCCCGTCTTCGGGCAGGCCAAGATCCTGAATCTTCGAGGCAAGCCCCAGGCCGTGAAACAGTCCGAACACGAATACCGCAATGGTCTCAATCGGTCGCTGACCAAACAGTCGATCAAACCCGCCGAGGTTGTCGAAACCCTTGTAGGCCACCGACAAGCCGATGATGGCGTCCACCAGATGAGCGTTGACGCTCAAATCAGACAGCACACCGGAGATCAGAGTGATCGTATGGCCTACCGCGAACAACGTGGCGTAGATCAGCACGTTGCGCAGGCGATCCAGATAGAACATCACGCCAAGCAGGAACAACACGTGATCGAGACCGGTCACCATATGCTTGGCGCCAAGATAGGCGAACAGGGAAAACTGATCGCCGCTGCCGCGTGCGATGCGCGCGACATCGCCCGGACTGACGTCGTGCGCGAAGGCCGCCCATGACATCACCAGCGCCACGCACGTGGCGACGACATATGTCAAAAAGCGCAAGGCTGTGGTGGGGCTGGCTGGCATCAGGTGTCTTTTTTGATGATCCGGGATCAGGCGCGTGCAAGCCTCGCGAATTCGGCGTGCAAGGTCAATGCATCCTGCGTTTTTTGTGTAAAGTCTGGCGGTGAGCAAGAAAACCACCATCATCGGCATCCTGAGCATCGCGCTTGTGGTGTTCTCGGGCCTGTTTGTTCGTCCCGCGTCGTTTTCGTCTTTGTACGATGCCGACTACGTGGGCGCGTCGGTCTGTGGTGAGTGCCACACACAAATCTATCCACAGTGGGAGCGCTCACCCCACTCCAGAATGACGCGTCCGGCAAGCAGTGATTCGGTTGTGGGTAATTTCGACAACGTTGCCTGGTTTGCCAAAAACGACCCTCAGGCGCCGGCGGCGCGCATGTATCGCGAAGGCGACACTTACTATATGGCGCTGCGCCACCCCACCAGCGGCGACTATGTCCCGTTTCCGATTGAGCGTGTCGTGGGCTATCAATACCGGCAGGTCTACTTAACACGCGAAGAAGGTGGTGTGCTGCGACGCCTTCCGCTGCAGTGGTCGACCGAGCTCAACGACTATTTCTCCTACTGGAATTTTCAGGAGCAACGCGAAACCAGCGTGCCCGATTTGTGGGATCAGATGCGCCCGCTCAACTCGGCGTGGAATCTGTTTTGCGCACGCTGCCACACGACCAAGCTGCAGGTCGCGCACAAAAATGTGCAGCACACGGAGGCGGATACCGACTGGGTCAACGAAGGCATCGCCTGCGAGGCCTGCCACGGACCGGGCAGTGCGCACGTCAACTACATGTCCGGCAGCCCGGTGAATCGTGTCGCTGCGTGGGTCAACAGCAAAATGCGTGGCCAGCCGGTAGCCTACATCGCCAATGCGCCCAAGCTGGAAAAAGGTCAGGCCATGAGCGTCTGCGCGCGCTGCCACGGCGCGGATATTTTTCGCAAAACCATGGACACCTATCGGTTGTACGAGCCCGGCTACAGCAGCAGCGGGCGCATCAACGATCTGTCCGAGCATTTCCGCGAAGTGGGACTAACGCCGCGCGAGGCACCGCCCACGCTCGAGACCTGGGCAGACAGCAGGCCCAAAGGCATCGGTATGCTGTTTCGTTCGTTCGTGGAGTCGGAGTGCTACCAAAACGCTGAGCCGCGCTGCTATGACTGCCACAATCCGCACGACAACAAGCTTCCGGCCAAGCTCGGTTCGCTGTATCCCTCAAAAGAAAGCGATTTCTACTGCCTGAGCTGTCACGGCCCGATTGCCGTCGATCAGCAGACCCACACGGGCCATGAGGAAAATACTCCCGGCTCGCACTGCTTTGATTGCCACATGCCCAAGCACATCATGGCCAAGGCCACCGGCGTCACGCGCTTTACTCGCACCCATACGATGAGCTCAATTCCCGATCCTGCGGCCACCGCCCGCTTTGGGCAGGACAATGCGCCGAATGCCTGCAATGACTGCCATGACGACAAGTCCGCGCAGTGGGTGCAGGAGCAGCTCGCAAAGCGCTGACCCCTTTTTCTCAATTTTCTCGCCTGCTTGTTTAAGGGTCACTGCCTTCTGACGGCGTGATTAAACATAACGAATAGAGGGAAAGGGGCAATGAAGCATCCGCGGACATTCTTTTTGGCAATACTGGCAAGTGGTCTGGTGGCCACGAGCGCGCAGGCGCAGGTCGGATTTGAGAGCATCACCTACGACGGACAAGTACCCGAGGCGTCGCTGTTCTCGTTTTTCGATAGCGATAGCGTTGGCTTCGAAAGCTATCGTGAGCCGATCACCGGAATTCCTAAGTTCGATCCGGCGCTTGGCACGCTGATCGATGTGCAGGTGTCGTTTGATATCGAGTACTTCGTGGATTCGGTGCTGGACAGCGAGGGTATTTTCGAAGACGGGATTCCGCATCAGGTGTTTGCGTCGATGTTCCAGTTCGCGATCGGCGTGACGTATGAACGCTCCGACGGCGGTATCAGCGGCTTCGTGGACGTAGATGAGAGTTTTGGCATTGGCTGTTTCGGCGATGCGTTCGAGGGTCAAGCCTGCTTCAGCTCCGACTTTTTCGGAAGTGGCTTCGGAGTGTCGGGCGCCAGTTTGATCGATAACGTCGCGATGGACGCCGTGGTCGGAGAAGGCGACGTGGAGATCTTCGGTTTCGCCATCGACTACATCGACGTCTTTTTTGAATTGGACAATATCGGTGCGGCTTTTTGGGATGTGGGTACGGAAGTTGATCCCACGACCGCGTCGTTCAGCGTGACCTACATCTACGATAGTGGCGTCAGCGAGCCAGATACCGACGAAGACGGCGTCATCGATGCGCTGGATTCATGTATCAATGTTGCCAACCCCGGCCAGGAAGACAGCGACGGTGACGGCTACGGCAACGCCTGTGACGCCGACATTAACAACGATTGCGTTGTGAACTTCCTTGATCTCGGGCAGCTGCGCAGCGGCTTTTTTGGCACCGACGCCGTGCTCGATTTCAATGGAGATGGCGCCGTCAACTTCCTTGATCTCGGCATAATGCGGCAGGTGTTCTTCGGCGCACCCGGTCCAAGCGGTCTGACGACCACCTGTGACTGATCTGCTTCGATCTCTATGACGGGCTAGCGGCCAGGGATGGCCGCTTGTCTGGAGAGCAGCACACTGGGTAAGCTGCGGCTCCTGATTTAACGGAGCACGCTGTGCGTCATCTGGGTCTGCTCTTCGTTTGTACCTTAACCGCGCTCACGGGCTGTACGCCTGAGCCAATCTCTGTCGCGTCGCCTACCGTGCAAGATCTGGTATCACCAGCGCGTGCCGGCAGTGCCCAGCCGCATCTGTCGGTGGATGCGCAGGATCGTGTCGTGTTGAGCTGGCTGGAGACGGTGCCCGATCACGTTTCGCTGTACGCGTCCGTGCTCGATGCCGGCGTCTGGGGCGAGCCTCGCTTCGTAGCCGGCGGCCATGACTGGTTTGTAAACTGGGCAGACTTCCCGTCGGTGGTACCGATCACATCTGAGCTGTGGGCCGCACACTGGCTGGTCAAAAAGCCTGGAGGGACCTATTCCTACGACGTCTCGATTTCTGTGTCGCACGACGGGGGTCGTTCGTGGAGCCAGGCGATCACGCCCCACCGCGATCAGACCCCTACCGAGCACGGCTTTGTGTCCTTGTTTGCGCATCACGATGGCGTCGGAGCGGCTTGGCTCGACGGTCGCAATTCCGGTGGCGAGCATCACGACCATACTCACGCAGGTGGGCAGATGACGTTGCGTTCAGCCGTCGTGGGGCCGGATCTTTCACTTACCCATGAGACGCTCCTTGATGATCGTGTTTGCGACTGCTGTCAGACCGACGCGGCCGTGGGGCCGGACGGTCCGCTTGTTGTCTACCGCGATCGTTCACAGGACGAGCTGCGTGATATCTCGTCGATTGGTGTCAGCGGTGCTACTTGGCGCGCACCTCATCCCCTGCCGGCGGATGATTGGCAGATTGAGGGTTGCCCGGTCAACGGTCCCGCCGTGGCTTCCGCTATGGGCGAGACGGCCGTGGCCTGGTACACGGGAGCCAATGACCTGCCACGCGTGCGCCTGGCGTGGTCCGATGACGGTGGCCGATCCTTCGGCGCTGTACTGGAGATTGACGGGGCCGAGGCTCTCGGACGCGTCGATGTCGTGTTACTCAAAGACCGCAGCGCAGCGGTAAGCTGGCTTCGCAAAGATGCAGATGATGCAAGGCTGCTGGTACGACGAGTACAGCGCGATGGCGCCCTCGGCCCGATACGTGAGGTCGCTACGACGAGTCCGTCGCGTGCCTCGGGATTTCCGCAAATGATTGGCCGTGGAGATGATCTGGTGTTTGCGTGGACGCAGGTGGATGAACACAGCACCAGAGTTCGAACCGCTTTGCTAAAGGACGCGCTCAACGCTCTGAGATAGTCAGGCGGCCGTCGCCCAATTCGCAAAGTCCTGCGCGGCGGTCTAAGCTTCCAGACATAATAGCAACACAAAGAGGTTGTCTTCATGTCGTCCACCACCCCGACATCTGCGGAAGGCGCCTGCGCCAAGTGCCGGTAGCCAATAAACACGCCCTGATTGTAGGCGTCGACAAATACATCAATCTGGCCGAGCGTTTCCAGCTTGAGGGCTGCGTCAACGATGCCCGTCTCATGGCAAGCATTCTCCAGGACCGGTTTGGTTTTGAGGAAAGCGACATCGCTTCATTGCACAATGAAGAGGCGACGCGCGTCGGGATTCTCAAGCAGATGAACGCGCTGGCCGAGCGTGTGGGCAAGGACGATGTGGTTATTTTCCACTTCAGTGGTCACGGTTCGAGGCGGCGCTCCACTGATCCCGAAGAGGCGACGGGCAAGGACAGCACGATCATGCCCCACGACAGCGGGCGCCATCCCAAGGCCAATCTCGATATCAGCGACAAGGAGATCAACGCCTGGCTCCATCGCCTGGCGGAGAAAACGCGCAACATCACGCTGACCTTCGACTGCTGCCACTCCGGCACGATCACGCGCGATGCGTTTGGCGCTCGCGTGCGCGCCATTCCTGACGACGATCGCACGCTCGAGGACATGGGGCTTGAAGAGCAGAGCTTTGCGCCTGCCACCCGCGGCGAGCGGGGCAAGGGCGGTTGGCTGGCGATCAGCAATGCCTATGTGGTGATGTCCGGTTGCCGCGACGACGAGTACGCCCACGAGTTCAGCTTTCCGACTGACGACGGTGCCGGCCGAGGCGGCGCCCTGACGCATTTTCTGACCGGCGCGCTGATGGCAGCGACATCCGGTACGACCTACCGCGACGTGTTTGAAATTGCCCGCCAGGAAGTCAACACGCGCTTCCCATCGCAAAACCCGCAGATCGAGGGCACGCAGGATCGCGAATTGTTTGGTCTGCGTGAGATCGAGCCGATTCGATTTGTCGCCGTGAGTGGGGTTGATGGCGACACCATTACGCTTAAAGGCGGCGCGGCGCACGGACTGCATGTGGGTTCAGTGTGGGCGGTGCATCCACCGGGTACCAAGAAAACGGACGGGCGCGAGCCTCTGGCGCTGCTGGACATCACCAAGGTGAATGCGCTGCACAGCGAGGCAACACAGCGTGCTGTAACCGGCGAGATTGTTGTCGGTGCTCGCTGTGTGGAGCACACACCGTCGCTGGACCAGTATCGCCTCAGTGTGGATCTGACTGCCGCCGCTGAGGCATCTGCCGAAGCACTCAAAGAAGCGATAGAAAAGTCTGATCTGCTCGAGCCGACCGGCGCCGATGCAGGTGATGTGCGCGTTTACACGCTGGACGCGCGCGGTGAAGCCAACGACAGCGATCCGTTGCCGCAACTAGGGGCCGTCGAGACGCCGTCGCTGGCGGTGGTCAATGCCGAGGGCACCCTCGCTATGCCGCTGCGCCCACAAGACGCTACAGACTCAGTCAGTGTGATCGTGCGCAATCTGGAGGGCATGTCGCGCTATCGAAACGCGTTAGCGCTGAGCAATCCCGACAGCACATTGGATGTGGACTTCAATATCTACCGCGAAGACGCCAACGGCGAGTGGGAACTGGCCAACGGTGGTGAGGCAGTTCTGACCGAAGGCGATTCGCTGTGTTTCGAACTGGTAAATCACGAACCCAATACGGTGTTCTTCAGCGTGCTGGTGTTTGAGTTAACGGGCAGCGTCAAGCTCCTGTTTCCTTCGAACAAGACCAGTGAAATGCTGGCGGCGGGCCAAACCGTGCGCCTTGGCGGCGGCGCCAAACGCCTGCGCCTGAGTGTGCCGGATGAGTTTGTGGGCGACCGCGGCACCGATACCCTCAAGGCCTTTATCACACGCGAAGAAGCCGACTTTACCTGGCTGCAGCAGGAAGGCGTGCGTTCCGTGGGCGCGCGTTCGGCGCTGCGCAAACAGTTTGAGGCGGCCTACAACGGTCCGGCGACGCGCAACATGGGTTTTGATGACGACGATGATGACGTCGACGCCGATCAGGACTGGAAGGCGATTAACCGTTCCATCGAGCTGCAGCGTCGGTCGGTGAGTTAGAGCAAACAGGGGCAATCATGCGTTACGAAGACTTCAATATTCGCATTCTGCGCAAACGTGGCGACGGTTATGACGTAAGCGTGGATTCGCCGGCGGGAAGCGCCAAGGCACACATCGAACTGCCTCCGGATATTCGCAAAGCTGCAGCGCAGCTCAATAAGCTCAGCGGGGCTTTTCGAGGCGCGGACGATACTGCCACCCGCAACATCGAGTTCGAGGGCGAAGAGGAACGTTCGCCGGCCGAGATCGGTACGGCGCTTTACAAGGCATTATTCTCGGGCAACGTCGGGCGCATGTACGACCGCAGCTACTCGTCGTTGCAGGATCCGGAAAGTGGGCTGCGTATCAAGCTGCACCTGAATCTCGACGATCCCGAAGTCAGCAAGCTGGCCCAGGTGCCGTGGGAATACGTGTACGAGAAAGATACGATGGAGTATCTGACACTCAGCCGTCAGACACCGATCGTACGTTACATCGAAGTGCAGCGACGCCCGGGCGTGCACCCGCTCGAGGGCAAGCTCAGAATTCTCGTCGTGATGTCGAGTCCCAAGGGTGTGCATCCCTTGGACCTCGACAAGGAACGTGAGCTGATTCAGCAAACCTGGGCCGGCGAGAACAACGTGGATGTGGATTTCCTTGAAAACCCCACGCGCGAAAGCCTGCTTGCGAAACTTGTCGCGCGTGAGTATCACGTGCTGCATTACATGGGTCACGGCGCGCATGACCCGGTTACCGGCGCCGGTGCGCTGGTACTTGAGGACGATGATGGTGAAGCGGTCATGCTCGATGCGCAAACGCTCGGCACGTGGCTGCGTGATGCGCCCTCGATTCGTCTTGCATTCCTTAACGCCTGCGACACCGGTCGCACGGGCACAGATGAGCCCTTCGCCGGCGTTGCCAATCGCCTCGTCATGGCGGGTTTGCCGGCCGTGGTGGCGATGCAGTTTCCCATCTCGGATCAGGCCGCGATTGATTTCGCTCGGGCATTTTATCCGCGCATTGTGGCCGGTTTTGGCGTGGACGAGGCCACGGCTCAGGGGCGCAAGGCCATCCTGTCGGGCAAAACCGGCTCGATGGAGTGGGGCACGCCAGTCCTGTATATGCGCGCACCGGACGGACAGCTGTTTGATACGCCCGAAGACAAGGTTGCGCCCAAAGCCCAGGCCGCCGGCATGGAGGCGACGACAAAGAGCGCGCTGGGCGGCGCTGCGGGCGGGGCGATTGCGACGGCCGTGGTGGCCGGGGGAATTGCCGCCGCGTTTTTCCTGTGGCCACGTGGTGCGGATTTCACCTATGTTGAAAACCCGATTGACGTGTTTGTCGGGGACAGCGTGAACGTGCAGTTCGCGCCCAAGGGCGATGACGTGTCGTTGAACGACCTGGTCGGTTTTGATGTCAAGATCGATCGTGCCCCGGGCGTGACGGGTGTGACCGTTGGCGAGACCTCCATTGTTGACGCTAAATGGCAGGCACCTGTGACGGGCGTTGACGAAGGACCGTTCACGTTGCTGTCCACCGTCGAGTCGCTATCGACCGACCAGCCGCTGAACTTCAGCGCGACGGTCAACGTCAAGCTTGATCCGCAGGCGCTCGCGAAATACGACACGGTGACGCAAAGGGTGAAGGATGTAAGTCTGGACACCGATTCCCTGTTAGGTTTGCTTGAAGCTCTGAACAAGCCTCGTCTTGGTACGAGTCGGGCGGGTAAGGTGGCTGAGCTCGAAACCGCGCTCAAGACCGTTAGCGATGCCCGTGCACAGGCACAGGCCGCGCTCGCCAGCGAGGAGATGCCGTTGTCGGCAAAAAAGGTGGCGTTCGATGACTGGGCAGAGCAGTTTTCCGAAGCTCGTGGATTCGCTCCTGCCGACGCCAGCGGTGACGTCACCGTTGATTTCGTGGAAATTCAGACAGACCTGCTCCAGCGCACCAGCGTCGATCAGTTTTCTCTATGTGCATCGGCTGATCCCTGTCAGGGTCAGAGCCGCTTTGCCTCGGGCGCAAGCGTGCACACGCATATCGAGTATCAGAAAGTCAGTTCCGACGCAGAGCGCTTCACGGTGCGTTACGTACAAGACGGCAACGTGATCAAGGAACGACGGTTCCCGCGCAACATCGAACAGGGCAGTCAGAAGACGCGTGACTATTCCACCGTGCGTGGCAGTGGCCCGGTCGAGGCGCGGCTGTACAACGGCACCGGCGACTGGGTGGCGACGGCCGAGTTT
>CAZXCL010000033.1:10228-25738 GCA_964639265.1 uncultured Gammaproteobacteria bacterium | reverse complement strand
TGGGCGTTTACGATTGGTGCGCCGTTCGACAAGGCGCATTTGCCGTGGTGGAGCTCGACCTACGCCGGATTGCTTCTGCTGGCCTACACCTTTATCGCGCCCAAAATTCCGCTCGACTAGCTGCCGTAGATCTTGCCGGCGGCGGCCTCGAGCGCGTCGATCATCTGGCGATACGGTCCGGGTCCATAGCTGATACGTGCGACGCCCGCCGCCGCGAGCGTATCAATGGACGGGGAGGCCGGCGTCATCATGACGTTGACCGGCAGGTCTGTGGCTTTGCAGAGCGTCGCGATCAGTTCAGGATCAATCAAACCCGGCGCGAAGAAGCTGCTCGCGCCCGCGCCGGCGTAGGCCTGCGCCCGCGTGATGGTCTCATCCAGCAGTTCGGCATGATCCGGTGCAGCGTCGGCCAGGAGAAACAAGTCGGTGCGGGCGTTGATGTGCAGCGGCATCGCGCCGGCCGCGTCGCGCAGTGCGGCCACGCGCTCGGCCTGCACGGCGGTGTCGATCAGCCCGCCGTCGGCGATCGACTGATCTTCAAAATTGACGCCCACGGCGCCGGCGTCGATAAGGCGTTCGGCGAAGCCCGCCACGGTCTCCGGCGCCATGCCAAAGCCGGCTTCAAAATCAACGGAGACAGGCAGCTCGACGCAGGCGCACAGACGCCGCGTTATGGTTTCGAGCAGGCCAAATGGAATGTCCTGGCCATCGTCATAGCCATGTGCGGCGGCAACCGACCAGCTGCCCGTGGCCAGTGCGCGTGCGCCTGCTCGCGCGACCGCCTGGCCGCTGCCGGCATCCCACACGTTGTAGAGGATCAGCGGTTGGCCTTTTACGTGAAGCTCGGAGAAGTGACGCGCTTTCTGAGTCTGATTCATGCTGAGTCTCGTTGAGTGATTTGGCGTTCGTGATCAATCAGCCAGCGCTTGCGCCAGCGACCGCCCGCGTAGCCCGACAGCGAGCCGTCGGCCGCGATGACCCGATGGCAGGGCACGACGATGGCAATCGGGTTGCTGCCGTTGGCGCGCGCGACGGCTCGACTGGCCTTGGTGTTGCCAATGGTTTTGGCCAACTCGCCGTAGCTGATGGTGTGGCCAAGCGGAATGTTCTGCAGCGCGCGCCAGACCCCTTGCGTGAACTCTGAGCCCAGACCTTTGACGGGCGTCTTGAAGGTTGTGAGCGTGCCGCTGAAGTAAGCGTCGAGCTCGCGTTCGATTTGTGCGGTGATGGCCGTGCGCCCCACGTCGATGGCACCGCTTTTTTTCTGCAGCGCGTTGAGCTCGCGCGGCAGGTCCTTGCAGTCGAAAAACTCGAGAATGCGTAGCGCCTCGTCGTCGGTTACGGCGATCATGGCGCCGATCGGCGTGTCGATCCAGGCGGCTTGCAGTGTGCCGCCGCGACCGAGTTCGGACGGCGCGCGTCCCAGAACGCGGGCAAGCGCCGCACGAAATCCGGCCGCGGACTCAAATCCAGAATCAAGCTGCGCATCGATAACGCGCTGGCCGCGCGACAGCGACACGGCGCCATGACGTACGCGACGCAGGCGCGCCATCTCAAGAAACGTCGTACCAAACTGGCGCTTGAAGATGCGTCGCACTGTGGAGGGGTCGTAACCCATGTCGGCCACGTCGCGCTCGCTCCACTTGCGCGCAGGATCGGCTTCCATCGCGTCAATCAGGGATTTGGCTACCGGATCGAGGTGGTGCGATGAGGTGAGCGGCTTGCAGCGCCGGCAGGGCCTGTAGCCTGCGTCAAGGCAGCTGCCGACGTCTTCATAGAAGGTACAGTTCTCGCGCTTGGGCTTGCGTGCCGGGCAGGTCAGTCGGCAGAAGATGCCGGTGGTTCGTACACCCACCCAGGCTCGCCCGTCGAATTGTTCATCGCGGGCGAGCAGGGCGGTGTAAAGTTCGTCGTCGCTGGGTTTTACAAACATCATGGCGTCTTTTTACCAGAGGCTGGCGGACGCCGTCGCCAGTTTTCGGGCAGCTATTTCATGCTGACGTCGGCGAGCTCGAAGCGAAATTGGCCGGGCGCGGGTCCTGCCACGATCGCCATACCGGCCACGCTGGGCGCATTGAGACCACTGATGTCCTTGATTTGAATATCAAAGGTCTGCCATTGATCGGTCACGTCGATCTGCGCAGTGGGCGGCGCGCCCGTCGAACCGGCATTAAAGAGCATGATGCGATAGGTGCCCGGCGTGCCGCGCATATTGAGCGAAAGGGTCTCAATGCTGCTCATGTCGCGCGGCTGGCCGTCTTCGGGACCAAAGTAGATGCCGGCCCACGGCCATGGGAACCCGGCGCGCACTTCGCCGTCTACCCGCACGGCGCCAAGCGGGTTGGCCACCGTGGGCGCCACATGCGCAATGCTCGCTTCGGACTGACCGCCCATATCACCATCGTGAGTGGCTGACCATGTGTAGCCCGCGGGTGCCTCGATGCTCTGTGCAAAGTTGCTGATCGCGCCGCTCGCCATGCGCGTGCTGCTGGCCGATCCCAGTTCGCGACGGACCTCGGCGCCGTTGCGAAGGATATGGCGAATGGCACGCGTGGCCCGGATATCGGCGGCCGGATCACCTTCCACGACCAGCAGATCCGCCCGCTGGCCGACCGCCAGCGAGCCGCGCTGCGGCAGTTTGAAAATACTCGCCGGCAGGCTGGTGGCAGCGCGAAGCACTTCGGTCGTGCTCATGCCGGCGCGCATCAGCAGCGCCATTTCCTGATGCAGGCTCGCCCCGTAGGTGGTGCCTGGATTGGGCGCATCCGATCCGGCCAGAATGCGCACGCCAGCCGCATGCAGTCGGCGCACATTTTCGACGCCGCCGGCCAGCGTCATGGTCGGCACCTTGAAGCCGAAGTCGCTGGTCAAGGTGCCAATTTGCGCGCCGCTTAGAAACGCTTCGACGTTTGGATCAGCCGCCAGCGCTTTGCCCTCGCCCTGCTGGTCCGCCGTGGCCAGCACGCTGAGCGTGGGAATAAAGAACACGTCGTTTGCTTTGGCGGCCGCGATCAGCTCGGTGCTGGCCGGCTCGTCCGCAAAGATGTGCACCAGACCGTCGATGCCCGCGTGAATCAGATCCAGCGTTGCGCGCGCGCTGGAGGTATGCGCCACGGCCATGAGATCGGCCGCATGCGCCGCGTCGATGACGCCCTTTGCCAGTTCCAGATCAAGGCTCGGGATGCGATTCTGATAGGGCATATACACGAGCTTGATGTAGTCGGAGCCCTCCGCCTTGCGCCTGGCGACCCAGGCATCCAAATCGGTGTCGGCGGTCAGGGTGTCGATGGGAATGCCGTATTGTGTCCCGTGGCCTCCCTCCACCGTCGCGAGCATGCCCGCGCTGAACAGATCCGTCAGTTCGGTATTGGCAAGACTGTCTCGCGCGGCGCGCGTGGGCGTTAGCATGGACGGTGCGGTAAACATGTCCAGATTGGTCGTCACACCAAATCGCAGGCTGTTGCTCAGGGCATCGCCGTACGAATGTGTGTGCGCGTCAATAAGACCGGGCAGCACGCTGTGACCGCTGCCGTCAATGCGCCGCGTGCCGTCGGGCAATGTCACATCGCTGCCCAGAGCGGCAATGCGACCGCCTTCGATGAGTACCGTGGTGTCCGCGAGCCAATTTTCGCCGTCAAATACACGGGCGCCGACGATGGCTACGGGTGCCTGGTCGCTTGGCTCAGATTCGGCAGCTACCGCGCTGGGCGCGTTTGTTGTCGGCAGCGTAACCAGCAGCGCCAGCAGGCCGGCGGTGATGATGCTCACGCTGATCGTGAACATCCGCGACAGTGAGTTTGAGTTTTTGGTATCAGGCATTTTGACGTCTCCAGGTCCAAAGAGCGGTGATCGCAAACAAGACGGTCATGCCGGCGACCACCGCGACGTGCATCATGACGGCACGCTCGCCGGGTGCGCCGCTGACCGCCAGGGCAATTTCAGCCAGATGAAAAGAGGGCAAAGCAGACGCGAAGCGCTGCAGCGCGGCGGGAAACACCATGACCGGAATCCACAGACCGCCCAGCGCCGCCAGCGCCAGAAACACGATGTTCGAGATCGCGATGGCGCCGTTGGCATTAAAGGCAAAGCCTAGCGTCAGGCCGATCAGCGCAAACGGTATGGCACCGGCAAGATGGGTCGCCAAAAGGCCAAACCAGACGCTGCGCGGCAGCCCGACACCGCCAACAAAACCGGCGATGGCATAAATCAATGCGAGCGCCAGCGCTGCAAAACACAAGGTCGCGACGAGCTTGGCACCGATGTAAGACGCGCCGGATGCTGGGGAGGCGCGCTTGATGTCGAGCCAGCCGCGCTCGCGCTCATTGGCCACGGCGACGCCGAAGCCAAAAACAGCCGGGCCCATCACCGCAAAGACGCCAAAGGTGGCCAGCAGGTAGGCGGTGTTTTGACTCGAGCCCGGCAGCACAATCCCGAACAGCGAGAAAAAGGCGACGGGCATCAAAAGTGTGGGCAGCAGAAACTCGGGTGCGCGCAGCGCTTTGAAAATCTCTGCGCCGGCCTCGGTGACAAAGGCGTTCAAACGACTCATTGCTTGGGCTCCTGTTCAAACAGGCTGAGGTCCGACACGGCGTCCTCGAGACTGGGTTTGGTCACGGTCAGGTCCTGCGGCGCGGGATCGACATCCAGCAGCGCGCGCAGCGTCGCCGCCGTGTCGGCCGTCAGGATTTCGGTGAAGCGCCCGCTGCGCTGAGCGGAGCGGGCGCCGGCAAGCTTGCTCGCAGCCGAGGCATCAAGGGTGGTCACGCAGCGAATCAGTGCTCCGCCCACCGCGCGACGGATGTCGGCCGTGGGCGCGTCGGCCAGGACGCGACCGTCTTTGAGAATGACGATGCGATCGGCCAGTGCGTCGGCCTCTTCAAGGTAGTGGGTGGTCAGCACAATGCTGGTGCCCGAGCCGGCCAGCTTGCGCACGGTGTCCCACAGAGCGCGTCGCGCTTCACCATCGAGGCCGGTGGTGGGTTCGTCCAGAAACAGCAAATCCGGCCGGCCGATAACGGCCAGCGCAAACTGCACGCGGCGTTTTTGTCCGCCCGAAAGAGCTTTGTAGCGCTTGTCGGCGAAGGCGCCGAGTTCGCAGGTTGCAATCGCATCGTCAACGCTCATCGCGTTTGGGTAGTAGCTGGCGAACAGTGTCAGGTGTTCACGTGCGGTCAGAAGATCGGGTAGATCGGCTTCCTGCAACATCACGCCCGTGCGCCGACGCGAGGTGTCACAGCCGGGTCTCTGCCCAAAGACGCTCAGCTCGCCGCTGCTGCTTGCGGTGAGTCCGAGCGCGCAGCGAATAAAGGTGGTTTTGCCCGCGCCGTTGGCGCCCAGGATGGCGGTGACGCCCGTGGCGCGCAGCGTCAGGTCAAGTCCATCGAGGGCGGGTTTGCCCGCGTAGTGTTTGGAGAGATTTTTCGCGCGAACAACAGGGTTCGCATGGGTTTTTGCATTCATGTGTCACAGCGTAGCGAGACGCGCGCCGTGACAGTACTGACGAATGTCAGGTTGTGGTTTCTGTTTGTCGAGTTTTGCGACTCTGCATCCAGCCGATCAGGGCGCTCCACGGTTTGGCCAGGCCAAGGCGGCTGAAGATGTGTCGATTGCGGGCAACGGTTGCGTAGAGTTTGTCATGCAGCGGACGCAGCCCCGGTCGCGCCAGCCAGTTCGCGATCGCGGTGTGTCCGGCGCGACGATAGATTATCTCAAATGCGTCAATGCCCTTGTGCCAATGGCCATCGGCATCCACCACGTGCAGCGCGGCGAGCATGTCATCGGCGCTGATGCCGCACGCTTGTGCATGGGCATCCTCGAAGTCATCGGCAGAGCAGTCGCGCAACTCGAAGCCGTGAGCCGGCAGGTTTAGCGCTTCTATTTCTCCGCGGCAGAGACTGCAGGAGCGGTCCCAGTAAACGGTCATCGGGCGCATATCGTGCATGGCGGTCGAGTCCTTCAGGGCGTTGCTGAGTAAATCGGTGTTGAACACTTTGGTGACCTCTATTTCGTGTCTTTTTCCTGCGCGGATGTGCACGCGCCGAGCACGGGTACTTGATCCACTGTCTGTGTCTACATATAATTCAGTCAAGACAGAAATTACAGGATGCAAGCAAAATGTCAATCCCGGGTCCGACCAGAAAAGTACTTGTTTTGGGTGGCACGGGCTTTGTTGGACGTCACACCGTGGCTGCTCTGCTCGAGCGCGGCGTCGACGTTGTTATCGGTACGCGACAGCCTGCGCGACCGGTCAAAAATCTGCCTGCCGTCATCAAAACGCTCGAACGGCGCGGCGTTCGACATGAGGCCCACGTCACACCGGCGAGTTGGCGGCCGCTTATCCACGACGTCGATGCGGTGATCAATGCGGTCGGCATACTGCGGCCATGGGGCCGTGCCACGTATGAGCGGGTGCATCATCTGGCGCCTGCGGCGCTGGCCGCTGCTTGCCACGAGCAGGGCATCCCGCTGCTCCACGTCTCGGCCCTGGGCCTGCGCCATGATGCGCGCAGCCGCTTTTTAAGCAGCAAGAAACGCGGTGAGATGGCGCTGTTTGAAAGTCAGGCTGAGGTTGTCATTGTGCGACCGTCGCTGCTGATCGGGCCGGGCGGTTTTGGCGCACGCTGGATCAAACGGGTGGCCGACTGGCCCATTCATCCTTTGCCATGCAGTGCGCGCAGTCGCATCAGCGCGCTGCGTGTCGAGCAGTTGGGTCAGTGCCTCGCCACCCTGGCCTGCATGAGCACCGCGCAGCGCAAGCCTTTTCAGCGTTGTGTTGAGCTCGGCGGTCCCAGCCTCACGACGATGGGCGGGCTGCTGCTTGCGCTTCGACGTACGCGCTTTCCGCTTCTGAAAGTGCGCATTCCCGCCTGGCTGGCGCGCCTTGTGGCCCACGTCTGCGATGCGCTCTATCTGACGCCCTATTCGTTCGGGCACTTCGAATTGCTGCTTCGCGACAATGCCCCGGCCAGAAATGATGCCGCCACGCTGCTGGGGCAGGAACCGGCCCATGTCGCCGCAAGACTGCCTCGGCCAAAACCGCCGCGACGGTGGTTGCCCGATGCCTCGCTTTGACTTAACGCTCTAAACAGATGACACGTGTTGCGTGTATCGCATTGCAAGGATGAATGCAGTGCCCTATTCGCGCTACTCTTGCGACAAAAGACGCGCACGGTGTCCCGGCAAGGAACGGGGAGGGGTCGGCTGCGACGTCGTAACGGAGAACTTGAATAATAACTCCAGCAACGGCCCTGAACAGGGGCCACCGGGAAGCAATCAAACTGATACAGGAACTGACACATGATTTTAAAACATGGTCTTAAAACACTTTTATTTTCTCTAACGCTTATTTCATCCTCTGCGCTTGCTCAGGATGTCTTCGATACCGACGGCGATGGCTTTGACGATAACAACGATAACTGCACGTTGACGGCCAACCCGCTGCAGGCCGACTCCGACGGCGATTTCCTCGGCAACATGTGTGACGGCGATTTCGACAACGACATGGCGATCAACTTTTCCGATCTGGGCATCATGCGGGCGAGCTTCTTTACCGCCGACCCACTGACCGACCTGAACTCGGACGGCACGACAAACTTCATCGATCTTGGACTTTTGCGCACCATGTTTTTCGCCGTGCCCGGTCCGACCGGCACTGATCCGGAGCAGCCGCCGTGCACGTGCTACTTCTCGAGCGACTGTCCGTCGGGCACGTTCTGCGACTACGGTCCCGGCTCGTTCTCGACCGAAGATATCTGCGTCTGGCGTGACATCAAACCTGATGGTGTGGTCGGGGCAGGTTGCTCCATCGAATCGGATCTTACCACCGGCAACTGGATTCCAGATATCTGCGATGGCGTGTGCGCACCGGCCCTTTCGGGCTCCACCATCGGTCGCGAAGATCACAAACTGATCACCCAGACGATCGAATACTGGGGTGCTGCTATGCTCAATCCGTCCGAAGCCGGCGGCGGTCCGGTGGATCCTGTGAATGCCTCGCGCGCACTGGAAATGCCCTTCCAGGCACAGAACGTGCCGCTGGTTCTTGGACGTCAAACCGCCGACGCACTGGCCATGGCCGCTGGTGAGCCGTTCCACTACTACTTCTGCCATTACGAAGGTCATCCCGATGACGGCAACCCGCCGGTCGTTGATCTTGCTGGCGACAGCTGCCGTGTTGAGGCCGGTCGTATCACAATCCAGGCGCTGGTTGAGGAAATTAAAGACCCGGGCGCGGCCAAGGAAATCATGCCGCAGATCAAGGCCGCTTGCCCCACGCAGTGGGAATCGCTGTTTACCACGCAGTGTGAAGTGGGCCCGAATGCCATGAACTGCGCAATTCAGTTCATCGCTGCCCAGGCCCATTTCCTGCGTACGCCGCAAATCGAACAGGCCGCTGCCGTCGATCCGGTGCAGCTGCTGATGGACGCGCGCAACTAGGCGTTCTATCGACCACGGGCGGTGTCGCTGCAATCGGCGGCACCGCCTTTTTTTCTCTGCAAAAAACGAATCAAAAAAACGGGGGTTGTTGTGCATCGTCTTCTAGCTTTGACTCTTGCTGTAGGACTGCAGGCTCAGGCGCATGGGGCGCTGATGAACTTCAGTGACCAAACCTTGAATGCCGGACTCAAGTTCGAGCACACCACAACCTCGGATCATCAGTCTGGTCCCATGATCGCCGGTGGCGCCGTGGGCGACTTTAACAACGACGGCTATCCCGACGTCTTTGTGCTGGGTGGCGGACTTCGCGATGATGGCTTGTTCATCAACAACCGCGACGGCACCTTCACTGATCGCGCTGTGCAGTGGGGGGTCGCCGATCGCCATCGAAGTGTTGGTGTCACCGTCGGCGATGTAGACGGCGACGGCGACGACGATATTTTTGTCACCAGCCTTGGTCCCATGACCAGCTTTGCCCAACCCGGCAAGCACCGTTTGTATCTCAATCAAGGCGATCATTTTGTCGACGTAGCGCAGGGCGCAGGCGTCGCGACCACAACGACCACCCACCCCGACGGCTACGGCGCCTCGTTTGGCGACTATGACCGCGACGGCGATCTCGATCTGTTTGTCGGTGCGTGGCACAACGCAGCCGTCCTCGGTTCCCGGCTGTTTCGCAATCGCGGTGACGGGACCTTTGAAAACGCCACCGACAAAGCCCGGGTGATGCAACAGAGCACCCGCGCGTTTGGCGCCATCTTTGCTGATATGGACGGCGACTTTTTTCCCGAGCTGCTGGTCGCCGGGGATTTTGGTACCAGCCGCTATTACCGCAACAACACCGACGGTTCTTTTACCGAGCTTGATCCGGGCACCGGGTTGCCGACATCTGCCAACCAGTGGGGCGTCGCACGCGCGCACAACGCAATGGGCATGGCGCTCGCTGATTTCAATCGCGACGGGCGACCCGACTGGTTCATCACGGCCATCTGGCCCACGGCCGCGTTCGAGCACGAATTCTGGGGCAACGGCCTTTACATCAATCACGGTGACCACGTGTTCACCGAACAGTCGCAGGGCGCAGGAGTCAATGACGGCGGCTGGGGCTGGGGCACCGAGGCGGCGGATTTCGATCACGACGGCTGGACCGATCTGGTCATGACCAACGGCTGGCCGTTTGCCGACAACGTTACGGGCGAGAGCTTCGACAATGAATCCGCCTATCTGTGGCGCAATCGCGGCGATCTGTCGTTTGCGGACCTTAGTCAGGATTCAGGTCTTGATCATGCCAATGAAGGTCGCGCCTTGCTGACGCTGGACTATGACCGCGACGGCGACATGGACGTGATCATCCTGTCGCATCAGCAGCCCGCGCGCTTGTATCGCAACGAGATCGTGAACGGTGAGACGCCGTCCGATGCGCATTGGTTGCAGGTGCGTCTGGACACGCGCGGCACCTCCTATGCGCCGTACGGATTGGGCGCGAGAGTCACCGTTGTTACGCGCGACGGCGAGCAGACTCAGGTGGTTGCCAGTGGCGCTTCGTATCTTGGCCAGAGCGAACGCGTGCTGCACTTCGGACTTGGCGAGGACAAGTACGCTCAGCGCGTGACGGTCGAATGGAGTCCGAATGATCGTCAGGCGCTGATGCGCGTGCCGGCTGACCGGTCGCTGAGCATACGCCCGCAAGGACGCACTCTGAGGAAGAAGTGAAACTCTACGTCTTCCCGTTTGCCACCTACAACGCCTCGAAGGTGCTGCTCGCCGCAGAGGAGATGCGGCTCGCATATGAGGTCGTCAAGGTGGATGTGCTCAAGCGAGAGAACCGCGAGCCGGAACACCTGGCGCGCCATCCGCTGGGCAAGATTCCGGTGCTCGAAGATGGCCATCGCACACTGATCGAGAGCATGGCGATCATCGAGTACCTGCAGACACTCGGCAAGACCAGTTTGAGCGGCGACGATGTGCATGACACGCGCCAGTGGGCACAGTACGTCAACGAGGGGCCCGGGCGCGCCGTCGGTGTTCTGTTTCGCCAGGAAATCATCCTGCAGAAAATGAACGGCATCGCTGCCGATGCCAAAGCGGTCGCCAAGGCGGTCAAGCAACTGGATCGTGAGTGGGCGCCCGTCGAGGCGCGGCTCGAGTCGAGACGCTGGCTCGGAGGGGCCGACTACAGCGTGGCGGACATCGTGATGCTTGCCTACCTGCTTGCACTGGCGGATACCTCCTATTCGATCGAGCCCTTTGTGAATCTGTGCGGCTGGTATGCGCGCGCTACCGCAAGACCGTCGTTTGCGCGGGCGATGGCTCACTTTTCCTAGGCGCGGACGCCAGGCGCCGGGTGTCCTTGCTAACTGGCGTTCGATTACCTGCACATCGGCGGCAGCTACGTGTTTCGCGAGGAGAGATTCTCGCCGTTTCTGTCACTGACTGTTGGCGCTACGCGCATTTCACCCGAAGCGTCCGATATTTCGAGCGAGACCTATTTCTCTGCGTCGCTTGGGCTGGGTGTTCGCTATGAGCTCAGTTCTTCCGTTGGCCTGCGGCTCGAGGGGCGAGCTTCTGGCATGTTTGGCAAGAGCAACTCGCTGGTGTTTTGCGACAGGAGTTTCCCGGGTGATGAGGGATGTTTTCTCGGCGGTGACCGCGGCATCATTCCTCAGTTTGAGGCACTGGCCGGGCTAACCTTCAGGTTCTGACGCCCGCAGCGGCGATCGCTCCTGCGTGCTGCGCAGTGCGTTTGAAATCTCTTCGCGGTCTTCAGCAGAGCGTTTGAATTGCGGGTCCTGCCGATGCTGGGTCAACTGTTCGTACGCGTAGGCAAAAGATAGCATCATGGGGTCTGTGTCCCGAGCACCGATAAACGACAAGCCCAGAGGCACGCCGTGAACCTGACCCATGGGCACCGACGCGTGGGGATATCCAGCTATGGCTGCCATCGAGCCGGCTCCGGCCCAGCTCGGCCACACGTCGCCGTTAATCGGGTCGATTCGGCTTGCGATGGGTCCGGAAGGCGATACCAGGACGTCCACGTTGTGCTTGCGCAGTAAAGCGTCGATACCCTCTTGCCGTGTCACCCGCTGAATCTTCTGCACCGCGAGCCGGTAGCTCTCGTCGCTGAGCGGGCCGCTTTCCTGGGCTTTATCCAGAATGTCCTGGCCGAACAGTGACAGTTCCTGATCGGCGTGCTTATCGTTGAATTCGATCAGTGCCTCCAGCGAACGCACCTCAATCGGCGCCGGTGAGTTGGTAAGGTAGTCATTCAATCCCTGCTTGAATTCGTACAGCAGTACCTTGAATGAGGCGTCCCAGAATTCTCCATCGGCGCCGTCGTGCTCGTCGATGTCAATAAGCGTCGCGCCGGCGCGTTTAAGGTCCTCGAGCGCGGCGTCGAACAGCCGCATCACGTCCGGATTCTCGCCCTGAGCAAAACGCAGTACGCCGACGCGGCGACCTTGCAGTGCATCGGCATCGAGAGCGGCGACATAGTCGGTTGGCTGCGGACCGGTGTGCATGGCATTCATCAGCAGCGCGGCGCCCTCGACCGATTTGGTCAACGGGCCGGCCGTGTCCTGCGAGGCACTGATGGGAATAATGAACTGCTGCGACACGATCCCGACAGTTGGTTTGAAACCGACGAGGCCGTTGACGTTCGCAGGACAGATAATGGAGCCGTTGGTCTCTGTACCAATGCCCGCTGCGGCCAGCGACGCGGCCACCGCGGCGGCAGAGCCGGAGCTCGAGCCGCAGGGGCTGCGATCGAGCATGTGCGGGTTGCGTACTTGTCCACCCAGTGCGGACCAGCCGCTGATGGAGAAGTCGGAACGGAAGTTTGCCCATTGGGACAGGTTGGCCTTGCCCAGAACAATGGCGCCAGCGTCGCGCAAGCCTGCGACCAGAGGCGCGTCGCGTTCGGTAAGGTTGTCAGCCAGCGCCAGAGCGCCGGCGGTCGTTGGCATCGGATCGCGGCTCTCAATGTTGTCCTTGAGCACGATCGGCACGCCGTGGAGCGGGCCAAGCCCGCCCGCACTGCTTTGACGCTGCGCATCGCGTTTGCGCGCCTCGTCCAGTGCATTTGGATTGATGCTGATCATGCTGCGAAGCTGCGGCCCGCTGCGATCAAGACGCTCGATGCGATCCAGATACAGAGTCACTAGCTCCACCGATGTGGTGGCACCGCTTTGCAGATCCTCGATGATCTGCGGCAGCGGCTTGGCCAGCTCCGCTACCGGGGCATAGGAGGGTGGCGAGTCTGACGGCGGCGTCGCGGTGCAGGCCGCGCAGCCAAGCACGACACAGATGAGAAAAGACCGTGTCTTTTCATACACCCCTGTCGAACCTGGCTGGGCGACCTTGTTCACAGATCAACCGCGCCGATCAGTTCTGGTAGTTGAAGCCGACATAGAAGAAGCGTCCACGCGGGCTGGCCGGGAAGCCGAAGTCCGTGATGAACGGTGTTTCTTCTGTGATGTTCTTGATGCCACCGTAGAACCTCAGGTTGTCGCCGTAGCTGTAGGTTGCGGCAATATCGTGCTGCCAGAACGTATCCTGAAACACCGAGTTGCCGTACAGCGTCTCGGCGGTATCAATCTCCACAAAGCGCAGCAGCTGTTCATCCTGCACCTGCGACTGCAACTGCACCCAGAAGTTGCCGTACATCCACGTCAGGAAGATGTTGGCGGCAAATTCGGGCCGGCGAATCTCACCCAGCTCCACGTCCACGACGCTGCGATCCAGCGGATCGGCAAAGCGGTCCAGAGCGTTGACCTTCGTACCGGTCACCTTTGCATTGAAGCCGTGGGCGCCGATCTCGAAGTCGTAGTTGACCGAGAAATCGATGCCGTCAGTCTCCAGCGCAGCGAAGTTCACCAGACTGCGTTGAATGAAGTTGAAGCCGCCAAACTGCAGCGAGTTGGGATCGGCGTTACGCGTAAACAAACTGCAGAACGCATCGTTCAGCGACGTGCCGTTGTAGCAGGCGTCCACAATGTCCTGATCGCTGACCGTAGCAATAGCGTCAGCGATCTCGATGTTCCAGTAGTCGATGCTCAGCGTGAGGCCATCAAGGAAGCGTGGCTGTGCAACGAAACCGAATGAGAAGGTCTCAGCGGTCTCTTCCATCAGATCCGGGTTACCGCCGGAAATGCCACCGAAGGCCGCCGAAAGCGGATCGGCAAACGAGTACACGCCGTTGGTAAACGGATCGAGACCGATGGCCTGCAGGTCTGCTACGCAGTTGGCCTGCAGCTGGGCGCCAAGCGTTGGATTGTCGGCGGCAATGGCGGCGATCTGGGCGGCGTCGCAGGGATCAGCCGGGCGTGACGTAATACCCGTGGACGGCGCGAACAGCTCGGTGATGTTGGGTGCGCGCACCGCTTCGGAGAAGGTCGTGCGGAATCGAATGTCATCAATCGGCGCGTACGACAGGCTGGTTTTCCAGGTCGTTGCGCTGCCGATTGTGCTGTATTCCGCCGCGCGAACAGCGGCATCGACTACCAGTGACCGCGCCCATTGGTGGTCGGTCAAAAGTGGCAGCGACAGCTCCACAAAAACGTCGGTCGCATCGTAGTCACCCGTCTCGTTGCGGTTGGACAGCGCGGGGCGGAACAACAGATTCGAGTTGCCGCTGACATCCTCGATGTTGGTGCCGGCACCGAACGGCGAGCCGGCGGGCAAGATGCCCAGAGCAAACGAATCAAAGGTCTGGTCGGATTCTTCGCGACGCCACTCAAGACCGGCTGCAAACGACACCGGTCCGCCCGGCAGCATAAAGCGCTCGAGATCACCGGCGACAAAGCCGCTGAATACGGTCTGGGTCAGCTGGGACTGCGTGTTGGTGTCACGCGTGACCCAATTCACGGCATCCTGCGTGATGCCGGTGGCGCCGGCCCAGATGTTCAGAGGCACACACGTGCCATCGCCTGGCGTAAAGCTGAAGTAGCCCGGATCGTAGTCCGGAATATTGAACGGCGTGGTCGTGGCCGGTGCCATCGGATCCACCGACGAGCGGCAGGCCGGCTGTCCGGTCGCAGGATCGAGCACCGCGTCAATGGCGGCCAGGAAACGGTCGTTGATGATCTGGTTGTTGGCCCGGAGGTCCTGCGTAAAGCGGCCGTAGTTGGCCGACACATCGTAGCGCCAGCCGTTGTTGAACTCGCCGTCCATGCCGACAACAAAGCGCGTGGTCTCGCGCTCAACCTTGGTCGCGCCCGAGCCAATACCGATCGGGTCGATGGTGATAGCGACGCCGCCGTAGGCATCCGCCGCCGGCTGAATGAATGCCGGCAGGTATGGATTGTCCGGTGCACCGAACAGCAGATCCCAGAACGATGTGGGCTGGCCTTCGTTATTGTTTTCCTGGGTGACGTACTTGAGCTCACCGTAGAAGCTCATGCGATCGGACACGTCGTAGCGGCTCAGCAGGTTCACCGAGATTTTCTCTTCGTCGGGAATGATAAAGCCGTTGTCCTGCTGGATGGTGTTCAGCGAGTCGCCGCCAAAGCCTTGGAAATCACCCGAGACAAGACCGTCCTGGATAGGAGCGTACGTGCCGTCGGCGCGCACGTTCCAGCAGCCCCCGACCACGCCGAACGAGGCGGCGCCAAACACCGAGTTATAGCCGGTAAACGAATCGAGACAGTCGGGGCGTCCGTTGCCGTCCAGATCGATGGGCTCTTCAGGATCAAAGCCGTCAAAGGTAAACGGGTTGCCCGGAATGATGTAGCCATAGCCCGACGTGAACGGGAAGGTTCGGCCGGGGAGCACGGCGCGCTGCGGCGCATTGGCCGCCCGCGAGATCAGGTCGAGCTCGGCCTGGGTCAGTGACGGGGCGGCGCCAAACTGGTCCGTGTAATCGGCAATAAAATCATCGGCGGTCGGGATCGGCAGACCGAAATCGGTCAGGCCGGTGTTGGCGAAGTTAAAAAACTGAGCGAAGTTCGGCGTGTTGGCATCGTTGATATCACCCTGCTGGAAACGCAGCGCCGGGTTGACCCAATCGCGACCCGTGCCGATGAGCAGATCGCGATCGCGGGCCAGGATGCCGTCGTCCGTGCGGTAGTCGACCGCCAC
>CAZXCL010000033.1:0-10128 GCA_964639265.1 uncultured Gammaproteobacteria bacterium | reverse complement strand
TCCGACGTAGTAGAGGAGAACAACGCCGGAACGTCGTTCAATACGTCGGACACCGAGAACTCGCCGGAGACCTGAATGTCGTCAGAGCTGATGCTCTGGACCGGTTGCGAGGCAATCGTGTTCGGATCACGACTGATGCGTGAACCCGTGACCAGAACTTCCTCAACTTGTTCGCCTTCCTGCGCCCATGACGCAGCTGGCGTGCCCGCTATAGCTAAAGCCGCGATCGCGCAAACAATGCGACGATCGCGAGCACTCTTTTTCATATACATGCTCAATTTCCCCATTTTTAGAAACGTTATTATTTTTCTTATTCCGCTGGACCGTACCACAGATTTTTAGTGATTGGCCCGTGTCTGGAGCGGGGAGGTTAGCTTGTTTTAAATTTGCACCACAGGCAGGCAGTCGCCCCTCAAAGGTGCACGCCAAGCTTCGTAGAAGTGCTCGACGCGTTAGGGGTTTCGTGTCGCGCCAGGCCAAACAGTGGCCGCAAGGGTCCGCTGCGCCGTATCGCGAATTCATACAACAGACCGCAGCCGGCGAACGTCAGACCGAGCACCAGAGCCGGTTCGATGATCGGGCCGAGCGAGAGCTTCGACAGCTCGTAACCAACACTGACGGTGATGGTCTGATGCAGGATGTACCAGGGAAACACGGCCGCGGTGGCGTACGTGATCCAGCGCGAAGGCCGGTTCAGATGCCGATAGGCGAAGGCCAGCAACACCAGAATCCAGCTCCAGCGATTCAAATACACGTTGAAAAAACTCAGCTGTTCGACGAGCAGGCCAGGTTCTTCAGGGACCCACCATTCCTGCGTGCGAAGGGCAATGTAGGCGATGCTCGCGACGGCAAGCAAACGAAAACGAATGTCGCCAAGATGCCGCCACAGCGCGTCATCGCGTCCGATCAGGTAGCCGTAGAAAAATAGTGTGCCGTAGAGCGTATGGGCGTAGTAGTCGCCGAACAGACTGTGGTCAATAAACGGAAAGTGCGGGAACACAAAGTTGCCGTAGGCCATGAGCGGAACCAGCGGCAGCATCACGAGCCAGACGCCGCGCAACGACTGCGCGCACTGACGATGTTTACTTCCGTTTCCCTCCAGCCAGCCGACCAGCGGCAGCACGAGCAGGGTGTAGAGCAACACGTAGGGCAGATACCAGAGGTGATTCCACGTCCAGACGCTTTCGTTCTCGCCGCCCCACGCGTTGCCGGGGAAATCAGTGAACGTGAGGTATTTGGCCCAGAAGGAAAAGAAACCCGGCTCGATGATGCCTTTGTTCAGTGCCTCGTAGTAAGGCTGCGGCGCGACGATCACAGCCATGCCAAAAATCAGCGGCAATCCCAGACGCGCCAGCCGACGTCTGGCCAGCTGCCAGGTCCCGTAGCGCGGCGCCACGAAGCTGACCGCCAGCCCGGAAATCACAAACAGCAGCGACATGCGCCACTGGTTCAAAAAGCGCATGGGTTCCTGCAACAGCGTGGAGGTGTGCTCGGACTTAACGTGCCAGTCCCAGTCGCGGACGTAGAACATGCCGCAGTGATAGAGGATCAGCAGGCCAAATGCGATGACGCGCAGGGCGTCGATGTCGTAGCGGCGGGTGTCACTAGCGGGGGAAATCGGGTTCACGAGACGGTCTCCGGCAGAGGGAACATGGATTGATACTGCGTTTGCCGTGTGCGCTCATGCGAGCGCTAAGGGATTGTTTAGCATAAAAAAGTGACAAGCGGTGGGAGGGAGTGACAAGCGGTGGACGCTAAGCGTAGCCCAGCGCTACGATGCGCACATGTCTTTGGAGTCCTACCTGAAACATCGTCGTCGATTTGAGGTGTTTTTCGTCCTCGCCGCCGTACTGTTGTCGCTGATTTTCAATGTGGCTGTGGGTCTGATTGATCAGGAGCGACTGAGTCCGTCGGCCTCGCGCTGGCAGCCCTTGATTCTTGAGGGCACCAGTACGCTGGGATTTCTGGTCATGATGCCGCTGCTGCTGTGGTTTGACCGTCGCGTGCCGCTGCAGCTGTCGCGCTGGCGCACCGCACTGCCCGCGCACCTTGGGTTTAGCGTCGTCATCTCGCTCGGCCACGTGGTGGTCATGTATCTGGCGCGCGTGCAGTTGTTTCCGTGGCTGCTCAATCAGACCTATCACTGGGACAACTGGGCGGGCGAGTTTTTCTACGAGTATCTCAAGGACGTTCGGACCTACTTCTATTTTCTGGCGTTCGTGTATCTGTACCGCTTTGTGCTGCGACGCCTGCGCGGCGAAGCCGGCTTTGTGGATGCCGACGACGAGCCCGGCGCGGTGCCCTCGCCGGATCGGTTTCTGGTCAAAAAGCTCGGTCGGGAATTTCTGGTGCGCACGCAGGATATCGACTGGATCGAA
Source organism: uncultured Gammaproteobacteria bacterium (assembly GCA_964639265.1). Lineage (GTDB taxonomy): Bacteria > Pseudomonadota > Gammaproteobacteria > Steroidobacterales > JBCCMA01 > JBCCMA01. The sequence goes on along the minus strand of CAZXCL010000033.1, from coordinate 7,750 downwards.
AGCTCCGGCAACTATGTGAATCTGCATGTGGCCGAGCGCGTGTTTCCACTGCGCGGCACGATGGCGCAGACCGCGCAGCGTCTTGAGTCACAGGGCTTTGCCCGGGTGCATCGTCAGGCGATTGTGAATCTGGATCGCGTGGAACAGATTGAAGTGTTTGATAGCGGCGATGGTCAGGCGCGTTTGACCAGCCAGGCGACGGTGCCTGTCAGCCGGCGCTATCGGGCGGCGCTGCGCGAACATCTGGCGGCGGCGTCCTGAACGGATTGAGCAGCAGCGCCAGCAGCGATTGATCCTTTTCGTTTCGAAACTCATGCAGCCCCACCAGCATGGTGTCGTGCGCCTCGCGCGGCGCGGCGCAGTAGCTGCCAAACAGCCGATCCCAGATCGAAAGCGAAAAGCTGAAGTTGCTGTTGGTCTCGGCCACGTGCACGGAATGATGAATGCGGTGCATGTCCGGGGTGACGATGAACCAGCGCAGCACACGCTCAACGCCGGGGCTCAGGCGCAGGTTGGTGTGGTTAAACAGCGACGCGGCGTTGAGAATAACTTCAAACAACAAGACGGCCACGGCCGGCACGCCGAGGGCGGCAATGGCGCCGAGTTTGATGACCATGGACAGCACGATCTCAAACGGATGAAAGCGCACGGCCGTCGTGACGTCGAATTCCGTGTCGGCATGATGCATGCGATGCAGACGCCACAGCCACGGCACCACGTGCATGAGGCGATGCTGCCAGTAGATCATCATGTCCAGCGCCAGCATGCCAATAACGACACCGGCCAACGGCGGCAGCGAATTCAAAAGTCCGACGCCGTTGCGCTGCATCTGCAGCGCCAGATCAAACGCCAGCAGTGGCAACACCAGACGCAGTAGCAAGGTGTCGATGATCACCAGCGCAAGGTTGGTAAGGCGGCGTGGCGTTTGTCCTTGAGTCTGCCGACGCGGTCGCCACCACTGCGCCAGCGCGAGCAGCACAAACAGACCCACGAACACGCTTAAGCGAAGTGAGGCTTCATTTTGCAGCAGCCAATCGATCACGTTGCTCTAACTACCTCTGCGCCATTGGAAAAATCTCTCGACCAGTCGCAGCAGGCTTTCGGGCGCGTTGTTGCGCTTCCAGACGCCGGCCGCGTACTTGTTGGCTTCCATCATGGTCGGATAAATATGAATCGTGCCCAGCAGCTTGTTCAGGCCCAGCCCGTGCTTCATGGCCAGCACAAACTCGGCGATCAATTCACCGGCGTGGGCGCCCACAATGGTTGCGCCGAGTATTTTATCCGAACCCGGTGCGGTGAGCACTTTGACAAAACCGTGGGCCTCGCCGTCGGTGATCGCGCGATCCAGATCGTCGATGCCGTAGCGCGTGACCTCCACCTCCTTGTTGTCAGCTGCGGCTTGCGCTTCGGATAGTCCCACCCGCGCGATCTCCGGATCGGTAAACGTGCACCACGGAATCACGCGGTAGTCGGTACGAAACGACCAGAACGGGCTCAGAAGAGAATTGACCGCCGCGTACCAGGCCTGATGGGCCGCCACGTGCGTGAACTGATACGGGCCGGCCAGGTCACCGCAGACCGATATGCTGGGGAAGTTGGTGCGCAAAAACGGATCCACGACCACGGTGCCGCGGTCGCTGATCTCCACACCGAGTTCGCGCAGGCCCGCGCTGTCCACGTTGGCACGGCGGCCCAGCGCCAGCAGCAGGCGATCAAACTCGAAGCGCACTTCTTCGCCGTCGCGCTCACATACCAGCACTCCGCTGTGGCCTTCGCCTTCCACGCGCAGTGCCTTGGTGTTCAGTGCCACGTTAATGCCATCGCGATCGCGCAGCGAGGTAAGAAGCGCCTCAGACACTTCGGGGTCTTCACGGCCTAGCAACTGATCGGCCATGTCGATGGTCGTGACGTTACTGCCAAGTCGTGCAAACGCCTGCGACAGCTCACAGCCAATGGGCCCGCCACCAAGTACAACGAGTTTCTTCGGCTGCTCGCGCAGCGACCACAAATCATCGCTGGTCAGAAATTCAATCTGGTCGAGTCCGGGGATAGGCGGTACGACCGGCCGCGAACCGGTGGCCACGACAATGCTGCGCGCGCTGATGCGACGCCCGTCGACTTCGACCTCCCACGGCGAGACGACCGTGGCGCTGCCCTTGATGCAGTTCACCCCGAGCCCTTCATAGCGCTCCACCGAATCGTGCGGTGCGATATCGGCGATGACCTGATGCACGCGGTCCATGACCTCGGCAAAATCAAACTCGGTCGTCGCGCTGCGAATGCCCACGCGCTGGCTGTCGCGCGCGTCGGCCACCAGCTTGGCAGATTTGAGCAGCGCCTTGCTCGGCACGCAGCCGGTGTTCAGGCATTCGCCGCCCATCTCGTGACGCTCAATCAAGGCGACCTTGGCTTTGATGGCCGCGCCGATGTAGCTGGTAACAAGGCCCGCTGAGCCGCCGCCGATCACAATCATGTTGTAGTCGAAGCGTTTGGGTTTTTTGAAACCGGCCGCCGCGCGGCGACGTTTGATCAGATTCAGAATCATGCGAAGTACCAGAGGTAGCAAGCCAAGCAGCGCGAACGCGGCGATGAGCGAAGGCGACAGAATGTCACCGGGCGATTGAATCTTGCCAAGCTCGGTGCCCGCGTTCACGAACACGAGCGTCGCCGGCAGCATGCCGAGCTGACTGACCCAGTAGAACGTCGTAGCGCGCAGTGATGTGAGCCCCGCAGCAAGATTGATCAGAAAGAAAGGAAAAACAGGCACCAGGCGCAGCGTAAACAAAAAGAACCCGCCGTCGCGTTCCACACCCTCATTAAACGTGCGCAGGCGGTCGCCAAAGCGCTGCTGTACGCTGTCACGAAACAGAAAGCGGGCACCAAGAAACGCCAGCGTCGCGCCGATACTGCTGGCAAACGAGACGACCAGCGTGCCGGTCGCAAGCCCGAACAACGCGCCGCCGGCCAGCGTCATGATGGTGGCGCCTGGCAGCGATATCGCGGCAATTACGACATAGGCAATAAAGTACGCGGCGATGGCTTTGAGCGGGTTGCTTTCAATGTAGGCGCCCAGCTCTTCGCGCTGCGCCTTGAGCGCCTCAAACGACAAATATTGCCCCAGATCAAACTTGAAAAACGCGAACACCACGAGCGCGACGATGATCAGCAGAATGAGTTTTGGCAGATTGCGGCGCACAGGGCGTCTCCGGTGAAAACGAACGGTCGCTCAAACAGACCGTCGCCAGGGCGGCATTATTTCAGCCGGCTTATGTCATGACTCTGGCGGCTGCCTGAAAACCTCGCGCGCGATCAGCGTACGCTGCATGGCCGTAAGCAGGCACAGCAGTGCGAACGACCAGGCCAGTATCGGGAAAAGACCGGGCAGGGCGGTCATGACCAATAACATCACGACGGTCTCGGTGCCCTCGATGAGCCCGGTGGAGTAGAAAAACGACTTGCGCCCGTGCGCGCTGGTTTCGAGTTTTCGCTTTTCGGCAATAATCGCGTAGGCCAGAAAACTGCTGCAGGTCAGGCAAAAGCTTGCCAGCAGTGCTGCCGCCGGCAATGCGTTGGCGTCCGGATCGGCGAACGCGAATCCCAGCGGCACCGCGGCGTAGAAAACATAGTCGGACACAATATCGAAATAGCCGCCCCAGTCGCTCACGCCATGGTGACGGGCCACCGCGCCGTCGACACCGTCGAGTATTCGATTGGCCGCCACCAGCGCGAGCGCCAGTCCAAAGTGCTCCGTGGCAATCGCAACCGCCGCGCCAACTCCCACCAAAGCGCCAAGGGCCGTGACCGCATTTGCGCTTAGTCCCAGCGCGATGGCCACTCGCGCCAGCGCATTCAGGATCGGATTTAGAAGAGGGCGCACCGTGGTGTCGAGCATTGATCGGTCTTCGATTCTCAAATGGACTGGAAAGCACCCGAGCCGGTCAGATAGCTTCCGCTGGAAGCACTCGGTTGATCCACAACGCGTCGCTTCACCGTAGTGTACCGAAGATCCGCCAATTTTTTCAGGCGCGGTCGGCCCGTTGGGCAACGGCAACAATCATCCGGTGTTGTATGGCGCAGGCTTGGTATCCGTCATTTCTTTTCGAGACGCGTTGTTAATGCGCGACTCTGCCGTCAATCAGAGAATGGACGATCGGACATATCTCTCGGCGGGTCGAACCTGTTGACCACAAGCTAGCCTCCGTAACCTTTGCTCCGTCGGGTGAATTACCACCCGGCAATCCTCAACCTCACTTTTAAAGAGAGCAAAGCAATGAAACTGATTAATTCCATCAAGGTGCTCGCCGCGACGGCAGGCCTACTGATCGCCACCGCCACGCTTGCTGGCGTTGACACCGAAACCGACGAAAACAGCGTGATCCTGGCCGGCCACGATGCCGTTGCCTACTTCACGCAAAACGCTGCCGTGGAAGGTGACGCGCGAATCAGCGCGACCTACAACGACGCTATCTATCACTTCTCGTCGAAGAAAAACCGCGACCTGTTCGTTGCCAATCCGGCGAAATACGCTCCGCAGTTTGGCGGTTTTTGCGCCTACGGAACCACGTTCGGCAAGAAATTTGAAATTGACGGCAAGGCGTTTGAAGTGGTCGACGGCAAGCTATATGTGAACAAGAACCTCAAAGTCTATGAGACTTGGAGCAAAGACAAGAGCGGCAACATCACCGCGGCCAATAAAAAGTGGCCGGGCATTGAAAACGTCGCTGCCAGCGATCTGTGATCCGCTGACAAAAATCAAATTCAAAGGAAAATACTATGAAATTCATCACTCCCACCGTACACGGGCTGCTCGATTATGCGGCGGCCTCCGCCTTGATCATCATTCCCTTTGCCCTGGGTTTTAATGGTCTGAGTCTTTGGCTTTCGGTCGCTGCGGGCGCAGGCCTGATCGTCTACAGTCTGCTAACGGACTACGCCTACTCGGCCGCCAAGGTGATTCCCTTCTCGGTGCACCTGACCGCGGATATTCTGGCCGCGGCATTGTTCGTTATCGCGCCATTCGTCTTTGGCTTTGGCAGCGTCGAGACGGCCTACTACATTGTTATGGGTCTGGGTGTTCTTGTAGTCGTTGCCTTTACCAGCAAAGAGCAGAGCATCCCGGCAGCCTCCGAAAGTCCAATTGCCGCGGACACTGCGGGATAGTGACTCGCCTCAACTCAGACGTGTGCGCGTTGGCGTGGAGTCCGCCGACTCGCACACGGATGGTTCGCGCTCCGCATTTCGCAATGCTCATCACTTGCTGTGGTGTCGATTTTTGATCAGTCTCCGAACTTCGTATTCACGATGCCTGCGCGAATTGACGGGAAGAAGTGCATGCCGTCGTGCGGATCGATGAAGCAAGCTGCGCTACAATTGCGGTGACCTGTTCAAGCGAGAGCGCAATGGCGGCCTGCAAACTTCCCCTGTACCTGATGGTGCTAATGACCTCGATCGGCGTCCGGTCCGATACCGTAATCGCCGACGCCGCCCCGAACCTGGCGGCCACGCCGGCGGAGCAGGATGCCGCCTGGACCCGGGACTGGTGGCACAAGCGACACAAGCAGAAGATCGAGGAAGCAAAAAAACGCGATATCGACGTTGTGTTTGTCGGCGACTCCATCACACACAGCTGGGAGAACGACGGCGCGGCGGTGTGGCGCAAGTACTACCGCAAGCGCAAGTCGCTGAACCTGGGTTTCAGCGGTGATCGCACCGAGCACGTGCTTTGGCGGCTTCAAAACGGCGCGCTCGAGCACGTCGACCCGTCGCTGGTCATACTAATGATCGGCACCAACAACACGGGCCATCGAATGGATCCGGCGGCCTACACAGCCGAGGGCATCGAGCGCATCGTGGGCGTGCTGCGTGCGCGCCTGCCCGATGCGAAGATCCTCGTGCTGGGCGTGTTTCCCCGGCACCAGTCGCCGCACAATGAAATGCGTCAACGTAATGCGGCCATCAATGAGCGAATTGCGGGTTTGGCCGACGGTGAACACGTTCATTACCTCGATATCGGCCCGTCGTTTATGCGAGCGGACGGGACGCTGCGAGAGGATCTGATGCCGGATCTTCTGCATTTGAATCGAGCGGGCTATCTGGTTTGGGCTGAGGCGATGGAGCCTTTGGTGCAGCGCTTGCTTGGGGAGGGGTGATCCAGGCATTCGGCTAGCCAGATTGCATTCGAAAAGAAAGCTTGGCCGCGAAGCGTCTGCGCCAAGAACAACAGTATGGCGAAGAATCGAGTTATGAAATATTTGATTGTCAATGTTGTGGTTTCTGCTTTGGTTTTGATTTTGGGTTGTTCAAAGGTCTCAGCAGATCAAGACGTTTTCAATTCGAGCGCTGCTCTTGAGGGTGGGGTTAACGAAGCTCTTGAGAGCATTGGTTCGAGTAGTTTGTTTGCGTCTGCCAGTCAAGTGACATTTCAGTTCGACATCGTCGAAAGCGGCGATTCGATACAGCTAAGACTTGACCACGATGCTCAAGATCATGTGCTTCATGCTTTGGAGATACTCACGCCATGGGGAGAGTTCTCCGTGCCAGTTGAGGTTCTGTCTGAGTTCATTCGCCCAGACCTGTTCTTTATGGTTGATTACGCACTAACAGGTCACGCGGAGACTCAGTCTCTCAGTGAGTTTAGTCTGCTGTTTTCATACGACCCGGGTCTAAAGAACGACGAAGAAGGTTGTGAATGGTCGTATTCGGACGCTTATATTAATGTCGATCAATTCGGAATACGCGATATCGAGGTGGAGAGACACTCGGAATCCGGAATTGAGGCAATTTTCGAACGAGAAACACTGCCGCGGAAAAAGCGGTGATCGTGCCGGCTGAGCAAGTTTCCGCTGTGCCGGAGACCTACTCACTATGGGGTACGCGTTCCGCAGAAAGTGCGGGTTGATGCCATTTCTCAATCACGACTCACGCGTAGCCCGCTTCGTCCGCATCTAGGCGCGTCACTATCCCCCCGGCGGCACGCACATCGTCTTCATCATGCGTAACCAGCACCGTCGGCAACCCCGACGCTGCAATCTTATCGAACACCAGCTCACGAACCTTGCGCCGCGTATCCGCATCCAGCGCACTGAACGGCTCATCGAGCAGCAGAGCCTTGGGCTTCGACAGCAGCACGCGCAGTAGCGCCACCCGAGCCTTCTGACCACCCGAGAGCGAAGCCGGATCGCGATCACCAAACCCTTCAAGCCCCATCGACGTCAAGGCGTCATCCACGATGTCGCGCCGCTCGGCTCGCGAGGCTTTTTCACGTAGCCCAAACAGAACGTTGCTGGCAACGCTCAGATGCGGAAACAGCACGCCCTCTTGAAACAACAGGCCCAGGCGCCGCTCGGATGGAGGAAGATCGGTCACGACCCTGTTCCCAAGGCGGATCTGACCGCTCGCCTGAATCTCCGGTGGCAGAAATCCACACGCAAAGGCAAGCGCGCTGGATTTGCCGCTGCCGCTTGGACCGAGCAGGCAATGCGTGGAGCCAGCCGCTACCTCAATGTTCAACGGTGCAAACAAACGACGCTGGTTGATCGTGAGCGTTACGTTGTCGAAACACAGATCACTCATTGATTCAGTTCACGCCCCGACGTGTTCGAAAGATCAGACGGCCTGCGGCGTAGGCGGTGGCAAAGCCCAGCAGCGGGCCGAGCGCGAGCAGTATGGCATGCACCGCTGCCAGCCGCAGGCTGCCTGATCCCACGGCGGCTGCGGCTTCGGTCGCGGCCGTTGTGACGCGACCGGCGCC
>CAZXCL010000032.1:32769-47086 GCA_964639265.1 uncultured Gammaproteobacteria bacterium | reverse complement strand
CCAATCGTACCCACGTTCACGTGGGGCTTATTACGTTCAAATTTCTCTTTTGACATGAGTTGCTCTCTCCGGACAACAACGCGTTGGTTAACACTCTAAAATTAAGCACAGCAAATGCTGTGCCGACAAAAACTCTTCTTACACCCCTGCAACAAGGTGGAGCCCACGACCGGAATTGAACCGGTGACCTCTTCCTTACCAAGGAAGTGCTCTACCCCTGAGCTACGTGGGCACGTTTACATCACAATTCAACTGTCGACTCGCCTGCCACCTGCCCGCGAAATGGAGCGGGTGATGGGAATCGAACCCACATCATCAGCTTGGAAGGCTGAGGTTCTACCGTTGAACTACACCCGCAAGTTGACCGCTCATACCAAGTTGCCAGGACCGCTGGTGGAGGGGGCAGGATTCGAACCTGCGTAGGCATAGCCAGCAGATTTACAGTCTGCCCTCGTTGACCGCTTGAGTACCCCTCCGCGGACGTAAGCCGGCTATTGTGCTCATAGTGCCGCAGTGTGTCAACACGCCGAAGCTATTGAATTTGGGCTGTCGAAATTGCGGTTTTTGGGGTCTGCGAACCCTGCCGGCAGACGGCGCTGGGAGATGCCTATATATAATGTATAGAGCTTTTCACCCAATTTCTCGTCGAACCGCGCCCAAACCGCCGCCAGCCGCTGCCCCGATACCGTCTTGTGTTACCTGACCAGCACGTTCATTGGGAGAGCGCCTGCAAAATATCTTGCTAATGTAATAACACGCTATTACACTACGACGCCTGATACGGGAGAGAACCAATGAAACCCAGAGTCGACGATGACCCCGACCGCCGCACTGACGCCGAAGATGCGCTGTTCGCCGCCATTTTGACCTTGCGATCGGTCGACGAAGGGCGGGCTTTTTTCAAGGATCTGTGCACGCCGGCTGAGCTGCAGGCGCTGGCTGACCGCTGGGCCGTGGTCGCTCCGCTGGCACGGGGCGAGCCCTACCGCCGAATCCACGACGACACCGGTGTGAGTGTGACGACCATCGGGCGTGTGGCCCGGTTTCTGACCGACGGCAATGGAGGCTACGAGCGTGTCCTACGACGTCTTGCCCAATAAGGCCGTACCCGACCGGGTTCGAATCGCAATCCAGAAATCCGGCCGCCTGACCGACAACACGCTGGCCCTGCTGGCGCGCTGCGGCTATCGCTACAGCCGCGGGCGCGACGATCTGGTCTGCTTTGGCGAAAACATGCCCGTTGATTTGCTGCTGGTGCGCGATGACGACATTCCGTCTCTGGTGGCCGAATCGGTTTGCGATCTCGGTGTGGTGGGTCAGAACGTGCTGCAGGAAAAAAATCAGGGTCTGATTCGCGCGGGTAAACCCTGTGCCATTGACGTGCGTCCCCTCAAATATGGCCACTGCCGGCTGTCGCTGGCCGCGCCACGGGATGCGCGCGACGGCGCGGTGAACAATCTGAACGGCAAACGCATTGCCACCAGCTACCCACAAATCCTGCAACGCTACCTGGACGAGATTGGCGCGCGCGCCGAAATTGTCGAGTTTTCAGGCGCTGTTGAGCTCGCACCCCGCCTGGGTCGCGCCGATCTGATCTGCGATCTGGTTTCGTCTGGTGCCACGCTGCTGGCAAATGGACTCAGCGAGGTGCTGTGCCTGATGCAGAGCGAAGCGTGGCTGGTGCGCGCGCCAACGCCGCACCCCGATCCCGCCTGTCGCGACTGGATGACGCGGCTGCTGCAACGCCTGGACGGCGTCATGCAGGTCGATGAGAGCAAGTACATCATGCTGCACGCCCCGCGCGCGGCGCTCGATCAGATTACCGCGATGCTGCCGGGCAGCGAGACGCCCACGGTGCTGCCGCTCAACGGCTCCAGTGACAAGATTGCCGTGCACGCGGTCTGCCGCGAAAACGTGTTCTGGGAAACGCTTGAGAATCTCAAACAAGTCGGCGCCAGTTCCGTTCTGGTGCTGCCCGTCGAGAAGATGCTGCCGTGACGACAACCCTTGCCAGCTATCGCTGGGCCAGCCTTGACCGCACAACACAACAGCGGCTCCTGCAGCGCCCCGCCAGCTCGCGGTCTGCCGATTTGCTGGCGGCGACCGCTGAGATTATCGAGCAGGTCCGTCGCGATGGTGACACGGCGCTGCGACAACTGACCCGTCAATTTGATGGCGTGGCGCCAGACACACTACGGGTGCCCACACCGCAGCTTGAGGCCGCCTGGCATGCGCTGGATGCAAAAGATCAGCAGGCACTTACCCGCGCACGCGACAACATCCAGCGCTTTCACGCGACGCAACAACACGACGCGTCGTGGGTGGAGGTGCAGCCCGGCGTGTCGTGCCGGCAGGTGCGACAGCCAATCGACGCGGTGGGATTGTATGTGCCGGGCGGCAGCGCACCGCTGCCATCGGCACTCCTGATGCTGGCCACGCCCGCCCGACTCGCCGACTGCCCGCGCGTGGTGATGTGTTCGCCACCGCAGAGCGACGGCCGTATTGCCAGCGTGGTGCTGGCCGCGGCGTGGCTGTGTGATATCGACGAGGTCTACGCCGTGGGCGGCGCGCAAGCCATTGCGGCCATGGCCTACGGCACGTCCACTCTGCCCAAGGTCGACAAGATCTTCGGGCCTGGCAACGCCTACGTTACCGCCGCCAAAATGCTGGCCGCGCAGGACCCGCAAGGTGCTGCCTGCGACATGCCGGCCGGCCCATCCGAGGTGCTGGTGATTGCCGACATTTCCGCCAACGCGGACGTTGTCGCCGCAGATCTGCTTGCCCAGGCCGAGCACGGCCCCGACTCCCAGGTACTGCTTTTCACCGACAGCGAATCACTCGCCGCAGGCGTGGAACAGGCCGTCCAGCGTCAGCTGCTGATGCGCGACCGTCGCGCGACAATTGAAGCCGCACTGGCTCATTCCCGTACAATTGTCTTTGCTTCCATCGACGACGCGCTGGTCGCGAGCAATGCCTACGCCCCGGAGCATCTGATTCTGAACACCGTCAATGCGGACGCCCTGAGCCAGCGCGTCACCAGTGCAGGCTCGATTTTTGTTGGACCGTGGGCGGCCGAGACCTTTGGCGATTACTGCAGCGGCACCAATCATGTTCTGCCCACCTACGGCTTCGCGCGCGCCTACAGCGGCGTATCGCTGAAGGACTTTTGCAAATTCATCACGGTTCAACGCCTGAGCGGAGACGGCTTCGACGATCTGGCCGACACAGCACGACGCCTCGCACGACTCGAGGGTCTCGATGCGCACGAAGCCGCCGTGACGGTTCGCCAGGCACTGCGTCAGAAGTTGTCCAGTCACCGGCAAGAAAGCGCATGAGCATACTCTCTCGAATGCGCGCCGATCTGCGCGACTTCGCGCTGTACACCGCGGGCGATGGCGACGATACCCGAATTCGCCTGCACGCCAACGAATCGCCGTATCGGGCCGCCGACGATCGCAGCGCCCGCGGACGTCATCGCTATCCTCTGGGGCGTCACGGCGCGCTGCACGAACGCCTGGCCGGTCTCTACGGTGTTGATAGCGGCCAGGTGCTCGCCACACGCGGCAGCGATGACGGCATCGATCTGCTGATTCGCACCTTTTGCACGGCCGGCCGCGACAACATTCTGTGCACGACACCTGGCTTTGGCATGTATCGGGGTCTGGCGCGGTTGCAAGGCTGCGACAGTGTGGAGTTTCCACTGCGCGCTGCCGCCGATTTCGCGCTGGAGATGAACGCCTACACGGACGCGGCGAACGCCAACACCAAACTTGTGTTTGTGTGCTCACCCAACAATCCGAGCGGCATCGCCGTTGGACTTGATGACATCGCGCTGGCCTGTCGCCAGCTCGCAGGCCAGGCGCTCATCGTGGTGGATGAAGCCTATGGCGAGTTCAGTGCAACACCTTCGGCCACGACGCTGATTGCGCACCACGACAACCTTGTGGTGCTGCGCACGCTGTCAAAGGCCTATGGTCTTGCCGCCGCACGTGTCGGCACCGTCATCGGCAACGCGGACATCATTCAGGTACTGGACCAGCTGCTGACCCCGTTTCCATTGCCCTCTGCCAGTGTCGATCAGGCCATGCTGGCAACCGCTCCGGAGCGACAGGCCCGGATGCAAGACCAGTGGCAACAGCTGATCGATGCGCGCGAGACGTTGCGCGGCGCGTTGGAGGCACTTCCGTGTATTCAAAGGGTCTGGCCGAGCGACGCCAATTTCCTGCTAACGCGCTCACCGCATTCTGCCGCCCTCGTCGCGCACTGCCACGAACAGGGTCTGCTGGTGCGACTGATCCAGGGTATTGAAGAGACCTTTGTGCGCATCACGATCGGTAGCGCCCAACAAAACACGCAACTTCTTGAGGCTTTGGAGAGCTTTCGTCCATGAGCCAGCGCAAGATTGCCTTTGTTGATCGCGACGGCACGATCATCGAGGAGCCCGAGGATTTCCAGATTGATCGCATGGACAAACTCGCGTTCGTGCCGGGCGCCATCAGCGCGCTCAAGGCGCTGCAAGATGGCGGCTTTGAGCTTGTCCTGGTCAGCAATCAGGACGGCCTGGGCACGGAGTCGTTTCCGACCGCCGACTTTGAAGGGCCGCATCGATTGATGCTCAGCATTCTTTTCTCGGAGGGGATCGAGTTTTCTGCCGAGCACATCTGCCCGCATCTGCCCGACGCTGGCTGTTCCTGCCGCAAACCTGCGGTGGGCCTTTTGCGCGAGTATCTGTCCGACGATTGCTGGTCGCGAGCCAAAAGCGCGGTGATCGGGGATCGCGAAACAGACCTGGCACTCGCCGCCAACCTTGGCGTGCGCGGCGTTCGCATTGGCGACGATCAGACCCCTGACTGGGCGCATATTGTGGACACCCTGAACGCCCCGCAGAACATCGCCACGGTCGAGCGTAAGACCAAGGAAACCGATATTCGCGTCCGCGTGTCGCTGAACGACGCCACGCCGAGTAAAATCAGCACCGGCATCGGTTTTTTCGATCACATGCTCGAGCAACTCGCCCGTCATGGCGGCTTTTCTCTGGAAATGTCGTGTCGCGGCGACCTGCACATTGATGAACATCACACGACCGAAGACTGTGCGCTGGCTCTGGGTGAGGCGCTGGCCCGCGTAACCGAAGACAAGCGCGGCCTGGGTCGCTATGGATTCGTTGTCGCCATGGATGAGGCACATGCGCAGGCCACTGTCGACTTGAGCGGGCGTCCCTACTGTGCGTTCAATGCGCCCCTGCAGCGTGAGTCCGTCGGCGGTCTGCCAAACGAAATGGTGGGCCATTTCTTCACATCGCTGGCCACGGCAGCGAAGCTCACGCTGCACGTCGAGGTTTCCGGTGACAACGATCACCACATGGTTGAAGGTGCGTTCAAAGCCACCGGCCGCGCGCTGCGTCAGGCGCTGGCGCGTCAAGGCAACCGTCTGCCCAGTACGAAGGGTGTTTTGTGAGTCGCGTCGCGGTCGTCGACAGCGGCGCCAACTTCGCCTCGGTGCGCGGCGCGCTCGCCCGTTGCGGCGCCGACTTTGAACTCACACACGACAAACAAACGCTGCTCACCGCCAGCCACGTGATCCTGCCCGGTGTTGGCAACGTCGCCGACTCGTGGGCGCGTCTTCGCGATTTCGAATTGCTCGACACGCTGCGCACCCTGACTCAGCCGGTGCTGGGCATTTGCGTCGGCATGCAGCTGATGTACGACTACAGCGAAGAAGCCGGTCACGACACGCTGGGTATTTTTGCCGGCCGGGTGACACGAATGAAGCCCAGTGCGGCCGAACGCGTGCCCCACTGCGGCTGGAATCGGCTGAATGTTTCCACAGACACACCCCTTGCCACTTCCCTCGGCGAGCAACGTGATGCCCACGTTTACTTTGTGCACAGCTACTGCGCACCGGTCACTGAACAGACCATCGCCACGTGCACCCACGGCCAGACGTTCAGCGCAGCCGCCCGCCACAAAAATTTCTATGGCGTTCAGTTTCACCCCGAGCGTTCATCCAAAGCCGGCGAAGCCTGGCTGAAGGCGTTTCTTGCACTATGACTACCTGCATCATCCCTGCTCTGGATTTTCGCGACGGCCAGTACGTACGCCTGGAACAAGGCCGCTTTGACAGCGCCCGCGTCTATGGCGACCAGCCACTTGATCTGGCCCGTCGCTATCAGGAACAGGGCGCACGGCACCTGCATCTGGTGGATCTGGATGCCGCCGAGGGCAAAGGTCGTGACAACACCGCCCTGATCCGCTCGCTGGCGCAAGACCTGAACATGTCGATTCAGGCCGGCGGAGGACTGCGCACGCGCGAACAGGTGCAAGCACTGCTTGATAGTGGGGTTGCGCGGGTCGTTATCGGCAGCCTTGCTGTCAAGGATGCACCGCTAGTCAAAGACTGGCTGACGCATTTTGGCCCGGACGCCATTGTGCTGGCGCTGGATGTGCAGAGTGAACAGGTGCCGGTCATTCATGTCCACGGCTGGCAAACGGCAACCGACGTGACGCTGTGGCAAGCGCTCGACGACTACGCACCGCTTGGTCTGCGTCACGTGCTGTGCACGGACATTTCACGCGACGGCATGCAAAGCGGTCCGGGCATCCGACTCTATCAACAGATCATGCGACGCTATCCCGAACTGCAGCTTCAGGCCTCCGGCGGCGTGCGCAACCGCAGCGACATCGATGAACTCACTGCCAGCGGCATTCCGTTTGCAATCAGCGGACGGGCCTTGCTCGAGGGTACACTTAGTCTGTCGGAGACAACACCGTGCTAGCGCGCCGCATCGTCGCCTGCCTTGATGTGCGCGACGGTCGCGTCGTCAAAGGCGTGCAGTTTCGCGATCATCGCGACATGGGCGATATCGTCGAGCTGGCCACGCGCTACGCCGACGAAGGCGTGGACGAACTGGTTTTTTATGACATTACTGCCAGTCCCGAATCGCGAACGGTCGACACCGGTTGGGTCGAGCGCGTGTGTGACGCCATAGACATTCCGTTCTGCGTCGCGGGCGGTATCCGCAGCGTGCGTCAGGCCGAGCAGGTGCTCGCCGCCGGTGCCGACAAGATATCCATCAATTCGCCGGCGCTGCTCGACCCACCTCTGATCAATCAGCTCGCCGCGCGTTTCGGAAGTCAGTGCGTCGTGCTTGGCGTGGACAGTGTGCTGCGCGGCGACGACTACGAAGTGCACAAGATGACCGGCAGTGTGGAGACGACCGGATCAGCCGGGCGCAGCACGTTTGCATGGCTGCGCGAGGCGGTCGACCGCGGCGCCGGCGAGATCGTGCTCAACTGCATGGGCAGCGACGGTGTGCGTCGCGGCTACGACATCGCGCAGCTCAAACTCGCGCGCCGCGAGATTAACGTGCCGTTGATTGCCTCTGGCGGCGCTGGCGAACTCGAGCACTTCGCAAGCGTCTTTGTCGAGGCCGATGTGGACGGTGCGCTGGCCGCGACAGTATTTCACAGCGGGCAGTTGAGCGTGGGTCAGGTAAAGCAACATGTACAACAGCATGGCGTGAGTGTACGACTGTGATAACCGATGAACTGGACTTCGAAAAATCGCCGTTGATTCCCGCCATTGTGCAGGACGCCGAAACTCGTCAGGTGCTGATGCTCGGCTTCATGAATCGCGAAGCCGTTGAAAAAACACTGAGCTCAAGTCTGGTCACGTTTTTCTCGCGCAGTCGCCAGAGGTTGTGGACCAAAGGTGAGACCTCCGGCAACACGCTGCGACTGGTTGATATGGTTATGGACTGCGATCAGGACACGTTGCTCGTGATGGCGAACCCGGCAGGACCCACCTGTCACCGCAATACGGTGTCCTGCTTTGATCAACTCGATGCGAGCCAGCCCGAACCGACCAGTTCACAGGTGCTGGCGCAGCTGGAATCGACCATTCGTTCTCGTATCGAGGCCGGCGATGACAACAGTTATGTTGCGAGCCTTTTTAAAAAGGGCTTGCCGCGAATCGCGCAGAAAGTCGGCGAAGAGGGCGTGGAAGTGGCGCTGGCGGCGACGACCGGCAGCGCGCAGGAAACGGTCTCGGAATCTGCCGATCTGTTGTTTCACTTGCTCGTGTTGCTCAACGCCAGGGGTCTGACGCTGGATCAGGTCACCCGCGAATTGCGCCGGCGCCAAAAGTAACTATTCGCCGACCCTGGCAAGCACGTCGGAAGGCTCACCGAGCAGCTCTTCGACGACGTCTTTGAGTTCAGCGAAGCTGACCGCATCAGTACGCTGCGCCAGCGTGCGCACAACATCGTCCAGCGAGGCGTCCCCGCTGCGACGCAACTGTGCATCCAACGCGGCAAAAAGCACCACAGCTTTGGCGGTGGTGGCGCCCTTTGATCGCGGCCCACGCAGGTCGCCGGCTTTTTTCGCCCAGCGCTCGAGACTGCGCATCGTCTTGGCAAAACGGCTGGCCGTCATGGTGCCGGACTGGCGCAGCAACGCCACGCTGTAGTACTCGGCCAGTCCTTCGACAATCCAGTCATCCAGCTTGCCGCCGGAGCGGCGAAAGCCCACGTGAAACAACTCGTGCACCAGCGTGCTCGTGCCGTTTTCGCTAATCAACGGTCGCTGCGCATGCAGATAAAGTGACGCCGGTCCCGACAGTCCGCCACGCCAGAACGGATCCTCGGCCGACACGATCAGAATTTCGGACGGGTAGTCGGGCAGCAAGCGCACCAGGTCGGGTAAGGTCCAGTTAAGCATCGCGAGCATGTCCTGACGTCGGATGCTCTGGCCCTTTGGCGCAGCCACCGTGGCGCGAACACCGGCGATCCGATCAATGCGCACGCCCAGCTCACCGGCAATCATCCAGCCGGTAGGACGATCGAATGTGCGCCGCGGATCGTCAATGACATAGCCGTCGCCACTGTATTGAAGTGGCGCAACAAAACTCCAGTCCTCCGGCAGCTCGACAATCAGCGAGGCGCTCGACTCGGCATCCTTGATCGTGCGACTGGAGACCGACATGAACGCGTCTTCGCCGCGAAACAGCGCCCAGCGTTTGCCAAGCTTGGCGTCGATCGCCTCACCGCTGCGCACGTGGGTGATCGGCGCCTCCCAGTGCAGCGTGCCGCCGGTTTCGGGCACATTCCAGACAAAGCGCTCGCCATTGCGGTTCAGGCCGTCCTGCGCCCGAAACGCCACAAACGCCGGATTGTCGGCATCAAAACTGATGCTGCGCAGTGCCCCTTCTTTTTGCACGACCGTCAACGACACGCGTGCCGGCGTGGGCGCCTCGCTCAAATCAAGGCGATACTCAAGCTCAAATGATGGCGCGGCCGATGCCAGATGCGCACAAAGGAGAAACGATGCAGCGGCAAGGCAGCGAATGCGGGCAATATTCATGGCCGGGAGTATAGCGAAACTGACGCAAATGAAAGTGCGGTCCGAACGACCACACCATGTGCGCGGGCGGCGGCTAGTAGCGCACCTCGATACGCTCGATTACCGCTCGCGCTCGCGCCCGAGCGTCATCAATGGACTCCCCCAGGGCCAGGCCGACGCCAAGTCGTCGACTGCCTCGAATCTGCGGCTTGCCAAACAGGCGCAGCCCGGTGTCCGGTTCACGCAATGCGTCGGCGACGCCGGCAAACTGCACGTCACTCGATTCGCCCTCGCCCAGCAACACGCACGACGCCGCATAGCCGTAGCGACGCACCGCCGGTATCGGAACGCCGATCACGGCACGAACGTGCAGCGCAAATTCAGACAAATCCTGAGAGATCAACGTCACCAGTCCGGTGTCGTGAGGTCGCGGCGACACCTCGCTGAACAGAACAGTATCCCCCTTCACGAACAGCTCGACGCCAAACAAGCCGTGGCCGCCCAGCGCATCGGTGACCGCGCGCGCGATACCCATGGCCCGTTCGAGCGCCAGGTCGCTCATCGGATGCGGCTGCCACGATTCGCGATAGTCGCCATCGCGCTGGACATGACCGATGGGATCGCAGAAAAACGTGCCGCCACTGTGACGCACGGTTAGCAGGGTGATTTCATAGTCAAAC
This sequence comes from uncultured Gammaproteobacteria bacterium, assembly GCA_964639265.1. GTDB lineage: Bacteria > Pseudomonadota > Gammaproteobacteria > Steroidobacterales > JBCCMA01 > JBCCMA01. Next base: position 37,068 of record CAZXCL010000032.1, on the reverse strand, counting down.
GGCACAAAGCCCTCGACAATGACACGGCCCTCGCCGGTACGCCCGCCTTCCTGCGCGTAACGCCAGGCCTGATCGATATCGTCCGGACCGTGAATCGTGCTCTGGCCTTTGCCCGATGAAATCATGACCGGCTTGACCACTCAGGGCATGCCGATTTCCTGTACCGCCGCGCGGTACTGCGCCTCAGTGTCTGCGAACGTGAACGGCGAGGTCGGCAACGACAGCTCTTCCGCTGCCAGACGCCGGATGCCCTCCCGATCCATCGTGAGCCTGGCTGCCCGAGCGGTCGGTACGACCAGAACGCCTTCTTTTTCCAGCTGCAGAAGCTGATCCGTGGCGATCGCCTCGATCTCCGGGACAACAAAATCCGGCCGTTCCCGCTCGATCAGCGCGCGCAGCTCCAGTGGGTCCAGCATGTTCAGCACGGCACTGCGCTGAGCTACCTGCATGGCCGGGGCGTCCGCATAGCGATCCGCCGCGATGACCTCGATACCCAATCGCTGCGCCTCGATGGCGACTTCCTTGCCAAGCTCGCCGGAGCCAAGCAGCAGCATACGAGTGGCGGAGGGTCTTAAGGCGCTACCAAGTGTGGTCACAGCACGTATCTCGAGAAGTTGGTGCCGGAGAGAGGAATTGAACCCCCAACCTTCGCTTTACAAGAGCGCTGCTCTACCAATTGAGCTACTCCGGCATGAGAGGCGTAGTGTAGTCGAGGCGGCACAGCGGCGAAAGTCAGCCTGTGCCCTGTCCCGGATTATCGCAGTCGCGCTCGGCCAGTGAGGCATCTTCCTCGGGCAGCGCGCCAAATAAATCAGGATTGAGCGCCTCACCCGGCGCCAGATCCACATCCACCCAGTGCTGGACGCCGTCTCGATAGCGATCGCGAATCTGCGGACGCACGCCGAGCTGACGCACTTTGCCGGCGCGGGTCTCGGCGCGCGACAGATCAGAAAAAAGACCCAGCGAAATAGCGTGGCGCATAGGACCGGCGCCTTCAATGTAGATATCGCTGACGCCGTCCCCACGGAGTTTCTCGACCACCTCCACCGCCGCGGCACGCGAGCCTGCAGGCGGCAGATGTACCCAGTGGCCGACCCAAATCTGCGCCTGCACTTCACGCGCCGCGGGCTCGAGACCGGCGTTGCGCAGCGTTGAGGCAATCGTTCCGGCGACGCTGAGCTCACGGAACGGCCCGACGGTCATACAGCGCGTGGTTGCCGGACCGCCGTCGCGCACAACCGCGGCTACCTGAGTGTCGCCAGCGTCCTGCGCCACAGACGCCAATGCCTCGCGCGCCTCAGCCGAGACGGCGGGTTCGGCTGGCGCTGGCTGTGGCGCCTCGACGGCTACCGATGCAGGTTCTGGCGTCGGTTCGGATTCGGGTTCGGACTCAGAGTCCGGCGCAGCTTGTGCAACGACCGGTTCGGACGGCGTTGAGTCATCTTCGGGTACTGATTCGCTCGGCGCCTGCGCCGCGTCGGTTGTCTCCGGCTCCGGCGGATACTTTTCTTCGTAGAGCACCAGCGCATCGGCCTGCGGCTCGGGGGTCGCCACCGCCACGCCTTCTGGCGAGACGTCCACCCAGCGCGACCAGGCGAAGAAAATCGCGTTGACCAGTATCAGGAAAAGCAGCAGCAGCTTCACGGCAACGTGTTGTCCTTGTCTTTGTGCGTGTTGTGCACGGGTTGTTGATCGTGGCGGCGGGCCAGCGCCAGCAGGCCGTCAAACACGAGATCCGGCGCTTCGGTGCCCGGCGTTTGCAAAAGAGGCAGCACTTGCGACCGACCGCCCCCTGCGAGCAACAGAGTAACAGGCGTCTTCACCGCCGACGAGGTAGCGTGCACAAATCGATCAATCAACGCCGCCGTTGCAAAGCAGGCACCGCCACTGACCGCATCGGCCGTATCGCGCGCAAACGGTGTCGCGGGCGGCGAGTCGCTGGCGTCACCGATGTTGGCCGTATTGTCCAGCAAAGAACGCATCATCGTTTGCGGACCCGGCGCAATGAGTCCGCCTTTGTGCTCGCCGTCAGCGTCGATGGCGTCCAGCGTCATAGCCGTACCGATATCAACGACACACAGCGCACCGTCAAAACCAGTACGCGCGCCAAGCATCGCCAGATAGCGATCCACACCCAATCGGGACAGCGAGCGATAGCCAACACGCAACCCCAGCGCCTCGCGCTCAACGCCGACATACACCGGCGCCGGCAGTCGATGAGCACGGGCCCAGTCGGCGATCCGGTTATCTACGACGGCGCCGGCAACGCTGCCCACCCAGATCGATTCAGGTGCGATGCTCGGTAATGCCTGGCTCCAGTCATCGGCGTACTCGGCATAGCGTACGGCGTCGCGAAACACCTCATTGGCATTGTCCATGCAACGCCACTTGAGCCGGGTATTGCCGGCGTCGATCAGCAACCGTCGCGTCATGTGCGCGCCTCGGCAACCGACACCGGCCGCACGCTGACATCGCCACCGCTAAGTGCGCGAACACCAGCGCCGGTGCGTACGAGCAGGCGCCCTTGCAAGTCGATGCCCTGTGCCACACCCGATGCCGCACGACCATCATCGAGCACCACGATCTCTTGTTGATGCAAAAAGTCCGCCTGGGGCCAATCGTCGGCAAACGTCGCAAAACCTGTCCGCGCGTACTCCGACGCCGCCCGTCGCATGGCATTGATCAAAGCAATCGCCACCGTCGTGCGGTCTGCTGACGACGCACCGAGCCACCGCACAAGTGCGGTGGATGGCAGTGCTCCCTTTTCCACCTGCGGTGGCGCGTCGTGCACATTGATGCCCAGACCCGCGACGACGAGTGTGTCACCGCCCGGGAGCTGGCGCGCGCCGAGCAGCAGTCCGCCAAGCTTGCGTCCGGCGACCACCAGATCGTTAGGCCATTTGAGCTGGCATTGATCAACGCCCATGTGCATGAGTGCATGACGAATACCCATACCGATCGCCAGCGGCAAAGGTCCCGGCTCAAAGCCGCGGGGCATGCGCACTGCAAGACTCATACACAATCCAGAGGCGAAAAGGCTGTGCCAGTGTTTGCCGCGTCGCCCCTGACCCGCAGACTGATATTCGGCCAGCCAGACCCGGCAACTACCCGCTGCAGGCGGCGCCGAGGCCAGCGCATCCACATTGGTGGAGCCTGTGACCAGCTCAAGATGCAGGCCTTCAACGGCACATGCCGGCTCGCCGCGCAGACCCGACTCAAGCCGCATACGGTCGAGAAGATCAAGATCCGAAGACAGAGTGATACACCCATCAGAGGAGGCGGACACATCCAATCCGAAGCGCTCGAGCTCTTCAATGGCCGCACGCTCGTCGCCCGACAGACGATCGAGCCGCACCGGCTCCAAAGACCGAAGCGCCCGAAACAAAGTGCGAGCGCCTGGACTCATGCTGAACGACGCCAGAACATGGCCTTGGTCATGCGATTCTCATTGCCAAGCAACATGCGTGAGATATTCGAGCGATGGGCGAATATGACCAGCAGGGCCATGACCAGGGCGAACCCGGTCAGCTCGGGCATGGATGGATACCACCACCACGCAAACACGATGGCCGACACGCCGGCAAGCATGGTGGACAGCCCAACATAGCCGGTGCCGACGACGCCCGCGAGCCACACGGCCAGCAGGCCGGGAAACACCAGCGGCGCCAGCGCCAGATACGCGCCGACCAACGTACCCGCGCCCTTGCCACCACGAAAGTCGTGCCACATGGGCCAGATGTGGCCCACAACCGCAGCCGCGCCGCAGCACACTCGTACATAGTCGCGGCTGAACAACGGATCGGCGGCAACGATGGCCAGTGGCGCGATCAAGAGCACCGCCAGCGCGCCCTTGAGAATATCGATCACAATGACCGGCAGGGCGAAAAACACGCCGTGCGTGCGCAGCGCGTTGGTCGCGCCCGCGTTGCCACTGCCTTCGGTGCGAATATCGACACCGCCAAAAAGCCGTCCCATGACCAAAGACCCGGAGACGGAGCCCAGGGCGTAGGACAGAAAAAACTTGATTCCGAGTTCGAGCACGACAGCCTCCGGCAGTACTCCGCGAGTTTACCGCGCCGGGCGCGAACCAAGAAAGATCGCGACCAGCGCCAGTGCCGCGCCCGCCAGTTCCAGACCCGAAAACTCGCGATCAAACAACACAATATCCCAGACGAACGACAGCGCAGGCTGCAAAAGCAGCACAAGTCCGACGCGACTGGCCGGTACGGTGCCAAGCGCGCTGGTGATCATGAGCCAGCCAAACACCTGGGATACCAACGCGTAGCTCACCAGCACCAG
>CAZXCL010000032.1:16575-32669 GCA_964639265.1 uncultured Gammaproteobacteria bacterium | reverse complement strand
GAGACCTCCGGCGAAACGCTGGTCCATTTCACAAATACCGGGGAAAAGCTGATCAGAACGGCGCCGAGCAACAATCGCCCGGTTCCGCCTCCCGCGTGCCATAGCGCGCGATAGAGAAACGAGTTCACTCTTCCGTCGGCCGCCAGATAAGTGTCTGGGCACTAACGGTCTGTGCGGCACGCATGCCGCCGACAATCGCGTAACGCCCATCGCCCAGCACCAGCATGCCGCGATGATCCATAGTGGGTACGGCGAGCGGTCGTTCCGTGCGCCACTTGCGCGTCGTCACATCAAAGCTGTAGACCTCGGCGCTTGGCTGACTCGGATCGCCGTTGTAACCAATGCCGTTGAAGTTGTAAGGATTGTCGCTGCCGCCAGCGAGAAAAATGCGCTGGGTGGTGGCCGTTGATGCAGAGCGATAGCGCCCGGGCCCGGGCTGCGCGGGCACGCGAAACCAGTCGATCCGGGTTGGGTCCTGCGGTCGGATGGTTCCGGCAAGGCAGGCCTGTTCAGGCGCGAACTCACGCGCGTCGCTGGTGGGGCGCACGAACACCCCGCCGCAAGCGAGGATCGTGTTGCCGGCAATGCCGCCCGCCTGGCCAAACACGGCGCGCCCGGGAAACGGCGTCGCCTGAAACCAGGTGTCGTCGCGCGCGTCGTACACCTGCACGAGGTTCACATTGCCTGAGTCGTGCCAGCCGCTGACAAGGTAGATGTAGCGCCCCTGGTAAACCGCACTGAGCGTGTCATCCACCGGCACTGGCATGGGCGCCACCTCGCGGTACGTTGCGCTGACAAGATCAAACGCATGAACAGTCTCAATCGACTTTTCGCTGCCGTCGGGCGCGACGGTGTATCCACCAAACAGATAGACATGCTTGCCGACGGTCGCGGCCGTGGCAGCCAGACGTCCCGGTCCCGGCGGCGGTGGCAGCGCGACCCACTGCTTCGCGTCGGGCGCAAGATGATACGAGGCGGTCGTGACATCGGCGTGCGTCTTGCCTTCGGTCAGGCCAAGAAAGCTCACCAGATGCACGCCGTCCTCAAGCGTTAAAGCCGCTACGGCGTTGTTGGTTGTGGCCTCGGGCAGTTCGGGTAACGAGATATCCGAGGCAGGCGACGGCGAGCACGCCAACAGGAGGCTCAGAATAACGGCGCACACGGCAACTGCGCGGTGCTGCCTCATTCGTTGCCGCTGACAATCATGCGTTCAACCTGCTCGGTCACCTCAACCGTGGAGAAAACCTTGTCGGCACCCGACACGAGGTCGGCCGTTCGTACGCCGTTGGCAACACAGCGCTCCACGGCGTCTTCGACGGCGGCAGCCGCCCGCTCGTGACCAAGGGCATGGCGCAGAAGCATGGCTGCACTCAGCATCGCACCGTAGGGATTGGCGACGCCTTTTCCCGCAATATCCGGCGCGCTGCCGTGGATAGGTTCGTACAACGACGCGCGACCGTCGCCAACCGATGCAGACGGCAAAAGCCCCATCGAACCGGCCAGCACCGACGCCTCGTCGGTCAGAATATCGCCAAACAGATTCTCGGTCAGGATAACGTCGAAATCGGCCGGCCGCTGCAACAGAAACATGGCTGCGGCATCGACCAGAATATGCTCGAGTGTGACGTCCGCATACTCGTCGGCCATGACCTCGGTGACGGTTTGACGCCACAGACGTGAGGTCGCCAGTACGTTGGCCTTGTCGACCGACGTCACCCGCCCTCTTCGCTTGCGTGCCAGATCTCCTGCTACGCGCGTGACCCGAGCGACTTCATCGCGGGTGTAGTCGCACACATCACGCGCGGCCGTGTCGGATTCCACTTTTTCGCCAAAATACATACCGCCGGTGAGTTCGCGTACGACCATCAAATCCACGCCTTCGAGACGTTCCGGCTTGATGGGCGAGGCGTCGCGGATGGCCGGTAGTGGCGTTACCGGTCGCAGGTTGGCGAACACGCCCAATTCTGCGCGCAGCGCGAGCAGACCAAGCTCGGGTCGTTCCGCCGCTTTGGGGTCGGACCACTTCGGTCCACCCACCGCGCCGAGAAACACCGCGTCAGCCTGACGGCATAACTCAAGTGTGGCCGGTGGCAGCGCCAGACCGGTCGCATCAATGGCCGCGCCACCGATCAGTGCATCATCAAACTCTATACCCAGATCAAACCGACTGGACGCCGCCTCAAGCACCGCGCGTGCGCCGGCAGCGACTTCAGGCCCAATGCCGTCGCCACCGAGCATCACCACCCGAGCCGTCGCGGTCGAGGTCGAGCTCACGAGCGCGCCGATTCAAACTTGGTGATCGCCGCGTCCTGCTGCAAAAGATACCCGAGTTGATCTATGCCGTTCATGAGGCAGTAGCGCGCAAACGGATCAAGCTCAAAAGGCACCGCCTTGCCGCCCGGTAAGTTGAGCATCATGGCCTCGAGATCAATCGTGACCGCAACATCGGGATGCGACAACAGCCACTCGTGAATGTCATGCTCGACGATCACCGGAACAATGCCGTTTTTCTGCGCGTTGGAGCGAAAAATATCGGCGATCTGCGTGCTGATGACCGCGCGAAAACCGCAATCGTACAACGCCCACGGAGCATGCTCGCGTGAGGAACCACAACCGAAATTGTTGCCCGCCACCAGCACCTGAGCCCCTTTGGCGCTGGGCTGGTTGAGCACAAAGTCGGGATTGGGCGAGCCGTCTTTGCGGTAGCGCCAGCCGGAAAAAGCGTGCTGGCCCAAACCGCTGCGCTCGGTCGTCGTGAGAAAACGCGCCGGAATAATCTGATCGGTATCGATGTCTGCCTCGGGCAGCACCACCGTCCGGGAAGTGAGTGTGACGACAGGTTCCATATTCGACTCCCGACTCAGGCCAAAAACTGGCGAGGATCAGACACCTGACCGGTCACCGCCGCGGCGGCGGCGGTCATCGGACTTGCCAGAAGCGTGCGCGCGCCGTTGCCCTGGCGTCCCTCGAAGTTGCGATTGCTGGTGGAGACCGAGTACTGCCCAGCGCCGACTGAATCACCGTTCATGGCGATGCACATGGAACAACCGGACTCGCGCCACTCAGCACCGGCACCGAGAAATACCTCGTGCAGGCCTTCAGCTTCGGCCTGGCGCTTCACGTCCTGGGAACCGGGTACGATCAGTGTGCGCACGCCGTCCTTGACCTTGCGCCCGCGAAAGACCGCCGCCGCGTCGCGCAGATCGCTGAGGCGCGAGTTGGTGCAGCTGCCTACGAACACCACGTCGACGGGTTTGCCGAGCATCGGCTCACCCGACGACAATCCCATGTACTTGAGCGCCTGCGCCGGCGCCTCGGGCACTTCGCCATCAATAGGCATCACCATGCCCGGGTTGGTTCCGAAGGTGATCATGGGACGCAGCTGCGAGGCATCAATGTCCACGCTGGCATCAAACTGGCCATCCTCTTCGGTGCGCAGAGCGCGCCACTCGACCAGCGCCTTGTCCCAGGCCGCACCCGACGGACTGAAGCGGCGTCCGTGCAGATACTCAAAAGTGGTGTCGTCCGGGGCGATCAGACCGGCCCGCGCGCCGGCTTCAATCGACATGTTGCACACGGTCATACGCTGCTCCATCGACAGCGCCTTGATCGCTGCGCCGCGATACTCCAGAACGTGTCCCGTACCGCCGCCAACGCCGAGCTTGCCGATGATGGCAAGAATCAGGTCCTTGGCCGTCACGCCCTCGGCCAACGCGCCCGACACGTTGACGGCCATGGTTTTGGGTCGACGCTGCAGCAGGCATTGTGTCGCCAGCACGTGGCCGACTTCGGTTGTGCCGATACCAAACGCCAGCGCGCCAAATGCACCGTGGGTTGAGGTGTGGCTGTCACCACAGACAATGGTATAGCCCGGATGCGAGGCTCCGAGCTCCGGACCCATGACGTGCACAATGCCGCGTTCCGCACTCTTGAGATCAAACAGCGGCACATCAAACTCGGCACAGTTTTTTTCAAGCGTTCTGATTTGGGTCGTTGCCGGTCCCGGTTTGAGCGCGCCGTAGAGCTCTTCTGCCAGCGTCGGCGTCGAATGATCCAGCGTTGCCAGCGTGCGGTCCGGGCGACGTACGCGCAAGCCGCGCTCGCGCAAAACAGCAAAAGCCTGGGGCGAGGTGACCTCATGGATAAGATGCAGATCGATATACAGCACGCCGGGTGCCGAATCGGTCTCCGGCCGCACCTGATGCGCCTGCCATATCTTGTCGAAAAGGGTCTTGCCCATTTGCCGGTCTCCGTCGAGGTCTGCGGGTCTATTTCAGGGGCTGCAGCCAGCCCCATTTGTCTTTGGTTTCGCCGTTGAACAGACCAAAGAAATCGGCCTGCAGCGTTTTCGTAATGGGGCCACGTTTTCCGTCGCCTACATCGAGTCGATCGACCGAGCGCACCGGCGTAACTTCGGCGGCCGTGCCGGTGAAGAACAGCTCATCGGACAGATACAGCGATTCGCGTGTCAGTGAACGCTCTACTACCTCGTAGCCGCGTTCGGCAGCCAACGTAATCAGTGTGTCTCGCGTGATGCCGCATAAAATCGACGAACTGGCCGGCGGGGTGTAGATCACGCCGTTTTTGACCATGAACAGATTCTCGCCGGCGCCTTCGCTGACGGTGCCGTCCACGGCAAGGCCTATGCCCTCATCAAAGCCCAGTCGCTGCGCCTCCATGCCGACGAGCTGCCCCGACAGATAGTTGCCGCCGGCTTTGGCCGCGGCGGGGATCGTATTGGGCGCGACGCGCTGCCAGCTGGAAATGCAGACATCGACGCCGTTCTCGAGGGCCTCAGGACCAAGATAGGTGCCCCACTCCACCGCCATGATGGAAACATCCACCTGTGAACCCTGTGGCGCGACAACGCCAAACCCGACCGCGCCCCGATAGGCCAGAGGTCGCAAATAGGCGCCGTTGGTCAGGCCATTGGCGGCCACAATTTCATGGCAGGCATCGTCGATCTGATCGACGCTGAACGGAATGTCGATGCGATAGACCTTGGCCGAATCAAACAGACGCTGGTTATGCTCGCGCAGACGAAAGAACACCGTGTCCTCGCCTTTGCGATAGGCGCGAATGCCCTCGAATACAGAAGAGCCGTAGTGCAGCGCATGGGTCGTGACGTGGACCGTGGCATCTTCCCACGCCACGAGTTTGCCGTTGTGCCAGATCTTGTTGTTCGCCATGATGAATTCCCGGTGTTCGAATCTACGCTGGCACCGGATCTATGGCTTTCAAAGCGACCGTATCGTTTTTGACCGACTCACCCGAATCGCGCGAGGCGCGATTGGCGGCCTGAATTAACGCCTTGGCGCTGGCTTCCACCACGTCAGTGCTCAGTCCAGAGCCGTGATATTGCCCGCCCTCATGCTCGATTGCCAGCACCACATCACCCTGCGCGTCGTCCCCGAGGGTCACCCCGCGAATTTCGAACTGGCGCAGTGTCATAGTCATTCCCAGAGCGTCTTCGATGGCGCCGAAAACCGCCTCGACCGGCCCCTGACCGCTACCGCTGCCCGTGGCGATCTTGCCGTCGGTGTGCTTGATGCTGACCTCCGCCTCTGACGGCTCACCGGTACTTGAGCGTGTGCTCAGACGCTCGATGCTCCAGGGCCCGGGCGTGGCGGTCTCGGCGCGCAGAATAATCGCTTCTATATCGGCGTCATAGATGTCTTTTTTGCGGTCGGCCAGCACCTTGAAGGCCTTGAACGCGGTCTGGATGTCTTCCTCGGCCAGATCGTAGCCAAGTTCGCTAACGCGCTGACGAAACGCGTGGCGGCCGCTGTGTTTGCCCAGCACCAGCTGGGTACGACTTATGCCCACATCCTGGGGACGCATGATCTCATAGGTGGATGCATGCTCGATCATTCCATGCTGATGAATGCCCGCTTCATGGGCAAACGCGTTGGCGCCGACAATCGCCTTGTTGCGCTGAACATGCAGACCCGTGGCCTGCTCGACCATACGGCTGGTGGCGTGCAGCTTGGTCGTCTCGATGCCGGTCGTGAAGGGGAAGATGTCAGGTCGCGTTCGCACCGCCATGACAATCTCCTCCAGCGCGCAATTGCCCGCACGCTCGCCAATGCCGTTGATCGTGCATTCAACCTGACGCGCGCCCGCCTGTACCGCGGACAGGCTATTGGCCACCGCGAGCCCAAGATCGTTGTGACAATGCACGCTCATGATCGCCCGATCCATGCCCTCAACGTTATCGCGCAAATACGAAAACAGATCGAAAAACTCACTGGGTGCCGTGTAGCCCACCGTATCAGGCACGTTGATGGTCGTGGCACCCGCGTCCAGCGCCACACGTACCACTTCGGCCAGAAACGGCAGCTCGGTGCGCGATGCATCTTCCGGAGAAAACTCCACGTCTTCGCACAAGCTGCGTGCGTAGCGAACGTTTTCTTCTACCTGGCGCAGAATCTGCTCCTTGGCCATCTTGAGTTTGTACTCTCTGTGAATGGCGCTAGTGGCCAGAAACACGTGCAGGCGCTTGCGCCTGGCCGCCTTGAGCGCCGCAAACGCCTTGTCGATATCGTCGCGATTGCTGCGCGCGAGTCCGGCCAGCACCGGACCGTCGATGGTCTCGCTCAGAGCCTGCACCGATTCGAAATCGCCCGGCGAGGCGGCCGGAAAGCCTGCCTCGATCACGTCCACGCCCAGCGCCGCCAGCGCATTGCCAACCGTGAGTTTTTCATTCAGCGTCATACTGCAGCCGGGCGCCTGCTCGCCGTCACGCAACGTGGTGTCAAAAATGATCAGCCGGTCAAAATCAGGTGTGTGCTCGGACATAATATTGCTCTCAAGATGAATAAATCGTGCGGACATAAAAAAACCCCGCGTCCTGGCGTTCAGGGCGCGGGGTTTTTGAAACTTGTGGGTAAGCTTAGCCTACGTCACACCCCCGGCCTGTGAGCCGATAAGGAGTAGGCCAAGAAGGAGCAGACCCATCAGGGGTGCCCACGATGGCAAAGCATCCCGACGCGCTGCCTTGACGCGAAGACGAGTAGGACGGCGTTTGTGCTGCGGTACTCGGGACATGGTGATGCTCTCGTTTGCTCTGTAATATCAGATACGCGTCTGATGTAATCAGGATGCACAGGCGATGTCAAGCGCCTGATTCATACTGTTACAAGCGGCCGGAAACGCCAAAACATGAGGATTTTATGAGTCAAAAAGATCGCCGCCGTCATTCTGCTGTTGTTGTTGACGGAGTCGCACGCGCGCCGGGACGCGCCATGCTGCGTGCCGTGGGCTTTGAGGATGCTGATTTCAAGAAGCCGCAGATCGGCATCGCCTCCACTTTCTCAATGGTTACACCGTGCAATATGCACATCGATGAGCTGGCCCGCGAGGCCGCCGCGGGCGTCGATGCGGCAGGCGGCAAGAGCGTGCTGTTCAACACCATCACCATCTCGGACGGCATTTCCATGGGCACGCCGGGTATGCGCTACTCGCTGGTCTCGCGCGAAGTGATTGCAGACTCAATAGAAACCGTTGTCGCCGGTGAGGGTTTCGACGGCGTGGTCGCGGTTGGCGGGTGTGACAAAAACATGCCGGCCTGCGTAATGGCGCTGGCGCGACTCAATCGTCCGGCGGTGTTTGTCTATGGTGGCACGATCAAGCCCGGCGCCAAGCGCCGCGATATTGTGTCGGTGTTCGAGGCAGTGGGCGGGCACGCAGCCGGCACGGTGAGTGACGATGAGCTCCTCGAGGTGGAACGCACGGCGATCCCCGGCCCCGGTTCCTGCGGCGGTATGTACACGGCCAACACCATGGCCAGCGCAATTGAAGCGCTCGGCATGTCACTGCCCAACAGCTCGGCTCAGGAAGCGGTGTCGGAACAAAAGACACGCGACTGCCATGACGCCGGCGTTGCCCTCATGCATCTGATTGATCAGAACATCCGGCCACGAGACATCATGACGCGTGCCGCGTTTGAAAACGCGATCACGGTTGTCATCACACTCGGCGGCTCCACCAATGCAGTGCTGCATTTGATTGCAATGGCCCGCTCGGCCGGAGTCGAACTTGGTCTGGATGATTTCACCTCCATCGGCGCTCGTGTGCCCGTGCTGGCGGATCTCAAACCCTCTGGGCGCTATCTAATGAGCGAACTGATCGCCATTGGCGGCATTCGACCGTTGATGAAAATGCTGCTCGACGGCGGACTATTGCATGGCGACTGTCTGACCGTCAGCGGCAAGACGCTGGCAGAAGATCTTGCCAACGTCGCCCCCTACCCCGACGGGCAGGACATCATCGCGCCACTATCTGCACCGCTTAAAGCCGACAGTCACCTCGTGGTGCTCTATGGCAATCTGGCAAGCGAGGGCGCGGTCGCCAAGATTTCAGGCAAGGAAGGCCAGCGCTTTACCGGGCGGGCCCGCGTATTCGACTCGGAAGAAAGTTCGCTCGAGGCCATTCTCGCCGGCCGAGTCGTCGCTGGCGAAGTGGTCGTAATACGCAACGAGGGTCCGATTGGTGGGCCCGGGATGCGCGAGATGCTCAGCCCCACCGGAGCGATCATGGGCCGTGGTCTTGGTGACAAGGTTGCACTGATCACTGACGGCCGCTTCTCCGGAGGCAGCCACGGGTTTGTCGTGGGGCACGTGACGCCCGAGGCCGCCAGCGGCGGCACCATCGGTCTGATTGTGGACGGCGACGAAATTACTATTGACGCGGCGCAGCGCACCATCAACGTTGCACTGGACAAGGCCACTCTGGCAGCACGCCGCGCCAACTGGTCGCCACCCAAGGCGCATGCCAACGGTGTTCTGGCAAAATATGCGAAGCTTGTGTCCAGTGCCTCTACCGGAGCGGTCACAGACCCCACGCTTTAGGTTACGAAAAAAATACGAACAGGAATTCTCATGCATCAATTACTACAACGTCTTTTGCCGGCGCTCGGTTTTCTCCTCGCGACCCTGAACGTCAGCGCGGCCGAGCCACTGATCGAAGACTACGGCAGCCTGCCCCAGTCCGACTCAATGGTGATTTCCCCGGACGGCAAGCACTACGCATTCATTCAGCGCGAAGGCGAGCAGACCCGTTTGCTGATCGTCAACGCCGAGAAAAAGGCCCTGGTCGGCGGCGCCCTGCTGCCGGACAAAACCAAGGGCCACTATGTGCGGTTCATTACCAACAACTACGTGCTCTTTCGCGCTTCGCAAACCACACGCACACGCGGCGCCGGACAATTTGAGTTTACGGGCGCCTATGCTTATTCCATCAAGGAAGACAACACGCGCCTTTTGCTGGCGCGCAATGAAGAGCTCTACCCCAACCAGTCAGGCATTGGTAACTACGTCGGGGTCAATGAAGACCGCGAAGAAATCTACATGACCGCCTACTCAGATCGACGCGACACGCCTTTCGATCTTTACCGGGTCAATCTTGAAAACGGACGCGGCCGTTTGTACGGCAAGGGACGCAACACAACCTTACGCTGGTTCGTCGATTCGCAGGGCAAGCTCCTGGCCCGCGCCGATATGGACGCACGTCGCAGCAACTACTCGGTGTATTCATATTTGAGCGGCAAAGCAGAGAAGGTGTATTCCGAAGATACCGACCGACCGCCCATCGGACTCATGGGCGTCGGTGCCGACGAAAAGTCACTGCTGTTTAGCGAAGCACTTGATGAGAACCGGGCAATCTTTCGCATGTCGCTCGAAACGGGCGAGGTCAGCGGTCCGGTGTACTCGCGCCAAGGGGCGGATCTTGATTTCGTTGTCCTGGACGTCAATCGCAAAATTACGGCGGTCGTCTACGGCGGTCTGAAACCCGCATACGACTTTGTCGACGATCGACTTGATAGCGTTTTCGAACGCGTCAGCAGCAAGTTTCCCAACAGTTCGGTCTTTTATTCAGACTCTACTTCCGACATGAACACGCATCTTTTTGAAATAAGCGGCAGTGACCGGGCCAACGACACGCTGCGGGTCAGCGGCGATCCGCTGAAGCTTGCGATTCTCGGACGCGGCTACCCGGGCATCGACACGGAAGCCATTGCCGATATTGAAGCGTGGCGATACACCGCACGCGACGGTCTGGAGATCCCGTCGGTGTTGACCTGGCCGGTAGGCATCTCCGAAGACCAGCGCAAAAATTTGCCGACACTGATCATGCCGCACGGAGGTCCATCCGCCCATGATCGCGTTCAGTTTGACTGGTGGTCGCAGTACTTCGCGGCGCGTGGCTACGTCATCCTGCAGCCTAACTTTCGTGGTTCCGACGGATTTGGGACGGATCACGAACGAGCGGGCAACGGCGAGTGGGGCAAGAAAATGCAGGACGACGTCAGTGACGGTTTGCAATCACTCGTGAACGCCGGCATCTCCGATCCCGAGCGCGTTTGCATCATGGGTGCATCCTACGGCGGCTACTCGGCGCTTGCCGGTGGCGCATTCACGCCTGAGCTGTATCGCTGCGTTGTGGCCTTTGCGCCGGTCTCTGACATTCCCCGCATGCTCAATGAAGACGTGCGACGCTTCGGCCGCAATCACTGGGTCATACGCTACTGGGCTGATATCGTGGGCGATCGCAAAGAAGACAAAGAAGCACTGAAGTCCGTCTCACCGGTGAATTTTGCCGATGCATTCACCGCACCGGTACTGCTTCTGCACGGACGTAAAGATTCGGTCGTGCCGCTGGCGCAGACAAAGGTCATGCACAAGGCTCTCAAACGGGCGAAAAAAGAAGTGGAACTGGTCACTCTGGATGGTGAGGACCACTGGTTATCCGGCAGCGAAACCCGTCAGGCCCTGCTGCGCGAAATCGATGAGTTTGTCACGCGTCACAATCCGCCTGACTGACAGTCAATGCCGTGAGCGCAGAGGCTCACGGCAAGACGTGCCACATAACAGCGAGAAAGTGGCAAGCGCAACCGGCGAGCACAAACACGTGCCAGATGACGTGATGCCAGGGCATCTTCTTGAGCGCGTAAAACACAGCACCGACCGTGTAGCACAGGCCGCCGGCAAGCAGCCAGCGCATGCCCGACGAACCGACGGCGGCGGACACTTCGGGTCCGGCCAGCACCACCAGCCAGCCCATGATCAGATAGCTGGCCATCGAAAGCTTCGCAAAGCGCGGGCCTAAAAACACCTTCATGATGATGCCCGCCACGGCCAGCGCCCAGACCGCGCCAAACAGCCACCAGCCCGTCGCGCTGCGCATGGCGACCAGCATGAACGGCGTATAGGTGCCAGCAATCAACAGGTAAATGGCGCAGTGATCGAGCACTTTGTAGAAGTGGCGGCGATCCGCGTCGCGTACACTGTGGTACACAGTCGACGCCAGAAACAGCGCAATCATGCTTGCGCCGTACACCGAACTCGCGGCGATCCGCCAGGGATCGGCCATCGCAATCGACACCGTCAGCATCCACACCAGTGCAGCCACGCTCAGAAGTGCGCCCACGCCGTGTGTCCAGGCATGCACCCGCTCCTCAGCCAGACTGTAGGGCATCGTGTCGATCATGCGTCAGCGGCCACGTTGGAACGCAGCCAGTTGGCGCGTGCGTCAATCTGCGCGTCTGTAGCCTTGTCATCGAGCTTGGGTGTAAACGGTCCGGCCGCCGGCGCCGTTGGTGTCACCTGCAGAGTCAGGAGTTCATCGCCGCGAAACACATGCGCACTGACCGGTTGGTCCGGCACCAGCGATTGGATGATCTCGGCCAGCCCCGTGCGAGTTACCTTGAGCTGCGCAAGCGCCACAAACTGATCGTCCGGCGCCAGTCCCGCTCGCTCGGCGGGGCTGTCGCGTTCCACCGTTGCAATGCTCGTGGAGTTGCGCTTGAGCGCCACGCCAATCATCGCTGCCGGGACGTCGGAGGGTTCATGCAATGTGATCCCCACGGTTGCCAAAGCGCGGGTCAATTCAAGCGGCTCGGTCGTGCGAATAAAGCGATCGAAGAAATCGCCAAGATCCAGCCCGCTGACTTTCTCCGCCAGTCGCTCGAAACCATCTTCGGGCACGCCGCGCGCCGGTTTGCCGAATTGTGACCACATTGCTCGCATCACGTCATCGAGCGTCGTCTTGCCCAGCGTGCGCTCACGCAGCGTCAGATCCAGCAACAGGGCGACCAGTGCCCCTTTGGCGTAGTAGCTGACGATTGAATTGGCCGAATCGGGCGTGGGCTTGTAGAACTTGGTCCAGGCATCGAAGCTGGACTCGGCCAATGACTGCCAGCGATGGCCGGGTACCGACAGCACGCGCGTCATGGTCTCACCGAGAAGCGTCAGATAGTCCTCAACCGAAATCGTGCCGCTGCGCACCAGCGCCAGATCATCGTAATAGCTAGTAATGCCTTCAAACACCCACAGCAATTCGGTGTACGACTCCTTGTCCAGCTCGTAAGGCGTGAACGCCGCCGGCTTGATGCGCTTGACGTTCCACAGATGGAAGTACTCGTGACTGACCAGCCCGAGAAACTGTCGGTAGTGTTTGCTCACGGTGTTTTCGCTGCCGGGCAGACTCTTGCGCGAGCACATGAGCGCCGTCGAGCTGCGATGCTCGAGACCGCCGTAGCCCTCCCCCAGCACGCGCGTCAAGAACAGGTACTCGGACATCGGCGGCAGCTCGCCGAAAAGCGCCACTTGCTCGGCACAGATGCGCGCGACGTCGGCAGCAAGTCGCTTGCCGTTGCACTGGTGACGTCCGCTCAGTACAACGCGATGCGCCACCCCGGCCGCTTCGCAGTCCACGACATCAAACTCACCCATTTCGATGGGATGATCCAGCAGCTCGTCGTAGTCGGCTGCGCGATACAAACCAAATCCCCACGGCCGCGCGTCTTCCCGCGGCAGCGTCGTCGCGACACGCCAACCGCGTGTACCACCCGGCTCATCGAGTTGCACAAACAGCGCTTCGTGTTCGCGCCCGCCAACGGCAAGAAACACGTTGGCGCCGTTGCAAAAGCCGTGGGTCGCATCCAGATGGGCCCCGCGAACACTCAGGTCCCAGGCAAACACCTCGTACTCGACCACAAGTGCACCATCAACCGGCGCACAGCGCCACGATGACTTGTCGGTTTTCGACACAGCGACATCCTCGCCACCGCAGCTGGCACGTACCGTGCCGACGTGGCGGGCGAAATCTCGCACGAGGTAGCTACCCGGAATCCACGCGGGCAGCGTCAGACGCTGTCCCGCAGGATCGGGCCCGGGAATATCGATACGCACGACAAACCGATGGGACGTCGGCTGTGGTGCCCCAAGCGTGTAGTGAACGGCGTCGGTCACGTTAGGGGCGATCGCCTAGATGCATCAGCGGCAACGGCATGGTGCTGTCGCCGTCCATAAAATACATTTTGGAGGCCGGGTCTTTCGAAATCTGCTCGAGCGCCTGCAGAGCCTGCAGCTGGATGTAGGCCGGATTCGACGCCACCGCCTCATTGATCTTGCGAATCTCGTAGGCTTGCGCATCGGCCAGAATGCGCCGCTGCTCTGCCTGCTGTTCCGACGCGATGCGTTCGGCTTCTGCCAGCGCAATCTTCTGCTGCTGCTCGGTGCGGAAACGCTCAAGCTCGGCCTTCTGCTTCTCGACCTCTTGCTCGCGTTCTTTCTTGGCTTCAATGGCCTTGGTGATGAACGGCGGCAGTTGAATATCGCGAATCAGCACGTCCTCCACGGCGACGCCCTGCGGCCGCATGAATTCGTCCATGCCCGCGGTCAAATCCACCTGCAGACGCTCCTGGGTTTCTTCCTGGAAGAAATCCTCGGCGCGTCGAATGCTCTTGCCCTGCTCACGCACCAGCGACCGCAACTTGGGAATCAAGTGAACGTTGACAACGTCCTGCGCAAGTCCGGTGTTGGCCAGAATCTTGGGCGTCTGCGAGCCGATCAGGCGGTACTGAATACTGACTTCGAGTTTGGTCTGAAGCTGATCCTGTGACGGCACGTTGGCGACTTCCTTGTGCGTTTTCTTGCGCGCGTCGTAATCGTGCCATTTGTAAAACGGATTGACCGGGAAATGCAGTCCCTCTTCATAAGGCTCATCACGCACATTGCCAAAGAGCGTCGCGACAGACACATAGCCGGCCTCGACGGTTTTATAGCAGCGTGATGCAGCAAACAGCACAACAAAAATACTAACGATCGCAATCGGCGCGATCGACGGCAGTTTGGGTTTACGGGCCATGGAATTATCCTTGCGGGAACGGGTGACAAGAGTGGGTTTCATTTATGCGCCTCCTCTTGGTAGGAATATCTCGGCCAGCATGCAGCGCACGCTGCCGCCGGCTGTCTCGATGGTCGGGATGGACAATGCGACGAGTTGCCCGTAGCCGGCAAGCTGCTCGCGCTGCTGGTCGTTGAGGCAATCATGCGCGGTTTGCGACATAACGATCAGCGCTCGGCCATTCGCATCTTGTAACTCGAGCATATTACCGGCAAACGCATTCATTTGCGCAAGACTGATGGCGATGACCTCATGATCCTGCGCCATCGTTCGCTTCACCTGATCGCGCTGCTTCTCGCGGATAGAGTCCAGACACACGACAATAAACTTCGAGCCGACGCACATCAGAACGTTGGTATGGTAGACCGGTGTACCGTCGCTACCCGCAGCGTCAAATCCCACCGCATCGTAGTTCATCTCGGCGCAAAACCGCGCAAAGGCCGCCTCGTGCGTGCGCGGCGAATAGCATGCATAAGCTCTGCGATTCACCCGATCAAGCACGAGCGATCCGGTACCTTCAAGAAAAATGTCCTGCGCTTCCAGCGAGCTCAAATCAAGCTGCCGCCGTATCTCGAATCCATGCTCGGCTCCGAGTGCGCAGACGACGTCGTCACGTCGCTCAGTGCGTCGATTCGAAGGCTGCATGGGATAGGTGATAACCGTGCCGTCAGCATGCGTGCTGAGCCAGTTGTTGGGGAACACCGCGTCGGGCGTCAGCGGTTCAGGTGTATCCTGCACGACCGTCACTGACACGCCCAGCTCACGAAGTCGCGCCACCATTTGGTCGAATTCGGCCTGCGCCTGCGGAGTCACCGCGTCGGTGTGGTCGGTGCTTTGGAACGCATTGGTGACGGCCGTCTCGGGATTGGAAAAGAACGACCAGGGCCGCACCATCAATACGTGCGACGTGGTTTGACTGTTGCGCCGTGACATCGGTCTCTCTGCTAGCGGCCGGACCCGCTATTGTAGGCGCCCACTGGCCCGCCTGCCAGCGTGAGACGTTTGCCGTTATAAGGCTTTCATCAGGGGACTTTGGCCAGTGCGACCAGGCGCTCTCGGTCCGACACCATGACACCGCCCGGCGGCTCGATGGTGATGGCAAACAAGGTGGGCTGGCGAACCTTCAGCGTCGGGCGAATCGCAACGATCTGATCACCACCGGCCTGAACATCGAACACCCCGCCGTCGATCGGATGAGCATCCGTGCGCGTCGCGTCGAAAATCCACACCTGATACTGCTCCTGGGCGGGATCGTTTTTTGGCAATCCGCGCAGCTGCATTTCACCGCGCTGACCCGTCGTGGTCCAGCGCACCTCGCCTTCAATTTGTTGACCCGCCGGATCATCCGTCGGCTCAAAATCCCAGCGTCCGGCGTCCGGCATTTGTGCAATCGCTACCGGCGCGGCAACGCCCAGCGGCGCGGCGGGCGACAACGCGCGATACCAGCCGAGAGCTGCAATCACCATCGTTGCGGCCAGTGCCATCCACGGCAGTGGCGACGAGCCGGACCGCGCGGGAAGCGGCGTTACTTCCGCGGCCTTGGGCAAACGATCCATAACCGCAGAGGTGATTGACGCCGGCAGCGGCGGGGTTGCGCCCAGTTCGATGGCATCAAGCGCGGCGCACCGGGTTCAGGTTCGGTCACCGATCCTGACAAGATGGTATCGGTCAAGGTCTACGCTGATACCCGGTAACGGGCGTATCTGACCATTCTGAAAAGGCGTCGGTTTCCGGCGCCTTTTTTCATTCTGGATATGGCCAAAAGCCCCTATATCCCTGCCATGACCCAAACTGACCTGCCCGTCGATCTGTTCGATTTCGACCTGCCAGAAGACCTGATCGCGCTGCGCCCCCAGCGCCCGCGTACCTCTGCGCGTCTGCTGTTGTCACAGCCGGACAGTATAACG
>CAZXCL010000032.1:0-16565 GCA_964639265.1 uncultured Gammaproteobacteria bacterium | reverse complement strand
ATGGCCGCCTCGATACCCTCGATATCAACATCGGGATAGGCTTCGGCAAGCAGCGCAATCTCGCGCGCCTCATCCAGCGTGATGCCTTCCAACGCCCGCTGGACGATTAGATCCTGCAGCCGTTCTTCGTCGGTGACGCTCACGCCGAGGCTCCAGGTGCAGCCGGGTCGGCCAGGTCGCGGCGTATCTGAATCAGTCCACGACGGATTAAAGTCTTGACGGTGCCCAGCGGCTTGCCGGTAATCTCGGCGATCTCGCGATGCGTGAGCCCCTGAAACACGGACATCGTGATGACCCGGCGTTGCTCCACCGACAGCGCATCCAGAGCACGCACGGCCATGGCCACTTCGGTGTTCAGCTCGGGGGAAGCGGCATCGGTCGTCAGCGCCTCGCCGGCAGGCAGCAGCTCTTCAGGCTCTGTGATCGGGCGCGCTTTGGTACGCCGGATTCGATCGATGAGACGTCGCCGTGCGATCGTCATGATAAAGCCCAGCTCCGACCCTTTCTTTGGATCAAAGCGGGCTGCGCTTTTCCACAAATCGAGGAATATTTCCTGGGTCGCGTCCTCGGCGTCGGCGTGAGTCGGCGACAAGCGAAGTGCAAGTGACCACACCGCTTTACCAAAATCGGCGATGCACTCCTGCACCGCTCCGGCATCGCCCTCAGCAATCCGTTCAAGTTTGGATCGTTCGGCTGGAGCCTGACTGAGCATGCGGTGTCCTTCAGTAATAATCGCGGCGGATGTTGCTGGTTAAGCCGTCCTCGCTCGGCGACCTTAACCACAATCTAAACTGATAAATTTCAAAGTCCACCTCTGCGAGGACATGGTTTCTTTGCAGATACAAAAGGATACTAATGTCACGAGAACGAAAAACGCCGCTCGGGTGAGCGGCGTCTCATTCGATTTGTAACTCGGTGAAGCTTAAGCGCCCTTGACCCAGACCTGGCACCAGCCGGCTTTCTTGACCAGCTTGCCCGGGAAGATCGCGCACATTCCTTCAGCGGCTTCCTTACCCTGATACTGCAAACAATTGCCGCAGTTCTGGCCTTCCTTGTAGGTCGGAAACTTTGACGCGTCCACCGTTGTGGCGTCGGTCTTATAGCCCAGTGCACTGGCGGTCGCATCGTCTTCGGTCAGTGCCACGGCTTCCTGCGCGCGAATCGGCAACGTGCCGGCGGTCAGCGGCACAGCGACAGCGCCCGCGGCGCCAATCTTGAGAAACCGGCGACGTGAGAGTTTGTCGTTCGACATGTCGATACTCCTGAAAAGTGTTCATGTGAAAACGTCGCGCATGCTACCACGCAGAAACACCCCCTTCGTTGACGCAGGCACCGCATAAGCGCGTGATTCGCCTGTTTTTTGTAATTGGGCCTTCCCCTGAAAGTTCGCCCGAAAGGCTTGATTTGAGCGACACGCAATGCAATGTGAGACACAAAATTCCTGCCTCAATAATCACGTAGACGCAGGACGCAAATGAGAACAATTCGCGTTGCTAACATCCGTTAACAAATATGTCTGACCCCAAACAACGGTCACCGCAAATTTGTCGCTATTTGTAACGCCGTCATACCGGCGCCCTGATGCCGTTTTCAGGTTCGCTTTTGCGCAAAATCAACAGAGCGACCATCACGCAGAACAACGGCGGCAGCGCTGTCATCATCACGGCGTTCCAGCCAAACAAGCCCATAACCGTGCCCGACAACAACGATGCGGTCGCCGACATCGCAAACACACAAAGATCGTTCAACGCCTGCGACTTGAATTTCTCAGGCGGCGTGTAGCTGCGCGTGAGCAAGGTGGTGCCGCCCACGTAGAGAAAATTCCAGCCAACACCCAACGAAATCAACGCGAGCTGGTAGTGCATCAGATCCCGCCCTGCAAACCCGACACAAATGGTCAGCAGCAACAATGCCGTTCCGACCAGCATCACGCGGCGCACGCCGAAACGCTCCATTAGCAAACCGCTGACCAACGACGGCGCATACATGGCGATCACGTGACTGCGCACGACGCCGGCCGTTTGCTCAATTGAGTAGCCGTCGTGCACGTGCATACTCAGCGGCGTGGCGGTCATCACGAACGTCATCACGCCGTACCCCACCCCGGCGCACAACACGGCGATCCAGTATCCCGGTTGACGCGCAATAGTGCCGAGCGCACGCGCCGACTTCTCCGGCGCATCAGCAGGATTGGTTCGCACATCGCGCAGCAGACTGACCACAAAAGACGCCACCACGAGCAACGTTGCCAGCATCAACATGGTACCGACGTACGCGGTGTCGCCCACCGAGTCACGGCCGCGCGCCACAAGCTCCGGGCCAAGCATGGCGCCGCCAATCGAACCGAGCAGCACCAGCGAAATCGCGCGGCTGGCAAGATGCGGCGCAACGCTTTCTGCGGCCGCAAACCGATACTGCTGCACAAACGCCATATGAACGCCGTAGCATCCGGTCCCGGCGCACAGCAACACAAAACTGGTAGTAATCAACGAACCGGCAATCAGTAGCACGCCCAATGCCCCAACCAGTGCCGACAGCACAAACCCGAGCCGGCGGCCGATTCGCGCCATGAGCATCGCGGCCGGTACGGTTGTGAGCGCCACACCAATGACCATGATTGACAGCGGCAGCGTCGACAACGCGGGATTGCCGGCCAGCTGTCCGCCGACGATGCCGCCCAGCGTGACAATCACAATCGACCCGAGCGCCCCGACCAGCTGGCAGACCATCAGAATGCTGACGCTGCGATTCAGGCCGCGGATATTGCTCACGAGGCGATTTTCTCATCGCGCATAACGCGCTGGAGCATGCGCTGATACACCACGACAACGGCCAGCAGTCCAAATGCATTGGCCGCCACGCAGGCAACAAACAGGCCATTGATCCCGAACAGATTGGCGCCCAGCAATGACAATGGCACAACAAACACCACCACCCGAAGCACGCTCAGCGCGAGCGTCTTGCCCGATTCGTGCCATGCGTTGAAAGCAGTATTGACAACAATAATGACGGCGTAGCACACCACACCCAACGGCATAATGCGCAAATAGCGAACCACGACTTCAATAACCTGCTCGTCAGCACTGAACGCGCGCGCGATAAACGGCGCGGCAACAAACTGGATCGCGTAGACACCCAGTTGGAAAAAGAAAATAAAACGCGTGCTGAGCCGAACCGCCTCGCGAGCGCGGTCAAAATTGCCCGCACCAATGTTCTGCGCCGCGTAAGGCGACAGCGCTGCGGTGATCGCAAAGGCCACGACCAGAGAAAACGCCTCGAGGCGCCCACCCACACCAAACGCGGCAACGGCGCCCTCACCAAAGCGCGCGACGATCGCGGTCAGCACAAACACGGCCATTGGACCGAGCATATTGGCCAGACTGATTGGTGCGGCCAGCCTGATAACCTCGCGCCATACCTCAAGCATTTCAGCCAGCGGCGGCAGCTTGAACACCAGTAGTTTCTCGCGCACCGCGAGCAAATACACAGCCGTCGTGCAGGCAAACAACCACGACCAGACCGTTGCCCACGCGGCCCCGGCGATGCCCATTGCCGGAACAGGGCCCCAGCCAAAAATCAGGATCGGATCGAGAACCACGTTCACCGCACCGGCAATCATCATGAGTATGCTTGGCCACTTGGTGTCGCCGGTGGCACGGATGGCTGAGTTGGACACGATGGGTACGGCCATCAACACCGCGAACGCAAACCAGATATCCATGTACTGGCGAATCAGAATCAGCGTCGCTTCGCTGGCGCCCATCAGGTCCTGAAACAGAAGATCGGAGCACGCCAGGCCAAGCGCCGCGAGCGCCAGAGTAATCAGCAGCGTCAGACTCAGACTTTCGGTGGTGATGCGTGCCGCCTTGTTGTGACGTCCCTGGCCGATGGCCTTGCCCACCGTGATGGACATGGCAATGCCAAGGCCAATGATCAGATTCAATATCGTAAATGTGACGGGAAACGTGAAGCTGATCGCGGCCAGCTCCGCCGTTCCAAGCCGACTGATAAAGAAGGTGTCCACGGTCTGGAACAGCATCGTAAACATGATCCCGATGACCATTGGGCCGGTCATCCGCCGCAGCGTTGGGCCGATGGGACCACTCAGAATATCGCGGGAGGTTACGCGCATGGGCGCTGCCAAAACATGTTGCCAGCGGGCCACAAGCGGTGGGTTTGAATCGGTGGCCTCTGGTGCATGGCGCGAGTGTAGCCGACTGTAGCCACCCAAAGCGACGCCCCCGGGTTTTTGAATCTGTACAGATCGCGGTGTAGGCTCTGTGCAGCTGCCAAAAAGACCAAAACAAAGAGCTCGTTACATAACCCAACCCGGAGAGAAATCATGACCAAGCCTAGGACGCCCTGGCGCGTCGTGTGTGCACTGGCTTTTGGCGCGTTCGCGTTGCAAAGCGCCGTCGCCGACGATGCCGTCAAACATGGCGACAAGATTGTTAGCGATTCCACGCTGATGGAAAAGACCGCCAACGGACGCGAGTTCCGTCGTATTGTCACGCGCTACAGCTGGGATGAGGGCATCACCTACTCGGATGTCTACAACAAAGCCGGCGAACTGGTGGAAACGCGCACCTCGACGCTCGGCGTGGCTCCGGATGAGGACGAACTCGCTCGCGCATTCGAACTGGTCTGGGAAGATCAGGAAGTGCAGGACATTCGCCGCCAGCAGGCCGGCATCGATATCAACGGCGGCTTCACGCACACCGAAAAGACGGGCAAATGCGCCGCGCCGGCTCGCTGCATTCAGGTCTTCCTGTTTGACGGCGAAAACGTGGTCAAACACATGCTGGTCGATCTGCGCACCGACCGCATCGTTGATCACAACTATATTCCGCCGCGCAACAAGGAGCAGTAAAAATGAATATCAAAACAATGCTCGCGCTTGGCGCACTGTTGCTCGCCAGCTTCCACACCACGACAGCGCAGGCGGCTCCCGACTGCTCTGTCTACACCGGCGCCCGCCTCATGCAGTGGCCGGCGGACAATCCCGTGTGGGAATTTTGCTGGCGCAGCCCGCGCTTCAGCCAGCCGCAAAGCGACGGCTCGGGACTTGAGCTGTTTGAGGTGTCCTACAACGGACACCTGGTGTTTGATCGCACCCACGTTCCGATTCTGAACGTTGAGTACGGTCCCGGTGGCTGCGGCTGCTTCCGCGACTGGCTCGATTCAGAAGTCCGCTTTGAGACAGACCCGATTGCCGGTGGCGAATGTACCGAATCCAGCGGCAATGCCAATGGCGGCAACAGCGGACTGTGCGAAGTGCAGTCCTCGGGCCGCACGATTTGCGACTGCGCGCCCACCGACACCTGCGACGACAATCCAGGTAACGCCTGCAACGTGGACATCGGCGACTACGACGGCGTGGCCGCCTACGATGACGGCGACTCGCTTGAGCTGACCACGCAAACCCGGGCCGGCTGGTATCGCTACACGATGCGCTGGAAGTTCAATCTCGACGGTAGCATTGAGCCGGGCTTCGGTTTTGGTGCCACGCCAAACGGTTGCACCGACGCCAGCCACTTTCACCACGGCTACTACCGTTTCGATTTTGATATCGACGGCGCCGACAACGACCAGATGTACAGCCTGACTGCACAGTCCGGCGTGGATACCGACTCCGACCTGATTGACGATGCGATTGACAACTGCCAGCTGGTCTCCAACGCCGACCAGACCGACGCGGACAACGACGGCTTTGGCAACGCCTGCGATACCGATCTGGACAACGACGGTGTTACCAACTTCATTGACCTGGGTATTCTGCGCACGCGCTTTTTCTCGGATGATGCAGCGGCCGACTTCAACTCGGACGGCGTTGTGAACTTCATCGATCTGGGCGTTCTGCGCTCGTTCTTCTTCGCGCCCCCCGGTCCGGCAGGTACTGGCGCCGTGCAAACGCCGATTGACGAAGAAGAATCGGGCTACGCCGGTTCGGCCAGCGGATGGATGGTGCAGGACACCGTCACCGGACGCGGCTATCGACTCGAGCCCGGCCCCATCGATCAGAAACTCACCGCCGATACGTTTGATCCGATTCCGTTCGCTGCGGGCGACTACTGGGTCCTGGCCGAAAAAGCGAATGAGATCGATGACGGCATCAGCTTTGGTGGCGGCTGCGCGGCACAGCTCGACGAGTACGTCAACGCTGAAAGCGTGGCGTCCGAAGACCTGGTGTTCTGGTATCGCTTCGGAACGCACCACGTCGGCCTCGATGAGTGCTTCTGCGGTGAGATTGGACCGCGTCTGGTCCCGATCGGTGACTGGAGCGCCGAGTAAGCGCCAACCGCACTGCGCGGATTGCTGAAAACAAAACCCTCGTCGCTTGCGACGGGGGTTTTTTCTTTGCGTAAAATAAGCGCATGAATAACACTCGTCCGACTCTCAAACTTGGTATCGCGCTGGGCAGCGGCGCCGCTCGCGGCTGGTCACACATCGGCATTCTCAAGGCCCTCGCCGAACGTGGTCTGCAACCGAGCGTTGTGGCAGGCGCTTCGGTGGGCGCACTGGTCGGCGCGGCGTATGCCGGGGATCAGCTTGATGATCTGCATGAATGGGTCATCGACCTGCGTCGCCTCGACATCTTTCGCCTCATGGACGCGCGGCTGCGGGCCGGCGGATTGATGACCGGCAACCGGCTCATGGGAAAGATCGCGGGACAGTTTGGCCCGCGCAATATTGAGGATTTGAAACTGGCCTTTGGCGCGGTCGCGACCGATCTTGGAAGCGGGCGTGAAATCTGGCTGCGCGAAGGTCCGGTCATCGACGCTATCCGGGCCTCATCGGGACTGCCCGGTTTGTTTGCGCCCGTGCGCCACGACGGCCACTGGGTCATCGACGGCGGCCTGGTCAATCCCGTACCGGTTTCCCTCTGCCGGGCACTTGGGGCGGACGTAGTGATCGCTGTAAATCTGAACGCGAGGCTGGTGACGCGACGTCGCATCGGAGTCGAGGAGGCGCCGGACGATAACGACGACGGCGATACCAGCCAGCTGGAAAAAATCGCGGATCGCATTGGCGACTGGCTGCGACCGGCACGACGCGACAGCCCGGACATGCCCGGCATTCTTGATGTTGTCGGCACCTCGATCAACATCATGCAGGATCGCATCACTCGCAGTCGCATGGTTGGCGAGCCGCCGGAGGTGATTCTGACACCGCATCTGGAAGACTTTCAGCTCATGGACTTTCACCGGGCGCGAGACGCCATCAAAGCCGGTGAGAAATCCGTGGCCGCGGCGCAGGTCGCACTCGACGCACTGAGCGAACGCCTGGGGATCTAGTGCCCGACGCGCACTGCAGCGTTCTGCTACCGGTTCGAAACGCGATTGACACGCTGGACGAATGCATCGCGTCGATCAGCGCGCAAACGCTGTCGAGTTTTGAGGTGGTGGCCGTTGACGACGGCTCGACTGACGGCACGCTCGCGCGCCTGCGAAAAGAGGCCGCGCAGGACCCTCGCTGGCGCGTTGTGAGTACACCGGCGCTCGGCATCGTCGCCGCACTGAACACCGGACTGGAACACTGTCGCAGCAAATGGATTGCCCGAATGGACGCGGACGACGTGATGCTGCCCGACCGGCTGGAGCGTCAGTGCGCCATGCTCGATCGACACCCGCACATGGCGGTGGTGGGCAGCGGCGTCGAGCTGATTGAAACCGCGGTCACCGCCGATGGCTTTCGCGAATACGTGCGCTGGCAAAACAGCTGCGTGACGCCACAGCGTATTGCGCTATCGCGCTACGTTGAATCGCCACTGGTGCATCCAAGCGTGATGTTCCGGCGCGCCACCGTGTTGCATCACGGTGGCTATCGCGATGGTCAGTTCGCCGAAGACTATGAGCTGTGGCTGCGACTCCTCGAAGGCGGCGAGACCATCGGCAAGTGTCCTGAGACGCTCCTGCGCTGGCGCGACCAACCCACACGCCTGTCGCGCACCGATTCCCGATGCTCTGACGATGCGTTTAGCCGACTGCGTCTGCGCTATCTTTCCCGCGATCCGGTCTTTGCCGAAGCCCGCTCCCGACTGGTGATCTGGGGTGCGGGACGCAAAACCCGGCTGCGCCTCGCGCCCTTGTTTGCCAGCGGCGTGACCCCAACGGCCTGGATCGATATCGATCCGCGAAAAATCGGCAACCTGGTGGACGGCGCTCCGGTGCTCGGGCCGCAGGCACTGCGCGATTTTGACAATCCCTTCGTGCTGTCCTGCGTACGCAACCATGGCGCGCGGGAGCAGATTGCCGACGCGCTACGCAAACTCGAACTCGTTGAGGGGCGGCACTGGTTAAGCGTCGGCTAGCGTTTGAGCCCTGGCCGCAACGCGCCGCGCGTTCACAAACGCATCGATTACAAACACGGCGACGGCAAGCCAGATAAAGCCGAAACAAACAACGTTCGCCATCGTGAGCGGCTCACCGTAGTACACGCCCAGAAGAAACTGGCCGGTAGGGCCGATAAACTGCAGAAAGCCAATCGTCGCCAGTTGCAGGCGACGCGCACCGATCGCGAAAAAAAGCAGCGGTAAAACCGTTAAGGGACCGGCCAGCAACAACAAGACACTAAGACGAGGTTGATCTGCACCAAAGGCCAGCGCATCGGCATGACCCAGATAGAAAAGATAAATCAGAGCCGGCGGCAACAGCACGATTGTCTCGATGAACAGCCCCGGCATCGCGCCAACCACGACCTGCTTGCGAACCAGTCCATACACCGTGAAAGACAGCGCCAGCACCAGAGAAATCACGGGAAACTGGCCGCCCTGCACCGCCAGCACGGCGACTCCGGTGGCCGCCAGCCCTACGGCCAGCGTCTGGCCGCGACGCAATCTCTCACCTAAAAACAGAAATCCAGCGAGAACCAGAAGCAGCGGGTTGATGTAATAGCCGAGACTGGCCTGAAAAATCTGATTGTTCTGGATGGCATAAATGTAGACCAGCCAATTGAGGGCGATCACGGCCGCGCTGAGCAACAGAAGCCCGAACGTGCGCCGCTCGCGCAGGACGCGTCGCACTTCCTGCCACTGACGTCGTGCCAGCACAATCAGAAGGCCAAAGGGCACGGCCCATACGATGCGGTGCGACAGCATCTCCAGCGCGCTGACCCCCGTCGCGATTTTGAAATAGATCGGGAACGCGCCCCACATGGCGAAGGCCAGCGCGCCGCTGATTACGCCGTTGCGTCGCCACGCGGCGTCCTCTGACATAATTTTGGCGACTTTAGGGTGTTACGAGTCCGCTTGGGCCGGGCGGTCCAAAGAACGTCGCGCGCATTACGCCCAGATCGATGAAATTGACCGTGCCGTCTCCATTGAAATCAGCATCCGGGTCGGTCGTGAAAAACAACTGGCGCAGCAATCCCAGATCCACAAAATTGACGACGCCGTCGCCATCAAGATCCGCGTCGCATGCGTTGCCGAACAGATCGCCATCGGTATCGCGCTGATCGGGATTGGACACCTCGGTACAGTTATCCGCATTGTCAGCAACGCCGTCGCCGTCTGAATCAGAGGCCTCCCGCGTGAGCGTCAGCACACCCGAGGCAATGGTGCCAAGACCGAAGAAATCCGTGGTGGCCTCCCAGGTCCCGGCTGCAGCGTCGAGCTCGATCAGGACGTCCGCGATGCCAAAACCCGTGTCGACCTGCGTTTCAAACTGCGCGGTGCCGCTCACAATTTCGCCGTTGGCGTCGGTGGTCAGCATGGCATCACCAAGTCCGCCGCTGTCGCCACTGGTGGTCACTTCCCCCACGCTCAGCTCAAAGCCGGTCACGTCAGCCTGGGTAAAGGTGCTGTTGGGTCCGGCCGCAGCATCGTCAACCGCCACGAATCCCGAAATCGGATCGCCAACCGAAATGCCGGCCGCGTTGCAGGCAATGGCATTGCAGGTCAGCACTTCGCCGTCGACCAGGAAGTTCACCGCGTGAGCCGACAGGCCCATGAGGCAGCATGCCACCACGCTCAGCCAGCCCATCGATCTTTTAGGACTTGGAAACATCATCGAGGAATTTGTCATCTGGAATTCTCCTGTATGCACCGGATGCGGCGCGGTTTACCACATCAGGTCGTCAGGGACCTCAAAGCCTTTGTAGTCGTCATCGGCCTCGTCGGGCGTATCGTCAACCAGCGGCACCACCGCCTTGACGTCGCGTAGCGCGACCTTGTCGGCGCCTTGCGCATCAACCACGTGGAAGTTGCGGCGGTCATACACAATGCGCAGCTTGCCGCTGGCCAGCTGCGACTGCTGCTCTGCCGTCACGTAAATCTGTTTGACCTTGCCCTCGAACACAAAGCGATGGGCAATTTCGGCGTTATCACGCTTAACCTCATGCGCCTCGATTATTTGTGCAATCTGTGAGCGCTGGGCTCGGGACGCGGCACGTTCCTCGCGCTCACGATTAAGCTCGCGATCGCGCTTTGCCTTTTGCGCCGCCTCACGCATGATCTTTTCTTTGACTGCGTCGGGCGGCGGCGGCTTTTTGCCCCGCGCCTTGCGTTTTTTGTTCTTGCTCTGGTTGATCTTCTTGGCTTGTTTCTTATTCGCCAAACCGACACCGAGCAGCTGTTCCTGCAACGACTTGCTCATGCTCAGATGATACCCCAAGCCACCTGCTGCGGTCTGCGTCCCGGCGCCGGATAAAACATAATGCGTCGGTTTTTTGACGCTTTGCGACGCTTTTCACGGTTTGCTCCAGGGCGCCTTGCTACGCTTTGATTCGAGAGCAAGTTATCTGGTTTTACAATGTCTTACACTCCCCTCAAGCGATGCGCCATGGGCGCTGTTGCAGTCTTTGTGTGCGCGCTTTTCAATGTTGGCGCGGCCGCCTCCATGGTGTTGTCGAACGTCATTGTGCACTTCGAACCGGGTGCGCCGGCGCGGCAGGACATCGATATCCAGAACAGCGGCGAAGAACCGCTGTATGTGGAAATCAAGCCCCATCAGGTTTTCGACGCCGGCTCGCCAAACGAGCATCGTGAGCTGATCCGCGATCCGCGTTCAGCCGGTCTGTTGGTCACGCCCAATCGACTGGTCATCGCGCCCGGCGCGCGCAAGCGTTTACGCGTGGTCAACCTGAAACCCAACGACACCAGTGAGCGCGTCTACCGGATCGCCGTGACGCCCGTGGTTGGGGAACTCAATGCCAACCAAAGCGGACTCAAAGTTCTGATTGGCTACGAAGTGCTTGTTCTGGCGCAACCGCAGACGCCTCAACCGGAACTGTTTGCACAACGCATTGGGCAGTCGCTGCACTTCGAAAACCGCGGCAACACCAACGTACTTTTGCGCGAGGGCCATCAGTGCGAGCAAGACGCACAGCCACTGGATCAGTGCGAACCGCTGGCGAGCAAGCGGCTATATCCGGGCAACCGCTGGCAGGTCGCCCTGCCCTATGACCGCCCGGCCCAATTCCAGCTCGGCATCGGCACGCAACACCAGACCCGGGTTTACAAGTAGGCGCCGGACACCGCGAGACGATCATGCGCACGCTGTGGGTGTCTACACTGTCTTGCGCGGTCCTGTGCTTTGCGGCCGGCGCGACCGAGCCGCTGTTTGAAGCCAGCAGCGCCCCGCCTCCGGGATTCGAGCAGCTCGCACAAAGTCAGACGACATTGGTCGACGTCTACAGCGGCGATCAACTCATTGCCAGCACGCTGGCGAGTTATTCGCTGACCCACGTTGAGTTTGTACAGCCCGAGGAAATCGTTGCTGCGCTGCCCGACCTGCTGGCGCCTGAGCTGATCAAACACGCCCTGAGTCTGCCGCTTGCCACGCACGCCGAGCACGTGTGCTACCACGCTGCGCAGACCGACTGTGGTGTACTCACCCCCGAAACACTTGCCATCATTTTCGACGAAAGTCGCTTTCGCGCCGATCTGTTTATCCATCCGGATCAGCTGCGCGTACGGCGCCGCGAGCAGGCCAGATTCCTGCCGCCCCCCAGCGATGCGCAATGGGCGAGTGTGCACCAGATCAGCGCCGCCATTGCCGGCGGCGAAAACGATGACGACGCCTTTGACATCGCCGCAACCTCGGTGCTCTCGCGGGGCACGGATCGACTCGTGGCACGCTACGACGCAACACGTCTTGGACTGGCGGCGAGCGAACTTCTGGCGCAAAGAGACCATGCAGGCTATCGCTATGAGGCGGGGCTCTATCGCTCGCGCGGTCAAAACGCCATTTTTGTTGGTGAGCAGAACATCATCGGCGTTCGCGCCGGCACCGCGCTTGACCTGCGTGCCGACCTCGACAGTCATGAAGCGACGCCCATTTTTCTGTTTCTGAACCAGCGCAGCCGCGTCGACATCTTTCGCGGCGAACGCCTGATCGACTCTCGTTTTTATGAAGCCGGCAATCAGCAGCTCGACACCACGCGTCTACCCGAGGGCGCCTACGATCTGCGCGTGCGCATTCGTGGCGACAATGGCCGTACCCGCGAAGAAAACGTGTTCTATGTGCGCAGCACACAGTTGCCACCGCTTGATCAGCCAATCATGTACGCCGAAGCCGGTTCGCTCAACGCACGCGCGGACGCGGCTTCTGCAACGCTTAACTCGGGCACATGGCTACGCAGCGGAGCCGCCTGGCGCCTGCACAACGCGCTCGGGGTCGACGTGGAGGCGCTCCACGCCGCCGGCACGACGCTGGCCCAGGCAGGCCTGTTTGGTTTCGGCGCAACCTGGCAGCTTCGCGCCAGCGCCATGCTTACGACACGCGGTGATCACGGACTGTGGTGGCAGGCGCGCAAGCGCGGCAGAGCCTGGTCGGCCGGGTTGGACGTGCGTCTGGTCGGTGTGGGTGACGGGCCGCGTGTGGCAGGTCGCGACCTGTTTACCGAATCATTCCAGCAAACCGCGCTCACGTTTAACGCCCCGCTGGGTCGCGGGCGTCTGACGCTGCGCGCGCAGCGCGACCGCCGAGCCAACGCACGTGCCGTCAGCGGCTGGGGCACGACTTTGGCACTACCGTTAAAACGCCGCGGCAATGTTGCCTTTGATCTCAATGCCGACATCTCGATCACCGGCGAGGATCGCCTTGCCCGCATTGGTGTTCAGGCACGCTGGCGTCGCAACCTGCGCCTGACCACCGTGGAAACCGGGCTCCAGCACGATGCCGCCAACAGCGGCGATCTGCTCCTGCTTGATGCACGCAGCACGCGGCAAAGCCATCACGCCACGCTGGGGCAAATTACGCGCACCGTTGTCGCGCAAAATCGGGGCGGAGCACAGGTGCTGGGCGGCTCGCTGACCAGTGAATCCGAGTTGGGGCGTGCCAGCGCCGATCTGCAGTACGCCAACTCAGCGCAGCGTAGCGGACTGAGTTATTCCGCCACCGCGCGCTTTGGCGTGTTGTCGAGCGACAACAGAGTCGCGGTGGGCGGGCGTCTCGGCGAAACGGCGGCAGTGGTTATCAACGTGGACGGTCATGCGGCCGGTTCGTTTGATGTACTGGTCGACGACCAGCGCGTCGCAACGACTCGGGGACGGGCGCGGACCGTGATTACCTTGATGCCCTATGCGACCTACGATATTCGCGTCGTGCCGCGAGATGACACCATGGCGCAAATCAGCGAGGCCTCGCATACCATCACGCTGTATCCCGGCAACGTGCAGAATCTGGATTTCACATCGCGCACGGTCACCGTGGTCGTCGGCCAGGCTATCTGGCCAGATGGTACGCCCATCGCCAACGCACGCTTTGATTACGACGCCGGCACGACGCAGCGCACCGATGATGAGGGCTGGTTCCAGCTCGAACTCGAGTCGCTGGCGCCGCTCACGTTGAAAACGGTCGACGGCAGACGCTGCCGGCTGCCCATCAACGCAGAGCGTGCTGCCGACCGTCTGATCGTCATGCCGCCTACGCCGTGCGAGTCTATTCCGGCGACACCATAAGCGTCAGAGTGCCGGCATAGCGCCCGCTGGGCATAGCCTGAAGATCCTGATCGTTAATGGTAATGGTGAGGCGCGACGTGCGGCGCCGACAACCGCTGCGATGAATGCCAGCGCGAGTGGTGTAGTCACCGTGAGGTTCGCCGCTTTTGAGCGCCTGGCCACGACGATTCGGCCGATCACTGAAATACACGCTGTAGGGCAAGCTTGAAATGCCGCCGACAAGCGCAAAATCGCCGCCATCGCCTGAGCCGGTTGCCGTCACCCGGTAGGTATCGGCCCCATCCAGACCAACGCACAAGCGAGTGATGCGACGCAGGCTGCCCGACGTTGGCGCCACGGTGCCAAACACAACGTCACGCAGATTGCCGATGACAATGTTGGCCGATTGTGCAACCACAGTCGGCGCAGCACACATCAGCAGCAACGCAATCAGAGGGCGAGATAAAGCCATGAACAAAGCTTACATAACGAAGCGCGTCGGCGACGCGACGCGACGCACACTTCGAGGTACGAGATCTGTTAGTGGCATGCGCCGCCCGGCAACAGATATCAGTCCGGGATCAGTACCAGCGTGAGGGTGCCGGTGTAGGTACCTGACGAGGCGGCAGCGAGCTGCGCCGCTGGCACTTCGATTGAGACATTGGCGTTTCGCACGGTGCAGCCGAAGATCAGATTAAACAGCTCGAACAGACCAAGTCCCTGCTGGCCGGACAGCATCACGCCACCGGTCAGCGGGACACGCCCGGCAAGGCCTGGCTGGTCGTTAAAGAACACGTCGTAGGTGATCTCATCAGCGCCGTTGCGCAACACGAACGCGTGCGCATCTGTCGCCGTGCCATCGCCGCTTGCGCGCAGCCGGTAGCTGCCCGCCGAGAACAGACCCACACCGCTGCGACCGATACAGATATCCTGATTGGCGGCGGCATTGCTACCCGTCGCAACCGTGCCCAGCGCAAAATCACTGAGCCCGGCAATGCGAGCTGACAGGCCCGTCGTGAGCGTCATATCAACCTGCCCGGTCGAGGTCAGCCCGCTGCTGCCCTGTCCGGCCGCCATCGCTACGTGCGTGACATGGAGGCACGCAAGCGACAGCAGCGACGCGGCGACGCGACGAAAAATGGACGTCATGGTTTGGTTAATCAGTATGCGCACATGGCAAGAGCACACACCTGTAAATGGTGCGTGCTCTGCCCGTGGTGCTTACTCGGGTGCAACCAGAAGGGTCAGCGTGCCGGTGTAGGTACCGGCAGGCAGGGACGCGGCATCAACCGCAGCCACCGTTGTGGTTACCGTGGCGTTGTTGCCCGTCGTGGCGCAGGTTGCAGAGGCCGGATCGGCGCCTGTGCGACCGATCATCGGCGTGCTGGCTCCCATGCCGATCGCGCCGGTGCCGTCGTCGAAGGCGACCGAATAGGCTACCGTGTTCGTGCCATCGGTTAGCGAGAACGCGCCGCCAGCACCACTGCCGGCCGCGGTAATGCGATAGGCGCCGGTACCGTTGCGATAGACGCACGCATCGGTGGACCCGATAGCATCTGCACCGCCAAACACTCCGAGGTTGATATCACTGAGGTTTGAAATTCGCACTTCGTCGTTCACGGACAGACTGATGTCTACCGTGCCGGTCGAGTTGAAGCCGACGCTACCGTCGGTTGCGGCCATTGCACTGATCCCGCCACCTGCGACGGCGGCAGCCAGCAGAACGGATTTGAAGAGATGGCGTGGAAGATTGTTCATGGGTAGATTGCTCCAGGTGTTGTCCAAAAATTTCACGCTGGAAGCACTGACTTGTCCTCACCAGAAACACCACACCTATTGATGCCGTTGCCTTCTGGTAGTCTCGCCGTCATGGACAGGGGGTCCAGCCCCGCCTTTAGACCGTAGACTTTGCGTCGCCGCCTTTCAGCGGTTATGCCCTTTTCAGTCGCTGCGGCCGATCAGACATCTCTTGCTCTTGAGCCTGACCGTGCAGTGTTCCCAGCTCCAGACATGGTAGGCCAACGCAGGCGCCTTCGCCGTGAAGCAGCTCTCAAACACATCAAAAACTCGCGCGCCCCCTAAAGTGGCTTGCACCGTGGTCGCTATCTGCCTTGCTCGCAATTTGTGTGTCTGAAGGAAACAGGATCATGCCCTTTGAATCTGCCACGGACGGCGCACCGGCGAGTCGCTACATCAGTAGCATCCGGCAACCGAGGGTTCTTGCACTTGCTCTCCTCGCGGCGGCGACGTCCGTTGGCGCTGCGAAGCAGGGACAAACGGGGGCCGGTTCAACGGCGTCAATCGGGATCAGCTTTGAGGTGCGCCCTCACATTCATGCGCGACAAATGAGCTTGTCCACTCCTGGCAGTGATTCTGTTCCCAGCAGTTCGAATCGCCGCCTTTGTCTGAACATGAGTAATGTGACGGGATTCACCCTGAACACGATTGCTCCACATGACATCGGGTCCCGATTGACGTCTGTTGATTACTCACTATCCACACATCGCCACTGCGATGGAATTACGCTTACGCTAAATGAGACCGCTGACGCGCAGGCTTCGCTTGTCATAATTTCGCCAATCTGATCTTGATGGGCTCCCGAGGTCAGCCGAAGGCAGAGTGGGGAAATCATTTTGACAATGGCTCCCTGCGGTCCGCTTTAGTCGCCAAAATGATTTCCCCACTC
>CAZXCL010000031.1:0-47244 GCA_964639265.1 uncultured Gammaproteobacteria bacterium | reverse complement strand
GAGCCATTGTCAAAATGAATTCCTCCCCCACCCGCCATGCCCGAGACCGCCCCGACTACGAAAAAACAGCTCGCCAAAATAAAACGGCCACACGCATAAGCGCATGGCCGTTTCAAATATCAAGGCGATCAAACTACCGCCCAACGCGGTTTAGTGCAGCAGAGGCGCAATCACCAGCGACACAATCGCCATCACGTTGATCAGAATGTTCATAGCCGGACCCGAAGTGTCCTTGAATGGATCACCCACGGTGTCGCCAACCACGGCCGCCTTATGGGTATCCGAGCCTTTGCCGCCGTGATGGCCTTTTTCGATGTACTTCTTGGCGTTGTCCCAAGCCCCACCTGCGTTGGCCATGAACAGAGCCAGACTCACGCAACCAAGCAGCGCGCCACCGAGCATGCCGCCCAGCGCTTCGGCACCAAGTCCAAGACCCACAACCACCGGTGCAGCCACAGCCAGAACGCCAGGCAGAACCATGCGCTTGAGCGCGGCGGTCGTGGCGATGTCCACACAACGCACCGTGTCCGGCTTGGCCTTGCCTTCGAGCAGGCCCGGAATCTCACGGAACTGGCGACGAATCTCGGTGATCATGTCGAAGGCGGCGTCGCCAACGGCGGTCATGGTTAGCGCGCCAACCAGGAACGGGAAGATGCCGCCGAGGAACATGCCGATCAGTACCACCGGCTCGCTCAGCGTAATCTCGAAGCTTGGGTTGTTGACGCGAACCGTTTCGATGAACGCCGTGATGATGGCAAGTGCAGCCAGTGCCGCAGCCCCGATCGCGAAGCCCTTGCCGATGGCCGCCGTGGTGTTACCCACTTCATCGAGCGAGTCGGTGATTTCTCGCACCTCTTTGCCCATGGCCGACATCTCGGCAATGCCACCGGCGTTATCCGCCACCGGGCCGTAGGCGTCGATGGCCATGGTGATACCCACCGTCGCCAGCATGCCGACAGCGGCGATGCCAACGCCATACAGACCGGCTGTCATGTTGGCGACAAAAATAATCGCGCAAATCGTCAGCATCGGAATCACGATCGAGTGCATCCCGACGGCAAGGCCGGTGATCATGACCGTGGCAGGGCCCGTTTCACCGGAAGCGGCAATTTTGCGTACCGGTGCGGCACCGGTGTAGTACTCGGTAACCAGACCGATGATGGTGCCACCAACGGCACCGGTCAGAACAGCGATCCAGACCCCGTTCGAAATACCCGTGGCCTGACCCACAAAAAACGCCGCAATCACAAACAGCACAGCCGCGCCGAGCGTGCCTGTACGCAGCGCCACTTCCGGCGCACGGCCAGAGGACATTTTTACCAGAGCGATACCCAGCACGGAGCACACCAGACCGGTGGCGGCAAGCAGCAGCGGCAGCCCCATCAGACCGGCGCGAGGACCGAACTCGGTCATGGCCTCATTGCCACCGACCGCGACCAGCGTCGAGGCGATCGCGATACTGGCAATCATGGATCCGCAATAGGATTCGAAGATGTCCGAGCCCATGCCGGCCACATCACCCACGTTGTCGCCCACGTTGTCGGCAATAACACCCGGGTTGCGCGGATCATCCTCGGGAATCCCGGCTTCGATCTTGCCCACCAGGTCGGCGCCCACGTCAGCACTCTTGGTGAAGATGCCGCCGCCCACGCGCGAGAACAGCGCCACGACAGAACCGCCCATGCCAAACCCGTGCAGGACGTGCGCCGTTTCCGGATCACCCCCAAACACCAGATACAGCGTACCCAGACCAAGGAGCCCCATTGCCGCAACGGTCAGGCCCATGATCGAGCCGCCGTAAAACGCCAACGACAGGGCTTTGGCCGCGCCCGAATCGCGCGCAGCCACCGCGGTGCGAACGTTGGCGCGCGTGGCCGTGTACATACCAATGCCACCGGCAATGGACGAGCACAGCGCGCCAGCGACAAATGCGATGGCCGTCTTGCTGCCCAGCGGAGAGAAAAAGATGATGATCGCCACAACGATCGCGAAGCCCCAAAGCAGCGTGTACTCGCGGCGAATGAACGCCATGGCACCGCGGTGGATGTCCTCGGCAATCGCGGCGACTTCGCCTTCACCCGCGGGCGCGCCGCGAACAATACCGTAGAGCACGAAAGCCAGCGCAAGGCCCACGGCACCGACGATGACGGGTATCAGTTCAATATTCATTCATGTGTCTCCAACGACCGCGCGATCTGGCGATCACGGCGCGCTGCCACCCCCCTGTTAGCTGGAGACAGTCACGCAATTCGGCGTTATTTGATTTTCTTGGCGGATGCAGGCCATCACGGCCGGACCCGTTGTGGCGCGCTATTCTACGCGAAAGTGGCCCGATTAGAAGGCCTTACGCGCCGATGGGTGCAGGCTCGCCGATGACGTGGCCCTGTACAAAGTCGATGCCCATGCCGCGCACCGCGTCCAGCGCGCTTTGGCTCTCAACCTGCTCGGCCACCACTCGTATGTCCAGACTGCGGGCAAGCTTGATCATGGCCCCCACCATGGCCTGACTGACCGTGTCGTCGCCCAGATTGCGGGTGTAGGAACCGTCGATCTTGATGTAGTCCATGCGCAGCTTGCGCAGGTTCGCAAACGAGCCCATGCCGCTGCCGAAATCATCCAGCGCGAAATGGCAATTGAAGCCGTGGAGCACATCGATAAACCGCTGTGCGTAGGCAAGATTGGAGATCACGGAGGTTTCGGTGACCTCGAAGCAAAGTTGATCACCGGTGACGCCGCTGGCGTCCAGGCACTCGACAACATACTCGAGGAACGTCGGATCGCCCATGGTCTGGCCAGACAAATTGAGCGTACAGCGCCGTCCCGGCGGCAGTCGAAGCACGCCCGAATCAATGGCGCTGAGCGCATGCTGCACGACCCATCGATCAATCCGCGGCATCAGATGATAGCGCCGCGCCGAGTCGCCGAATGCCCGCGGGCTGACTTCGGCGCCCTGGCGGTCGGACAGGCGCAGGAGCAACTCGCAGGCCGGTCCGCCGCCGTCGCTGCGTCCGGCCGCGACAATCGGCTGGGCCACGAGACGGAACGTGTCGTCCTTGAGCGCACCCTGAAGCTGTTGCAACCAGGCGATCTCGCCGCGATGTCGCGCCAGCGCCTCGTCCTTGGCCGAATAGACATGCACCCGTGAACGGCCGCGCT
Organism: uncultured Gammaproteobacteria bacterium; assembly: GCA_964639265.1. Taxonomy (GTDB): domain Bacteria; phylum Pseudomonadota; class Gammaproteobacteria; order Steroidobacterales; family JBCCMA01; genus JBCCMA01. The sequence continues at coordinate 44,088 of CAZXCL010000031.1, read as the reverse complement.
GCTTGGCCACATAGCAGGCCGAGTCGGCAGCCGACATTACATCTTCCAGTGACCCGCTGCTGGCGCCAAACTCCACCAGCCCGATGCTCACGCTGACGCTGAATATCTTGTCCTGCCAGACGAAGCGGTGGTCCTCAACCGCATTGCACACGTCGTCCGCAATCTGTCGCGCCTTGTCGAGCGGACAGGTGCTCAGCAAAACACCGAATTCATCGCCCCCGAGCCGCGCCACCGAATCCGAATCGCGCACCTTCTCACGAATCAGGCTGGCCAGCTGACGCAGCAAATTGTCGCCCGCCATATGGCCGCAGGTATCGTTGACGGCTTTGAAACGATCGAGGTCGAGATAGCACAGCACATGATCGGGGCTCGATTCGCTGGTGTTGCCCAGCGCCTCATCCAGTCGCTGTTCAAACTCGCGTCGGTTGAGAAGACCGGTCAAAGGATCATGACTGGCCTCGTAGCTCATCTGGCGCGTCATCCCGCGCAGCTCCGTCACATCGCGCATCAAGATGACTGTGCCGCGCAGCGTGCCATTGGGACCAAGCATCGGGGTCACGGTCAAATCGATCGAGTGTTCGGTGTCATCGCCGGTGACCATCAGCGCCGCACGCCCGAGATGCACACGACAGCGGTCGCGCAGACAGCGCTCCACCGGGTCAGGCAGCGGCTTGTGATCGGTTTCATCGACAAAACGCACCAGCTCGATCAGTCGTTGCTGTTCATCCGTTCCATTGGTCAGCGCCAGCAGGGAGCGTGCCGCCGGGTTCATGTAGTGGACGATGCCCGAATCGTCGGTATTGATGACGCCGTCGGTCAGGCTGCTCAGCGTCATCGATGCACGGGCGGCGGTAGGTGCGGTCTCTGACTCGGACGGCGCGGCACTGGTCTCGGACAGCGGCAGGACGGTGGTCATGATGACGGGCAGGCCATTGCGATGAATCAGCGCGTCGGTACATTCCACCTCGACGTGACCGCCACTGCGATCAAGCATGCGCGCAACGTAGGGCACGGTCGTGCCGTCGCCGCCGAGCTGCTGCTCAAACCGATCGGCCGTAACACCTCGATCGTCGGGCGCGAACAGGGACACGACCGACTGGCCAATCAGGTCGTCCTGACGCATGCCACGCAGCGCCGCGGCTTTCGGGTTGGCGTACAACACATGGTTGTGATGAATGATGACTCCGGTGGCAACGCTCTCCAGAGCCTGATCTTCCTCCGCAACAACGTAACGCTCTGCGCTTGGCGGTTGGCTGACAGGCTGCTCACGCCGGGGTCGCTCCTGGCGACGCGACCGGCTGCTCGATCCGGAACGGTGCCCGCGACCAGTCTTGCGACGCCGATTCCCGCTCGCCGACAACCCGTCACCCAGCACGCCGGCTCGATCGACTGCCAGTTCCCGGCTCGGAATGGGATAAAGAGACCGGCGTCGACGCAACAGCACCAGCAGCGATATGCCGACGATTGCCAGCGAGAACATCAGCACAAACAAAGCAAATTCGGCCATCACTCAGGCCTCGACACCTGCCCTTGCGCTGACAGCGGCGGTGGCCGCGCAGACGTGTTCAGCTATGGCGTTCATTATTGTCCCCGGACGGAAGGCTTAGCGCAGTACACCACACCCCTTGCGGTGCCCGCGGCGCAGGCGCTTCGCAGGCGCCCGCTGTTATGTCCCTGAGCATAAACCATGGATGCCGCCAGATGCATGTTTTTAATGTAAAAAAGCACGTCAGAAATCTCCATAACCTTGTTTGGCCGGGTAAAAGTGGATACCCTTCGCGCAGCTCAAATGCAGGGAATTCCCGATGAATACCGACGCAGCACGCGTACAGATGGTGAGTCAGCAGGTACGCACGTGGGACGTTCTGGACCCGCGCGTTCTCGAGACTATGAGTATGGTTGACCGCAGCGCGTTTGTGCCTGAGCAGTACGCGAACGTCGCGTTCGCCGATAGCCGCATTCCGCTCACCCATGGGCAGGTTATGCTCGTGCCCAAAGTCGTAGGCCGCATCCTGCAGGCCTTGGAGCTCAAGCCTACGGACCAGGTGCTCGAAATTGGCACCGGCAGCGGCTATCTGACCGCCTGTCTGGCGTCCCTGTCGCGCAGCGTTTTGTCGCTCGATATCCATGGCGATCTGACCGACCGCGCCAGCACCGCACTCGAGAAACAGGGTTACGCCAACGCCCAGCTTGCCACGGCAGATGCCTTTGAACACGAATCCAGGGATCAGTTTGACGCCGTCGTCCTGACCGGTTCGCTGCCCGTGTACGACACACGCTTCGAACGACTGCTAAAGCCTGGCGGCCGCTTGTATGCCGCCGTGGGTCGCTCACCGGTTATGGACGCGCGCATCGTGACTCGCGTCACGGATAACGAGTGGCTGGCCAGCAGCGAATTCGAAACAGATGTCCCGGCTTTGATCAACGCCCCAAACCCGAAAGAGTTTTCGTTTTGAGTGACGATATTGCGCAACGCTCGGTTGAGGAACTGGCCACTCGTCTGGACGCAACGCCAGACGGTGGCGAGGCTGACTTCGTGCTGCTGGACGTGCGCGAGGACTGGGAGCGTGAGATTGCCGCGATCGAACCGTCACTGGCGATCGTCATGAACGATGTGCCTGATCAGCTTGATAAAATTCGCGAGACCCAGGGCAAGCGCGAGCTGATCGTGTTTTGCCACACCGGCGGGCGCAGCATGATCATCGCGCGCTTTCTCAAGGACAACGACTTTCAGAACGTGTCCAATCTAACGGGCGGCATCGACGCCTGGTCCCAACATATTCACGCTACCCGGCATCTGTATTAGTCGGTCTGCCGCATTTTGCGTTTCCTGCGGGAACCAGGCGGCAGAAATGAGACCTCAATCCGAGCCAGTAACACAGTAGCAGGTCATTATTTGCGGCTCCGGGCCGCTATTATGTCTAGCACGGAACACTGCGCTCCGGGTTGAAGTTCACCGTTTTGGTGATATAGTTGAGTAAAACACCTGTCTGATTGCGGCGCAATCTCCAAAGGAACCGGCATGACCTACCGATTGAAACTCCTGTCCATCGTGACCTTGATCTCGTTCCTGGCCACTCTGACGCCAGCCGCGGCGGGCGCGGACCTGATCGAGATCTACCAGCAGGCATTGGATAATGATCCGCTGCTGCTTGAAGCTGAGGCCACCCGACGAGCGGCCCAGGAAAACCGGCCGCAGGCCATGGCTGGACTGCTGCCAACGATCAATCTGCAGGGGCAGATTGACGATCAGGACACCGAAGGTACAACGACTTCGCCGGCCTTTACCGGTGGTCCGGTTATCACGACTAGCCGACCGTCGGATGCCGATCGCCTGAACTGGACGCTGCAGCTGTCGCAGCCCCTGTTCCGCTGGGACCGCTGGGTGGCGCTCAAGCGCGCCGACAAGCAAGTCGCACTGGAAGAGGCCAACTACGCCGCAGCCAAACAGGAGCTCGGCGTACGTGTCGCACAGCGCTACTTTGACGTGCTCGCCGCCACGGACGAACTCAAGGCCGAACAGGCCAACAAGGCCGCCATCGCGCGTCAGCTCGAGGAAGCCGAAACACGTTTCGAAGTTGGCCTGATCGCCATTACCGATGTTTACGAAAGTCGCTCAGCCTATGACCAGAGTGTCGCGGCCGAGATTGGCGCAAAACGCACGCTCGCGACCGCGCTGGAGATTCTGCGCGAGGTCACCGGCAGCTATGCCTCCGGCGACCTCGGCGCACCGGGCGACGATTTGCCGTTGGTGCGCCCCGAGCCCTCCTCCCAGGAAACCTGGGTCAAGCGCGCGTTGGAGCAGAACCTGAGCGTTGCCGCCAGTCGGCTGTCCGTGGATATCGCCGGCGATGACATCAAGACCGAACGCACCGGCCACTACCCGACGCTTGATCTGGTCATGTCGCGCAATCATTTTGATAGCGAAGGTAGCCGTTTTGACGTTACCCCCGACGGCCGCGTGTTCGGCGGCACGTCCGAATCAGATTTCGACACCGATACCATCGCGTTGCAGTTCAACGTACCGATCTACAGCGGCGGCGGGGTGCGCTCGCGCGTGCGCCAGGCCGTTCATCGTCAACGCGCGGCCAAACAACGCCTTGAACGTGTCGCCCGCGAAACCGAGCGCCAGACTCGCGACGCGTATCTGGGAGTCGAAGCCGAGATCGCCCGCGTAAGCGCGCTGGCCCAGGCGGTTACCTCCAGCGAAACCGCACTGGAGGCGACCGAGGCGGGATTTGATGTGGGGACGCGCACGAGCGTCGACGTGCTCAATGCACGTCGCGACCTTTTGCGCGCGCAAACCAATCACCGTCGAGCCCGCTATGACTACCTGCTCAACGTGGTGCGCCTGAAACAGGCGGCCGGCACGCTGACGCTGGCCGATCTGCGCGACATCAACCAGTGGCTGAAGCACTAGCGTAGTTGTCCTTAACTTACCTGACTGATTCGCGTCCGGCCGCGTCGTCGACCGGTGCGTTGGTCAGAATGGGGCTGATCAACTCCAGCAGTCTGTCGACGGCACCGCGGTTGGTCTCAATGATGCCTTCGGCAGCCTCGGACATCGTCTGGCGTACCGTCTGCTCCGACAGCAGGCGCGCAACCACTTGTCCAAGCTGCTGGCTATTCTGAACAACGCGCACGCCACCCTCGCGCACCAGCATATCGGCTATGTCTTCGGTGTTGTAAAGATGCTGACCGGTGACCACGGCCACGCCGAGGGCCGCAGGCTCCAGCAGATTGTGGCCACCGACCGGCACAAGCGAGCCACCAACAAAGGCGACATCGGCAACGCCGTAAATGGCCTGCAATTCTCCGAGCGTATCGATGAGCCACACCGACGTGTCGTCGCTGCATGTATGACCGCTGGTGCGCGTGACATATTTAAATTTGCGCTCCGCAAGCAGCTGGCCGACCGCCTTGAATCGCTCGGGATGACGGGGCACGAGAATCAGTAGCGCAGTGGGCTGCGCTTTACGCACAACGTCAAACGCATCGAGCACCAGTTCTTCTTCATTTTCATGCGTGCTGGCGGCAATCCATACCGGACGATCGCCAGCATGGGCGCGACGCAGGTCCTGACCCTTTTCGCGCGTACCGGCCGGCAACTCAAAATCAAACTTGATGTTGCCGGTGGTGAATGTGCGCGACGGGTTCGCGCCTAGCGAGCGAAAACGCTCGGCATCTGACTCGCTTTGTGCCCCGATGACAATGCCATGTGACAGCGCCTCGCGAAACAGGCTCACGAAACGACGGTACTTGCCCACCGACAGCGGTGAGATGCGCGCACTGGCAAGAATGAGCGGCACGCCACGGCGACCGCATTCGTTGTAGAGATTAGGCCACAGCTCCGTTTCAATGATAATGGCGACCCTGGGTACGACACGGTCGAAAAAACGGACGACGGAGCCTGGCAAATCATACGGTGCGAATCTATGGGCGACACGCTCACCAAAAAGATCACGCACACGCTGAGCACCGGTAGGCGTGGTGGTGGTCACGGTGACCGGCAGCTCGGGAAAGTCGTGAAGAATTCGCCTGACCAGCGCCGATGCGGCCTGCACCTCGCCCACCGAGACCGCGTGAATCCAGACGCATGGCTGGCCACGTAGATGCTGCCCGAAACCAAATCGCTCCGGAAGGCGTTCGAGGTAGCCCGGATTGCGCGCCCCGCGCCACAGGAGAAAACCCAGCACGACCGGCGTCAGCAGGTAAGACAACAGGATGTACAGGAATCTCATCAGGAGATCGATGTGCCGCGAATTGCTGCCACGATACTGCTGGTTGAACGACCCTCGCGAAACGCCAGTACCCGCACCTCGCCGCCAGTGGCCAGCACATGCTCGGCGCCAGCAATCTGATCCGGCCGATAGTCGCCGCCTTTGACCAGCACATCCGGGGACACCAGCTCAATCAGCGCTGCCGGCGTGTCGTTGTCAAACGAAACGACCCAGTCAACCGCGGCCAGCCCTGCCAGAACGGCCAGACGATCTTCGAGTGGCGTGATGGGTCGCTCGGGCCCCTTGAGGCGGCGCACGGAATCGTCGGAGTTCACCGCCACAATGAGTCGATCACCCAGTTGTTTGGCCTCTTCGAGATACGCCACGTGTCCGGCATGCAGCAAATCAAAACAGCCGTTGGTCATTACCACGCGCTCGCCGCGACCGCGCGCTTCGCGTACTGCCTGTGCCAGTCGTTCCGGAGTTTGCGCACTGCGCCCGCCTACGCCGCGCTGATGCAGCGCCAGCCGCAGCTCCGAGCGTGTGGCCGTCGCCACGCCGATCTTGCCCACGACGATACCGGCCGCGGTGTTGGCCAGCGCAGCGGCGTCCGGCAGCGGCGCGCCAGCCGCCATGGCTGCGGAGAACACGGCGATTGCGGTATCACCGGCGCCCGTCACATCAAACACCTCGCGCGCATCAGCCGGCAGATGATGCGCCTGGTCGTCGCCGTCAATCAGCGTCATGCCTTTGGCTGAACGCGTAACCAGAAGCGCCTCAATATTCAGGTCATTTTTCAACTCAGTGGCACGCGCCACCAGCGTCTTGTCGTCCGCGCAGAGCCCCACGACCGTTTCAAGCTCGCCCTGATTCGGTGTCAGTACGGTCGCGCCACGATAGCGCGCAAAATCGCTGCCTTTGGGATCCACGAGCACCGGCACGCGTGCGGCGCGCGCGAGACTGATCATCGCCGCCACATCGACCAGCGCGCCTTTGGCGTAGTCCGACAGAATGACGACCGAGGCCTGCGGCAAAAGCGCCGTGTAATCCTCGCCCAGCGCCGCCGGCACGGCGGGCGAAATTTCTTCGGTATCGAGTCGTATGAGTTGCTGGTTGCGGCTGAGCACACGCAGCTTTGTAATCGTGGGCGCCTCGGTGCGCGTGATTTTCGATACGTCGATGCGCCGTTCGCGCAAACTCTTAAGCAGCGCCGCTCCGGCTTCGTCAGTGCCCACCAGGCCCGCAAGTGACACCGTCGCGCCGAGCGCCGCGACATTGACCGCCACGTTGGCTGCCCCGCCCGGCCGATCCTCAGATCCGTCCAGATGCACGACCGGCACCGGCGCCTCGGGCGAGATGCGCTGCGTACCACCGTGCCAGTAGCGATCCAGCATGAGATCGCCGGCAACCAGCACATTCAGATGGTCAAAATTTGGAACCGAGGCGCTCATTGGACGTGGCCTTTATGCAGGAAACAGGAAAGCGGCGCCGCATTATAGCCCGAGCGCGAGGCATAAATACTTGGGGCAACCGCGGCGCGCGGTTAGACTCCGCCCCAATATGAGCGATGACAAGGTATCTCTGGCCTCCTTCTGGGCGCCCCGCTACTGGCCGGTGTGGCTGGGTCTGTGTGCGATGCGCATCGGCGCAACGCTGCCTCTGCCGTGGCAACAACGCATCGGCCGAGGAATCGGCGCTTTGGCGCGTCGTCTGATTAAACGGCGCCGGAAGATTGCGATGGCCAATCTGCGCGCCTGTTTTCCAGAGAAAACCGAAACGGAGCGCGAAACGCTGCTGCGCGAACATTTTGCGAGCGTGGGCATCGGCCTGATGGAGATTGCCTACGGCTGGTGGGGACGCGTCGAGGAGTTTGATCGCTTGGGCGACATTCACGGCCTCGAACATCTCAACGCCGCTCTCGACGAGGGCAACGGCGTCGTGCTGCTGGCCGGGCATTTCACGACCATCGAGATCGGCGGCATCATTCTCGCACAGCATATTCCCATGAACGCCATGTACCGGCGGTTTGAAAACCCTCTTTTTGAAGAGGTCATGCGACGCAAGCGTCTGCGCCACGTCAGTCATGTGATCCAGCGCGGCGATTTTCGCGGCATGTTGCGTAGCCTCAAAAACAACAAAGCCGTGCTCTACATGCCCGATCAGGCCTACGTGCGCAGTAACAGCGTTCAAGTGCCCTTTTTTGATATTCCGGCACCGACGAGCACGGGCACCTCACGCCTTGTTGCGCGCAGCGGTGCGCGTGTTGTGCCCTTTCTGCCGATTCGCCGCCGCGATGGCAAGGGCTATGATCTGTACGTCGAGCCGCCGCTGGAAAACTTCCCCACCGACGACGCCACCGCCGATGCCGCACGCTTGAACGCCCTGTTCGAGGCCCATGCTCGCCGTGCACCGGAGCAGTATCTGTGGGTGCACCGACGCTTCAAAGGCGTCGACGGGATTTACTGACGCGGGGACTCGTAGCCCGATAAAAAGGCGTTCCACAAAAGCGTCTCGAATGCCTCGTGTCCCGCCTGCCGTGACAACTTGTTCAGCGAACGCTGTAATCGCGCGACATTGCCGGACTGCCAGCCGGCATCATCTCGCTGCCGGCCGCGATCGAAGTCAATCAGATAGATCTGCCTTGCTCCGTCGATCAGTACATTGTGCGCATTGAGATCGGCATGCCAGATACCGTGTGCGTGAAACCGAGCCACGCAGGCGCCAACATCCGCCATAAGTGACTCATCGAGCTCCCCGGTCGCAAGGCGACTGGCCAGCGTGCGTGTGTCCGGTATTGCGACGGTGATCAGATGCGCCCGATAAGTTAGGCCCTTGCGCACGACACCGGCTGCTACTGCGACCGGCGCTGGCAAACAGAACTCTCGCAGCTGCTGCAGCAAACGCCACTCTCGAAACGCCCGTGTCCGCTCGAGACCGGTAAAGACATAGCGATCCTTCGAGACCATGGCGGCGCGCCCACCGCGACGGTAGTGACGCAACACCCACTCGCAGTCGGTTTGCGGATGGGGCGATGAAATAAACCACGCACTGCCACGACCACCGTCCGCCGCGCGGGCGTGCCCAGTGTCGGCCCAGAACCTGTGATCAAACCAGCGCCCGGAAGGTTCGCCAAAGCTCGGATCGAACAGTAAATGGCAGGGGCCTTCCTGCGCCAACCGCCAGGTCGATTCATGCGGCATCAGGCTGGCCGCTCGAGGTGAGCCGATCCTGACGCGAACCCGTCCGCAATTTCGCGTAAAGTACTCAGCGTGAACTCCTTTGACGACGCGCCCGTGAGTCTATGACAGACACACCTATCCACTCAATTTGTGTTTTGCGCCTGTCCGCCATCGGGGACACATGCAATCTGTTGCCCGTTATCCGAACGCTGCACAGTGAATGCCCCGATGCGACGATCACCTGGATTATCGGGCGCACTGAGCATCGTCTGCTCAAAGACGTAAAAGGCGTCGAATTTCTGGTATTCGACAAAAAGGGCGGGCGCAGCGCGCGCGCCGAACTCAAGGCGCAGCTGGCAAATCGCAAGTTCGATGTCCTGCTGCATCTGCACGCCTCAATGCGCGCCAATTTGCTGTCACGGTACATCAAAGCGCAGCGCAAAATCGGCTTCGATCAGCGCCGGGCACGTGACTTTCAGCGTTTTTTTTGCAACGAGCGCATAACAGGCGATGCATCGGTCCACGTCCTCGACGGATTTTTCCAGTTTGTGGAGCACCTGGGCATCACGCGCCGACATCTGATCTGGGATGTGCCTATCCCCGACGAGGATCGCGAGTTTGCGCAGTCCAATCTGTCAGATCGCAGCTTGCTGATCAGCCCCTGCAGCTCGCAGCGCTGGCGCAACTTTCGCAACTGGCGCGCTGAGAACTACGCCAGCATTGTGGATCGTGCGCATCGCGAGTACGGTCTTGATATCGTGCTCACTGGCGGCCCGACCCAGCTCGAGGCCGAATACGGCGAACGGATTTCGGAGCTGGCCGAAGCACCGGTCAAAAACCTCATCGGTCAGACGTCGCTCACCCAGCTCATGGCACTGATCGAGCGTGCCGGTGTGGTAATCAGCCCCGACTCCGGACCGGCACATATGGCCACGGCCGCTGGCACACCAGTCATCGGTCTCTATGCAACCTCGAACCGCTGGCGCACCGGCCCCTACCTGAGCCAGGAATGGGTCGTCGATCGCTATCCCGACGCCATCGCGCGGGCGCTGGGCAAACCCGTGACGCAGCTTCCCTGGGGCTATCGCGTACGCTCGCCTTACGCGATGGACCTGATTACGGTTGACGACGTGGCACAGAAACTCGACGCCGTTGTGAGCGAGGTCATGGGCACAGACTGATCGACGCCTTGGCGCTATCAGCGCGCTCGGTCATCGGCGTCACGATTCTGGTTCATGTAGATCAGCTGCATGTATTTGTTGAAGGTGTACTGCATCTGAATAACAGAAATCAGAAAGCCGGCGCGCCCATCCAGAAATCCGCGGCGCAGGACATAGTGTCGAAAAAACGCGAATAGCGAAGACACCGTCGCCTTGAGCGTACTCGTTCGCTTGCCCTTTTCATGTTGCTCTATGGCCCACTGGAAGGCGTAACCATTGCGCTTGACCAGATAGGTGTTCAGATCACTGAAGGTGTAGTGCAGGAGATCTGCCTGCAGCCGAATCTGATTGGCGCCAGCAACGTTCACAGATTCGTGCACCGATTTGTCGTTGTAGCCGCAGTGATTCTTGTTGTAGATCCGCGCCACGCGATCCGGATACCAGCCGCTGTGATAAATAAACCTGCCACAAAAATGGGTCAGACGGTTGAGCAAAAACACATCACTGACCTTGGCTTCGACCAAACTCTGCTGTATCTCATGCGCCAGTTCGTCGCTGACCACCTCATCGGCATCAAGCGCGAAAATCCATTCGTGTTTCGCCAGCTGTTCGGCGCGCTGGCGCTGGACACCATAGCCCTGCCAGTCTTCGCGCGCATAGATGCTATCGGTAAACTGCCCGGCGATTTCCAGCGTGCGGTCCCGGCTGCCCGAGTCAACGACCACAATTTCATCGGCCCACTGCACCGCCGACAGGCATCTCTCGATACGCGCCTGTTCATCACGACAGATAATGCATACCGAAAGTTTCGGCCGGTCGGGTGAGGCGTTTGCTACCACAACGACTTCCAGTAGTTGAGTTTTCGTCTGATCTTGAGCTGTCGAAAAAAGTCGAACGGAATCTTTTCCTTTGGCGCGTCGGCCAATGTGGCATCTATGGCATCGAGCACCCGCAAGCTCGACTTTCCATCCTGCAGTGGATGGGTGTCGGCGACAAAGCGCTCAAGCGCCTGCATAACGTCAGGCGGAAAGTTGAGCGCGCGTTCAAGGGCACCCTCGATATCGCCGGGATCGGTCACGTTAATCATGTAGTCCGCTGCCTGCAGGTTGCGGAACGTAACGATCGGTTTTTTCAAAAGCGCAAAAGTGATCAGCACGGACGACGTGTCGCACAGCATGATGTCCGCAGCCTGCAACAGCGGCATCACATCGCTGGTCTCCACAAACTCAAGATGCTCTCCCTGAATCGATTTGTATTGGTCCACGATGGCCTGATCCATCTTCGGATGAAACTGCACGGTCCACTGCCAGCGGCCGGACGCGCTCAGCCTCTTGACCGTCTCAAACAGCTCGGGCGCGCAGCTCAGTTTTCTTGAAAACGTCGAGCACATCAGGATGTGCCGTTTCGGCGTATCCTTCGCGCGTTCTTGCGCGGGGAATAGCGCGTCAAGCGCACACCAACCGGTTTCCACAACATTGAAGTGGGGATGGTCTTCTTGCAGAGCCTCGAATCGCCTGGTCGTGCTGGGGCCCTGCGTGCAGTAAAGATCAAAACAATTGCGAATCTTGAAATGATCATTACGCCCCTTGCGATCCACCTTGCCCGCATCAAAGCCGTGGAACACCGCCACGTTGATGCCAGGCAAAAATGTGGGAGCAATATTGGCGGGATATATCACCGCGTCCGGCGCGAAGTCGAAGATCGCGTCGACGCCTGGCAGCTGCGTTTCGTCGTGCTCAAAGAACGCCGGATTGACTGCCTTGCCCTCGACGAACCAGGCAACTTGCCCGTGACGTTCCATGATGGCTTTTTGCAGTGGCCGGAGAATGGCAAAGCTGTAGTTCTGCGAGATATAGAACACATAGCGCTTTGCGGCGGCCATCGATGCGGGATTCTATTTCAAACGGCGCTTAAGCGCCTGACTCGTCATTCGTGGTTAACGGCTGTGTCGAGCACGTACTCTGCACCACAATAAATGCATTTAGCCTGACCGGTTTTTTCCACCGGAAGATAGACCCGCGGGTGCGAATTCCACAGTGAAGAGCCGGGCATCGGGCAATGGACCGGAAGATCGTCCGGTGTGACCTTGTAGATGTTCTGAGTATTCGGAAGCTGGAGATCCGAAGACGGGTTATTGGCCGGCACGGCGCTTTCCTCAAACTGGAGCGTGGTGAGCGATTATAGCACTTCCAAATCAGCCGAAAACCTCGTGCCAGATGGCCACAACCCGGTCGCGTTCGGATGCCATCGCAGCCAATTCAATCCGGGCATCACCGTCATCCAGAGCGCGGCGATGCAAGTGGTTGCGATAGGTCAGATAAATGGCCTGCAAGTCCTCGCCCACATGCGCACCCAGGCAACCGGTTTCAATCAGCGCATCAAGCTGACGCATGTGGTCACTGTGGTGCACGAGTTCGGGCAAAGCGTGGGCGTGGGCCAGCAAAAAAATCTGCACCAGGAACTCGACATCGGTCAAGCCTCCGGGATCATGCTTGACGTGAAAGACACCTGCAACCGGCGGATTGGCCCTGGCCATGCGATTGCGCATGGTCAACACATCGGCCTTGAGCTGCAGCCCGTCGCGCGGCTGACACAGAACCTCGGTGCGCACGTGCGCGAAGCGTTCTGCCAGGTCGGTGTCGCCGGCTACTGGTCGCGCGCGCAGCAGGGCCTGATGCTCCCACGTCCAGGCGTTTTTGAGCTGATAGTTGGTATAAGCCGTCAGCTTCGATACCAAAGGGCCGGAATTGCCACTTGGCCGCAGCCGCATATCCACATCGTATAGCTTGCCGGCGCGTGTTGTGGCCGTCGCCATATGCACAAAACGTTGCACGAGCCGCGCGAAATACACTGACGCGGCGAGCGGGCGCTTGCCGTCGCTCTCGCTGCGTTCGTCCTCCACGTCGTAGAGAAACACCAGATCCAGGTCCGAGCCGTAGCCCAGTTCCAGCCCGCCGAGCTTGCCATAGGCAACCGCGCAGAACGAGACCGCACCGGGCGTCAGACGACCGTAGCGATCTTCAATATCGCCGCGTGCCGACCGCAACACCTCATCAACGACGCTTTGAGCAATGGACGTGAGGTGATCCGACACCTTCATGACCGGCAGCTGGGATGTCAGATCGGCCACTGCCACTTCAAATTCGGCCGCGCATTTGAACTGCGCCAGCGCGTCGGTCATCGTTTCAACATCACTGCTCTCAATGCCGTGCAGCGCCGCACGCAGCTGCGTTTGCCGTGACCCGTGCGAGGGCAGATCATTGACGTCCATACCGATCAGGCTGTCCAGCAACAGCGGCCGGTCCGCGACATCACTGGCGATGCGCTGACTCATGGCGCACAGTTCTACCAGGCGCTGACGAGCGTTCGGATGCTCATTGAGCAACGCAAAGTAGGCGCTGCGCCGCCCCACCCCCTCGAGCACACGCACGACCCGCGAGAGTACAACCACCGGGTCGGCCTGCTGCATGATCAACTCGAGAAGCTGCGGAACAAGCGTATCGAGGCGCTTGCGCCCCTGCTTGCCAAGGCGGGCAAGCGCGCGGGAATTTGCCAGCGCCTGCAGACCCCCACGCAGTGCCTGTTCGCGGTCATCGGTCGTCGTCTCATTTGATGTGCTTGCCGCCTCGTCCTGTGCCCCCGACCACATAGCAGCAGCGACGCTGTCTGGGCGCGCCGGCTCCTCTGGCTGCAGGAGATCCGCGAACAGTGACGCCACACGCTCCCGATGCGCGTTAAGAGTCGCGAAAAACGTGTCCTCATCGAGTCCCATCGAGGCGGCCAGCTCGAACCGATCCTGCGGCGCACAGGGCACAACGTGGGTTTGCTGGTCAGCGCGCATTTGCAGGCGGTTTTCGACGTGGCGCAGAAAAAGATAGGCGCGGACCAGCGCCTCGCGATCGGCCGAGGCAATCCAGTCCAGCGCATCAAGTTGCTCCAGTGCTTCGAGCAGCGAGGTTGTTTGCAGCGCCCGTTGGCGCCCACCGCGCAGAACCTGCAGCGACTGCGCGATAAATTCGATTTCGCGTATGCCACCGGTGCCGCGCTTGATGTTGTCGCCGGTGTCGTTGCGCAGCACATCGGCCTCGATCAACGACTTGGTGTGACGCAATGATTCGAGCACGCCAAAATCAAGATACCGGCGGTAAACAAAACTCTGCAGCACGTCGCCAAGCGCCGTTCGATCCGCATCCGACCCGGTTATGGCGCGCGCCTTGAGGTAGGCGTAGCGTTCCCAGTCGCGAGCGTGGGCCTGCAGATAATGCTCGAAAGCACTCAGGGATAGCGACAGTGCGCCGGTGCGCCCAAACGGACGCAGACGTACGTCAACGCGGTAGACCACGCCAAAGGCCGTACGCTGATCAAGCAGTGCAATAAGGTCGCGTGCCAGCTTCAAGTAAGGCTGCGCCTCACCACCGTCCGGGTGCACGAAAACCAGATCGATGTCGGAGGAGAAATTGAGCTCGTCGCCGCCCAGTTTGCCCATGCCGATGATCATCGGCGGGCGCAAGCCATCGCGTTGCGCAACCAGCACGTCGCAAGCCAAAGTCAGCACGTCGCGCGCAAGCGCAGACAGCGCCCGCAAGGTGTCGCGGGTAGTGCGGCGGCCAGTCAGGTCATGCCATGCGATCAGGCACATCTCCTGATCACGGGCCAGACGCAGAGCGGCGGAGAACTCTGTGCTGTCGGTACCCGACCGAAGACCGGCCAGACTCGGGCCATCGGGCCGGTCAAACCGCCCGAGATGCAGCGCCCCAAGAAGCGCGTCGGGCTGGCGCAGAAACACGCCGTGCACGAAGCGGCTGACCGCCACCACGGCGCGAGCATCGTCGGCTAGCCCCCGCGCCTCCAGGGCCGAGGCCAGATCGGGCGCGCGCTCGACGATCTGCGCCCAGGCTTCCGCCGCGCTCTCTCGCGCCTTCAGTGGCCACTGGTTGGGGTCAATTATCTGCGTAAGCATGGGAAATTGTGACCTTTTGTGGCCAAGTCTGTGGGCTTATGTCCAATTCCGGTGCTCGCGTGAGACAATATGCGGGTGTAGGATGTTACCTAGCCAAGCTATACGCAATCGCGATGTCTCCACTGTCTGATGAATACCTGCGCAGCCTCGAGCCCGAGTCGCTGCGCTACGACGTCACAATCTTCGACGATTTCGTCATAAGTGTCTTGCCGAACGGCATCAAGACCTGGGCCTTCCTGTACGAATATGACGGTCGTACGCGACGCAAGACGCTCGGCGTCTATCCGGATATGTCGTACGAACAGGCGGAAGATGCCCTGGACAATGCGCGTGACATGATCCTGAAGCTTGGTGATGACATCAAGGACTCGCCGGTAGAGCCGGATACGCGCCAGGTGGAAGTGCCGGCAGAAATTAAGTTTGAAGAACCGCCGCCAGATCCCGTGCTGCCGTCGGTCCCGGTCGCGGAACCCGCACCAACGCCCGAGCCGGCACCCGAGCCGGTCATTGCCACACGGCCCGCGCCGCCGGAGTCGCGGCCCGCTGTGCTTGCCTCGCGCCGCCGCAAGCGCTATCACACGCGACCCTACAAGCGCGGGCGCAGCGGCAAACGCTACTTTGCGCTGGGCGTGCTTTGTGTTCTTGCACTGGGTGCCGCCGTGATTTTGTTGCCTCGCCTCGGCGGTGGCGGCACGACAACCAGTGCGGCCCCCGCTGAACAGGACACCTCAGGTCGTGCGGCACCCGCGCCGATCGTGGTTGAGAACGAACCGGAACCACGACCCCAAAACGGCCGCGCGGCACCCGCTCCGATCATCCTTGATGAGACGCCCGCACCCGCTGCGGTCGCGCAGACGCCACCGGCACAGGCCGTTCCGGTTCCGGTGCCGCAACCTGAACCGATCGTCGAAGCACCACCGATTTCACAGGCACCGCCTGCGCCCGAGCCCGAGCCCGAGCCCGAGCCGCCAGTTAGCGAAACACCCCAACGTGTGGCGGCAATTGCCCAGCCTGAAACACCCACGGCCAGCGCACCCAATCCGTCCGCACCCATTGAAACCGACGCCACCGCCACCGGCGGTCAGGTCACCCGCTCGGTCGTCACCAGCGATGTCGCGGATCTTGAACCGGTGGACAATCTGGGTCCGAACATCGCACTCAATGACGGCGGCTTTCAAACGGTGTTTTACTTTACCGAGCTGCGCAACTTCACCGCGGGCCAGATTGTGCATCGCTGGGTGTACAACGGTCGTGTTATTGCCGACGTACCGCTACGTGTGGACGGCGGCTGGCGTTGGCGCACCTACTCGAGCAAGGATTTGTTGCCGGGCATGACGGGCGAATGGAGCGTTTCTGTGATCGACGGCGACGGCCGCGAGCTTGGCCGTCAGGAATTTCGTTTCGATCTCTAGGCGGCGGCGCTGCTCGCCGCACCAAACACCACCATCTCGTCACCCTCGCGCCATGGCGCGTATTTGTACATGATCGCGGCGAAATCGTCCGAGGCTTCAAACGCGGCCAGCCACGCGATGAGGGCGTGGCACGGTGTGGCATCAAACCACGCCGGGTCGGCGATGCGAAACTGACGCACAAACGGCGCGATCGCAACGTCGGCCAGACAGCGGCGCGATCCAGATATCCAGCCGCCGCTCTGCAGTCGTTGATCCAGCTCGCGCAAAAAAGCAAAGCCCTTGTCGCGCGATGCCACCGGGTCTGCATCGTCGTAGCGACTGGCGTACTTGTAGCGATCGAGGTCGGGCTTGAACTCTTCATCGCAGCGGCGAATCAAGGCGACCATTCCTTCAACATCCCCGTCCTCGGGCGCCAGCCACTGCTGCGGATCGTGCATCGACAACGCAAAACGCATGATGTCCAGGCTCTCGTCCAGCACCTTGCCGCTGGGTTCCACCAGCACGGGCACGGTGCCTTTCGGCGACACCTCGAGCATGGCCGCAGGCTTGTCGCGCAGCACCACCTCTCGCAACTCGACCTGCACGCCGGCGGCGCGCAGCGCGAGGCGAGCGCGCATCGCAAACGGGCAGCGACGAAACGAATACAGGATCGGCAAAGCAGGCGTTTCGCGGCGGCCCAGGTGCGCCTCGTTGCGCGCGGCCGCCAACGTCATCTGTCGATGGCGTTCGGCAAAGCGCGCCTTCTGCGCATCACTGGTCTGGTCCACGCAGCGCGCGCAACTGACGCCCTCAACAAAATCCGGCGAGCGCTGATCTTCCGGACTCAGCGGATGGCGACACGCACGACACAGAGCATAGGGACCGCGCTTGAGATCGGCGCCGACGGCAACGCGCTCGTCAAACACAAAGCAATTGCCCTCGAATCGATTGTCGCTGACGTCAGTTTTTTCCAGATAGTTCAAAATGCCGCCACGCAGATGATAGACCTCCTTGACACCGCGCGATCGCAGCAGGGCGGTCGATTTCTCGCAGCGAATCCCACCGGTGCAAAACATGGCCACGCGCGAGTCGGGCGTGATCGGCGCCTCCTCGTCCAACCACGCGGGCAGCTCGCCAAAGCTCTTTGTGTTGGGCGAAATGGCGCCGGCGAATGAGCCAAGCTCCACCTCATAGTCGTTACGCGTATCCACCACCACGACGTCGGGATCATCAAGCAGCGCGTTCCAGTCCTCGGGCTCAACGTATTGCCCGGCCTGCGTCACCGGATCGACACCGGGCACGCCAAGCGTCACGATTTCTTTCTTGAGCCGCACCTTCAGACGATAAAACGGCGGTGCGCTCGCTGGCGCCCATTTGATCTCCAGGTTGTCCAGTCGCTCATCGCGACCCAGCGTTTTGAACAGTGTCTCCAGTACGTCACGCTCGCCGGCGATCGTACCGTTGATACCCTCGCTCGCCAGGAGAATCGTGCCCAACACCTCGTGGCGCTCGCAAAGCTCGCGCAGCGGTTCGCGCAGATCAACGTAATCGGGCAATGCGACAAAGCGATAAAATGCCGCAGTCACGCACTGGCTCATCTAGTCTTTCCACCGTTCGTTCGCCTCGCGAAAAACGCGGCGCGTGTGTTCGATATCGTAGGGCTGTTCCTGCAGCGTCTGCGAATCCCATTCGCTGCGCGGCTTTGCAAAAAAATCGCCCCCGTAGACATGCAAGGCGGCCGTAAACTGATCCAGCGGATTGCTCACGGCGTGAATGATGTCCTCACCCAGCGGCTGCGTGTCCCCGGCGGTCAGCGACTTGCTGCCGTGTTGACGCAGCGTGTTGCCATTGCGTCGGAAAAACGTGTTGTCCTCACGCCCGCGATAGATGCCAATGCAGGCCCACATCTGGTGGTTGTGCGGATGCAGACTCATGCGCGGCGCCCACACAATATTCAGCACCGTGAGATCATCGGCACAGTGCAGCGTCTGTACACCGGCTTCCGTGGGCTCGCCCAGCGCCGCAAGGATGGCATCAGGCTCGCATACCACACGCGCCAGAACGTCCTGTGCGGCCAGGCACGGGTCATTGGCACGCAGTGCGTGCTGGCATTCAGCAACAAACTGGTCGGGCTCAAACATGGTCAGGTACCGCGTACAGAATCAGTGCAAGAATAGCGCATCAGCGGCAGCACGCGCCCGGCAATACTCTGCGACGCAATCTCACCAACGCGGCGCGCGCCCATGGCAGCATAGAACGGCTCGGCGTACGGATCGCTGGCAATCTGCAGCGCGCGCACACCGCGGGAGATCGCCATTCGCACCGCGTCGTCCCACAGACGCTGACCAAGTCCGCGACGCACGAACGCCGGATCGACGAACAGCGCCAGCACTTCTTCTTCACCCGCACAGCGCAAATCAAGCGCAGCGAACGCCGCGATGGCCCCATCAATTTCGGCCACTCGAAAAACCAGGTTCGGATCCTTGAGCTGCGCTTCGCTGTAGGTTAGCTCGTCCTTACAGGCAGCAATAAACGTCTCATCATAGGGCCACAGCGCTTTGGAGCGCAGCGCCAGCGCGCTCAGCGTGGCCGCATCGGCCGCTCGGGCATTTCGGATCTGCGTTGTGGTCTGGGCAGTCAATGCGACTCGTTCCCTTCGTCCGGTATGTTCAACGACGCCGCAGGCGAATGGGCCCTTTCGCCGTCGACGGATCCACGATTCTACCCTTTTGCACAATGTCGAGCGTGCCCGCCGCTTCGAGCCGACGTGCCGCGCGTCGTGTCGGCTCCATCAATTCGCTCATGCGCCCGGCGTCCACGCGCCGTGCCGCCTCGCTGGGACAGATGGTGGCTCCCTCTCGGCGCTCAGCCAGCAGCTCGACAATGGCCTGCTCAAGCGCCCGGTCGGTCGCCGACAAGCCCGTGCGACAGGCTTTCGAACAGTACTTCACCTCATCCCAGTTGCGCGCCCACTTACGGCGCCACTGCATCTGGCGACCGCAGGTTACACAGCGTTTGATGTCGCGCTCGCTCACAGGTTGGCGCGCACCATACTGCCCGCCGCCGCGGACACACCGCTGCACCAGGCGCTCTCCACCCGCGACCTGCCAGCGCAGGCATCGCCCGCCAACCAGACGCCACGTCCAAGATGGCGACTCGTGTTCAAAGGCGCAGGGGCGGATTCAACGCGCGCATAGCGCCAGCGATGACCCACCGCATCGATTGCAGCGGGAAAATCAGGCAGCAGCTGTTGCACTCGCGCGGCAAGGTGATCAGCAATGTCCTGCTTGTCCGTATCGAGATGCGCCTGAGACCAATCCGATGTGGCGTGCACCACCCAGCGAGACAAGCCCTGCGGCACACGGCGCCCAGGCTTGGCCGAGTCGCAGGCCACCCAGGCGATCAGATCATCGTCGAACGTTGCTGCGTCAAACGGTGCGCTCATTTCGGGCAGGGTCAGCATCGCCGCGTGACAGGGCAAGTAAGCCACCTGCGGCAGCTGCCGGGTAAGCTCGGGCGTTGCCGCCAGCAGCGGCGCCACCTGCGGCAAAGGCACGGTCACAATAACCTGATCGGCCGTCCGGTCTTCCACCTGCCAGCCACTGTCGCTCGCCACCAGCGCTTCGACCTCGACGCTACCGCGCACGTCAAGACCTGCGGCCAGACGCTCACACAGCGCGCTCATGCCGGGCACCGCCGCGAATCGCGGCTGCGGATCAACCGGCGTGCTGCGTCCTGCCTGATCAATGTGCACCAGTGACTGCGGCCACGGCGCGACCAGACCGTCCTCCTCCCACGCGCTGACGCGACGCGCGAACGCCTCATCGCGCACCGTAAAATATTGCGCACCGTGATCGAATCCGCCCTGGTCGGCACGACGGGTCGACATGCGCCCACCCACACCGCGCCCTTTGTCGAACACCGTCACCTCGTGCCCGTGATCGGCCAGAGTGCGCGCCGCGGCCAGGCCGCTGATGCCCGCACCGATAACGACAACACGCTGCCCGTGTCCGGCGGGGCGATCGATGCGCTCGCCCCAACGTGCTTGATCCAGACGCTTCGCATGAGCCTTGATGGAACGCGGACGCACCGTACCAAGCACCGCCACCGGCGGTTTGAAAGGCCGATCAAACTGTCCCATCGCCCACAGCAGCCCGCCGTAACTGTTCGGGTCGCTGCCGTCCAGCGCATAGCGATGATTGAGGTCCAGCAACATCGCGAGCGCGCGCTCGGGCGACGCCGTCCACTGCAGCAGCTGCTTGGCCCAGGTCATGCGCACGTTGTTGTGCAGCTCGCCGTGAATCAGCAAACTGCGCTGCGCGCGATCCCACAGCGGCTCACCGGTGCGCGCATGGGCCAGCGTGTCCCATGAAAAAATCGCTTCGCGCGCATCATCGCGGTGTTCATGCAGCGTGTCGCGGGCCCACTGAGGAATCGCATCCAGGGTGTTGAGCTGCGGCGTGTGATAGCAAAAATTGTGCGCCAGCTCGCGCCAGACAAACAGCTCGTCGAGGTATTTGTTGGCGCCACTGCCACCCGCAAACGCGGCCTCGCGCGCGACGCGAAACGGCGAGATACAGCCATAGTGCAAATACGCCGACAGGCGACTGACCCCTCGCGGCGGGGCCTCTGCCGCGTCATTGCGACGACGGTCATAATCGCGCAGGCCGCTTTCAAAGAACTGCTGCCAGCGCGTCTGCGCGGCCTCACTGCCGCCGGGAGTATCCCACGCCGGCGCGACGCTGTGATCGATCGGACAGTTCGCGATCGCTGCAAGCAGGTCCGCGTCGGACGCCGAGGCGAGTGCAAACGCATCGGCTGTTAACTCGGCGTGCGCCGCGGGCACCTCGACCGTGCATTCGGGGTACGACGACTGCAGTCGCGCGGCATACTCTTCGGCCGACGCCTTGCGAAACGCAAACGCGCGATCATAGCGCCTGGGTACGAGCTGCATGGGCACGATGCAGCGCCCGTCGACCGCCAGCACTGGCGCATCGATCGTTGTCGCAAGCCGGTCGTGCCAGGCAGGAAACGGGGGAACCGGCATCTCATCCACGATGACAGCAGTCGCACGCCGCGCATAGTCGGACAAACGCCCGTGCGCCTCCGCATCCAGGTGAAAACGATGCGCGATGCCGGCCTTTGAGAGCGCACGTGCAACGTCTCGCGCCGACTGCAGCGCAAACAGGTGATGGCGGTCGTTGTTGTAGGGATGCCGACCGCCAAGTCCCTGCACCACCAGCAGGGGCTTTTGTTGTGCGCAGGCGATATGCCTGGCCACATCCAGCGCCGGGTTTTCTTCCACGCGCAGGGCGTGATGCATCCAGTACACAACGCAGTCGCCGCTGCCTGGTGATGTGCTGCCGAGCGCTCGGGTGCGCTCCTGCAAATGACGCGGAAGATTTTCGATCATGATCGCTCCCTGCCCTGGCGCGCGCGCGAGGGCCACGTCACAATCGCCACGCCAAGCACAATGATCGCCATACCGGACCACTGCAGCGACGTAAGCGCTTCATTCAACCACCACCAGCCTGCCATGGTCGCCACGACCGGCACCATGTAAGACACCATACCGAGCGTCGCGGGCTTGGCCCGCGGCACCATCCACAAATACGCTGAATAGGCCACGCACGATCCCATGATGGTGAGATACCACAGCGAGCTGCTGGCCGCGGGTGTCATGTGCCAACGCGGCAGCTCGCCGATCGCCACGCCCAGCAGACACATCAGCCCGCCACCGACCAGCATCTGTGTGGCCGCAAACGGCACGTCGCGTGTTTGCATGTCGGCATTTCGCAGAATGATCGCGGCAACCGCCCACGACAGACTCGAGCCAAGCGCAGCGACCTGCGCCCACACCAGCTGCGACGTGTAGGCATCGCTACGCCAGAACATCAATGCCGTTCCGATAAAGCCAATCGCGAGGCCGCCCGACACACGCCACGTCAGCGGCACACCGCGCGGACCCAGTGTGCCCAGAAGCGCCATCCACAGCGCCGAAGCGGTCACCAGAAGCGCCGCCTGGTTCGACGGCAGCCACTGCTCCGCCCAGGTAAGGAGTCCGTTGCCGCCTACGATCATAAGTAGCGCTGTAATCAGGACGATACTCCAGTCGTAGCGCGTGCGCGGCAGCGGCTGGCCTAAGAATCGTGCGACCACAACCATAACGACGCCGGCGAGGAGGAAGCGTACGCCGCCGAACAGTGCCGGCGGCAGATCGGCGACGCCCACACGAATCGCCATGAACGTCGTACCCCACACGGCGTTCACAAGCAAAAACGCCGCGATTAGCCCGTAACGGGATGTCATGTGAGACTACCAGCCGCAGCTGCGGCCCTGATTCTGTTCTTCGAGCCAGCCCAGCAGCGGCGCAAAATATTCGATGATGGCTGAGCCGTCCATGTTGCGCTGACCGGTCAGTTTTTCAAACGCGTCGGGCCACGGCTGGCTGCTGCCCATTGCAAGCATGTCCATGAAACGCGCGCCGGCTTCCTCGTCGCCATAGATTGAACATTCGTGCAGCGGCACGTCACGGTTGGCGCCACTACACAGCGCCTTGTGAAACTGAAACTGCAGAATGTTGGAGAGGAAGTACCGCGTGTAAGGCGTGTTGCCGGGCACGTGATACTTCGCACCGGGATCAAAATTGGCTTCGGTGCGCTCAACCGGCGGCGCGATGCCCTGATATTTTGTGCGCAGCGTCCACCAGTCTGCGTTGTAGCGCTCCGGTGGTGTCTTGCCCGCAAACACATCCCAGCGCCACTGATCCACAAGTTTGCCAAACGGCAAAAACGCGATGCGCTCCAGCGCCATTTTCATTTGCTGATTGATGAGTGCCTTGTCACCGGCGTCCACATCGCTGACAAGCCCGATCTTCTGAAGATACGACGGCGTCATGGACAGCACGATGGTATCGCCAATCGCCTCGTGAAAACCGTCGTGCGCGCCGTCCTGAAACAGCGGCGGCTGGTCCTTGTAAATCAGGAAGTAATAGATATGGCCCAGCTCGTGATAAATCGTCGTGAGGAACTCCTCGGTCGGTTCGATGCACATCTTGATGCGCACGTCTTCCTTGCCGTCAATCGGCCACGCGCTGGCGTGACACACGACTTCGCGATCGTCAGGCTTGAGCAGCATCGAGCGTTCCCAGAACGAATCAGGCAGCTCGGGCATACCCAGCGACATGAAGAACGTCTCGGCCTGCTCGACCATCTTCCTGGCATCGTAACCCTGCTCGACCAGCGCGCCGGTCACATCAAGATCGGCCTCACCGGGGTACGGCTCAATCAGATCGTAGATGTTGTTCCACTGCTGCGACCACATATTGCCTAACAGATGCGCCGGAATCGGCCCGTCCTGAGGCACCTTGTCGGTGCCATAGGTGTCGCCGAGCCTGGCCCGCACGTGGCAGTGGAGTGCTTCGTAAAGCGGTTCGACCTGGCCCCACAGACGTTCCGCTTCCTGCTCAAACTCATCGCTCGGCATATCGTAGCCGGCTTTCCACAGATCACCGAGATTGTCGTAGCCAAGCTCGCGCGCGCCCATGGCCGTAAGCTCGGCGAAACGTTCGTAGAGTGGCCTGATTGGTGGCGCGATGGTTCGCCAGCCCTGCCAGGCGTCGAGCAGTGTGTCGAAGTCCCGCGATGAGGCCAGCGTGTATTCGAGTTCGCCCAGACTCAAGCAGCGGTCTTCGCCCTCAGGGCAATACTTGCCTTTGCCGTACATCGAATCCATCTCGACCGAGATGCGCGCAAGCTCCGCACGCAACTCAGGATCGTTCGGGGCCGGCATGGACGAGCCGAGCTTGATCAGGTCGATCGCGCGCTCGGTCGAGGCACCGAGCGCAACGTCGTTGAACTGCTTGGCTTCCTCAATGATGCGACTGTTGAACGCTAGCGCTTTCTCATTGCCGGCCGCTGCACGCGCAACGGTTTCGTCGGTGATGTTGGTCGCTCGCTCCCACTCAAGCGTCGCAAGTTCAAGATTGAGCTCGGCGAGCTCTTCATTCACGTTTGCCACAAACGCCTCTGCGGCCACAGATGGCCCAACATCGACGACGACATCGGCGACAACATCAGCGGTGTCAGATGCGGTGGTGGTGTCACTCGACTGGGCACAGCCCACCAGCGTCAATGCGAACACACAAGACAGGGCACTTGTTTTCATGGCAATTCTCGAACAGTCGGTCGTGGCAGGGAATATTGCGCGGTTAGTCTGTCGCCGTGGCGTCGGCGTCGTCCTTGTTTTTGTTTTTGGCGGGCACCAGCCTTTTGGCCATGAAAATACCCACCTCGAACAACAGATACATGGGAATGGCCAGCAGCGTTTGCGAGATGAAATCCGGTGGCGTCAGGAACATTCCCAGCACAAACGCCCCGAGCACCACGTAAGCGCGTTTCTGTGCCAGCTGTTCGGGCGTCACGAATCCGGTCCAGACCAGCAACAAGATCGCGACCGGCACCTCAAACGCCAGACCGAACGCAAAAAACAGCGCCAGCATGAAATCCAGATAGCTGGTCATGTCGGTCTGCATTTCCACACCTGAGGGCGTGTAGTTGACCAGAAACTCGAACACCAACGGAAACACGACGAAGTAGGCAAACGCAACGCCGAGGTAAAACAAAAGCGTGCTCGAAATCATCAGCGGCACAACGAGCCGCTTTTCCTTTTGATACAGGCCCGGAGCCACGAACGCCCAGGTCTGATGCAGCGTGATCGGAATGGTCACGAACACTGCGGCGAGGAACGCCAGCTTGAACGGCGCAAGTACCGGCGCCCCCACCTGCGTGGCCAGCATGCCTTCCGGCAGCTTCTCGACCAGCGGTCGCGCCGCAATCGTGAACATCTTGTTGGCAAACGGCGCCATCAGAACAAATACGCCGAGCGTGGCAAGCACAATGCGCATCAAGCGCATGCGCAGCTCCAGCAAATGCGCCATCAACGTTTGCGGTTCGCCGCCGTCGTCCTGAACGGGTTGTGGATCAGCCACCGGCCTTGTCCGCTTTGGGCCCCGGATCGGGCGCGTCATGGTTGTCGAGCAGATCGCCGTGATCGCCGTGCGGATCGATCTCGAAGTCATCCTCGGGATCATCGTCGTAGTCCGCGCCGGTGCGCCGGGGTATTTCGCCAAGCGTCGGGTGTGGTGTGACGGAGGAGGCCTCGGCATCCGACGGTTCTTCAGGCTCGGGCGTAGAGGTACCCGCAATGTTGTTGAGATCCATCTCACGCTCGAGCTCGTACTGCATCGAGCGCGCCATTTGGCGAGCACGGCCAATCCAGCGACCAACTGTGCGCGCAACCTCCGGCAGCCGCTCCGGCCCGAGCACGAGCAGCGCAAGCACAAAGATCACGATCAGTTCGGCAAAGCCGACGTCAAACACGAGTCAGTTATTCCTTATTGGGGATACGGCTGCGGGCCCGGATACGGCACGCAGCGATAGTGCTCAGGAGGTTTTGGTCGCGTCTGCCGAAGACTCCGAAGAGGCCTCGTCCTTTTCGTCCGCCTGAGTCAGACCGAGCGGGTCTTTCTCCTCGTCGTTCATAGCCTTGCGGAAGCCCTTGACGGCGCCTCCCACATCGGAACCGAGCGAGCGCAGTTTTTTGGTACCAAAAATGAGCGCCACAATCAGCAGCACTACCAGAAGCTGAAACGGGCCGATGTTCGCAAAACTCATGTTATCTCTCCGCAGAAGGGGTCAGCGACAATTATCCAAGTATACCAGCGCACTGTGTGTCACAACGGAGTCGCTTCACGTTTTTTTTTCGCCGCCACCTGAAGCCAGAACGTGACAGGCCCGTCGTTGACCAGTGATACCGCCATATCGGCCGCATAGCGACCGGTTTGCACGCGCCCGAGACGGTCACGAGCGGCGCTCACGGCGACGTTGTAGAGCGCCTCAGCGGCCTGTGGATCACCGGCGCCTGAGAAGCTCGGCCGCGTCCCCTTGCGGGTATCGGCCAGCAGCGTGAACTGCGACACCAGCAGCAGCTCGCCGCCGGTATCGACCAGACTCCGGTTCATTCGACCTTGTGCGTCGCAGAAAATTCGATACGTGACTATGCGCTCGATCAGCCGCCGGGCGCTGGCCTCATCGTCGCCTTTTTCCACGCCAATCAGAGCCAGGATACCGGTCCCGATCTGGCCAACGGTCTCACCGGCCACCTCTACGCGGGCCTCGGAAACTCTCTGTATCAATGAAATCAATACGTTAGCGCTCAATTATTCGTAGGAAAAGTCTTACAAAGCCCGTCGCATTCACCCGATACGGCGGCGTTGGACTTAGTAGCATACTTTCGTCCGAAGGCTGTTCATGGACTTTGACGAAAGATCACCGCATTGACGCGGGTCCGCTGCAGGACGATCAGGGAGACCGGATTCCAAGTCAAGTTACTCAATCACCTTTAGCCAGGATGGCATTGAGCCCCGATCGATTGATCGGGGCTTTTTTTATGCTATTAATGCGCGTGATCCGTCCCGGCACTCGAGGTTGCACCATGATTTTGTCTTCCGCACTGCTTCGTCCAATGCACCGTTGTTTCCGGTGCATCCCTTGAAGCGCCGCGACTTTGTCACCGCCGCTGCCGGCGGGCTGGTGGGCACCGCTCTGACCGCCTGTGGCGATCCCGCCGCGGACGCGCCGGCCACCACCGCAGCGCCAGCCAGGAAGCGCCAATGGAAGATGGTCACGACCTGGCCCAACAACTTTCCCGGCCTTGGCACCGGCGCCACCTATCTCGCGCAGACCATCACAGCCATGACCGGCGGGCGCATTACCGTCAGCGTGTACGGCGCCGGCGAACTCGTGCCGGCGTTTGAGGTCTTCGACGCCGTCGCCAACGGCACCGCCCAGATCGGACACGCGGGGTCCTACTACTGGAAAGGCAAGGCACCTGCGGCGCAGCTTTTTGGTGCCGTGCCCTTCGGCATGAACGCCGCGGAAATTGCCGGCTGGCTGTATTACGGCGGAGGAATGGAGCTGTGGCGAGGTGTGTATGAGCGCTTCGGGCTGGTGCCGGCACTGGCCGGGCACACCGGCGTGCAAATGGGTGGCTGGTACAACCGTGAAATAAACACCATCGACGACCTGCGCGGTCTGAAGATGCGGATTCCCGGACTCGGCGGCGAGGTGTTCCGTCGCGCTGGCGGCGTACCCGTTAACCGCCCTGGCGGCGAGCTCTACAACGCGCTGCAAACCGGCGATATCGATGCAACGGAATGGGTGGGTCCCAGCAACGATCTGGCATGGGGACTGCACAAGGCGGCCAAGTACTATTACTACCCGGGATGGCACGAACCCAACGCGGCGCTTGAGGCGATGTTCAACAAAGAAGCGTTCGAAGAATTGCCTGAGGACCTGCAGTCCTGCGTCATGACAGCTTGCGCCGCGGCAGCGGCGCATATGCACGCCGAGTACACCGCGACCAACCCGCGCGCGTTCAAGGCTCTGGTTGAAGAACACAACGTGGACGTCCGACCCTTTCCCGCCGATGTGCTCAAGCAGCTCAAGTCGCTGACCGACGAGGTTTTGAACGACATCGCCGAGGATGACGCAGAGTTTGCGAACGTGCTTGCATCCTACCGCGCGTTTTCAGCCGACGTGCGCGCGTGGCATGACGTCTCGGAGCGCGCCTACTACGAGCAGCGTTGATGCCACCTGTCGGCCAGGCCGACTCGGCCGCTGAGCTTGATCGCTTCGAGCACCTGACGGCCACGGCCATGCGGGCGCTGCGCCGGCACATTGAAACCACCACCAGCGGCGCGGCCCCAGCCACCGGCTATGCGCCGCTGCGCGAGGTGTTCGATACGCTTGAGGTAGGCCGTTGGCTGCCCGATGGTGGTATGGATGAAACGTCGTTTGCCGCGTTCCTTGAGCGTTATCTGCAGTACTCGGTCAAGCTGCATCATCCGGCCTACATCGCCCACCAGGTAGGCATCCCCGACTATCCCGGGGCCGTCGCCGCCATGATCAATGGCGTCATCAACAATCCCATGGCGATCTACGAGATGGGACCGTCGGCCGCGATGCTCGAGTTTGCTGTTATCAACTGGATGCTCGAGAAGGTCGGCTGGACACCGCAGCCATTCCCGGAAGCCGCCGGGACGATAGAGCACAGCGCCGGCGTATTGACCCACGGCGGTTCGCTGGCCAACCTCACGGCGTTGCTCGCCGCCCGAGCACGCGTCGCACCACACGCCTGGGAGAACGGCACGCCGCACGATCTGGCCGTGCTGGCGCCGCGCAACAGCCACTACTCTGTCGCGCGCGCTATCTCAATTCTCGGGCTGGGCGCCAACGCGCTGTATCCGGTGGATGTCACGCGCTGGGGCACCGTCAAACCCGAGGCGCTGCCGCAAACCCTGGCCAAGGTGCGCGCCGACGGCCGCCGCCCGATGGCTGTGGTCGGCAACGCCTGCTCCACCGCCACCGGTCTGCATGATCCGCTGGTCGCAATGGGCGAGTTTTGCCAGGAACACGATATCTGGTTCCACGTCGATGCCTGTCATGGCGCGACGGCGCTGCTGGCCCGACACGCGCGGCGCTACCTCGCGGGCATTGAGCTCGGCGATTCCATCGTCTGGGATGCGCACAAGATGATGCAGGTTCCCACGCTGTGCGCGGCCTTACTGTTGAAAGACCAGGCCGACTTTAATCGCGCGTTTCATCAGGAAGCCAGCTACCTGGCCTACGGCCACGATCGCGACGGCTATGACTCGCTGCCGCGCGCGGTCGAGTGCACCAAGGCAAGTCTCAGCTTCAAGATATTTCTTACTCTGGCATTTCGCGGCGAACGGGCGCTCGGCGACTACGTGGATGATCGTTATGCCATGGCCCGGACCGCGCGGGACATCATTGCAAAGCGTCCTGGCTTCAGCTGTCCCTACGAACCCCAGAGCAATATCCTGTGCTTTCGCTATGGCGACGACGATGCACTGCAGGTGCGCATCCGCGATGCGCTGGTGCGCGACCAGACCTTCCACCTGACCTCGGCAGATGTGAACGGCAAGAGCTATCTGCGTATCACAATCATGAGCAAGCACACCGATGCCCGCACCATTGAGTGCATGCTCGATGCGATCGAAGACAAGGCACGGGAACTCAGGACAGCCGATCCGGCAGCCACGTAGCAAGCTCGGGCCACAGCGCAAGAATAAACAGCATCACAATCTGCAATCCGACAAACGGCATCACACCGCGGTAGATGGCCGATGTCGGCACGGAGTCCGGGGCAACGCCGCGCAAGTAAAACAGCGCAAAGCCAAACGGTGGTGTCAGGAACGAGGTTTGCAGATTGATCGCGATCATCACGCCAAGCCACACCGGATCGAGTCCCAGCGCCAGCAGCACCGGCCCAACGATCGGCACCACAACAAACGTGATCTCGATGAAATCGAGCACGAAGCCCAACAGAAAAATCATCACCATGACCACGATCAGCGCACCCGTGGCGCCGCCCGGCAGATCGCTCAGAAGTTCACGCACCACCTCGTCGCCGCCAAAGCCACGGAACACCAGCGAGAAGATCGATGCGCCAATCAGGATCATGAAGACCATCGAGCTGACCCGCGTGGTCGTCCGCGCCACTTCGCGCAGTGTCGCCAGCGACAGCTTGCCGCGCACAAGCGCAAGACCCATGGCACCCACCGCCCCGACGGATGCTGCCTCAGTCGGTGACGCGATTCCTGCGATGATCGAGCCGAGCACCGCGATGATCAGCGCCAGTGGCGGAATCAGCACGCGCACCACGCGCAGCAGCATCTGTGTCGCACTCAACCCCGATGCCTTGATCGGCGGCATCGACGCTGGACGCAGCACGGACATCATCAGCAGATACGTGATGTACAGCACAACCAGCAAAAAGCCGGGAATGGCGGCGCCCATGAACAGATCGCCGACCGACACGGTATCAACGGAAAAAACGCCCTGCCGCCGCTGCGCCTCCTGATACGCGGACGACAGCACGTCACCAAGCAGCACCAGCGCAATCGACGGCGGAATAATCTGACCCAGAGTACCGGCAGCGCAGATCGAGCCGCTGGCAAGTGCCGGGTCGTAGCCGCGCTTGATCATCGTGGGCAGAGACAGAAGCCCCATGGTGACCACGGTGGCGCCGACAATCCCGGTGCTGGCCGCCAGCAGCATGCCAACGATCATGACCGCCACGGCCATCCCGCCACGCAGGCGTCCCAACACCAGACCCAGGGTATCCAGAAGATCTTCGGCGATGCGCGCGCGTTCGAGCACCACGCCCATGAACACAAAAATCGGCACCGCAACCAGCAGCTCGTTGGTCATCGTACCGCCAAACAGGCGGCTCGGAATCGCGCCAAACAGTGACGCATCGAACGTGCCGGTCAGCACGCCCACACCGGCCATGATCAGCGCCACGCCCGACAGCGTGAAGGCGACCGGAAAGCCCGCCATCAGAAACGCGATCACCAGCGCGAACAACAACAGCGGCAGCACGCTGCTCACACCCGCGGCTCGTTATGACGGGCAACCCGGCCGCGACGCAGTAGCCAGGCCAGCGCCTGGATAGCAAGCAGAATCACCGCAACGAGAATCGCGGTTTTGAGCAGCGGCACAAACGGATATGGCAAGCCTCCGGTCTGGCGGGACGCCTCCCGATCCACCCAGGCACGCAGTACGTAGTCGAACGTTGTCCAGCCAATCACCGCCAACGTCGGCAGCAGAAAAACGACGGTGCCCAGCATATCTATACGACGTCGCGTGCGTTCGGCGAATCGGCGGTAGAACACATCCACGCGCACGTGTTCGTCACGCGACAGCGTGTAGGCAGCGCCAAGCAAAAACACCAGCGCATGCAGATAGACACTGACTTCCTGCAGCCAGATGTAACCGATCGAGAAAAAGTAGCGCAGCACGACCACCAGAAAGGTGACCACAACCATCACAACCGTCAGCCAGGCAACACAGTGCCCGCTCCATTCAACCACGCGCTCCAGCGCGTCGGCAGGACTGCGTGGGTCGCGCGCCATCTAGAGCCCGCGCATGATTTCCAGTTCGCGCGACGTAGCTTCCAGGCCGTGTTCACTTTCGAATTGCTGGATAACAGACAGCACTTCGTCCTCGCTGTCCACGACGGTCAGAAGCTCGAGCGCCTCCGGGTTGATGGTCTTGCGCGTCACCAGCTCATCCTTGAACCACTGCAGCAGGCCCTGCCAGAAGGACGAGCCGACAAGAACAATCGGCACCCGGCGCACTTTGCCGGTTTGCACCAGCGTCAGAATTTCCATCAGTTCGTCCAGCGTGCCGAAACCGCCGGGCATCACCACATGCGCGCAGGCGTACTTCACAAACATGACCTTGCGCGAAAAAAAGTGCCGATAGTGCAGGCTCAGATCCTGATAGCTGTTTGGCGTTTGCTCGCGCGGCAGCACGATGTTTAATCCGACGCTGTGCGACTTGCCCGACTGCGCGCCCTTGTTGCCCGCCTCCATAATGCCCGGACCGCCGCCCGTGACGACCGTGAATCCAGCGTCAGACAATCGCCGGCACATGGACTCGGTCAGACGATAATCGGGATGATCAACCGGGGTGCGCGCGGAACCAAACACACTGACTGATGGTGTGACGGCCGAGAGCTGTTCAAAGCCCTCCACAAACTCCGAGATAATCTGGAAGATACTCCACGACTCATGATTGAGCGCGTGCGGGCGAGGCGCCGGCGGCGTCGGTTTTTTAGTCATCGGATCCCTGTGATATCAGCGGCGCCAGAAGGCACTCGAAAAGAGCACCAACAGCGTAAAGATTTCGAGTCGACCGAGCAACATCGCTCCCATCGACACCCACTTGGCCGCGGCCGGCACGGAGGCAAAATTTGACGCCACATCACCGAGGCCCGGCCCAAGATTGTTGAGACTGGCCGCAACGGCAGAAAACGCCGTGACAATATCAAGACCCGTAAACGTAAGGATCAGGATCATCATTGAGAACAGCACGGTATAGACGGAGAAAAAGCCCCACACGGCCTCGATCACGCGATTGGGTACGGCTTTGCGACCAAGCTTGACCGGAATCTCCGCACTGGGATGCACCAGCCGGCTGATCTCGCGCACGCCCTGTTTGTAAATCAGCAGCCAGCGAATCACTTTCATCCCGCCGCCGGTCGAGCCGGCACAGCCACCGACAAAGCTCGCCAGAATCAACATGACAGGCAGATGCCCCGGCCACAGCGAATAGTTGGCCGTCGTAAAACCGGTCGTCGTACCAATGGACACGGCCTGAAAAATGCTCTTGGTGAACGACTCCAGAAGCGAGGTGTACTGCGCCGTGCGAAACAGCTCGATAAACACGATGGCCGTCACCATTCCGAGCACCAGCGTGTACGCGCGAAACTCCGGATCACGAAAATAGTCGCGCACCCGGGCGTCGCGCCAGGCCAGAAAATGCAACGAAAAATTGATGCCCGACAAAAACATGAACACGACCGTGATCATCTCGATGGTCACGTTGTTGAAATAGCCGATGCTGGCGTCGTGGGTGGAAAAACCGCCGATTGCCACCGTGCTGAACGCGTGGCCAATGGCATCAAAAACGTTCATGCCCGCCGCCCAGAACGCAACGCCGCAAAACACCGTCAGACCTAAGTAGATGTACCACAGCGCCTTGGCCGTTTCGGTCACCCGCGGTGTCATCTTGGAGTCTTTCATCGGGCCTGGCGTCTCGGCCCGATACAACTGCATTCCGCCCACGCCAAGCATGGGAAGAATCGCCACCGCGAGCACGATGATGCCCATGCCGCCGAGCCACTGCAGCTGCTGGCGGTAAAAAAGGATGGCGTGGGGCAGCTGATCGAGACCGACCAGAATAGTGGCACCGGTCGTCGTCAGACCCGACACAGACTCAAACACCGCGTCCGTAAAACTGATCTGCGGCGCCGAAGAGAAGTAAAACGGCAGCGCTCCGAACATACCCAGCACGACCCAGAAGCCAGCCACTACGAGGAAACCATCGCGCAGGCGCATGTCCAGCGTCGCCTTGCGTACGGGCACCCACAGCACAAAACCGGCCGCCAGTGTGAGCGCGAATCCGCTCAGGAAAGCCACGGATCCACCGTCGCGGTAAATCAAGGACACAACCACCGGCGGCAACATCGTCACGCTGAAAATCATCAGCAACAAACCCACGATGCGCTGGACAACTGAAAGATTCATGAGAGGTGGCTAGCGGCTCAGGCGAACGTGACGCCGACCTGAAACAGCCTTTCAACTTCGTGGATTTGCGCACGGTCGGTCAAAAACAGAATGACATGATCATCCGCCTCAACCACGGTGTCGTGATGCGCGATGATGGCCTTCTCGCCACGCACGATGGCACTGATCGTGGTGCCCGGCGGCAGACGAATGTCCTCGATCGCACGACCCACCACTTTGGAGCTGTTAACGTCGCCATGAGCGATCGCCTCGAGCGCCTCGGCCGCGCCACGACGCAGGGTATGCACCTTGGCCACATCGCCACGGCGTACGTGCGCGAGCAGCGAACCCAGCGTGATCTGCTGCGGCGACAGCGCAATATCGATCTCGCCGGCCTCAACGAGCTCGGCGTAGGACGGTCGATTGATCAGCGCGATCACTTTGCGAGCACCCAGACGCTTGGCCAGCATGGCCGACAGGATATTGGCCTCCTCGGCATTAGTCACCGCGCAAAACACGTCCATGCGATCGATGTTCTCTTCCAGCAGCAATTCTTCATCCGCAGCGTCGCCGTGCAGCACAACGGTTTTCTCGAGCTGCTCGGAAATAAAGCGCGCGCGTTTGCGATTGCGCTCGATCAGCTTGACCTGATTGGTGCGCTCCAGCGCCCGAGCCAGCTGAAAACCGATGTTGCCGCCGCCAGCAATGGTGATGCGACGCACGGGATTTTCCAGCTTGCGCATCTCGCTCATGACGACGCGAATGTCTTTGCGTGCCGCGATAAAAAACACCTCGTCGCCTTCTTCGATCACCGTGTCGCCTTCCGGTACCACGGGCGCGCCGTCGCGGTAAATGGCCGCCACGCGCGTCTCGATGTTGGGAATGTGCTGGGGAAGATTGCTCAGTGCCTGACCGACCAGAAGACCCCCTTTATGGGCACGCAAGCCCACGAGTCGGATACGACCGTCGGCAAACTCAAGCACCTGCAGCGCGCCGGGAAACTTGATGAGCCGCTCAATGTAGGCACACACCAGTTTCTCCGGCGATACGATCACATCGACCGGCAGCGCGTCCTGGGTGAACAGCTTTTCCGCCTCGAGATATTCGACGGAGCGCACGCGCGCGATCTTGGTCGGCGTGTGATAGAGCGTGTAGGCGATCTGACACGCAATCATGTTGGTCTCATCGCTGTCGGTCAGCGCGATGATGATGTCGGCGTCATCGGCCCCGGCCGACGCGAGCACGTCGGGATGCGAGGCGTGGCCTACGATGGTGCGAATATCCAGCCGGTCCTGCAGTTCGCGCAGCACCATCGGATTCAGATCGATAATGGTGACCTCGTTGGACGCTTCTTTGGCCAGACTCGACGCCACGGTCGATCCCACCTGCCCCGCTCCGAGGATAATAATGTTCATAGAATGCGTACGTTACGCCTGACGCTACAGCTTTTCCAACCGAGCGTAGTTCAGATCGAGCTCTTTGGTGCCCTCAGCGTCGAAATTGACCTGCACGCGCGAGCGCCCGCCAAAATCCAGCACGACGCCCTCACCAAATTTGGCGTGCATGACGCGCTCGCCCAGACGTAGCCCGTGGGAGGATTCATCGAGGCCGGCGCTGGCCGAGGGCGGTCTGTAGACCGGTCTGGCCACCTTGATATGCGGCCGAATTTCCTCGAGTCGCTCGGAGGGCATTTCGCCGATAAAGCGCGACGGCTGGCCGTAGCTGTCCATGCCATGCAGCCGTCGCTGCTCGGCGTAAGTCATGTACAGGCGCTCCATCGCGCGGGTGGCGCCCACGTAGCAAAGACGTCTTTCTTCCTCCAGGCCGTCGACATCCGAGATCGAACGCTTGTGCGGAAACAGACCGTCCTCCATACCGGCCATAAAGACCAGCGGAAACTCCAGACCTTTGGCGCTGTGCAGTGTCATCAGCTGCACGCAGTCGTCCCAGGCATCGCCCTGCCCCTCGCCCGCCTCGAGCGAGGCATGCGCAAGAAACGCCGTCAACGGGTCCATGGTGTCGTCGTCCGTGACCGCATCGGGGTCAAAGCCGCGCGCGGCACTGACCAGCTCGCGCAGGTTCTCCACGCGCGCCTCGCCCTTCTCCGAGCGATCCTTCTCGTGATGCGCAATCAGCCCCGACGCCTCGATGGCATGATCCACCTGTTCGTGCAGATCGAGGTCCTGAGTATCTGCCGCCATCGTTTCGATCAGGGTCAAAAAGGCGCGCAGCGCGTTGGCCGCGCGCGCGCTCAGGCCGTCGGTGATCAATGCTCCGGCCGCAACCCACAGCGACGTATCGTTCGCACGCGCGTATTCACGCAGCACCTCTACCGTACGGGCGCCGATGCCGCGCGTCGGCAAATTCACCACGCGCTCGAAAGAGGGATCGTCCTGGCGATTGCTCATCAGACGCAGGTAGGCCAGCGCATCCTTGATCTCTGCACGTTCAAAAAAGCGCAACCCGCCGTACACACGATACGGAATCCCCATGCCGATGAGGCGTTCCTCAAAAACGCGCGACTGGGCGTTGGAGCGATAAAGGATAGCAATATCCGAACGCGCACCACCCTGGTCCACCCACTCGTTGATACGACCCAGAACAAACTCGGCCTCGTCGCGCTCGTTGAATGCGCCAAACACGCGGATCGGATCGCCATCGGTGCCGTCGGTCCACAGGTTCTTGCCCATGCGCGAGCCGTTGTTGGCAATCAGTGCATTGGCCGCGGCCAGAATGTTGCCGGTTGAACGATAGTTCTGCTCCAGCCGCACAATCTTGGTGTTGCCGAAATCACGTTCAAACTGACGGATGTGTTCGATACGCGCACCACGCCAGCGATAGATGGACTGATCGTCATCGCCCACCACAAACGGCAAACCCTCCTGACCGGCCAGAAGCCGAATCCAGTTGTACTGGATGGTGTTGGTGTCTTGAAACTCGTCGACCAGAATGTGGCCAAAACGCTCGCGATAGTGCGCCAGGATCGCAGGGTTGTTCTGCCACAATTCGTACGCGCGCAGCAGAATCTCGGCAAAATCAACCAGACCCGCACGATCGCAGGCCGTCTGATATTCGCGATAAAACTCGATGAGCTGGCGTCGCGTCGGGTCGTTGTCGTGCTTCAGATCGTCCGGTCGACGCGCTTCATTCTTGTTGCTGTTGATGAAGCCGCGAACTTCTTTTGGATCCCATTCACCGTCGCCGAAGCCAAGCGTCTTGAGCAGCCGCTTGATGAAACGCTTCTGATCTTCGCCATCCATGATCTGGAAGGTTTGCACCAGACCGGCCTCGCGCCAGTGGATGCGCAGCAGTCGATGGGCAAGTCCATGAAACGTGCCCACCCACAGTGCGCGCGCATCCATGGACAACAGGCGTTCGAGACGGCCTCTCATTTCCGAGGCGGCCTTGTTGGTGAAGGTGACCGCCAGAAGCGCATGCGGCGAGACCCGCTCACGCTCGATCAGCCACGCGATGCGGTGAATCAGGACACGCGTTTTGCCGCTGCCCGCGCCAGCCAGCACCAGCACCGGCGTGAGCGGCGCGCTGACCGCCTCGCGCTGCGCGTCGTTGAGCGAGGCGAGGATTGGATGGTCGACCGTGTCGTTGGCGCTCATGCTCGCGCTACTGGCCGCAGGTCCACATTCGGCTGACTTCCCCGCCCACGGTCACCTCAATTTCCTGGCACTGCTCGCGGTAATTTGGTGCCTTGCTATCCGGGCAGACAGGGCCTCCCATCGCGCCCGGGTCAAAAACAATCGGCGGTGGCTCGGCGGCGTAATCACCCAGCCCGCGCTCATTGCGATCGTTGACCAGCCCGGAGAACAGATCGCCGGCCATGGCGCAGGCCGCTTCCTTTTGTTTGTCACTGAGCTTGGCGCCCACAAAACCCGCGGTCATGCCGCCGCGCATCGGGTCCCAGCCAGCGCGCTCTGCCACGGCGGCCCACGCATAGCCCTCAATGGCCGGCGAGCCTCCCGTCGTCTTTGGCGCCGGGCGGCCCTGAGCGCTCAAACCGCCGCTGGCCGCCGCTGCACCGGATTTTTTGTACGCCAGATCGCGATACAGCCGTGCCATTTGCGTCATCGCATGAACCGAGCCGTTGACGGCGGCCTTGCGATACCACTCGAGCGCCTCCGTCGGCCGCGAGTCTTTCAAGCGGTCGGCCAGAAACTGCTGCGCCCACATGTCATCGCCATCGGCGAACGCGCGCAGCGTTTCATCGTCGTACTGCGCATACGGCTGGTCCAGAATCGGATTGCCCTGCTCGTCGAGTTGCGCGTAGCCACGCGACACACCCCACTTGCCGAGCTGCTCCTCATAATCTTCGATGCCAAGTTGCGCGAACAACTCGAAAAAGCTGGCGTTGCCAGTGAGGTTGAGGCGCTTGACGCCATCGCCTTCGAGCACCGGTTCGGGCAGCGGCTCCGGCGCGACCGGCACCTCGATCTGCTCAACGACCTGCGGCTCGTCCGGCTCTTCAGGCATCTGCTCGACCGGCGCGGGCGTTGTCGGCAGCGGCGCCTGATCATCCCGCAGCGCATAGCCGCCTACGATGGCGCTGAGCACCAACGCCGCAACAATCCAGTACACCGGCTTCATGACAACACCTGGCCGCCGGGCATCACGTAGTGATCGACCAGCATGATCGCGAACAGCGCCATCAGATAAGTGATGGAATAACCGAACAGACCCATCGCCAGATCGTAGCGCGGCGTCTTTTGCAATGCCCAGGCCTTGGCGATGAACACGCCCCCGAGACTCAGCGCGCCAGCCAGATACAGCAGCCCGCCCATGCCGGTCAAAAACGGCAAGATCGTGACCACCACCATCAACACGCTATACAGCAGAATCTGCAGCGTGGTGTGACGCACACCGTGGGTAACCGGAAGCATAGGAATGCCGGCTTTCGCATAGTCTTCACGCTTGGCGATGGCCAGCGCCCAGAAGTGTGGCGGTGTCCAGGCAAAGATAATCAGGAAAAGCAGCAACGCATCGTGATGCACGTCGCCCGTAATGGCGGCCCAGCCGAGCACCGGTGGCGCCGCGCCGGCCGCACCGCCAATGACGATGTTTTGCGGCGTCGCGTGCTTGAGGTAGGCGGTGTAGATCACGGCATAGCCGATCAGCGCCACAAACGTCAGCCCCGCGGTCAGCGGATTGACCCAGCGCGCCAGAATAATCATGGAGACCACCGCAAGCCCCAGCGCAAACGACACGGCCTGCGTCGAGCTGAGTTTTTTGGTGGGCAGCGGACGATTCTTTGTGCGCCCCATGCGCTCGTCGAAACGCTCATCAAGCACGTGGTTGATCGCCGCAGCCGAGGCCGAGGCAAGCGCAATACCCACTGTGCCGAGCAGCAGCGGCATCCACGGCACCATCCCAGGCGTCGACAGAAACATGCCCGCGATCGCGGTGAACACGATCAGCGCAACGACTTTGGGCTTGCAAAGCTGGTAGTAACTATTAAATGTCTCGGACCACATGGTGCTCAGGCTCGCTGGTATCGCACCGCATAGTTTAACGTCAAAACGCTAAGCACCAGCAGCGCAGCGTTGCCATTGTGCGCGACCCCCAGCCATAGCGGCAAGCCCAACTTGACAATAGATACGCCGATGGCGATTTGTAGCGCAAGCGTGATGCCCGTGAGCGCGGCGGCACGCCGCCCTTCGCGCCCTTTGCGCCGTCCGATCGTCCAAATCGCGAGCAGGAGCAGCGTCGTGAGCACAACGGCACCAACGCGATGGGTCAGGTGAATCGCCACCCGCGCCGGATGCAAAAGCACCCCGCCCTCAAAATTCGACTCGATATTGCGCCAGGGCACAAACCCTTCAGACCAGTCGGCGTCCGGCCACCACTGATTCTGGCAGGTCGGGAAGTCCGGGCAGGCCAGCGCGGCATAGTGCGTGCTGGTCCAACCCCCCAGGGCGACCTGCGCGAAGGTCACCAGAAGCGCCGCCAGAGCAAGCGCGCGCAAACCGTCGCCCGACGGGCGCCGTGTCACGCCCTGACGCGTTACCAGCGCCAGCCAGACCAGAAGCGTCAGAATGGTGATACCGCCGAGCAGATGCCCCATCACGATCAGCGGCTGCAGCAGCAGCGTAACAGTCCACATACCGAGCATGCCCTGAAACAGAACCAGTCCGACCAGCAGCACAGGAATCCACACGGGCTGCCGGGCGTCGTGGCGGTTGCGCCAGCCGAGCGCGGCAAGCGCAAGAATCAAAAGGCCAAGGGTCGCGGCCACATAGCGATGGATCATCTCGCGCCACGCCTTGCCCGTTTCAACAACGGCGCCGTCGAACTCGTCGGCCACGCGGGCCAGGTCCTGCTCTGACTCCGGCACCAGCAGCTGCCCGAAGCAGCCCGGCCAGTCGGGACAACCGAGGCCGGCATCGGTCAGGCGCACCCACGCGCCCAGGGTGATAACGATGAACGCCAGCACCGCGGCGGTCGTGGCCAGTCGCTGAAACCACACCATCAGCCGATACTCGACAGTTTGAGCAGGCGCTTGATGTCTTTTTTCAGCAGCTTGGGCTCCACGTCGCGGTCGAAGCGCATCATCAGGTTGCCTAGTGGATCAATCAGATACAGCGAGCTGCGGGCATCGCCGGGGAACTGCTGCGCAAGTTCAAGCAGCTTTGGCTCAGTGCTGTCCACGACGCGCAAACCCGGATGGGCCTCGAGCAGTTGTGCATCGGCCGACCCGCCGCCGGTGACCAGCAACACACGTTTGATGCGCTCCATTTCACGGCCGAGCGCAAGGCGCACCTGACGCACCTTGACCAGCGCCTCGGCGCACGAGCTATCACAGTCCTGCGCCACGACTGCCAGGGTCCAGCCGCCGCGGAAGGTCGCGTCCTCATCGAGCACCGGCAACGACACCACGGGCGTGATCAGCTCGCCATGAGCAACGCTGCCTTTGGGGCGCAAATCGGCGCCAAAGAAATAAAACGCGGCCGCCAGCACCACCGGCCCCAGAAACAGGGCGGTAAGCATGATCAGCTGGCGGCGGCCACGGCCTTGTTGATTGATATCGTTCATCTTAATCCTGCGCCCGTCGACGACTCGCGATAAAAAACAAAATAATCAGCGCGGCGGCCATGCTGTACCACTGCACCGCGTAGCCCACATGACGCGACGGTGGAAACTCGTCGGGCCGCCAGTCGCGGGCAAAGCCGTGCTCGGCGTCATCATCCAGCAAAACCTGCATCTGGACCACCGGTTCGTTCAGCCAGCCAGACACCTCATCTGCACTGGGATAGATCGCAAGGCGCGGCCATTTCGATGCGGCATTGGCCTCGTTATCGCCCAGACTCATGCCGGGCTTTGGAAACGCGCGCACGCGACCGGTAACGACCACTTGCTCACTCGGCGTTGGCGGCACCGGCGGTGCGGTGCGCTCACCCTGCCAGGGTATCCAGCCCCGATTAATCATGACCACGCGGCCATCGATGACGCGCAGCGGCGTTAAGACCTCGAGACCCGGCGTTGAGTTTCGACTCAAGCCCTCGAGGAGCACCTGATGCTGGCCATCATAGCGCCCGCGCAGCACCACACGGGTGTAGCGCGGCGGCAATTGATCGCTGGCTGACCATGGAATCGGCGCGTCCGCAGCATCGAAACTCGCTATCTGCGCGCGACGCTCTTCAGCGCGCGACAACTGCCACGTGCCAAGCCACAGCAGCAAGCCCAGCAATGCGAGCACCAGTGCGCTCGGCAGCGGCCGAAAATCAAAGCGCCCGGTCATCGTTCACAGCGCTCCAACGCGATATACTCCACGCTCCCTTCCAGGCGCGAGCGTCATGCCTAAAATC
The DNA here is from genome assembly GCA_964639265.1 of uncultured Gammaproteobacteria bacterium. Lineage (GTDB taxonomy): Bacteria > Pseudomonadota > Gammaproteobacteria > Steroidobacterales > JBCCMA01 > JBCCMA01. The sequence goes on along the minus strand of CAZXCL010000031.1, from coordinate 2,709 downwards.
ATCGTTTTGCTGATTCTGTTGTTGATCATTGGCAGCCTCGGTTCGGCCATGATCTATATGCTCCGCGGCGGCAATCCACACGCCACTGCCCGCGCACTGACCTACCGCATCGGGTTGTCAGTTGGGTTGTTCATTTTGCTGATGGTGTTTTTCAAGCTCGGCTGGGTCACGCCACACGGCACCACACCTATCGCGCCCGCACCGTAGATTTTTCTCGTGAGCGTACTCAGGTGCCTCGCCGTCATGGCGAGGCACCCGAAATTCATTGGGCTACAGGAAGTAGACGAAGATAAACAGGCCCAGCCAGACCACGTCCACAAAGTGCCAGTACCACGCCACGGCCTCGAAGCCGAAATGATGTTCCGGCGTGAAGTGTCCTTTGAGCGTTCGCAGCCAGATCACGACCAGCATGATTGAGCCAAGCGTCACGTGAGCGCCGTGGAAGCCCGTTAGCATAAAGAACGTTGACCCGTAGATACCGCTGCTGAGCTTCAGGTTCAGGTGGTTGTAGGCTTCGGCGTACTCGATTACCTGCACGTACAGGAAGATAAAGCCCAGTGCGAACGTCAGAAACAGACCAAGCTTGAGCCAGAAGCGGTCATTTCGCAGCAGCGCGTGGTGCGCAATCGTGATCGTGACGCTGGAGGTCAGCAGCAGCGCCGTGTTGATCAGCGGCAGACCGTCCCAGGCCATGGCCTCGAAACCACCGCCAAGGTTGGCAGGACCCGCCGAAGGCCAGCCGTTTTCAAATCCCGTCCACAGCAGCACGTTGGTCCAGAAGTTGGCGCCCTCGCCGCCCAGCCAGGGCACGGAGAGCTGACGGGCATAAAACAATGCGCCAAAAAACGCGGCGAAGAACATCACTTCAGAGGCGATGAACCAGATCATGCCCATGCGGAACGACACGTCCACCTGCTTGTTGAACATGCCCGAGACGCTTTCACGAATGACGGTGCCAAACCAGCCGAAGATCATGTAGATCAGCGCGATGGCGCCAGCGCCGACGAGCAGCTTGCCAAGACCCCAGTCGTTGAGCCACATGCCCGTACCAAACATGATCAGGAACAGCGCAATGGAGCCGACGATGGGCCACTGGCTGCCGTGGGGGACGTAATACTTATCTGCGGACACGTTGGCCATGTCAGTTCCTCAGTTGGCGTTGGCCGCCAGTTGTTTCTCAAAAAAAGTGTAGGACAGCGTTACTACTTCCACATGCGCGGGCAGATCCGGGTCCAGAACAAAGCGTACCGGCATCTCTTTCGACTCGCCGGGACCGAAGGCCTGTTCTTCAAAACAAAAGCATTCGGTTTTCAGAAAATACTTGGCGGCGGCGCCAGGGGCGACGCTCGGCACGGCGTGCCCAACCGCATCGCGATCCACACGGCTTTTGGCGAAGTAGTTGGTGACGTAGGCCTTGCCTGGATGAACATCCATGGACACCTGCATCGGTCGAAACTCCCACGGTGCGCCCTGGTTCAGCGAGCCTGTGAACTCGACACGCACGGTGCGCGACAGATCCGGTGCTTCGGCAACGATAGCCGCCTCGGAGGCCGTCTTTCCGTTGAGCCCGGTGATCTCGCAAAACACGTCGTAAAGCGGCACCAGCAGATAACCAAAGCCAAACATGCCCACGACAATGCCGCTGAGCGCGAAGACCAGTTTCTGATTGCCGCTCATGCGTCCGCTAGCCCGAGGCGCTCGAGATGAACAACGCGATGTAGCCGGCATAAATGCCCACGGCGATTACCCCCAGGCCAATCGCCATGCGCACAGCGCGGCTTTTTCGCTTTTGGTCGGACACCGCCATGCTCGCTTAGCTGCTGCTGGGTTCGGCGTAACGCGACGATTCCCATTCGGCTTCGTCGTCGAGTTCCATTTCCGGCGGCGTCTCGAAGCTGTGATACGGCGCCGGCGACGGCAACGTCCACTCGAGACCACGCGCGCCGTCCCAAACCCGGTCGGTGGCTTTTTCGCCGCCGCGAGCATTGGCCCAGATGTTGTAGATGAACATCAGGTTACTCAGACCAAACGCGAACGCGCCAATACTCGAGATCACGTTGAAATCCGTGAACTGAACAGCGTAGTCGGGGATACGACGCGGCATGCCGGCGAGGCCGAGGAAATGTTGCGGGAAGAACGTAACGTTGATCGAGATCGCGGCAACCCAGAAGTGCCACTTGCCCTGGGTCTCATTGAGCTTGTTGCCCGTCCATTTCGGCAGCCAGTAGTAGACACCGGCCATGATGGCAAACACGGCTCCCGGCACCAGCACGTAGTGGAAGTGGGCGACAACAAAGTAGGTGTCGTGATACTGGAAATCGACCGGCGTGATGGCCAGCATCAGGCCCGAGAACCCACCGATCGTGAACAGGAACACAAACGCCAGCGCAAACAGCATCGGCGTTTCAAAGGTCATGGAGCCTTTCCACATCGTGGCGACCCAGTTGAACACTTTCACGCCCGTCGGTACGGCGATCATCATGGTCGAGAACATGAAGAACAGCTCGCCGGCCAGCGGCATGCCTACGGTAAACATGTGATGCGCCCAGACGATGAACGACAGGAACGCGATGCTGGCCGTGGCGTAAACCATCGACGAATAGCCGAACAGTTTCTTGCGCGCGAAGGTCGGGATGATCTCCGACACGATACCGAACGCCGGCAGGATCATGATGTAGACCTCGGGATACCCGAAGAACCAGAATATGT
>CAZXCL010000030.1:0-48111 GCA_964639265.1 uncultured Gammaproteobacteria bacterium | reverse complement strand
CGATCCTCGCGAAAAGCAATGTCGTTGGCGACACGGTCGTTGTAGATGGTGCGGAAAAAGTCGTTGCTGCGATCCAGCAGGTTGCCCACACTGCCGCGCACGGTCATGCCGAACACATTCTTGTGTTCCACAAACATGCGCCCGAACGCCGTACTCTGCAAAAACACGCTGACCTCATCCAGTCGCACCTGAGGCGCGTTTTCCTCGTAGAAAAACTCGAGTCCTGACGCCCAATCGGTGTCGGGAACATCCCAGCGCAGCACGGCTTCATAGTCGAGATAGTCTTCATCGGAAATGCGCCGGTCGTTGCCCAGAAGCGGATCGGCGACCTCAGAATCGGTGTAGTTAACTTCCAGATCGAGGCGCCCGCCGCGCCAGCCCAGTGGATCAAACAAGAGCGTGGCGTTGACCGATCCGCCGTAGCGCGTGGCCGCATCGACATTGCCCGGCGCCTGACCGCCTTCCTCAATCGGGATCAGATCCACGATGTCGGTGATGTCTTCATAAAACGCACTCAGCGTGATCGAACCAAGCTCGTTGAACGTACGCTGCATCTCCAGATTCAGAATGTAGGACTGAGGCGGCACGAGGTTGGCGTTGGTCACATTGACCCGATCCTGATTCACGTTGACTGAGGCAATGAAGTCGAAAAAGCGCAGCTGACCTACCCGGCGCTCGAGTTGCGCTGACAGGTTCAGATTGTCCGTGGCGCGCCAGTTCAGCGACACGAATCCCTTGGGCCGGACAAAATCGCGGGTCTGGCCCATCGGGCCAATCTGCTCGATTTGCGAGTACTCAACGCCAAGCGAGGTCTGCAGCTGCAGCGTTGGTGAGAGCGCCCGGCTGTAGCTCGCCGTTACTTCGGCCCGGTCTTCCTCGACTCTTGAGGAGGCACCGGGAAGGTCTACCGGCATGAGGTCTCCGTTGTCGTCGCGCACCGACAGATCGGCCTCAATCTCCAGAAAGTTATGCGTGCCTTCAACGGCCCACTGCCAGTCGCCGCCCAGCGCCGAATAGGTGTATTCGGCGCGCAGCACGGTCTCGGCCTCATCGGCTTCGCGGTCAAACAAGGAGCCGGCAAGCGGCCGATTGTCGTCGAACTCAAAGTCAACGCGATTGGTCGTGGGGCTGAATTCGTAGCGGTGCAGCCCGATCAGCTTGAGCTGTCCGGAGCGCACAGCAAAGGCATAGTCGGCCCCGATCTCGAAGTTGAACTCGTCTTCGGTATTTTTCAGTGTGCGCAGGTTGGCCACATCCGCAACGGGCTCGCGGCGAGAGAGCTCTTCGGCCTCGAACAAAAACCAGTTGACCTCACCGGTCAGATTCAGAACGCTGCCGTTCTCGCCAACGCGGGTCAGCGAGCCGGCAATGCCCGGCTGATCAAACATCTCCACGATGACCTCGTCCCGGATGTCGGTGATCTGGTCCTGGCCGTCGAACACAAACTCGGGGCCCTCGGAGCCAAACCGCTCCTGCTCGTTGCTGACATTTAATGTCCACTCAACGTTGCCGGAGCCACCCGACAGGGACAACTCGGCATTGCCCCAGCGAAACGGTACGTCGTCGGTTCGAGCCTGGGGTGAATAGCGAAACTGACCGCTGATTTTCCCGTCGCTGTCTGTCACTACGTTGAGGACCTGGCCCGACAGGCCGCCGATATCCAGGCTGGCCCCGTCCACGATCTCGATACGCACCACATCGCTGACGGGGATGCGGGACAGCGCGTCAACGGGACCGTTCGACTTGCCGGAGATGCGCCGGCTGTTGATCAGCACGTTGGTATCGGCCTGGCCAAACCCGCGATCGTTGCCTCCCTCATTAATCGAGAAACCAGGTACCTGGACCGCCATGTCCAGCGCCGAGCGTGGTGCAAACCGGCTGAACTCCTCGGGCAGCAGGGTCTGGCGGATGATCACGCCTGAATCGTCCTGCGCAAACACCGGGGCCGAGCCCGAGGCCATAACGAGGACAAGCATCAAAATCTGGAATACGGGCACAATACGCATCGTGTCGCCTTTGCGAGATTTCATGTGAGGTACGCGGACGTTGCATGGCCACGCGCGTGCGAACGTTAACAGGATGCTCCCTTTGATGCAGCTAACCCCGTCCCGGTTTGCAAACGCTTTGTCGCAACTCAAGTTTTTCACAGGCGGGCCGCTAACCGCTTGTGTGAAACCGTCGTTTTTGCTGATTGTTGCTCTGGCCATGAGTTGCATGGTGTTCAGCCTGATTTTCTGGCTGGCCTATGTGACCTTGGGCCGCCGCGCGCATGCCAAAAGCTGGGCGCTGTGCTTTGGCGTGGCCGGCGTCATGTTTGGCGTCTCGTTGACCCGGGGCATTTTTCCGTCCGCATCCATGGCCTGGATCGTGAGTGCGGCGCTGTCATGTACAACGGTGACGCTGGGCATTCTGGGTCACCTGCAGCGGGTAGGACGCCCGTTTACCACCTATCACTGGTTCGGCGCGATCGGCACGTTTGCGCTTGTCGTGTGGTTCACAGTCGCGATGCCGCATTTCGGACTGCGCATTGCGCTGCTGCCGCTGCATGCGGCGGCGATGAACGGATTGGCGGCCTGGCTAATCATCAATTTTCGGCAACGGACGTTGCCTGCTGAGTTGGGTGCGGCCGCGTTCTGTGCCGCATTTGCGTTGTGCCAGCTCGCTGCGGGTATTGTGGCGCTGTCGCAGGGCGCCACCATGAATGCCGACACGATGGCCATTTACTCCATCGTGAATTTCGTCGCGATGCCGCCGTGCTTTCTCGGCATGGGAATGTTCTGCGTGTTCATTCTGGCCAGCGACATGGCCGAACAACTGCGTGAGCTGGCGAGCATTGATCCGCTGACAGGGCTTGCCAATCGTCGCGGAATGAACGAGGCCATGGCCCGTGCGTGGGCCACCGCGCAGCGCGCCGGTCATCCGATCTCGATTCTTCTTGCCGATCTCGATGGATTCAAACGCATCAATGACGAACGTGGTCATGAGGTCGGCGACGATGTGCTCAAGGCGGTGGCCGAGCGCTTCCAGGACAACCGTCGCGCCGGTGACGTGGTTGCCCGCTGGGGTGGCGAGGAGTTTGTGATCATGCTCTGCGATACCGACGAAAAGGCAGCCGAGGCGATCGCCAAACGACTCGATGCGAAAATCCAGGCCGCGCCAGTTGACACTCTGGACGGTCCGATTTATGCCTCGGCGAGCATCGGGGTCGCGACCGCGGTGCCCGGGCGCGGCGACATGGAAGCGCTAATTCGACGTGCGGATGCGGACATGTATGAGCGCAAGATGGTACGCAAGGTAGAGCGCGCTCGCGTCGAGGTGACCCAAGCCGACGATTTCAGCGCTTCAGCGCCGGCGATGTGACGCAAAAAAAAACGCGCCAACCCGAAGGTGGCGCGCTTCTCACTAATACCATGACGCTCTGTTACGCGGCCGAATCGTGCACCACAGTCGGCGTACCACGTTCAACTCCACGTGCGGCAAGGTCCGCGCTGTCAAAGTCGTCGACGTTGGTGATGCTCATGACCTGGCGGTCAAACTCAAGCAGGCGCTCGGCTTCTTCTTCAGAAATCACACCAGCGTCGGCCGCCGCACGGAACATGACCGGTGGAGCCTTCTCTTCGATCGTGCCGGCTTTGAGTGCGCCGTAGACCTTGCGCTCGAGTCCTTCGATGTACTCGGCCTCGCGCAGCAGCTTGTCGATGATGCCGATCGGGTTGTTGTCATCCGCCGTCAGATACGCACCATCTATAAGACGATCACGCGCCTCAGACGGCGTAGTCACCAGCCTGGCGACTTCACGCTCCAGCTTGTCGGAGGGCGCCGAGTACATGCGTCCGCGCGGGAAGATAAACAAACGCAGAGCAATGGCCAGCGGACGGTTGGGCAGATTGCGCAGCACACCGTGGAGCTGCTCCTGCGACTGATACAGCAAATGACGGCAGGCCCACTCAACGATCGGCAGATCTTCTGCCGGACGGCCCTGATCTTCGTAATGCTTGAGCACAGCCGAGGCCAGGTATAGATAGCTCAGGATGTCGCCCAGACGCGCCGAGAGCATTTCGCGTTTTTTCAGGCTGCCCTGCAGACTCAGCATGGCGCCGTCGGCGGCCAGGGCAAAGGCCTGCGAGAAACGGTTGATGTGCTGGAAGTAGCGCTTGGTGGGGCCTTCCACAGGCACATTTGCGAAGCGCGAGAACGTAAACGAGGCCACAAGCGAGCGCGCGGCGTTGCAGCACATGTTGCCCACCAGGCCGAACAGGGCGCTGTCGAATTCGACCAGCGCTTCGCTGTCATCCTCGATCGCACAGGCCTGCATAAGCTTGAGCATAAACGGATGGCAGCGGATCGCGCCCTGACCAAAGATGATCATGCTGCGGGTAAGAATGTTGGCTCCCTCAACTGTGATCGAAATCGGAATCGACTGATAGCCGCGGCCGAGATAGTTGCCGGGACCAAGGCAAATGCCTTTGCCGCCGTGCAGATCCATCGCGTCGTTGCCGATCGTGCGGCCCATTTCCGTGCAGTGGTACTTGAGGATGGCTGAGGGCACGGCGGGTTTCTCACCGCGGTCTACGGCCGCCGCCGTCATCTTCACGGCGCTGTCAATAATGTAGGTAGAGCCGGCGATGCGCGAGAGCAGTTCCTGAATGCCTTCAAAACCCGCGATGGGCATGCGGAACTGCTTGCGAATGCGGGCATAGCCGCCGGATGAGGCCAGCGCCGCTTTGGCGCCGCCCAACGCGTTGGATGGCAATGAAATACAGCGCCCAACCGTGAGGCATTCCACGAGCATGCGCCAGCCCTGACCGGCCATGTCCGGACCGCCGATGATGAAGTCCAGCGGCACAAACACGTCTTCGCCCTGAGTCGGGCCGTTCTGGAACGGCACGTTGAGCGGGAAGTGACGACGACCGGTGCTCACGCCGGGAAGATCCGTTGGGATCAAAGCGCAGGTGATGCCGTAGTCCTTGGTGTCGCCAAGCAGGCCGTCGGGGTCGTAGAGCTTGAAGGCCAGGCCCAGAACCGTGGCGACCGGAGCGAGCGTGATGTAGCGCTTGTTCCAGTTCAGGCGCATCCCCAGTACTTCTTCGCCGTTAAATTCGCCGCGACAGACAATGCCATGATCGGTAATCGAGGTGGCATCCGAACCGGCGCGCGGGCTGGTCAGGCCGAAGCAGGGCACTTCTTCGCCGCTGGCAAGTCGCGGCAGATAGTGGTTTTTCTGCTCTTCGGTGCCGTAGTGCATGAGCAGTTCGCCCGGCCCAAGCGAGTTGGGCACGGCCACTGTGGAGGCCACCGTGGCGCTGCGTCCGGCAATTTTGGTCAGCACGGCTGAGTGGGCCTGCGCCGAGAACTCGAGGCCGCCATATTCCTTGGGAATAATCATGGCGAAAAAGCCTTCGTCCTTGAGGTATTGCCACACGTGTTGCGGCAAATCGGCTAGCTCGTGGGTGATGTGCCACTCGTCGATCATCTGGCAGAGCGTTTCAACCGGTCCGTCGAGGAAGGCCTGCTCTTCGTCGCTCAAACCCGGCTTGGGCGCGTCGAGCAGCGTGCGCCACTGCGGCTTGCCCGAAAAGATTTGACCGTCCCAGCCAACCGTGCCGGCCTCGAGTGCGGTGCGTTCGGTGTCTGACATCTCAGGCAGCGCACGGCGCATCATGTCGAGCATCGGCTTGGCCAGGCGGGTGCGTCGGAATTCGTCGCTGCCCAGTGCGGCGAAGGCGGCAAACAGCGCGAGAATGGCAAGACGGACGACGATGTGAGCATCACTAAAGAGCAGGAACGCGCCGGTGACGACACCCATGGTGATAATCGCGGTGCGCAGGTCGGTGCGGCGGTAGCCGACGGTGACAGCGGTGCCAACAAACAGCAGGGTCCATAACAAAAAACTCATGCGAGCCTCCGGGCGGCACAGTGAAAGATGTTTCTGAATATAGCGGTTTTGGTGCAGCGCGACAAACGCCGGAGTGGGGATTTTTGTGTCGAAGCCGATTATTGTCGCCCAAAACGACAAAACCCGACGCGAACGTCGGGCTTCATCTCGTAATTCAGCCCAAAATCGGCTAAATAAATCTTGCGTGATTACAGGAGATCGGCGACACCGTCCCGTTCTTCCCGCAGTTCGGCGTGAGTCGCATCCATGCGCTCGCGACTGAAATCATCGATGTCCAGGCCCTGGACGATTTCGTATTCGCCGCCGCTGCACGTCACTGGGTATGAATAGACCACGCCTTCGGGAATGCCGTAGCTGCCGTCCGAGGGGATACCCATGCTGGTCCAGTCGCCTGGAATCGTTCCAAGCGCCCAGTCGCGCACGTGATCGATGGCCGCAGAGGCAGCGGAGGCGGCCGATGACAGGCCGCGGGCTTCAATGATCGCCGCGCCGCGTTTTTGAACGGTCGGAATAAACGTTTCGCGTGTCCAGGTTTCGTCCACTTTGCTGGTCGCGGCCGCGCCCTTGATGCTGGCGTGGTTGATGTCGGGATACTGAGTGGCCGAGTGGTTGCCCCAGATAATCATCTTGCGAATGTCCGTGGTGTGATGGCCGGTTTTCTCGGCCAGCTGGCTCAGTGCGCGGTTGTGATCCAGACGCGTCATCGCCGTGAAGTTGCGCGGATCGATATCCGGTGCGTTGGCCGCAGCAATCAATGCGTTGGTGTTGGCCGGATTGCCGACCACCAGCACCTTGATGTTCTTGTTGGCGTTGTCGTTAATCGCTTTGCCCTGAGCCGAGAAGATTTTGGCATTGCCAAGCAGAAGATCCTTGCGCTCCATACCCGGACCGCGGGGTTTGGCACCGACCAGCAGGCCGTAGTCCGCGTCACCAAAGGCCACGTCGGCCTGATCCGTCGCGACCACGCCCGCGAGCGTTGGAAACGCACAGTCGTTGAGCTCCATGACCACGCCATTGAGCGCGCCCAGCGCGGGCGGGATCTCCAGAAGTTGCAGAATGACGGGCTGATCGGCCCCCAGCAGCTGGCCCGACGCAATGCGAAAGGCAAGTTGATAACCGATTTGACCGGCGGCACCGGTGATCGCGACACGAACAGGGGCTTTCATGGCTGTCTCCTGAAACAACTCGTTGATAAACGGCCGCCGAGTTTAGCACCCCGGTTGGCGGGGTGCAGCGCGTTAGTTCTGGTTGTGGGGCGGGTCCGGTGCGGGTTCCTCACCAGGCAGCAGATCGACCGGCAATTCAGAGTTTGGATAGACCTCGAAGAGTATGTCTTGCAGGTCGTTAGCCGTTCCGGTGTCGCCGGCGGCGAGCAGGGCCTGAATGCGGTCCCGGGTCGCGCCCTCGATATCGACGCGTTCACCGTCGAGCTGCTCTTCGTCCTCAGGCTGAGCGTACACGGAGTCGATGATCAATCGCCACGCCTTAAAGCTGTTCAGGGCGTCGTCCAATCGATCCTCTTTGATTGCGTTGATAATCTGGTCGAGTTGCGCGTCGGTGGCCCCTGCGAGGCGATCCGGTGCAAGCGAGGCCCCGGGTTGCGCAGAGCCCTGGCCTTCTGCAAACGAAAACGTCGTCTGCGGCTGGTACGTGCGCGAGCGTAATTTGCGGGCGGCAGCTATCGCAGCATCCTCGGTTTTGTCAGCTGAGTCGCGATGTGCCTGCTCATAGATATCGACTTCGGCCGCAATGTCAGCCTCGGTCGCAACGGCGGTCGGCGGTCGGGCGGGTTCGATCACCTCGTTGGCGACCGAACCGTCTGCGCGGTCGTTGGATGCGGATGCCAATGGCGGAGCAGGCGCAGGCGCAGGCGCAGGCGCTGACGCCGGAGTCGCCGCTGATTCGCGTGGCGCTTCCGGCGCATCGCGCTGAACGGAGCGCTGTGCTTGTTTGCGCGCTTCGCTCAGGTCCGCCTCTTTGAGCTGTCCGAGCGTTGGTTCAACGCGCTTGGCCTCAATCTGCACCGGTTCAGGCGCGAAGTCCGCTTCGGCTTCGATAGCAGGAATATCTTCAATGCGCGGTTTGTCGACAGGAGCCTGCACAAGTGCGCTATCCACGCTTGGAGATTGTTCGGCGACCTCGCCAGAGGAAGCGCTGCGCGTGGATGCGCCGTTTTGCGCCAGTGTCTCGTGCGTCGCCGACTCGCTCATCGGGCGTATGGGCGAGGAGAGCTGCTTCACGGCGAGCCCGGTGCCAAGCACCACGGTTGCCGCGAGGCTGATCGGGAGCATCCAGCGCGGACGCTGCGGATGCTTTGCATGGTCGCGCGCCGCGCTCAGGATCGCCGCATCGAGTTCCGCCGGCGGCTCAACAGGCTCGCGCCGGGCGTACAGTTCGTTGAGCGGGTCATTGCCGTCCAGAAAATCCTGCAGATCGTCGTGTGGTGTGGTCATGCCGACATCCCCTCGGGCCGAATCACGACCTCGCGCAGTTTGCGCACCGCGTAACGCAGGCGACTTTTCACGGTCTCACGCCCCACTTGTGTAACCTTTGCAATCTCCGGCAGCGTTAATCCGGCTTCCTGATGCAGCAAAAATGCCTCCATCTGCTCGGCGGGCAGGCTGCGCAGGGCCGTGTCGAGCGCCTGCTGCAGCTGGTCGCCCTGCACCTGATCGATCAGGTTCGGCTGCTCGCTGGGCGCATTGCCGGTGGCGCTATCATCGCTGACCAGACGAATGCGTCGCTGCACATGGCGCACGTGGTCCACGTAGGTGTTGCGCGCGAGCTGATAAAGCCACGTCGTGAATTTGGCGGTAGGTTCATAGGTCAGGCGTGCTCGAATCACTTTGGTCCAGACCTCCTGAAAAACGTCGTTGGCCGTGTCGGCATCAAAGCAGCGCTGATGGAGAAAACGATACAGCGGGCCTTTGTGCCGCGCGTACAGCGTCTCAAACGCCTTTTCATCGCCGTTGCGGTAGCGGGTCATCAGATCGCGGTCGCGCACATCGTCCATCTGCAGAGAGTAAGCCAGACCACAGCGCGGCGAAACTGCCGCGCCGTGGCCCAGGGGATTAGAACTTGCCAGCGATGGCATGGCCCGAGTTGCTCTGGCCTGAGTTGTCATGGTCAAGCGACGTGGTGCGATCGATCAGCTCGAGAAAATCGCGACGGTAGCCACCGCGGTCGTTGCCTGGTGCTCCCGCGGCCAGCGCGCGGGTCTCGCTCATTTGATAATCGCCGATCAGCGGCTCGCCACGCAGCTGTTGTCCGAACGCGGCAACGGCGGCCGCGAAGCGATAGTCGTCGCTGGTGCGCCTTGCGTCGATCACGTCGGACTGATTGACCGGGCGTTCGATGAGCTTGCTGGTGTCACCGTCCGGAGCCTTGTAGCGAAGTCGAACAAAAGCCAGTTCATTGCTGGTGTTTGCGGAAGGCTCGACGCTTTGACCATAGCGCAATGGATCAACCTTGCGCGCGGCCGAATCCACGGGCGTCAGTTCATACAGAGCCGTCACCGTATGGCCGGCGCCAATGTCACCGGCATCCACTTTGTCATTGTTGAAGTCCTCGCGCTTGAGCATCCGATTCTGATAGCCGATCAGACGATATTCAGCGATCTGCGCTGGATTGAATTCCACCTGGATCTTCACGTCCTTGGCGATGGTGTGCAGCGTGGAGCCGATTTCATCAACCAGAACCTTGCGTGCTTCGCTCACCGAATCGATGTAGGCGTAATTGCCGTTGCCGGCATCCGCAATGCGCTCCATCAGCTCGTCGTTGTAGTTGCCGCTGCCAAAGCCAAGAGTGGTCAGCGAGATGCCCGTTTCGCGTTCGCGCTCCACCAGATCAATGACCCGCTCCACGTTGGCGATTCCGACATTGAAATCGCCGTCGGTGGCCAGAACGATGCGGTTGATGCCGCCTTCAATGAAGGCGTCGCGCGCCGTTTGATAGGCAAGCTTCAGTCCAGACGCGCCGTTGGTCGAGCCGCCGGCGCGCAGGCGCTCAAGCGCCTCCAGAATGCGCTGGCCGTCATCGCCGGCCGTCGGCGGCAACACCACACCCGAGGCGCCGGCGTAAACGACCATCGACACGCGGTCACGGTCGTTGAGATTGTTGGTCAAAAGCGTAAAGGCTTTTTTGAGTAACGGCAGTTTGTTGGGGCTTTGCATCGAGCCCGACACGTCAATCAGAAACACCAGATTGCTGGCCGGGCGCTTGTCGGCCGGGATGGACTTGCCTTGAATGCCGATCTGCATCAGCAGCGTGTCAGGATTCCACGGCGTGGTCGCGATCTCGGTTTGCACGCTGAACGGCGTGCTACCGCTCGGCTCGGCGTAGTCGTAGTTGAAGTAGTTGATCAACTCTTCCACGCGCACGGCATCGGTCGGTGGTAACGCGCCTTCATTTACAAAGCGCCGAACGTTGGCGTAGGCACCCGTGTCGACGTCGACGCTGAATGTTGAGACCGGGTCATCCTGGGTCAGCATGAGTCCGAGGTCTTCGATCACGGCATACGTTTCGCGATCAACGGGCGGTGGCTGGTAACCCATGCTGACGATCGCGTTGGACGGCGCCAGCGGCGGGGCGAGCTGTCTTTGCCGAACCTGCGCCCGGGCCAGCTTGTCCATCGCGGCGCCAGCATCCTCCTGCTCGCTCTTGAATTCATAGAGCACAGGCGCAGGCTGTGCTGCCGATGGCGCAGCCTCGGCATCCGCGCGGAGTTCGCCTTGGGGTGCGGAGGTTTCGGCAGGCTTGGCGCTTTGGCCCTGCGGACTCACCGCGGTATGGCAGGCGCTTAATGTGCTGAGCGCCATGGTCACTGCCAGGGCCAGGGTCACAGCGCCCGGCGAGCGTGGTGATGATTGATTTGACTGCATTTTTGGTCTCCTGAGTGGCGGTAGCGCGACGTGCGCCGGGGTGTTCGCTGGGGGTATTAACGTGGCCTGACCAAATGTGGGGTTCGCCGGCCGCCATTTTTTTTGCCGTGGTGCTTGCCATGGTGCGCAACGGGTGTTTTCCTTTGCGCCCATGAAGACCCACGCTGCTTTTGTTGCCCCTTTTTTCATGGACGCCACGGTGCGTTTTCTGGAAGGCGCGACCCATATGAACGATGTTGCGCTATCGCTAATCAGCCAGGACCCGGTTGAGAAACTGCCCCAGGCGCTGCGTCATCGACTGCGCGCCCACTATCGCGTCAATAACGCGCTCGACCCCGATCAGCTGATCTATGCCGCACAGGCCCTCGGCCGAGACATCGGCCCGGTGGATCGCCTGTTTGGCCCGCTCGAGCAGCTTCAGGTGCCGCTGGCCGCCGCGCGGGAGAAGCTGGGTCTGCCCGGCGTGGATGTGAATACCGCGCTGAATTTTCGCGACAAGTCGCGCATGAAAGACGTGCTGCGGGCCGCCGATGTGCCGTGCGCTCGACACGCGCTGGTTGGTTCGGCTGAGGCCGCACAGGCGTTCGTCGGGAAGGTCGGATTCCCGATTGTGGTCAAGCCACCGGCCGGTGCCGGGGGCAAGAGCACCTTCCGGCTCGACCGGTTGGAAGATCTTGGTGCCTATCTGCAGCGCTTTGTGCCCGACCCGGCCGCGCCAACGCTGTTCGAGGAGTTCGTGCGTGGTACCGAATATTCCTTTGATAGCGTGATGGTAGACGGCAAGCCCGTCTGGCACTCGATTTCGCGCTACTTTCCGGCGCCGCTCGAGGTCATGGAAAACCAGTGGATTCAGTGGTCGGTCATGCTGCCGAGAGAGATAGACGGACCGGAGTTTGACCCGATTCGCGATGCGGCTCTTCGTGGGCTCAAAGCGCTCGGTCTGCAAACCGGGCTGTCGCACATGGAATGGTTTTCCTTACCCGACGGTCGCATCGCGATTTCTGAAGTGGGTGCACGGCCACCCGGTGCGCAGATTACAACGCTGCTATCGTTTGCCCACGATCTGGATTTCTACAAAGCCTGGCCGCGGCTCATGGCCTGCGACAGCTTTACGCCACCGCCGCGTCTGTATGCCGCAGGAGCCGCCTATTTTCGCGGTCAGGGCAGCGGCCGCGTGCACGCCATTCACGGTCTGGATGAGGCGCAGCGTCGCTATGGCCAATTGGTGGTCGACGTGCAGCTGCCGCGCGAAGGGCAGGCGCCGTCGGGCAGTTACGAAGGCGAGGGCTTTGTGATCGTGCGTCATCCGGAGACGGCCGTTGTGGAGGATGCGCTCAAGAACATCGTGCAGCTCGTGCAGGTTGAGCTTCGATGAGCGTACGCGTTTTGCTTGGGCCGCAGCGCACCGAGCCGATTCTGGGCAAAGAGGTGGCGGCGCTGACCGAGCCGGACGAGAAGGTTGCGGTGATCAGTGCCGGTTGGCAGGAAGCCGAAAATGATCTCGAAGACATGGCGAAGATCGTGTCGCGTCCCCTGTCTGATTTGCAGCTGTACAAACGTACGGATGCACTGCTTGTCGATGCACCTGAGCTTGGGCAGGCGCATCGTGAGCGGCAGGACGCCCTGCGGCAGTTGCAGCGTCTATACCGCCTGCGTCTGGGGCACCTGATGCAGGCGGCCGTCGATATTTTCGAAAGTGACAGTTCGTTTGCGCCACTCGATCAGCGTCATGCCATCACCCAGCTACGGGCGCTGGATCGTCATCATCTGCAACGTTTGGCCGCCGCCCATTTGCGTTATCTGGAGGCTGAGAAGATGCACGGCGGTGAACACCTGGAACAGGTGCGCACTGCGCTGCGAGAACAGCTCGACGGTGTGCGTTGCGTCATCATCACCGGTGGCAATGTGGGAGTGCTGATCAGCCGCCTGCGTATCCTTGGAATGAAAAGTCTGCTTGAGGACAAGCATCTCGTGGCCTGGTCGGCGGGTGCGATGGCGCTGTGCGAGCGCGTTGTGCTGTATCACGATCGCGCACCGCAAGGTCTGCGCGACGCCGAGATTTTCGATGAGGGGCTGGGCCTGACGCCGGGCATGGTGGTCTTGCCTAACGCAAAACGCCGTCTGGATACCTCGCGCACGACACGCTTGGGACTCATGAGTCGGCGCTTTGCTTCGCGTCGGGTTGTGGCGCTTGATGCCGGGCAGGCCGTGCGCTTCGATGGCGAGCGACTCGATAGCGTCGAGGGCGCTCGTCGCGTGACACGCGATGGCAAACTCAAGAAGCTGAAAGTCCGATGACTACGCCACTGGATGATTTGACCCGCGACGGCACGCCGGACGAGGACGCGATCAACGCGTTTGTCGATAAACACCGCTTCCCGTTGGTGGCGCGACACGGTGTGACGTTCGTCTATCGAGGCGAAGCCGACAGCGTCACGCTGCGCTGCTGGATGTCGGGCCTTGATGGCCCCCAGCCTTTGGTGCGAATCGACGAGACCGATCTGTGGGCGGTGACCATCGAGTTTCCCGAAGATTCGCGCATCGAATACAAGTTTGAGGTCGTGCGTGACGGTCATAGCGAGCTGATCCTCGACCCGCTGAACGGCGTGCGGGCGCAGGATCCGTTCGGCGCCAATTCGGTGTGTCAGGGCTTTGGCTACAAACGGCCATCGTGGACGCTGAACGATCCCGAGGCGCGTCAGGGGAACATTCGCAGACACCGGCTGCACAGCGCCGCATTCGGACATCAGCGCGAGATTCTGGTGTATCTGCCGCCAACGTTCCGGCGCAACCGTCGCTATCCGCTGGTGGTTTGTCACGATGGCGCTGACTACCTGCGCTACGCCGCGCTGCAGGATGTTCTGGACAACCTGATTACGGCGCTGGATATCCCGCCACTGATTGTGGCAATGACCCAGTCGCCCGATCGACTGCGCGAATACGCTGGCAACGAACAGCACGCGCGCTTTGTGACGGACGATTTGCTGACCTACCTGCAGGGTCAATATCCGCTGATCGATGAGCCGTGGGCACGTGCGGTCATGGGCGCGAGCTTTGGCGGGGTGGCCTCGCTGCACGCGGCATGGACGGCGCCGGGACGCTTTGGCAATCTGCTGCTGCAGTCCGGGTCGTTCGCTTTCAGCGACTTTGGCAAGCATCGGCGCGGCGAAGTGTTTGATCCGGTGGTAGAGTTTGTGAACGCGTTTCGCGCCGACCCGCGTCGATGCGCCGATCGGGTCTACATGAGCTGTGGCGTTTATGAGTCCCTGATTTATGAAAACCGCTCGCTTGTGCCGCGGCTGCAGGCCGAGGACATGGAGGTGCGGTTTGAAGAGGTGCGCGACGCGCACAACTGGGAAAACTGGCGCGACCGCCTGCGCAACGCGTTGTCGTGGCTGTTCCCGGGCCCGAACTGGGTTGTCTACGAATGATTCTGATACTCGAAGGAGCGCACATTGGCTGAACATATTCGTCGCATTGGACTCTCGCTGGGAGCCGATATCTGTTGGCCGGTGTGCTACGAGGCCCTGCTCAGGGACCTGGACTTAACGGTTCGCGACGGTGGCGATACGCTGCGCTTTGAAGTGGATCGGGTGTCCATCGAGCCGTTCAGTCTGAGTCAACCGGTGCGCTATGACGTCGTCATCGACCGGCTGACGCACTGGTATCACACCTCGCGCGAGTGGATAAAAAAAGCCATCGTGCACGACGATCTGTATGTGTTTAATAATCCGTTCTCGCTCACGTCGATGGAGAAGCACACCTCCTACGCGGCGATGACGCGACTGGGCTTCCCGGTGCCCGAGACCTGGATGCTGCCGCCCAAGGCCTACCCTGAAACCGACGATCTGGAGCCCACGCTGCAGCGCTATGCCAAGCTGTTTGATCTTGGTGATATTGGTGATCGCATCGGCTATCCGCTGTTCATGAAGCCCTACGACGGCGGCGCCTGGGTTGGCGTCACGAGCATCAAGGACCGCGATGCGCTGAGCAAGGCCTATGACGAGAGCGACACGCGGGTCATGCATCTGCAAAAAGGCGTGATGCCGCACGACTCCTTTGTACGCTGCCTGGGCATGGGTCCACAGACTCGCCATGTGAACTACGCACCCGACGCGCCGCTGCACGATCGTTATCGTATGGAGACCGACTTCATCAGCGAGAAGGACAAACAGCACCTGTCGGACATGACGCTGGTGATCAACGCGTTCTTCGGCTGGGACTTCAATTCCTGCGAAGCACTACGTCACGACGGAGTGTGGCATCCCATTGATTTTGCCAACGCGTGTCCGGATTCGCAGGTGACTTCGCTGCACTATCATTTTCCGTGGTTGATCATGGCCAATATTCGCTGGTCTGTTTTCTGTGCGGCTACGCAGCGACGTATGCATACCGATTTTGGCTGGCGGGAGTATTTTGATATCGCGGCCGAGGACGCGCCGTTTGAGGAAAAGCTTGCGGCCTATGTCGCGATTGCGAAGCGGCGTTTTAGCGTGGAAGAATTTGAATCGTTCTGTGCCACGCATCTGTCGGATCTGGACGAACGCGCGAACGCCTTTTTCGGCAGTGACGTCGTACGCGACGCCATTCGCGAGAAGGTCACTGCGCTGTTCCCGGAGCATGAGATCGAAGAATTCACGGAGCTGTTCTGGACGCGCGTACAGAGCTGGCGCGCGAACGAAGGCGGAGGCATCGCATGAAAAAAGACACGTTTGAATGGCATTCGCCGCGACTGAATATCCCCGTAAAGCTGGTGCGCTGGGGCCATTTTGGCGCGCCGGTGCTTTTGTATCCTACTGCCGGTGGCGATGCTGAAGAGGTGGAGCGGTTTCATCTGATCGGTGCGCTGCGCGAGCTGATCGACGCCGGGCGCATCAAGGTGTATTCGACCGACAGCACGGCCGGGCAGGCGTGGACCTCGGGGCAGCATTCGGGTGCCTACTGCTCGCGCGTGCAGACGCTGTTTGATGCGTTCGTATATCACGAAGCCGTGCCGATGATTCGCACGGACTGTGAAAATGAAAACGCCGAGATTATTGCGACCGGTGCGTCGATTGGCGCGTTCAACGCCGTAGCGTCGATCTGCCGCCATCCCGACGCGTTTCGTATGGCCATTGCCATGAGCGGCACGTTTGACCTGTCGCGCTATCTGGAAGGCAAGTTTAACGAAGACTTCTACTTTTCATCGCCGCTACATTTTCTGCCGGGTCTTGAGGGGCCCCTGCTCGAACAGTTACGCACGCGCATGATCGTGCTAGCGACGGGCGAAGGACGCTGGGAGGACGCCGGCGAGTCCTGGCGCATGGCAGAAGTGCTTGGTAACAAGGGTGTACCCAATCGCGTTGATCCGTGGGGTGAGTCCTACGATCACAATTGGGTGACGTGGCGCGAGATGTTGCCCAAATACCTGGCCGAACACACCTGAAGCGATAACGTCAGGATTCGGTCGCAGCCTCATTGAGCGGCTGCAAGCGAAAACGAAACGTGCTGCACGCGGGCGCGCGGGTATTGGCTGCGCCGGGAGCCGCGGGCTCATACACGATCTCTTTCGCCGCGCGCACGGCCGAGCGGTTGAACACCCGATCGCTCGATTCATGCACGTACGGTCTGCGGACTTTGCCCTCGGCCGTAATGGTGTAGCAGACTGTCACATCGCCTTCGCGTCGTTCATTGCGGGCTTTTTCCGGGTAGGTCGGGCTGCTGGAGCTCATGGGGCGGCGTTCTGCAGTGTTGGTGACAACGCTGTGATCGGCCAGCGCGGACACCGCCGCAAAGATGCAGGCGATCAGCGTGAACCGGACGGCGCGTTCAGGTCTCACCGTCATCCTGCGAATGCTCAATGGTCACCTGTGGTGAAACCGGATTGAGCACATCCTCAATCATCTGGCCCACGCGCTTGAGCGAGCGCGAGTAGGGCGCAATCTCCATGCCGGCCGCGACGTCCTGTTTGGCAAGCTCGTACTCCTTTAGGTAGAACCTCGCCAATGCGCGATTGGACAGTGCGTGGTGGTTGCGATCGTTGAGCAACAAAGCACGGTCGCAGTAGTCGATGGCCTTGTGCAGATCGTCGACCAAGATGTATCCGGCGCACAGATTGGAATAGGCAATGTATTGTTGTTTCGTCGTGGTGGCCTGAAGCAGGCCGCGTTGAGTGAGCTTGATGCCCGTCTCGGGACGGCCGAGTCGCAGATGCGAGGCCCCCTCCGTAAGATCCGGATTTTCGGGCCCCAGTACCGTGCCGCGGTCGGTGGTGGAAACCTCGCCAGCGGACGCAGAGAATGACAGGCCCGCAATGCAGAGCAATGCTGTTGCGCGCTTCATGCTCTCACTCTAGCAAAAAAACGGTCACTTCGAAGGTGTTCGTAGATCAACGTATTGCGGGTAGACCGGGTATCGAACGCGATATTGGCGTTTCTCCCCGATGGTGCGCCCCCTGCAAACGTGCCATCGTGCTTCCTATGAGACACGCAAATATCTCAAAGCTTTCCGTTGTTTACGGCATCGCGCTGGCGGCGCTGGCCGGATTCTCGCTCGGCGGTTGCAGTGGCGTCGGCAATCTCGGTGCGGCCCCGATGGCGCCGCAGAAGCGCTGGTGCGATCTGCTTCCCCGGCCCGCCTACGCGCGCCTGACTCAGGTCGCTGTCGGTCAGGACTGGTTTGAGGTCTACCGGGTGGCCGACGGGGTGTTTGCCATTTACGAACCCTTCCAGTTTCAGGAGATCATTTCGTATCTGATCCTCGGGGAGCGCAGCGCGCTGTTGTTTGATACGGGTATGGGCATTGGTCGCATTCGTGAGTTGACCCGCGAGCTCACTGATCTGCCGGTCAGGGTGCTTAACTCGCATACCCACATCGACCATATCGGCGGCAACGCCGAGTTTGATTTTGTGTATGCGATGGACACGCCGTTTACCCGCACGCGCGCCAACGGAGTCGCCGCGCAGGATGTGGCCGAAGAGGTGGCGCCCGCTGCGCTGTGTCGGCCGCTGCCGGACGGTCGACAGGCGAGCGACTACGCGATCAGACCCTTTTCGATCAATGCGACGGTCAGCGATGGCACCCGCATACACCTGGGCGGGCGCACGCTCGAGGTGCTGCATATTCCAGGTCACACGCCTGATTCCATCGCGCTTCTGGATCGCGACAACGGTTTGCTGTGGACGGGCGATTCGTACTACCCCGGCCCCATCTGGCTGTTCGCCGATGAGACAGACCTGCGCGCCTACCAGACGTCGGTTGCGCGGCTGGCGGCGCTGACGCCCCTGCTCGAGCACGTGCTGCCCGCGCACAATGAGCCGCTTGCCTCGCCGGACCAACTGCGCGAACTAAGTCGCGCCGTGGATGCCGTGCTCGATGAGGGCGTTGCGCCACTGCGCCGCGACGGCCCGATGCTCGAATACCCCGGCAACGGCTTCACGCTGATCATGCGCGCGCCGGCTGAGTAAGGTCCCGGGGCCTAGCCCGCGTTCAGATGCAGCCTTGAGCCGACCGCGTCTGCCATCTCCATGGTCGTCGCAAGGTCCGGATGGCGCAGCATGATGAAGCCGTCGGAAACCAGCGTCTTGCGCCAGTCGCGACGCGGCGTGCCCGGAGACAGCAGCGTATTCCAGACCACGTGTTCGCCGAACGCCCGATGGAGCTCGTCCGCGCCGTCGATGCTCTGAATCCGGCCCGCGCCTCGTGCACGCTTGTAGATGGTTGCCACGTTGTAGCGTCGCTCGATATCCAGATCGACGCGACCCTGTGCGATGGCCTGGCCCCATGCGCCGAACACGTCAAAGTCGCAGGCGTATTTCATCTGATCCACCTGATGCGCGCCGGGCGGGCGTGCGCCGATCTCACCAAACACGACCTCGCCATCGGCCTTGCGATACCACTCCATGTGCGTGAAGCCCGTGTCGAAGTCCAGTGCCTTGATAACGTCCTGGCCCATGCGAATGCCGTCGGCAAGCTTCGGGTCGTCAACATCACGCAGCGCAATCACCTGCGGGCTGATCCATTCATTGCTGCGGGCGATCAGTGGCCGCGGGCGATACCAGGCTACGTTGTAGTAGGCGATCTTGCCGTTGACCGTGATCGTGTCGAAGGTGTATTCCTCGCCTTCCACAAACTCCTCGACGCTGATCGTCTTGACGTGGCGCAGCAGCGGCAGCACCTCGCGCAGATCATCACTGCTGTCGATGCGATACGTGTCGGCTGAGCCGGCGCCGGCGATGGGTTTGAGGATGACCGGGAAACCAATCTCCTCGGCGGCCTCCCAGCAGCCCTGTGCGGTATCCACCGCGCGATGGCGCGGGGTGCGGATGCCCGCGGCGTCCAGTGCCTGCTTCATGGCCTCCTTGTCGCGGAACCGATGGGCCTGATCGATAGACAGTCCGTCCACGCCAAAATGCGCGCGCAACTGTGCAGCGAGCATAATGCCGGGCTCCCACAGACACTCGATCCGATCGATGCTGTGACCGCGCAGTTCGTTTTGCAGCTGCGCTCGAACGGCTGCGACGTCCCACAGCGAAGGCACCTGTATGTAGGCTGCCAGAGCGCCGGCCACCTGCTTTGGCAGGGCGCCGGGATGCTGATCGCCCACGCCGATCACGTTGGCGCCGGCGCTGGCCAGCCCGCGTGTAAAGTCGGGCATATCGGCAGGGTAGCCGGGGGACAGAAGGATCACATTCATTAAATCGACCACTCACAGCGACGGGGCGGTTAGAATAGCGCACTGCCTTGATCACCTCACGCCACTTGATATCCCGGGATCAGCGAAATCCATGACCAATTATATCGGTAGCCAAGCATGAGCGACGCCGGAAAACTCAAAGTCTGTCTCGCCACGGCCGAGGTCGCACCGCTGGCCAAGACCGGTGGGCTGGCCGATGTTTGTTCGGCGCTGGCCGCGTATCTGCATCGACGCGGTCACGATGTCCGCGTGATCATGCCGCGCTACTCGGTCATGGATCTTGAAGGGCTTGACGTGCAGCCCGTCGATTTTCTGCAAAACCTGGAAACCCGGTTTGGACCGCATCGATTTGAATACTCTATAGACACCGCGGTGTTGCCGCGCACCGACTTGCGCATTTACCTGCTGCGCTGCCCGGCCCTCTACGATCGCGAGGGTATCTACCAGGGCGGTGGCGATGAGCATCTGCGCTTTATCATGCTCTCGCGCGTGGCGATCGACATGTGTCAGCGCATGGGTTTCGGACCCGACATTTTCCATGTGCACGACTGGCATGCGGCGATCATTCCGCTGTTGCTCAAAAGCGTGTACCGCTGGGACGAGCTGTTTCGCAAAACGCGTTCAGTACTCACGATCCACAATATCGGTTACCAGGGCGTTTTTGGTGCGGACAACAAGGGCGACCTGGGGATTCACAACCACGAGCACATGCTGCATCAGGATGACCTGGCCGCCGGCCGTATAAATTTGCTCAAGCACGGCACCATGTACGCGGATGCAATCAGCACGGTGAGCCCAACCTACGCGCAGCAGATTCTGGGCGATGAGTTCGGCATGGGCTTGCAGGATATTTTGCGTCAGCGCCGTGACAGGCTGGTCGGCATCCTGAACGGCGTCGACTATGACGAGTGGTCGCCGGAGAATGACGAGCTGATCGACCATCATTTCAGCGCCGATGATTTGAGCGGCAAGGTCAAAAACAAGCGCCAGCTCCTCGAGTCTCTTGGCATGGAGGTGAATCTGGAGCGCCCGGTCATGGGCATGGTGTGCCGCATGACCGTGCAAAAGGGCATCGACATCATGCGTTCGGTGCTGCCGGAGTTGCTGGCGCGACGCGACGTGGCGCTCACGGTTCTTGGCAGCGGCGAGGGTCGTTATGAGCGTTTTTTCGAGTCACTGCAGCACAATTTTCCGGGCCGGGTGTGCTTTTACCGCGGCTACAACAACCAGCTTGCCCATCTGATCGAAGCCGGTGCAGACATGTTCCTGATGCCGTCGCTGTATGAACCCTGCGGCCTGAATCAGATGTACTCGCTGCGCTACGGCACGATTCCGATTGTACGCGCCACCGGCGGGCTGGCCGATTCGGTACAGCTGTTCGAGCCGTCGACAGGTCAGGGCACCGGCATCGTGTTTCAGGATTACGACAGCACCGGCTTCTCGTGGGCGGTGAATACGGCGCTGGATCTGTATGCGCACAAACCCGCCTGGCAGCGCATCGTGCAAAATGCCATGGCGCAGAATTTTTCCTGGGACCGCCAAGGCGCGCTCTACGAAGAGCTTTTCCGCCGCCTCAAAGCCGAAGTATAGGGACGCTACGTGAACGTAATCTTTATTGAACCGAATTTCCCCAGCAATCAGCGCGAGTTTGCGCGCGCCCTGCATGCCGCCGGCGCCAATGTGTACGGCATCGGTGAGCGACCGGCAGAGTATCTCGGCAACGAGATGAAGCACTGGTTGACTGACTACTATCAGGTCAAATCCGTGGTGCACGAGCCGTCGCTGCTCAAGGCTGTGAAAGCCATCCAGTCGGTGTGCTGGGTGGATCGACTGGAGGCGACCGTTGAGGCGCACATCATGGCCGCTGCCAAAGTACGCGAAGCCACCGGAATACCGGGCACGTCGGTGCGCACGGCGTTTCTATGTCGCGACAAGCCGGCCATGAAAGAAGCGCTGCGCGCTGCCGGTGTGCCGTGTGCCCAGTCCACGCGCGCCAACAACCCGGACGAGGCGCGCGCGTTTGCCGAACGGGTGGGATATCCGTTGATCATTAAGCCGCCCGATGGTGCCGGTGCGGCCGCCACCTACCGTGTGGACAGTGATCAGGATCTGGAGCGCGTGATCGTCGAGTCACATCTGGCCGCCGGTGTCAGCGTCGCGATTGAGGAATTTATCGAAGGCCACGAGGGCTATCTGGATACGTTGACCATCAATGGTCAGGTGGCTCACGAGTTTGCAACCCACTACTACCCGAACGTGCTCGAGGCCATGCGCGAGCGCTGGATCTCGCCGCAGATGGTCACGACCAATCGCATCAACGAGCCGGGCTACAACGAAGTGCGGGCCATGGCGCGCAAAGTCAACGAGGTGCTGGAAATCGGCACGTCGGCCACGCATATGGAGTGGTTCGTGGGACCGAAGGGTCTGAAGTTCTCGGAGATTGGTTGCCGCCCGCCGGGGGTCGGCCAATGGGACGTCTATAACGCCGCCAACGAGTTTGATCTGTATTTCGAATGGGCCTGCGCCATTGTGCACGGCAAGCCGCACACGCCACCGTCGCGGCGCTTTGCGGCCGGCATGATTGCGCTGCGTCCCGAATGCGATGGCCGCATCACGGGATACAGCGGCATGGATCGGATCGGGCGCAAGTACGGCGAGTGCATTGTTGCCGCGCATCTTCCTGAGCCCGGTACGCCGACTCAGCCGGTCGAGGCCGGTTACATGGCCAACGCCTGGCTGCG
This sequence comes from uncultured Gammaproteobacteria bacterium, assembly GCA_964639265.1. Classification (GTDB taxonomy): domain Bacteria; phylum Pseudomonadota; class Gammaproteobacteria; order Steroidobacterales; family JBCCMA01; genus JBCCMA01. The sequence goes on along the minus strand of CAZXCL010000030.1, from coordinate 25,920 downwards.
CGTACGACATCCCGATTACGACGCACTACGCGGGATCCTGGATGACATTGGTCAGAGCGTGACGGTGCACGCCGCCGGCTAGCGTTTGCGCCGACGCATGAACTTGAGGCCGGACCAGTCGGCGTCGACGGCGCAGACTTTGACGTCGACCCAACCGGTGGGCAGCACGACGTCGCGCAGATCGCCTTCAGTCAGATCCTTGTACAGGCTCGACGATTTTTTCGGCCACGAAATCCAGAGGAAACCGCCGTCGGCAACGCGAGCAAGTGCCGTGTCGATTTTCTTGTTGAGCGTCGCGCGATCAGGGCAAAACAGATGCACGACATCAGCGCTGCGATAGCGAGCGCTGAACAAAACGTCCTGAACGCCAGCCATGAGCTCGCCGTGGTGCTCTGGCGCGTTGATCGTCAGGCAACGCATGCCGGGTTTGAGTCCGAGTTTTTGAAAGAGCGGTTTGCCCGAGTAGCCGTGGGTGGGCATGCGCGTGTCTCCAAGCCTAGCCCGAGAGTAGACCACGCAACTCGGCCAGCGCCAGTGCACCGGTTTTTTCGCGCGAGGTCTCGTCGACCTTTTTCTCTTCGCCGTCCCATTCGATCAGCGTTTCGGGCAGTTCGCTCAAAAAGCGGCTGACGTCGATGTCCTGTTGTTCGCCATAGCGGCGGCGCGCGGCCGCGAAGGTCATAGTCAGACGTTTGCGCGCGCGCGTGATGCCGACGTAGGCCAGGCGGCGCTCTTCGAGCAAACCATCGCCTTCCTCATTTTGATGATGCGGCAGCGAGCCTTCCTCGAAACCGACAAGATACACATTGTTGAACTCCAGCCCTTTGGCGGCGTGCAGCGTCATAAGTCGCACCTGCCCTGACTTGGCTTCATTGCTGTCGTCGAGACGATCGAGCAGTGAGATGTGATTGAGGGTTTCAGACAAACCGAAATCCGGATGATCGTTCACGATGCGCTCGATCCAGTCTGTCAGTGCGGTGACGTTTTCGGTGCGTTTTTCATACGCGCGCTCGTCCTTGGCAATGTCGCTGAGCCAACTGCTGTAGTCGATGTCCTTGAGTAGCGACTGCGCGGCTTCCACCGGTCCGTTGCGTTCGGCCTCGTCACCGCGCTCCACGATGATGCGCGCGAAGCGATGCAGCGCCGCCGCACCGCGCGCGCTGACATGCTCTTCAAGCTGCGGATCGAAGATGCTTGCAAACAGGCTTGTCTCGCGTTTTTGCGCAAGAGCGCTCAAGCCCTCCAGCGTTTGCGCGCCGATCTCGCGTCGCGGCACGTTGACGATGCGCAAAAAAGACGTGTCGTCGTCGACGTTCGACATCAGACGCAAATAGGCGAGCACGTCGCGCACTTCGCTGCGCTCGAAAAACGAGCGGCCGCCACTGAGGTGATAGGGCACGTCCTGCGCACGCAGGCCCTGCTCAAACAAGCGTGCCTGATGATTGCCGCGATACAGGATCGCGAACTCGTCGTAGTCGCCCTTGCCCTGCAGGCGCTTGAGCATGATGTCGGAGACCACGCGGCGGACCTCATCGTGCTCGTCGCGAGCGCGCACCACGCGAATCAGATCGCCAGGACCGTGGGCGCTCCACAGCGATTTCTCAAACAGGTGCGGATTGTTGGCAATTAATGCGTTGGCCGCATCGAGAATGTTGCCGCTGGAGCGATAGTTTTGCTCCAGCTTGACGACTTTCAACGCGGGGTAATCGGCTTTTAGCTGATTGAGGTTTTCGGGGTTGGCGCCGCGCCAGGTGTAGATCGACTGATCGTCGTCACCCACCACGGTGAAGCGGCCCTCATCACCGGCGAGCAGTCTTAACAGCGCGTACTGCGACACGTTGGTGTCCTGATACTCATCGGCCAATACGTAGCGTACGCGCTCTCGCCACTCCGCCAGACACTCCGGATTGTCCTGCAGCAGTTTGACCGGGGCACCAATCAGGTCATCGAAGTCAAAGCCGTTGTAGGCGCGCAAGCTGCGTTCGTATACCGCATAGAGGCGGGCCGCCTGCGCGTCGAGCGGGTCTTCGGCATTCGCGAGTGCCTCGTCCGCTCCAATCAGCGCACTCTTCCAGGCGCTGATCTTCCACTGCGCAGCCTGTGCGGCATCGTCGTCGCCATCGCGTTTGAGGATTTCCTTGAGCAGCGTCAGTGAATCGCTGGCATCGAAGATCGAAAACCCGGGACGAAAGCCCAGTCGCCGATATTCCCTTTTGATAATGCGCAGCCCCAGCGTATGAAACGTTGAGACCCACAGTCCCTTTTGCTCGCCGCCATCGAGGAGGCCGGTGGCGCGCTCGCGCATTTCGCGCGCGGCCTTGTTGGTAAAGGTGACCGCAATAATATGACTGGCGTCGAGCGCGCAGTCGCGAATCAGATGCGCGATTTTCTCTGTGATCACGCGCGTCTTGCCGCTGCCGGCGCCGGCCAGCACCAACAAGGGAGAGTCGACATGCTCGACAGCACGTCGTTGCCGTGGATTGAGTTCGCTCATGGTGGCGGGGTCTTTTTTTGCCTTCGCGCGGGTCCGGTGCGCGTGGGCGGAGTATACCGTTCAGGGACTGACCGCGATGGTCAAAAAAGAGACGGGCGACCGGACAATGGCCAGCGGCCAGTCGGTAGCTCATATGTAAGTGTTTGAATGTATTTACAATTGGCGTTTACTTTGCCGCGAAATGCAAAAATTCATGCCCCGTCCTTGCTTTCGGCAGAATTGGTGTTATAGTCAACTACAACACCGCGGCACTTCGTGTGCCGATCCTCTGAACGAGAGTGACTATGGATCCAAACTGGAATGACAGTCAGCCCATTTACCGCCAGCTGCGGGACCGTGTCGTCGACATGATTCTCGAAGGCGTGGTGGAGGACGGCGGCGCCTTGCCGTCGGTCCGCAACGTAGCGGCTGAGTACAAATTAAACCCCCTGACGGTGCTGAAGGCCTATCAGCAACTCGTCGATGAAGACCTTGTGGAGAAAAAGCGGGGACGTGGCATGTATGTAAAAGACGGGGCCCATCAACAGCTGATGGCAGATGAGCGCAAGCGCTTCTTGAAAACAGAATGGCCGCGCATCCTGGAAACGGTTCGCCGCCTTGGCTTGAATCCCACCGAGCTGATCAAGGCCGTGGACGAACCTCTGCCGGGAGATGCAACGTGAGTGCTATCGCGACGGCCCGGGGCCTGACCCGGACGTTTGGCTCGACCAAGGCGCTCGACAATGTGGATTTCACCATCGAGCGCGGTCGTATTGTTGGCCTCATCGGTCCAAACGGTGCGGGCAAGACCACAGCCCTGCGCGCGTTGCTGGGTTTGAGCGATTACGAAGGCGACCTTGATGTGCTCGGCTGCGATCCTAAGCGCCAACGCGCCAAGCTCATGGAAAAAGCCTGCTTCATTGCGGATATCTCTGTGCTGCCGCGCTGGCTGAAAGTGCATAACGCCATCGATTTCATGGATGCGACGCATCCTTCGTTTTCCAAAGACAAGGCGCTGGATTTTCTGGACCGCACCAGCGTGCGGGTGGATCACAAGGTCAAGCAGCTGTCCAAAGGCATGGTCGCGCAGCTGCACCTGGCGCTCGTCATGGCCATCGACGCGGAGTTTTTGGTGCTCGACGAGCCGACTCTCGGACTCGATCTGCTTTATCGCAAGAAATTCTACGAGACTCTGCTGACCGACTACTTTGATGACAACCGGACCATCCTTGTCACCACGCATCAGTTTGAAGAAGTCGAACGCATCCTGACCGACGTCATGTTTTTGCAGGAAGGGCGCATCGTGCTCGATGCCAGCGTTGAGGATCTGGGCGAACGCTACGTCGAGGTGCTGGTCAGTCCTGATCGGGCATCCGAGGCGCGGGCGCTTGGTGCGCTCTACGAGCGTCAGGTGTTCGGCAAGACGCTCTTTTTGTACGAAGGTCGCCAGCGCGATGAGTTGGCGCAGTTTGGCGAACTGCACACGCCCAGCGTGAGCGACATTTTCGTCGCCAAGATGACCACACCGCAGGAACTTGCCGCATGAACGACATGATTCAGTTAATTCGTCGAGAACTTTGGGAGCACCGTGCACTTTATATCGTGCCGCTTGTGTTCATCGGCATTATTCTCCTGTCTGTCATCGTTGGCCTGATTCGTGGCACGGCCTGGGTAGGCGAGGATCACATCTCTCGTCAGGTATCCCAGCTCAGCCCCGAAATGGCTGGTCAGGCCATGGGCATCATGTCTTTTGGCCTGTGGGGTCTGTTTGCGATGGTGAGTGCATTTGTCGTGTTCTTTTATGCCATCGATGCGCTCTACGGCGATCGCAAGGACCGCAGCGTCCTGTTCTGGAAGTCGCTCCCGATCACCGACACCCAAACCGTATTGTCCAAAGTGCTCGTCGCGCTGGTCGTCGTGCCGGGCATCGTGATCGCGTCGGTGTTGGTGACGGCGTTTGCGTTGCTGATTCTGCTGTCCATAGCCATTGCCTTTACCGGCAACAACCCGTTCCCTGTTCTGTGGACCGATCTGCCGCTTGTGACGTTCATCGGCAGCATGCTTTCCATCGAGATTGCGCATGCTCTGTGGTTTTTGCCGGTTGTGGCCTGGCTGCTTTTTGCCTCGTCCGCCTCGAAGCGTTCGCCGTTTCTGATTGCCCTTCTGGTGCCGCTTGGGATCGCTTTTGCCGAAAAGCTGGCGTTCAACACGGATTATTTCGCGTCCACGATCAGCAACTATATCGAACGCTTTTACACCCTGGTGTTCGGTGGAATCGAAGAGCTGAGCGTGAGAGGGGATGACTTTGAACCGCTGGAGATCACCGGAGAGATGGTTCCCGCCCGGGCCGCGCTGGACGCTTTGACCGACCCGGCGTTGTTTGCCGGACTCGCGGTAGGGGCGGTCCTGATTGTGCTGACGATTCGCATGCGTCATCAGCGAATCGACATTGGTTGATGTGCAACTTTTTTTGAAGATTACGGAGTTACTAACATGAGTCTTTCAATTCGCCTTGGGGTATGTGCGGTGGCCGCCGCGAGTCTTTTGAGTGGATGCGTCATCGTGATTGGCGATGACGACGATTATGACGGCTACGATGACGACGTCGTGACGCACTACGATGATTCCTACAAGCCCAGCGAGTATTCCTACAACGCCGGCAACGTACTCACCGACGTGCGCAACCGTTTTAATGAAGATGAATTTCTGCGCACTGAGCCGATCCTGATTTCCGCGCGCGACGGCGTGGTGACGCTGTCGGGTGAGGTGGGCGATCCGGATGCGATTGATCGCGCGGTTGATCTGGCCTCCAATACGCCCGGCGTGGAGTCGGTGGTGTTAAAAGTCGTGTTGGTGCTCGACTGATACCTGACAATTGCAGCCGGCGGGGTGTCCACCAACCCCGCCGGGCTGCTAGCATCGCAGTCTGACTATTAATCGGAAACTCGCGATGCATTCCACTTCTGTACTGCGGCGCATCACGCTGCTGGTCGCTTCGGTGGCCATCATGGTCGGCTGTGGCGAAACCGCTGACGACGCGCAACCCGACGCGTTTGCCTCAACCTATGAACCACTGCCCGGCGCGACCACCTTGATCGAGAACGCCGTGGTGCTGACCGGCACCGGCGAACGCATCGAGCCCGGCGCGGTTCTGATGATTGATGGTCGCATCGAGGCCGTGGGTGAAAAACTGCGTGCGCCCAAAGGTGCCACCGTGATTGACGCGCAGGGGCGTTTTGTGACCCCAGGCATCATCGACGTGCACTCGCATCTGGGTGTGTATCCCTCACCTGGCGTCCAGGCGCACAGCGACGGCAATGAAATGACCGATCCGGTCACGGCCGAAGTCTGGGCCGAGCATTCAGTCTGGCCCCAGGATCCCGGCTTTAACGCGGCGCGTGCGGGCGGCGTTACGACGCTGCAGATTTTGCCGGGATCGGCCAACCTGATCGGTGGTCGCTCGGTGACGCTCAAGAACGTACCGGCGCGCACCATGCAGGCCATGAAATTCCCGGGTGCCCCGTACGGTTTGAAAATGGCCTGTGGTGAAAATCCCAAACGCGTCTACGGCTCGAACGGTCGTGCCCCGGGTACGCGCATGGGTAACGTGGCCGGCTATCGCAAGGCCTGGATCGCGGCCGAGGCCTATCGCAAGAAGGTGGACGCGGCCGCCGAGGGCAACGGTGAGGCGCCGGACCGCGATCTGCAGCTCGAGACGCTGGCCGGTGTGCTGCGCGGGGAAATCCTGGTGCACACGCACTGCTACCGCGCGGACGAAATGGCCGTGATGCTCGATATTGCGAAAGAGTTCGATTACAAGGTCACGGCGTTTCATCACGCCGTGGAGTCTTACAAGATTGCCGATCTTCTGGCCGAGGCGGACACCTGCTCAGCCATGTGGGCCGACTGGTGGGGCTTCAAGATGGAAGCGTTCGACTCGATTCGCGAGAACATTCCGTTTGTCGACAAGGCTGGCGCCTGCGCGATCGTGCATTCGGATTCGAGCGTGGGTATTCAGCGCCTGAATCAGGAAGCGGCAAAAGCCATGGCCGCGGGCAATCGTGTTGGTATGGAAATCACCCCCGCGCACGCCATGACCTGGATTACACGGAATGCTGCACAGGCGCTGGGTATTGCGGATCAGACCGGCACGCTGGAGTCGGGCAAGAATGCGGATGTTGTGCTGTGGGATCGCGATCCGTTCAGCGTCTACGCACGCGCTGAGCAGGTCTATATCGACGGTGCGCTGGTCTACGACCGGTCCGATCGAGCACGCCAGGCGGTCAGTGACTTCGAGTTGGGACTGACCGCGCAGGGGGAGGCAGCACAATGAATCGTATTGCACTGACTATCGTTGCGGCGTGCTTCGTCGCACATGCACAGGCCGAGGACTTCGCCATCACCAATGCGCGCGTGCACACGCTGGCCGACAAGGGCACGCTGGACAGCGCTACGGTGGTGATTCGCTCTGGTCGCATTGTTGCGGTGGAGGCCGAACTGGCGCCGCCGGATGATGTGACGGTCATTGATGCGGCCGGCCGCGTCGTCACGCCCGGTATTTTCGACGTGCTCAGTTCGCTCGGCGCCGTTGAGGTCAGCGCCGTCGATGGCACGGACGACACGTCGGTCGAGGCGAGCTATGGCGCGGGTTTTGATATCGCCGACGCGATCAACCCGCGCTCGTCGGTCATCGACGTCAATCGTATTGAAGGCGTGACCCGCGCGTTGGTCGTGCCGTCGGCACCCTACGGAGAGACCGGTTCAGTACTGGCCGGACAGGGCGCCGCGATCGCGCTGGGCGAGAGCGCCGAGGATGTGTTGGTCGCACGCGGTGCGGCGGTCATCGCCTACCTTGGCGAGTATGGCAGTGCCCTGGCCGGTGGATCGCGTGCGGCGGCCGTCCAGAATCTGCGCGAGGCGCTGGAGGATGCGGACGACTACAACCGTCATCGTGACGACTACGATGAAGGTGATCGACGTGCCTATTCGGTATCGCGACTGGATTTGCAGGCCCTGCTGCCGGTCGTGTCCGGGCGCACTCCGCTGATTATCCATGCGGATCGGGTCAGCGATTTGCGCGTGATCATGGATCTCAAATCGGAGCTGAGCCTGAACGTGATTGTGGCCGGTGGCGCGGAGGCCTGGATGGTGGCTGACGAACTGGCGGCGGCCAAGGTGCCGGTCATCATCAATCCGTTTCAAAACCTTCCTGGCTCTTTCGATTCGCTGAACGCCAGCATGGAAAATGCCGCGCGTCTGAGCGCGACCGGTGTGTTGATTGCGTTTGCACAGGGGGATTCGCACAACCCGCGCAATCTGACGCAGGCGGCCGGCAACGCCGTGGCTCACGGCCTCGAATGGAATACGGCGCTGGCGGCGATCACCGTGAATCCGGCCATCATGCTTGGTCTTGAGCAGGGCTGCTGTCGCCTTGAGGCGGGCAGTGATGCGGATCTGGTGTTGTGGGATGGGGATCCGCTGGAGGTCACGACGTTCGCCGATGCGGTGTTTGTGCAGGGCGAGCGCATCGACATGCGCAGCCGACAAACGCTGCTGCGAGATCGTTACCGCGATCTGGATACGCCGCTACCGGCGGCCTATCCGAACAAGCAAGAGCGCCCTTGATTCGAACCCTGACGCTGCTCGTGCTCGTCGCCGTTAGCCCGGTGGCAAGCGCGGATGATCCGCTCGGATACGAACGTCTGAAGAAGACGATAGGATCCGAGCTGGCCGACGGCAGTGGTGTGGTCGTGGGGCATGTCGAGCCGCCGTCCGTGCTCATCGACGCCAAAGCAGAGTCCAAGCTGCGTTCCCACGCGCCGCCCGATCTGCCGGATTTTGACGGCATAACTTTTCACAACCTGGCACCCTCAACGCCACGCGGCTCGCGTCACGCCGTTGGGGTTGCGAAGCGCTTTTACGGAAATCGCCACAGCATGTCGCCGGGCGTGCGCGATGTGCATCTTTACACCGCCGATCAGTTCCTGCGCGGGCTGGCGTCAAACGCACGCTGGCCGCAGGTCAGAGTCTGGAATCACAGTTGGGTGGGCGCGAGCGGGGCGTCCGACAGGGGGCTTTTACGCGCGCTGGATCAGGCGGCGCAGCGTCACGACTGGGTTGTCGCCGTTGGCGTCACCAATGGGGGCGCCAACAAACCGCTCCTTTGTTCGGCTTTTAATGTGCTGAGTGTTGGGCTCAGTGACGGCAGCCACGGTACGGGCGCCGTCGGCACGGACGCGCTTTACGGCGACCAGCGGCACCGCCCCCATCTGGTCGCCCCGGCGGCGACCACCAGTGCGGCAACGCCTCAGGTGGCCTCGGCCGCCGTCCTGCTTCTGGATTCGCTGGCCGCGCCGGTGGCACACGCAAGCGTGGTGCGTGCGGCACTGATGGCCGGTGCCTCGCGCCGCTTTGATCGTGGCGCCGACCCGGCCGCTCGGGCGCAGCCGGACTATCGTGCGCATCCTTCGGTCCGTACGGCCAACGGGCTGGATACGCGCTTCGGCGCCGGTCAGCTCAACGTGTTCAACAGTTATCGGATTGTGACCGGCCAGCGCGTGCGCAGTCTTCAGGCAGATGCCGACGCCGGGCCCATCGTGGCCAGCGGTTTTGACTTCGCGCAAGGCGTGGAGGCCGGCACTGCCTCTGTCTATCGAATCAACCCGAAGGCAGATCAGACCCTGACGAGCGCGCTTATCTGGAACGCGCCGGGCGGCGTCAGCCGCCGTATCGCGGATCTGGATCTGACATTGAAAGACGTGACCGATGAGCCCACATCAATTGCCGAATCGGCGGCGGGCAATGATACCGGCGAGCACCTGCGTGCTGAGCTCGAAAAAGGGCGCAGCTATGAACTGGTGGTCTCTGCATCTGGTGAGCGCGCACAGGGCAAAACGGCTTACGCGCTGGCGTGGCGCCTGGGTACGGACTAGCGATCGTCCTCGCGGTCGCGTTTTTTGCGCGGCGTTCCGAGGAGTACATTGAGCCCATCCTCAACCAGTGACGCACTCGAGCGCGTTGCCGAGCGCGTCGCGCGTACCAGAGTCTCCGGCGACGCGGCTTTTTCTATCCCCGATGCGATACCGGCTTCAACGCCAGCTTTGACGCGTGCCTCAATCGCCGTCGTGAGGGCGTCGCTCTGCGTGTCGAGCGAGGCTTTCAACTGCGGCTCAAGCACGCGCTTGATGTAGAACGCCACCGCGACCAGCGTGAACAGGGCGCTCAGAAGCGCGGTGGCGATGATTGTGAGCAACATGTCTACAGATCACCCCAGCGCGATTTGCGCCGCCAGCGCATGCGCGGCAAAACGAAGCCCAGTAGTGCGCCGAGCAAGACGGCTGCGGCGCCAAGTACAAACCACCATTGGGATGTGCGCGCGGCCAGGCGCGCGTTATCGCTGCGCAGGTCCGCAATCATCTTCTCACTCTCGGTCAGGCGGGCCGTCAACGTGCGGTTTTCCGCGTCGATGTTCAACGCGTCGGCCGCGGTGCTGCGGATCTGCGCCAATTCCTGGTTCAAGCGCTGGTTGTCCGATTTGAGGGCGGCGCTTTGCGCATCGCCATCGCTCTTGGCGTCTCGAATGGTTTTGAGCAACTCGTCCTGGGCGGCTTTCTCCGCGCGTACGGTGGCAAGCTGTTGTTCTACGCGCACGAGCCGATCACGCGCGACGGGTATGTCTGTCAAAAAGCGGCTCAGCACGTACCCCGTGCGGCCGTCCTCGAGACGCACCTGCGAGTAACCGCTTTCATTGTTGCGCGAGAGCACTTCGAGCTTTGTTCCGCTGGTGAGCATTCGCTCAATCGAGTGCTGCGTGCTCTCGCCCGAGCGCAGCGTGATTTGAAGCTGGTCGTTCACGTAGGCGGTTTGCGCATGTGCCGCCGGGCCGAGCGCCAGCAATGCGATCAGCGCTATCGCGCCGCGATGAGGGAGGAAAAAACTCATGGCCAATAGTCTACAGTCCCGAGCGCGTCGCGCCCATGATGGCACCTGTGGGCACCTTCTGTTAGCGTTTCGCTTTGCCGTTTCATCGGGGGTCGAATTGAAGTCACTACGCCGAATATTTCCGGGAATATGTGTGGCACTGACCGTGCCCGTCTGGGGCATGAGCAGTTTGCAGGGTTTTGACGTGTTCGCGCTCGAAATGTTCGCGCCCAAGGACAAGCCTGAGGCGCTCGATGTTGCTCGCGAGACCATTATCGAGCCGCAGATTCCTGTTGCAAGTGTCCCTGCGGCCACAGGTGGCCAGGAAGATGTGGATCCGATTGCGACCCTGTGCGCACAGATTGATGACAAGCTCACCTCCGTCAGCTTCGAAGACTGCATGGCGCGCAAACTCGAACCCAGCGGGGCGGTGTCAATACGGCGCAAGGCGATTGCAACGCGCGACTTTGCGCCACGTGACGGCGAACCCAGCGGCCGGGTGCTTCTGGTTGGAGGTATCCACGGAGACGAGTACAGCGCCGTGACAGCCGTGTTTACCTGGCTTGAGCTGCTGGAAGGTTTCAAGGGAGGAGATTTTCACTGGCGTGTGGTGCCGCTGCTCAATCCCGATGGTCTTTTGATGCCACCCAATGAGTCGCAGCGCATGAACGCAAACGGCGTGGATCTCAATCGGAATTTCCCGACGCCCGACTGGGAAGTCGAGGCGATGGACTACTGGATCAACCGCACGCGCCGCTCCAAGCGCCGTTATCCGGGTAAGGCTCCACTGAGCGAGCCGGAATCGCGCTGGCTTGCGAGCCAGATTGAGGAGTATCAGCCCGATGCCGTGATCTCGGTGCATGCGCCCCACGGCATTGTGGATTTCGATGGTCCGCGTATCCCGCCGGAAAATCTTGGGCCTCTCGAGCTTCGATTGCTGGGCACCTATCCCGGTTCGATGGGGCGCTACGTTGGTGTTTACAAGGGGATTCCGCTGCTGACCATCGAGCTTGAAAGTGCGCTGCGCTTGCCAAGTGACGAGGATATGGACGGCATCTGGTTTGACATGATCGACTGGCTGGATGCCAAGGTCGGCACGCCGAAGGGCACGCGCGATCGCAGCGTGGTCGACGCTGGCGACGACGCCCAGGGAAAACGGATTTCGCGCGCCGAGTCACCGTAATGAGGTGGCGCCTTCCGTTTGCCGCCGTGTGGGTGCTGGCGCTTGGCGCCTGCGCACCGGAGCCAGTTGAGCTCACATCGGTCCCGTGGCGCGCCGTCGTTGAATTGCCGGGTGGTCAGTTGCCCTTTGTGCTGCGCTTCAACCGCAATGCTGCCGGTGAGCTGGGAGCCACCATTGAAAACGGCGCCGAGCGCGTTGAGGTGGGTCTGGTGCAGGCCACGCCGGATGCATTGACGCTGGCGTTCCCGGCCTTCAACAACACGATAGAGCTGACCCGTGACGGCCAGCGCTACGTCGGCACGCTGACGTTGATCAAAGAGGGCGGCGTTGAGCAGGTCATGCCGATGACCCTGTCTCCGAACAAGGACCATCGCTTTTTCGTTGGCGAGCAGGACGTGAACGCGGACTTTGGCGGGCGCTGGGCGGTAACGTTCACCGAAGAAGACGGCACCGTCGTCGAGGCCGTGGGTGAGTTCGAACAGCGCAACGGCAGCGTCACCGGCACCTTCCGCACGCCCACCGGCGACTATCGCTTTCTGGCCGGCGGCGTGCGTGATCGAACTCTGTATCTATCGACGTTCGATGGCGCTCACGCGTTCTTGTTTACTGCAGTTCAGGAACCCAATGGCCGCGTGGCGGGTGATTTCTGGTCTGGCACGCAGTGGCACGAGACGTTTGTCGCCGTTCGCAACGCAGGCGCTGCACTGCCCGACGCCAATCGTCTCAGTCGCATCCGTGACGACGTTGAGAAACTGTCGTTTCGCTTTCCCGATACCTCCGGACAACCCGTGGCGCTGGATGACGAGCGCTTTGCGGGCAAGGTTGTCGTGGTTGCGCTGGCCGGAAGCTGGTGTCCAAATTGTCACGACGAGGCGGCGTTCCTGGCGCCCTATTACTTGCAGCAGCGTGAGCGTGGGCTGGAAGTAATCGGGCTCATGTTTGAGCACCTTGAAGATTTTGACGCGGCCGCGCGTCAGGTGAATCTGTTCCGCGACAAGTTTGATATCAAGTATCCGCTCCTGGTGGCAGGCTTTTCGGACAAGCAGCAGGCGACCGAGACGCTGGGGCTGCTTGAAGAGGTCATCGCCTATCCCACCTTGATTGTGCTGGATCGCACCGGTTCGGTGCGTCAGGTACATACAGGCTTCAACGGGCCGGGTACCGGTGTACACTACGACGACTTCCGCGCATCGTTCGATGCGCTGATCGACCAACTTCTTGAAGAGGATGTGAGCTGATGCCGTCGTTTGATGTGGTGTCCGAAGTGGACGAGCACGAACTTGCCAATGCTGTGGACCAGGCCAATCGCGAGGTGGGCACGCGGTTTGATTTCAAGGGCATTGATGCGCGATTCGAGATCAAGGGCGCGACTATTGAGCTCAATGCCGAGGCTACGTTCCAGCTCAAGCAGATGCTCGACATTCTGCGTATGAAAATGACCAAGCGCAGCATCGACGTGAGCTGTCTGGATGTGGGCAGTGCCACGGAAACCGGTCGGCGCGCCATTCAGATCGCCACGGTACGCCAGGGCATCGAGACGGCGCTGGCCAAGAAGATGGTCAAGCGCATCAAGGATTCGAAGATGAAGGTCCAGGCCGCGATTCAGGGCGAAAAGCTCCGCGTCACGGGCAAAAAACGCGATGACCTGCAGGCCGTCATGGCACTGCTGCGCGAAGGCGAGTTTGGCTTGCCATTGCAGTTCGACAATTTCCGCGACTGAGTTTTACCGTGCGACGACATCAGATTCACTTCGATAAGAAGGACGAGCCGCTGCGCGCCGACGTGCGCGAGCTGGGTACCATGGTCGGCGAGCTGCTCGTCGAGCAGTGCGGTGAGGATATTTTTGAGACCGTCGAGCGCGCGCGCAAGCTGGCCATTGCCAGGCGCAGCGGCGATGCGGATGCGGCGATCGAGCTGGATCAACTGGTTGCGAATTTGCCGCCGCAGCAGGCCGGCACGCTGCTCAGAGCGTTTTCCATGTGGTTTCAGGTGGTGAATCTGGCCGAGCGGATTCATCGTATTCGCCGCCGCCGCGATTATCTGCGCGAGGGCTTTGGCCATCAGGGTGAAACCATCGTGCGTAGCCTGGAGCAGCTGGTCGATGGGGGCCTGAGTCAGGCTGCGGCGCGCGAGCTGGTGTCCTCTATCCGCGTTGAGCCGGTGTTCACGGCGCACCCGACTGAGGCCACCCGCCGCACCATTCTTGAGAAACATCAGCACATTGCGCGGCATCTGGTGGCGCGTATGGATCCGTCACTTACGCCGCACGAAGATCGCGTATTGATGGAGCAGATTCGTGATCAGCTCACGATTATCTGGCAAACGCTCGAGCATCCCGAGGGGCGCATGACCGTAGCGGATGAGCGGGAAAACATCCTGTTCTACATCACCCACGTGCTGTATCGCATCGTTCCGCCGTTTTTTGAAGAAACCCGCGACGCCATCAAGGTTGTGCTGGGTGATGAGACCGCCGAGCAGGATGACGATGAGCTCGGCAACATGCTGCGCTTCGCCTCATGGGTGGGCGGCGACATGGACGGCAATCCGAATGTCTCAGGTGCGACGATTCGCGAATCGCTCGCGCGCCATCGTCATCTTATTCTGCGCCGCTATCTCGAGGACGTGGAGACGCTGTTCTGGCATCTGAGCCAGTCGGATAAGCGCGTGTCGTTTGATCCGGAGCTGGTCTCACGTTTGCAGGAGTATCGCGAACAGCTTGACGATCAGGTGGCCCCGGCAAGCCCACGCCATCGCGACATGCTTTATCGCCAGTTCCTGCGCTTTGTGCATGCACGATTGCTGGCCACCGAAAGCGGCGCCACCGGTGCCTATGAGCGCGTGGATCATTTCGAAAACGATATACGGCTGGTCGCTCGGTCGCTTCACACCTGCGGCGGGCCGAACGCGGGATTGTTCTCGGTCAATCGCCTGCTGCGACGAATCAAGACGTTTGGTTTTCACCTTGCGACGCTGGACGTACGCCAGGATTCGCTCGTGCACCGCGAGGTCATCGGCAAGCTTCTGGGCGATGACGACTGGCTGAGTCGCGATCCCGGCGAGCGCGCGACCGTTCTGCGCGATCATCTGTCACGCCGGACCAGCATGGACACCGATGACCCCAAAGCCCTGCAGACACTGGACGTATTCGCGGCCATCGGGGAATGCCAGGCGCGCTACGGCCGGGCTGCCATAGGGCCATACATCATCAGCATGGCGCAGCGGGCGGACGATATTCTGTCGGTCATTGTGCTGGCGATGTGGGCCGGTCTGATTGATGAGGACGGCAGTCTGCATCTGGACGTAGCGCCACTGTTCGAAACGGTTGACGACCTGCGCGCCGGACCCGACGTCATGCACGAGCTGCTCAGCGACGGCGCCTACCGCGAGCACATCACGCGACGCGACAATCGCCAGATGATCATGATCGGCTATTCCGACAGCAACAAGGACGGCGGCATCATGGCCGCGCGCTGGGCACTGCAGGAAGGTCAGTCGCGATTGGTTGAAGTGCTCGACAAGCACGATGTGAACGTGGTGTTTTTCCACGGTCGCGGTGGCTCGGTGAGCCGCGGCGGCGGCAAGGTGCACGACGCGGTGCTGGCCGCACCGCGCAATTCTGTGCAAGGCCGTCTACGAGTGACCGAACAAGGTGAGATCATCAATGCCAAGTACGGTTTGCGCGCACTGGCGCTGCGTACCCTCGAGCAGGCGGCCTCGGCCGTCATGCTGGCCAGCGCGCCGCAGTCGACGGAGCCCAGGCCGGCAAACTGGCGCGCGGCCATGGAAACGCTTGCGGGCGCCAGTCGTGGCGCGTATCGCGACATGGTCTATGACGGCGATTCGTTCACCGACTACTTCCGCGCTTCAACGCCGATTGACGTTATCGAGCGGCTCTCGATCGGTTCACGCCCGGCTTCGCGCCGCAAGGGCGCCGGCGTAGAAAACCTGCGTGCCATTCCGTGGGTGTTTGCGTGGACCCAGAGCAGGCAGATCCTGCCAGGCTGGTTTGGCGTGGGTTCCGGACTCGATGCAGTGGCGAAAGAGCACGGCAATGAAGTACTGGCCACCATGCTGCGTCGCTGGCGCTTCTTTCGCGCCATCATCAACGATGTGGAAATGGTACTGGCCAAGGCCGACATGGACATTGCACGTCACTATGCGAATCTCGCCGCACCGGAACAGCAGCACTTTTTCACGACCATCGAGGACGAGTTCGTGCGCACCCGGGACTGGGTGCTGCGACTCAAGCGCAATGACAATCTCCTTGACGATGACGCCACGCTCAAGCGCGCCATCCTGCTGCGCAACCCGTACGTGGATCCGATGAGTCTGTTGCAGGTGGATCTGCTGCGGCGCTGGCGCGCGGCGGGAAGCGAAGATGATGATCTGCTGCAGGCGCTTCTGGTGAGCGTCAATGGCATCGCGCAAGGCTTGCAGAACACAGGGTGATTGTCGTGTTTGGATGGCAGCCGCTGAACAAGGATCTCGGCCCGGTCGTGGAGGCCCAGTGCAGCGACTGCGGCCGCAAGACGCCGTGGCATTTACACGCGGTGACCATGTGGATTTCGTTTTTCTTTGTGCGCGTTCTGCCAACCGGGACCGAGAGCTGGCTGCGCTGCGACGGCTGCGGCGATGGATTTGCGCTGGGCGCTGATCGTGATGCGGTTGTGCGTCTCGGCGATCCAGACAACGATCCGACCATCGAGCAATGGATCGCCATCTATCAGGGGCGCGGCGTCTCGTCATCGCAATGACGCCGGTGTGGCGCCGCACGCTTCTGGTAGGTGCCATTGCGGCGCTGATCACCTCATTTTTGCTTCCCGCCATTACGGTAATGGGTACCTCGTTCAACGGCCTGGACTATCTGACTGAGGGGCTAAGACCACCCGGCGTCATTCTTGTGGCTTTCAGCGCCAACATAGTGGTGCCGTTGCTGGCGATACTGCGCCCGCGTTGGCCGCGCCTGGAGAGCGTGCTGATTATCGCTCCGCTGGCTGCGGCGGCCTGGCTCACAGGCCGCGCTCTGGTGAGTCCGGTGCAGCTTCATAGCGGCGTGCTGCTGTGGTGGATGGCGATGGCGGTGTTGAGCGCGGTCGCGCTGCGCGCCCGGGCCTGAACGGCGCCCATAAAAAAACGGCGGCTCATGCGAGCCGCCGTTTTACGTTAGCTTTTTTTGCTTCGGGATCAGGCCTTGCGGCGCATACCCAGAGCCATCAGCGCAGAACCCAGCAGCCAGACAGCGCCTGGAACCGGAATGGCCGTGATGCCGGCAGAGAACACGTTCAGGTCACCAATCGTGTTGGCGCTGAAAAAGAACGTGGCGGCCGTGTCATCAAAACCAGCGCCGCTGAGCACGCCCGTGCCCGTCAGCAAAAGGAAGGTCGAATCCTGAGTCGAGATGTCGATCGTATCGAGCGTGAAGTTCACACCCGCGATGTCGAGCAGCGAACCCATGCCGGAAGCGAGATCCAGCGGGTCGAGCATGCCAGCGTCGCCCTGAGCGATGCCCAGATCGGCGAACGTACCCACAGCGTCATCAACGTCAAAGTCCGATGCCGGGAAAAGCAGCAGGGTGGTATCGGACAGATCCGAACCGTTGCCGATGACCCAGTCACCAGAGAACGTCAGGGCACCGTTGAAGGTGGTGGCAGACGCTGGCAGCGCGAACAGCGCGAAGCACATTGCCAGTGCGGCGCTTTTGCCTGCGCGAAGAAAAGAATTTGTCATGGTGTCCCTCTGAAGCGTTTCGTCTTTTGTTTGTGTGGTCGCGATTTTTCGCATCGTTATGACGTATCGGCCACGTTTTTTTTGATTGTCCGGGTTCGGGGCTTCTTTTGCAACCGGCCCCTGTACCCGGATCAATGCGTCTTGTACTGCTTAGCTCGCTTTACGGCGGCGGCGCAGACCAAAGCCCAGCAGGCCAAAGCCCATCAGAGCCAGTACGGCAGGCTCGTCAACAGCGGTGCTGCCCGACGAGAAGTTGAACAGGGTACCGGCCTGGTTGGCCGTCATGTTCCAGGTGCCGAAAGTGTCGTCAAAGCCGGCTGCCGACAGCGTGCCGCTGCCCTGCAGAACCAGGAAGAACGAGTTCTGGAAAACGATTTCGATGTCTTCCAGCGCGAACTGGAAGCCGCCGATGGACCACAACGGGTCAATACCGTTGGGATCGAGCGGATTGAAGTCGAAGTCCTGATAGAAACCAACATCACCGGTGGTGATGCCAGCGTCAGCGAAATCGCCCGTGGTGGCGTCAACGGTGAAGTCATCGTCCAGGAAATCGATGCCGGTGGCATCGCCGAGTCCCGTACCACCGGTCGGCGCAAAGTCGCCCGACATCGTGATAGCGCCTTCAATGAACCCGGCGTAAGCGGGTGCGGCGGCGAAACTCAGTGCCATGGCAGCTGCCGTGGCGGTAAAAATCTTGCTGTTCATTATCTGTGGCCTCTTTATCCTTGTTCTGAACAAGCGGGTGGTCAAGCCCACTCAGCCCCGCATTGCCGCGGTTGCAAGGTAGAAGCTGCAAAGAGCGTGCCCGTTCTGGAGCGGCATGGAAAATAAATTCGTAACCAACTATAACTCACTAATTAATATAGTAAATTATCGTTATTTTGTTTCTGTCAAATAGATGTACGAAACATAACCAATGTAACGATATGTGGACTGCGCGCACTTGTGTCAGAAAACTCGACGATCGGGAGTTGTGCGGCGCAGCATAATCGCGCGGATAACTGTGACGCGCGTCTCATTTTGTCGCGACGTCGCAGCGGATGTCCGGCCTCTGGCGGATGGAGATCTCGTCAGGGTGAATATAGGACTCACTGATAGCCTGGCCAATCATGGAAATCCCGTTGGCCTCGATCGATTTGCGATGACCGCAGACCAGGGGGTGCCAGTCGGCCAGCCCGCGACCTTCATCCAGTCGACGATAGGCGCAGGTATTGGGCAGGAAAGACAGAGCATCGAGATTGCCCGGGCTCATGCTGACGCAGCCACTGACCCGTTCGGTTCGATGGTCGTAGTCGGTGCAGCGACAGGTTTCGACGTCGAGCAGGCGACAGGCCACATCGGTATAGACCACGTCGCCGCTGTCCTGATCCTGGAGCTTGTGCATACAGCAGCGGCCGCAGCCGTCGCAGATCGCCTCGAATTGCTCGAGCGACATCTCGCGCAGGGGGATCGATTCCCAGAACCGGGGGTTTGCTTCGGTCACAGATGGCTCCGATTGCACAAAGCAATAGCGTATCGTGGGCATCGATGGTTCGAAAGGAGCGACGATGAACGCGGTGTTTCTTGACTATGCGACGGTAGATGCCGGTGATCTCGATGCCACCTCGCTGCGCGCGGCGAGCGGCACGCTGACGCTGCATGATCACACAGCCGACACGCTGGTCAACGAGCGGTTGGCGGGGGTTGAGGCAGCGCTGATCAACAAGATTCGCCTCGGCGAGGCCCAATTCGCGGCACTGCCAGATCTGCGCTATGTGGGTCTGGCTGCCACGGGCACCGACAATGTTGACCTGGACGCGGCACGTAAACGTGGCATCGCGGTGACCAATATTCGCGACTACTGCACGCCGTCCGTTGCCCAGCACGTTCTTGCGCTGATGTTGACGCTGGCCCGTCGGTTGGATCGCTACCGGGACCTCGTACGCGACGGCACGTGGCGGGCACCGCAGCCATTTTGTTTGCTCGACGAGCCCATACGCGACTTGAGCGCGATGACACTGGGCATTGTGGGCTACGGCGCGCTCGCCCGCGGCGTTGAGGTGCTGGCGCAGGCACTGGGCATGAACCTTGTTATCGCAAATCGTCCCGGTGGCGCCCCGCAACCCGGGCGCGTCGATTTCAATGCCGTGCTTGAAATCGCCGATGTGCTGACATTGCATTGCCCGCTCACGCCGCAGACGCGCCACCTGATCGATGCCGCTGCGTTGCGGAAAATGCGCCGTGACGCGCTGATTATCAATACGGCGCGCGGAGCATTGATTGACACCGCGGCGTTGGCGAGCGCGCTGCGCGAGGGCCGTCTTGGTGGCGCGGGCATTGACGTGTTGACCAGTGAGCCACCGCCTGCGGATGAGCCACTCCTGGATGCGACGATTCCGAATCTGGTGCTGACGCCCCACGTGGCGTGGGCCAGTGTAACGGCGCGCCAGCGTGCGCTGGATGAGGTGGCCGCCAATCTGGCAGCCTTCAGGCAGGGAGGCCTGCGCCATCGCGTGGATGGCGCGGCCTGAGGTGCGCGGCGGGTCAGGCCGCTTCGCGTTGCTCGAGCGAGACGCTGGGGTCGTTCAGAACAGCCGCCACTGCGCTGACCACGGCGCCGATACGCAGCGAGGTCTGAATGGCGACGGTCTCAACGCCTAGTTTGCGCAAGCCCGCTTCATGTCCGTTGAGGCACATGCCGCATCCGTTGATCGCCGATACCGCCATCGAGTAAAGCTCGAAATCCACTTTCTCGATGCCGGGATTGCCCAGAATCGTCATGCGCAGCTGTGCGGGAAGGTTGCCGTAGTCTTCATTGTCGATCAGATGTACTGACCGATAGTAGACATTCGTCATGCCCATGATCGCAGCCGCGGCGCGCGCACCGCGACGATCGGCGTCGGACAGCGTGTCGCCGGCGGCCTCGTCAATGGCGCGAATCAGGTCCTGCTGGCCGGTCGTCACGGCACTGGCAAGGGCCGTGCCGAAGATCTGCGTCGGGGTAAGCCCCGGCGCGCCGCGCTCGCTGAGCACGTTTTTCAGGTTCAATTTCAGGTCCTTTGCGTAGTCAGGCAAGGACGACAGAATGGTCTCGAGTGTCATGGGAAGTCACTCCTTCATGAAGCGAATAAGGGGTGCCGACCGGCTCGACGCGGGGGAGGAGGGCGTCGAGCCGGATCGGCGATCGGGATCAAGCGGCGTTGAGGGTCTCTTCGCCTTTGTTCCAGTTGCACGGGCACAGCTCGTCGGTCTGCAGGCCGTCGAGGATACGCAGCACTTCTTCGGGGTTGCGGCCAACGTTGAGGTCGGTCACGTAGACGAAGCGAATGATGCCGTCAGGATCGACGATGTAGGTCGCGCGCTGGGCAACGCCTTCGTTCTTGTCCAGGATGCCGAGCTCAGTGGACAGCTCGCGCTTGATGTCGGCCAGCATCGGGAACGGCAGGCTTTTGAGATCATCGTGGCTGCTGCGCCATGCCAGGTGGACGAAGTCCGAATCGGTGCTGACGCCAAGGATCTGGGCATCGCGATCTTCGAACTCTTCGTTCAGCGCGCCAAAACCGGCAATTTCGGTCGGGCACACAAACGTGAAGTCTTTGGGCCAGAAGAAAACTACGCGCCATTTGCCCGCGTAGGTGTTCTGGTCGATGTCCTTGAACGCCGTGTTGATGTCATTGCTCACCACACCGGTCAATGCGTACTCAGGGAAACGATCACCAATACCAAGCATTCTGTTACTCCTTGAAATATATGTAAAAACTCTTTCTCCAGAGCCCTACAGCCCTATCGAGAAGCGGTAGTATGCCGTGGGGTTTTCGATCTATCCAATGGATTGTTAATATCGACTTGATAGACAAAACAGATGGTGCAATCTTTGAATCTGAGGACCCTCCAATACCTTGTGGCGCTCGATGAAACCCGGCATTTCGGTCAGGCCGCTGCCCAGTGCTTCGTCAGTCAGCCAACACTCAGTGCGCAGCTCAAGAAACTCGAGGATGAGCTGGGTGTGGAACTGGTCGAGCGACGACACAAAAACGTTATGTTGACGCCGGTCGGCGAAGACGTAGTGGCGCGGGCACGCAAAATGCACGGTCTGGTCAAGGAGATTCAGGACATCTCCCGCTACCACCAGAATCCCTATGCCGGTCATTTATCGCTCGGCTTTATTCCGACGCTTGGCCCTTATCTTTTGCCGCACGTCGTGTCGGTGCTGGCCGATGAACTGCCGGATGTGCAGTTCTACTTCGCTGAGCATCAAACCGCCGATCTGGTCCCGCTACTTGCCCACGGTGAGCTCGACGTTGCGTTTCTTGCGATACCTCATGGCCAGCCTGAGACCGCACCTCTGGTGACTCGCACTTTGTTTCACGAGCGCTTCGTGGCCGCGGTGCCAAGCGCCCACGATCTGGCAGCGCGTAAGCGCGTACCCGTCGATTCGCTGACCACTGACGATTTGCTGCTGCTGCAGGATGGCCACTGTCTGCGTGATCAGGCGCTGGATGTTTGTGGTATTGGCAATGAGGACCTGCAGCAGAAGATGGCCGCAACCAGTCTGGAAACCCTGCGCCAGATGGTGGCGGCAGGTCAGGGAATAACGCTGCTGCCGGAACTGGCGGTGCAACGCGAGACACCCTCGCGCATCGCGGTACGCCGCTTTATCGACCCGGAGCCGACGCGCGAGGTGGCGGCTATGTGGCGTGTCAGCAGCGTGCGCGCTCAGGTCATCGAGAAGGTCTGCGACCTGGTGAGTGCAGCCACCAGCGATCATCTCAAGGCGCACTGATCGGTGCGGCGCTGTGCAATAATAACTTTGACATAAACAAGGGGGATCGACGTGGAGCGCATCTGGCTAAAGAACTATCCGCAGGGCATACCGCAGGACATCGACATGAGCGAATACGGTTCGCTCAAGGACGTCATCGAATCCAGCTGCGCCAAGTTCAAGGGACTGAACGCCTACAGCAACTTTGGCAAGACCATGAGTTACGACCGCCTCGAGGCCTTCAGCCGCAGTTTTGGTGCCTGGCTGCAAAACGAGGCGGGTCTGCAAAAGGGTGATCGGGTTGCGATCATGATGCCCAACGTTCTGCAGTATCCCGTGGCCGTCTTCGGGGCGTTGCGTGCGGGTATGGTCGTGGTCAACGTCAATCCTCTGTACACGCCGCGCGAGCTCGAGCATCAGCTCACTGACTCAGGCGCGAAGGTGCTGGTGGTCGTGGAGAACTTCGCCAACACCGTGCAGCAGGTCATCGATCGGGTACCGGTCGAAAAGGTCGTGACCACCCAGATCGGGGATTTGCTCGGTTTTCCGAAATCAACACTGACCAACTTCGTGGTCAAGTACATCAAAAAGGCCGTGCCGTCGTGGTCGCTGCCTGGCTCGCAGCGTTTTCTGGACGTTCTCAATAAGGGCGGCCGCGGGCCGCTGCAGCCGGTTGAGCTCAATCACGACGATCTGGCGTTTCTGCAGTACACCGGCGGCACCACGGGCGTGGCCAAAGGCGCGATGCTGACCCATGGCAACATGGTCGCTAACGTGCTGCAGTCGGCGGCATGGATTTGCAACAACACCAACGAAGCCGAAGATCGGATCATCACGGCGCTGCCGCTTTATCATATCTTTTCGCTAACGGCGAACTGCATGGTGTTTTTGAAGATGGGCGGCGAAAATGTGCTGATAACCAATCCGCGTGATTTCGACGGCTTCGTAAAAGAGCTCAAGGCGGCGCCATTTACAGCCTTTACCGGCGTCAACACGCTGTTCAATGCACTGATTAATCATCCTGAGTTTCCTAATGTTGATTTCTCCGAGCTCAAGCTGACCCTTGGCGGCGGTATGGCCGTACAGCGGACCGTGGCTGAGAAGTGGCGCGAGATCACCGGCAAGACGCTGGTCGAGGCCTACGGCTTGACCGAAACTTCGCCAGCGGCGTGCATCAATCCGATGACGCTGGCCGAGTTCAACGGCTCGATCGGTCTGCCAATTTCGTCCACCGCTGTCACGATACGGGACGATGACGCTAACCCTCTGCCACTCGGTGAGATCGGCGAGATCTGCATCAGCGGACCGCAGGTCATGAAGGGCTACTGGCAGCGCGAGGAGGCCACGGCCGAAGTCATGACCGACGACGGCGCCCTGCGCACCGGCGACATGGGCCGCATGGATGAAGACGGTTTCGTATATCTGACCGATCGCAAGAAGGACATGATTCTGGTCTCGGGCTTCAACGTTTATCCCAATGAGCTCGAAGACGTCATTTGCACCCATCCGGGTGTGCTTGAGGCCGCGGCCGTGGGTGTGCCGGATGAGAAGTCCGGCGAGGCCATCAAGGTGTTTGTCGTGCGCAAGGACGAGGCTGTGGACCGCGACGTCATACGCGCGCACTGCCGCGAAAGCATGACGGCTTACAAGGTGCCCAAGCACGTGGAGTTTCGTGAGGAACTTCCCAAGACAAACGTGGGCAAAATTTTGCGCCGCGAGCTGCGCGACGGGGCCTAGAGCCTCAGAGTACGTCGTCGAGACGCGCCAGCGCCGCGTCAAGCCGTGTTTTGAGATTGCCGTAAATCGGCCCGTAGTCGGGCCGACCGGTGGGCGGCTCCAGACTCGTGGCAAACGTGCGGCTGCGGTCGCGCAGGGCTTTGGTATCCAGCGTGACGCCGTGGCGCTCCAGCACGGGCGCAATCACTTTACGTCTACGCCACAAATCTTCGCGCGTCGCCTGGTAGGCGTGTTCGCACACTTTACGGCGGTTGGAGTAGCTGAATACGTTGCTGAAAAACATCAGCGTGTCTTCACGCTTGGGCTCAAACAGCACCACGTCCTTGTCGGCGTAGAGCTCTTCATAGCGCCCCATGCCCACTTCCATGCGCGAGTGGATCAGCGAGCGCAGTGACTGCGAGAGCACCATCGGCAGACCTTTGTTCGACAATCTCACGCGTTCGGGATCTTCGACACTGCGGCTGGCATCAAACGGCACAATCGGGTTCACGCACAGCAGCAGATCGATGTCGGTATCGAGTGCGACCGAGGCGTGCAGCGTTCTAAGTAGTCCACCGTCCACGTAGTCCTCGCCGTCGATGGTGACCGGCGGGAACAGTCCTGGCAGCGCGGTGCTGGCGGCCACGGCGGTCGAGATCGGCGTGTCCATATGCTGCTCGGAGCCGAACACGACGGCGCGGCCGGTATCCAGATGCGTGGCCACAATATTGAGTTTGCGTTCCAGGCCATGAAAATCGTCGGTGTGACCGGGCGAGGTGTACAGGGCGGCCAGAAAGCGACGCAGCGGTTCGTTGCTGAACAATGCGTTCGGGATGGCGCGCTGCAGATTGCCGAGTGCGCCAAACACTCCGGCGTCGAGCGGCCGGCGAATCAGCTCGGTCAATGCCTCGAGCGAGGCACCGGGCAGGGCGCGAAGTCCGCGCCAGTATTCGCGCAGCGCCGGTTGCATGAAGATGCTGGGGCGTATCGGATGTCGACGTGACTGGTTAGAGATGTAGATCCGCGCGATCTCGGACATGCTGAAACGATTGGCCAGATTGGCCGATACAAACGCGCCGGCGCTCACGCCGACGTAGACATCCAGCTCATGGAGATCGATGCCGATCAGTGCCTCGTCCAGCGCGATCAGCGCGCCGACCTCATAGATACCGCCCAGCGGGCCGCCGCCGGCAAGGGCCAGACCAATCCTGGGGACGCCGCTCATGAAGTAGCCGTCCGATGTGGAAAAACGTCGTTTAACATAGATTTGCGCACCGCAACATTATAGCATGATGCCTATGAGAAACGGTGACCTGTCATGACTTCTGCGCGCCAGGACGCGGCAGCGCGGTTTCGCTTTCTGATCGACCAGACGCGTAAGCTCACGCGCCGGGAAACCCAGGGTGGGGGTCTCGGCGCGGATCACGCGCTGCTCGCCGAATGGCAGTGTGCACGGCTGGCAGAGACTTACGCGGACTTCCATCGCGAGCGCCGCTACCGCGCTGCGCTGGATTTCTTTTTGACCGACATCTACGGTCCGGCAGATTTCAGCCAGCGCGATGACGACATCGAGCGCGTGTATCCGATTATGGTCAAGATGCTGTCGGTTACGGCCATCGATTCGCTTGCTCAAGCAATGGAACTGCACGCCCTTTCCATGCAGCTTGATCGCGCGCTGATCGACGTGCTCGTAAATGAAATGGGGCTGGACGTTACGGCGGGTGTCGGTGCACTCACCCCGGACATGTACGCCGCGGCCTACCGCTACTGCGACAACTATGATGCGCGCGTCACCCAGATTGGCCTGGCCATCGAGGCCGCTTCACTGCTCGAAAACGCCGTGCGCAAAAAGATGATCTATCTGACGGTCAAGGTTGCGCGCGGGCCGGCCAAAGCCGCTGGCTTTGGTGAGCTGCAGAGTTTTCTTGAACGCGGGTTGTCGGCGTTCAGGAAAATGAAGGGCTCACATCGGTTTCTGGATGCGCTTGAACAGCGCGAGCGACACGTACTGGATTCGATTTTTGACGATGCGCCGGCGTCTACCTGGTTCGGGGATGTGACGC
Organism: uncultured Gammaproteobacteria bacterium; assembly: GCA_964639265.1. GTDB lineage: Bacteria > Pseudomonadota > Gammaproteobacteria > Steroidobacterales > JBCCMA01 > JBCCMA01. Next base: position 97 of record CAZXCL010000030.1, on the reverse strand, counting down.
ACGATATCGTGCCGGCCAAACAGAAAAACTGAAGGGCTTCAATGGGCTCCCGAGGTCAGCCGGAGGGGGTTTGGGGACTTCATTTTGACAATGGCTC
>CAZXCL010000029.1:36168-48468 GCA_964639265.1 uncultured Gammaproteobacteria bacterium | reverse complement strand
CAACGGCGAAACCTCGCTGTGGACCATGCGCTTCGGTCTGCGCTACGAGTTCTAAACCGAACTCAAGCGAACGACAAAGCCCCGGTGCGAGCCACTCGCACCGGGGCTTTTTTGTGCCTGCTGCGATTTAGCTGGAACCGCCCACCAAAGACAGGTGCGCCGCCTCACCGTCGAGATAGCTCCTGACCACCCGATTGCGGCCCTCTTCCTTGGCCCGGTACAACGCCTCATCGGCGCGGCGTATCAGATGCTCGGGATCCTCACCGGTCGCGGGTTCCGCCGCGGCAAAGCCCGCACTCATGGACACGATTGCGCCGCGGGTCAGCCCTGGATGAGGCAAAGCCATAGCCCGCACGGCCGCCTGCAGCCGGCCGGCAATCGACCACATGTGATCAACGTCATCGCCGGTAAGAATCACCGCAAACTCTTCGCCACCGTAGCGAGCGACGAAGTCTTCTGTGCGCACAGTCGATTGCAGCGCCTGAGCCACAAGTTTCAGGCAGCGGTCCCCCTCCTGATGCCCGGCCGCATCATTGAATCGCTTGAAGTGATCAATGTCGATCATCATCACGCCGACCGGATGCTGTTGGCGCACCGCGCTGGCCCAGATCTGGGCCAACCGCTCGTCGAAATGACGACGATTGGCCACACCGGTCAAGCCGTCCACGCGCGACAGGGCACGCACTTCCTTGAGCGCATCCTGCAGTGCCGCAGTGCGCTCGTCCACAAGCTTCTCCAGACGCCGCTGACGCCTCTGATGATAGCGAACGGTCAGCCGATTGCCGCACCAGAGCATGAACGAAAACGCGAACGCGGCCAGAGCACGAGCGAGGTAGGTTTGATGCCAAAGCGGCTCGACGTACAACGCAACGCGCACGCCGCGCTCTGCATCAAAAACATCCCCGTCGATGTGAGCCGCCACCTCGAACGAGGTCGCCCGCGGCGGCAGGGCATTGAAAAATGCCGTGCGCCGCTGTTCGGCAGCCTGCCAGCGCCCGTTGCCCAGCCGGTAGTGAAAACGCAGCGCGTCGGCCCGGTTGATATCGGGCGCGGCATAGTCAATTTCCAACGAATCTGTGCCCGCCGGAATTCGATACTCACCGCCTTCACCGCGCGCAAGCACTACGCCATCGGCGCGCACAACGTCGATCGAAACCGTTGGCGCAGTGCTCGCTGTATTCAGACGCGCAGGATCAACGACGGCCAAACCACTGGTGGTTGCCAACCACACTCGCCCGTCAGAGGTAAGTGTAGAGGCCGACTGATAGCCACCCGACACGCGCGTCGTGCGCAGCCCGTCTCTAGTTGCAAATGAACGGGTCCGCAGTTGTTTTCGGTCGCCTGCTGCAACCGCATCGAGATCGGCACGAAGCACCCGTGTCACGCCATCGCGCCCGCCGAGCCACAGATACTCTTCCTCATCCTGCTCGATGGTCATGACGGACGTTTGCTTCAGTCCGTGCTGCGCCTTGAACGCGAAAGTCTGATCGCCCTGCATCCGTATCAGCCCGCCGCTGCGACCGCCAATCCAGATGACACCGCGCTCATCGACAAACGTTGTGGCGATCGCTTGATTATCGAGTCCGCGCGATTGGTCGACACGGTCGATGATCTTCAACGACGACGGAGAGATAATCGTGATGCCATTGTCGCCCGACAGCAGCAGACGGCCGTCAGCATCCTGGCTGATATTGCGTACCAGGTCTGCCAGCAAACCATCTTTGACGGTCAACGTCGCGGTGACCTCGCCGTCGGTCAGGCGATTGAGTCCGGCGTCGGTACCCACCCAGATTGAGCCGTCACGATCACGTGCAATTGATCCGATCCGGTTGCCGGCAAGACCATCGTCGGTCGTAATGACCCGCACTATCTGATCACCGCGCATGATCGCCATCCCGGCCCCGAACGTACCAAGCCATACCGTCGCGTCTTGCTCAACCAGAAGCGATGACACGGCGTTCATAGGCAGACCATCATCTGTGGTGAACTGCCGCACCTGACCCCCCGGCCAGACATGAAACACGCCATCGGACTCGGTGCCGGTCCATACGCTGCCGTCGGTTTCGCCATCGACCACAAACGTTTGATTGGCAACGCCCTCAGTCTCACCAAAGGGGGTAAAAGGTGCCGCCCCGAATTGATACAACCCGGTCGACGTACTGGCCCAGAGCTGACCATCACGGTCTTCCAGCAGCCCGGTAACGTAGCCAATATCTGCGGCTCCATCGTCCAGACGACGCAGCGTCGGTTCTATCTGCCAGATCGCACCAAGCATGGAGATCATGGTGTTGCCATCACGATCACGCAGCGCGTTGAACGGTTTGAATTCGGCGGGTGGCAGCGCGATCTCGAGTGGGCGAACACCGCTGGCGTCGGCCCGGTAGTAGTTACCCGCCAGCGAACCGACGATCATGTTGAAACGCGGATGGGCCAGCAGCACGGTGGTGCCGCCGTCACCGAAGCCGTCGTCGGGTCCGAACGAGCGAACTTGATCATCGACCAGCACACTGATCCCGCTGGTCACGCTGGCAAACCAGATCCGGTGCTGCGAATCCTCGGCCAGTCGCACAATGCGTCCGCCCACCATCCCGTTTTGCGTACCCCAGCATCGAAACCTGCTCTCGCGCAGACGACAGGCACCACTGGCCGTACCCGCCCAGACATCGCCGTTGTCCGCCACGAGCACCGAATAGACCGCGTCGCTGGCCAACCCCTGTTCGACGCCCAGGCGCGTCACGCCGCTTTCGTCCAGACGAAGCACGCCACCGCCGACACTCGCCGCCCACACCGTGCCATCGGGTGCACCCGTGATTTCACGAATGTCGTTGGACCGAAACGCCTTATCGGTCGAAGAGCCATAGGTTTTGAAATTCAGACCGTCGAAGCGGGCGATGCCGGTGTCTGTCGCCAGCCACAGATAGCCCGAGGGGGACTGATAGGCGCTCCAGACAAACTCGGCAGGCAGACCATCTGCTTTGGTCCAGTGTCGAACGTTGAGCTGGCTGGGCTTGCGCTCAAGATCCGCGGCCAATGCACGGGGGGTCTTCACCATACCGCAAGCCAGCAGGAACATCAGGGCGATACTCGTTGCCCGCTGATCGGCCACGCCGCAAAACCACCTCACGACCGCGGCCGAATAGTTAGATGATGCGACTTTGTGCCCATGCAGTGGAAATCGGCATGCGGCGTAAAAACTTGAGTACTCTGGCGCCGGTTTAGCTTGTCAGCGGCCTGAGGTATTCTGATCGGCCACTTTTTTTGTCCGCAACAAGGCTCCCCATGAATCGATGCACCCTGTGGCTGCCGCTGGCTGCCCTGCTTCTTGCCCCCCAAAGCTACGCCGAGATCAGTCAGACCAAAGGCACGTTCGTGGACAAGTTCCGCCAGCTCGATGAGGTGCTGCCGACGGCCAACGCCTATCGCACCGCCGGCGGCGAGCCGGGCCACGAGTACTGGCAGCAAAAGGTCGACTACGACATCGACGTACGGCTCATTGAAGACCAGCGCCGCATCGAAGGCAGCGAGCGCATCCGCTACACCAATCGCAGCCCCGACACGCTGCGCTTTTTGTGGCTGCAGCTCGATCAGAATCGTTTTCGCAGCGACTCCATTGCCGAACGTAGTGCTGCTTTTGCTGACCCCAGCCGCCGCGGGCCGAAAGAAGAAGACGCCGCTGACGGCAATCCACCGCGCATCAGTCTCGACGCGCTGCGCCGGCAGCAGTTTCTCGACGATCACACGCTGGGCTACGAGTTGCCTTCGGTACGCGATGCCGAAGGCACGCTCGAGCACGTTGTCGTTGGCACCAACCTGCGCATCGATCTGCGCGAACCACTCAAGCCCGGTAAGACGGCAGAATTCGAGATCGATTTTGCGTTTAATATCGTCGACGAAAACGCCGTTTGGGCGCGCGCCGGTTACGAACACTTTCCGGACGACGAACGCGAAGGCGGCAACGACATCTTTCTGCTCGCGCAGTGGTTCCCGCGTCTGCACGCTTACACCGACTACGAAGGCTGGACGAACAAGGAGTTTCTCGGTCGCGGCGAGTTCACCCTCGAGTTTGGCGACTACACCGTCAACATCACCGTGCCGGCCGATCACATTGTCTCGTCCACCGGCGAGCTCCAAAACCCGGAGGCCGTACTAACCGTCACCCAGCTCGAACGTCTTGGGCGGGCGCGCACCGCGGATCAACCGGTCTTCATCGTGACCGCCAACGAGGCACTGGAAAACGAACGCGACGCCACGTCCGACGAGAAGACCTGGCAGTTTGAAGCCACCAACGTACGCGACTTTGCCTGGGCCTCATCGCGCAAATTTATCTGGGACGCACAGGGCTACCAACAGGGCGGCAATGTGCAAAGCGAAGTCTTGGCCATGTCGTTCTATCCCAAGGAAGGTGAGCCTCTGTGGTCGAAGTACTCCACGGCCGCCGTGATCCACACGATGGAAGTGTATTCGCGCTTTTCGTTTGACTACCCCTATCCGGTAGCCCAATCGGTCAACGGTCCGGTCGGCGGCATGGAATATCCCATGATCACGTTCAACGGTCCGCGCACCGAACTGCAGGACGACGGCGACCGCACCTACTCACTAGGTGAAAAGCGCTACATCGTCGGCGTGATCATCCACGAGGTTGGTCACATCTACTTTCCGATGATCGTGAATTCCGATGAGCGCCAGTGGACCTGGATGGACGAGGGCCTCAACAGCTTTCTCGACGCCATGGCCGGCTGGGAATGGGACCCGAAGATTCCCTGGAACAACCAGCCGCGAGACATCGTCGACTACATGAAATCCGAGGCGCAGGTGCCAATCATGACGCAGTCGGACTCGGTGCTGAATTTAGGCCCCAACGCCTACGGCAAACCCGCTGCGGCGCTGATGATTCTGCGTGAGACCATTCTTGGCCGCGAGTTGTTTGATTTTGCCTTTCGCGAATACTCGCGCCGCTGGCGCTTCAAGCGCCCTGCCCCGGCCGATTTCTTCCGCACCATGGAAGAGGCCTCAGGCGTGGATCTCGACTGGTTCTGGCGCGGGTGGTTTTACTCCACCGACCACGTTGACATCAGTATCGATCGGGTGTGGAAGCTGCGTCTGGACACCCTGGATCCGGACATCGATCTCGACCGCCGCCGCGAAGAAGAAGACGACAAACCCGATTCGGTGATTGTTGAGCGCAACCGTGCGGTGGGACGCACCTGGGTGGAACAGAATCCGGGCATTCGCGACTACTACGACAAGAACGATCAGTTCACCGTCACCAACGTCGAGCGCAACGAGTATCAGAAGCTATTGTCGGAGCTCGAAGACTGGGAACGTGTGGCCCTTGAGCGCGCACTCGAAGAAGACAAAAATTACTACGTGCTGGAGTTCAGCAACCCCGGCGGCTTGCCGATGCCAATTCTCATGGAGCTGACCTACAAGGACAAGAGCACGGAGCGCCTGGATCTGCCCGCCGAAATCTGGCGACGTCACTCCGATTCGATCAAGAAGCTCATCGTGACGGACAAGGAACTCACGGACATCCAGATCGATCCGAATTGGGAGACGGCGGATACCGATGTGGAGAACAACTACTATCCGCGACGCATCGTTCCCTCACGCCTCGAGATCTTCAAATCGCCAGACAAGGAAGGCTATGAGAACCGCGACATCATGAAAGGCGAGAAGACCGAGCTCGAGGACTTCGAAGAGAAAGACGAATGAACCTGCGTGGGCGGATCGCCATCGTGGTAGTAACATGGACGTTGCTGTCGTCGGCTTTTGCCCATCAGCAGAAAGAAGCCATCACGCGCGTGCTGTTCAATCCACGCACGGGCAATATTGAGGTGATGCATCGCTTCTTGCTGCACGACGTGGAGCACGCCAGCGAAGCGTTGTTCGGGACATCGGCCGACCTGCTCAAGAACGCTGAGGACCGGGATCGATTTGAGGACTACGTGCACAAGCGCTTCGGCCTGACCGATCAGGACGGCACGCCCATAGCACTGACGCCCGTAGGCAATGAAATCGAAGGGCGGTTTTTGTGGGTATACGCCGAGGCCCCCATACCCGAAGCACTGAGCGCTCTGAACATAGCCCACAGCGCACTGCACGACGCCTGGTCCGAGCAGACCAACCTGGTCAACATTGAACGCGGCAGTGATGTTCGCAGCGCGCTTTTTCAGGATGGCAGCGGAGAGATCACGATCGGCTTCTAGCGCCCGCCCCGGCTTGCCGCACTGATTCGACGCTCATGCCCGGAGCGCTTGCGCGGATACGGCGCGAGCGCACTTAGCTGCAACCAGCGCACAAAGCCCTTGCGCAGCTCGGCGTCGCCGATCAAGCGCATGTGGGATGCGCGCACTTCATCGCGAAGATCGCGAAACCCGCGCCAAACCTCGACGAAACGCTTGAGATTCGATTTGATCAGCAGATCGGTATCACGCCCCGGATGCTTGATACACATATCGATTTTACCGGCCTCACTGACCAACCAGAAACGCTTGAACTCTCGAGGCGCGCCGCTAAATTCAAACTCGAGCACAACGGGGCGCTCGGGCATGGCATCAACGTCCAGACGCTGAGAGACACTCCAGGCAAGAAACGCCAGATCAAGGTCCTCCATATCGTTGTCGCGCGCCCAGTGCTGGCCCCAGATCGCCAGCTGCATCACGATGTCGTCCAGATCTCTGCCCGCCTGCGTCAGTGCATAGGTCGCCCGATCACCCTTGCCGCTCTTTTGACGCGTCACCAGTCCGGCATGTTCCAGTTCAGCCAAGCGCGCCGACAACAATGACGGGGAGATGCGCGGCACACCCTGATGAATCTGGGTAAACGTGATGCAGCCGTCGAGCAGCCGACTGACCACAAGCAACGTCCAGCGCCGGCACAAGAGCTCGGCGGCCAGCGCCAGCGGGCAATACTGGCCATAGCTTTTGCTACGTTTTGGCATCACGACACCTTCTGGTTACTACAAAAACAATAGTAGTAACCCGAATGACCCTTCGCTACGTTTGGGGTGTACGCCATGGAGATAGTGGAATGACTCGAATCTTACTGTTTGCGCTATTCGTCGGCTTGATCGCCTGCAGCTCCAACGCACCCGCACCGTCCGAAGAGCACGCAGCCGATGTGGTGGTGGAGTGGAACCAGCGGCTGCTCGCGGCGGCTGAAGCCGAAGATGGTTTTCTGACGCTCAAGGGTCTGCGCGCGGCGGCAATGATGCATCTGGCGATCCATGATTCGCTGGTTATGACAGGCAGTCCCTTCGAGGCCTTCGTCTGCGATTCCCCGATCGGCCAGGCAGATCCGATTGCCGCGGCGTCTCAGGCCGCGTTTGAGGTCGCCATCGCACAGTATCCGGATCGACACGACGAATGGACGGCTTTAAACGAGCGCTGGCTTGCCAAACGATCCAAGATCCCGTCACTACGTATAACCATCGATCTGGCCAGGCACTGCGCGCAAAGCGTAATGGCAACACGCAGTGGTGACGGCTGGAACACCGAAGCCGAGTACACATGGCACCCCATGGCGCCCGGCGTCTACGCCGAGTTTCGCGACCACAGCGGCACGCCGGAAGGGTTTGTGTTTGGGCGCGGCTGGTCATTGGCGCGAGGCTTTGCGCTAAGCGCGCCCGACCAGTTTCGCTCGCCACCGCCGCCGCCAATTGCGAGCGATCGTTACGCGCGGGCCTTTGACGAGGTCAAGGAATCGGGTCGCGACGTGTCCAGACAGCGCACATCCGATCAAACCCACCTGGCGTTGTGGTGGAAGGACTTTGTCGAAAATTCACACAACCGCCTTGCGCGTGATCTTGTCTCGGCATCGCCATTAGACCTTGCCGCCGCCAATCGTCTGTTTGCGCTTTTGAACATGAGCATCTTTGATGCCTACATCAGCGCCTTCGACAACAAGTTTTTCTACAACCACTGGCGGCCCTACACGGCCATTCGCTGGGCCGCCAACGATGGCAATCCAGACACGCTGGAGGAGTCAAACTGGAACAACACGCACGGCCATACCTACGCCTTCCCGTCGTACCCATCGGCGCACGGCACGGCCTGCGCGGCGGCCATGGCGGCTATCGCCGACACCTTTGGCGACGACGTTGAGTTTGTGATGCGCACGCCGCTGGTGGACATCGCAGGACCGCTGTCGGGCAAGATGCCGATGACGCCGCCCACCAGAGAGTTCGCCTCATTTTCGCAGGCCGCCGAAGAGTGCGCGCTGTCACGAGTCTACCTGGGCATCCACTTTCGCTACGACTCGGAACAAGGCACCCGGCTTGGGCAACGCGTGGGCACCCAGGTCGTCAACACGATGCTCAAGAACAACCAGCGTTGATGAACCATTCAATCAGCAATCGTGATTTGAATTTACTGCACCCACCCCCAATCATTCTGGCAGGACCAACGCATAGGAGGGTGCCGCGATGTCTGATCAGGGACAGCTTTTACGTTTGAGCGCATTTGCCGAGACGCCCGGCGGCGGTAATCCTGCGGGCGTATGGCTTGGGTCGCACCTGCCAAGCGACGACCAGATGCAGCGCATTGCGGCCGACGTCGGCTATTCTGAGACGGCATTTGTGGCACCGCTGCACGGTGGGGTACGTGACGTGCGCTACTTCAGCCCGCTGGCCGAGGTGCCGTTTTGCGGTCATGCAACCATTGCCACGGGCGTGGCGCTGGGGCGTACGTCTGGTCCCGGGCGATATTCGCTCAACACGGCCGCTGGCGAAGTAGCACTCGACGTTGCGGCGTCGACCAGCGGCTTTGAAGCGACGCTCACATCAGTGGCACCGGCACACAAGAACGTGCCAGACGCATTGCTTGCAAGCGTACTAAAACTCATCGGATGGAATCAGCGCGAGCTGAACCACGCCATTGCGCCGGCACTTGCCTACGCCGGCGCATGGCATCTGGTTCTCGCGGCCGCCACGTCAAAGCGTCTTGCACACCTGGAATACAATTTTGAAGCGCTCAAAACCCTGATGCTCGACCATGACCTCACCACGTTGCAGCTCGTCTGGCGGGAATCCGACACACTCTTTCATGCACGCAATCCGTTCCCGGTAGGCGGCGTGGTGGAAGACCCGGCCACCGGCGCGGCGGCCGCCGCACTCGCCGGCTATCTGCGAGATGCCGGTCTGATCAACACACCACTGAACTTTCTGATCCACCAGGGCGATGCGATCGGGCGTCCGAGCAGACTGAAAGTCCACGTACCGCCAAGCGGCGGCATCCGGATCACAGGCTCGGCTGTGGATATTGTCAAAGCCTGAACAGGCGCGCGTAACGCTCAGTCGCCGATTCTGGCCTCCCAGCCACCCGAGCCATCGCTCATTGGCACGATGGCGCAGTTGGGATCACCCGAGCAGGTGTTCATGGCGTTGTTCCACGTCTGCATCATTTGCAACGACTGACGCTGGATACCCTTTAGCGGGACCACGTACGCCGCTACCCACTTCGAGAAAAAAAGACTGGCCTCGTCCACCGCCTCCTGCGGCGGCAGCCGACCCTCGGCGATGAGGTCGTGGCCCGCTTCGGTGGTCCCCAAGTACCAGTGCACTTCGGGAATGATGTGCCCACCCAATGCGACAAAGACATTGTCCGGCGCCATAAAGGCACTCACGCCCGGCTCATCATCGGGCACGCCGTCAAAGACATAGCCGATGCCGCTGGCCGCCTCGCCAGAAAGCTTGCCCGAGACCATAACGGCCGTCATGCGGATGCGCGGGTCCGTGGCAGCCAGACTCACAGCAAGCGGATTGCCCGCGCGTTTTGCCAGCACGCGGACGTCGGTCATGCCGGCCGCCATAAACGCAGCGCGCGCGATGGCGTCGATGCCCTGAGCGCGCACGCCCACATGCCATACTTCTGCCGACTCGAACGCCGGATTGTCCGGCAGATAACGCTCGGTCATGCCCGCGACCAGGTCGTCGCTGCTCGACCAATCCACCAATACTCGCTTGCCGTCAGCGTCCGGGGCGCCGGTGGCACGCTGGTAGGGCAGGTCTTCTGGTGTCGCGCGTTCTGTGCCGACTGCTACAACGGCTAATGCCGTCAGCCCGAGCACAAATACCCATGCAAAACTTCGATGACCATGCGTCAATGTACGTTCCTCACCAGCAATAAGTGGTGATAAGCGTACCTGTTTGATCAGGGCTGTTCGACCCTCTGGCCAGGCACCAATCTGGTCATCTGCGCCTGCATGTACAGGTTTTTTTGCTGCGCTATCGCCGGTATGGACTCCAGCGCCTGGACCAGATCATTTTTTGAGCCCGGCTGCAGATCGGCATCGTGATGGTCAAAACGCAGCCGCAGCCTCGGCGAGCTCTGCTGCAGCGACGCATCAATACGCACCTCGATACGCTGACCGTCGCGCGCTCTGCCGATGGCAAGCGTATCGGTCAGCTCGGCAATCTGCGCACGCAGCACCGGGCTGCACATGTTGCCAACTCCCGCCAGCGCGTCGCGATCATCCGGATCGTAACCAGGGTGCCGGCAATGCTCGACGATCACCTGCCGGCGTTGTGGATCAAACAGCGCCGCATACGCCGCCGGCGTCTCGCCGACAGTGGAACGCCACTGCGTGGGAACCTCGGCAAACATCTCGGGTACAGAATACGCCGGCGGCGCGGCGACGGCCGCAGCGGTTGGATCGGTGTTCACCGCGCTGGCCGCCGCCAGCATCGGCGCCGCAGTCGGCACGGACCGCTGACCAAGTACGTAGCCGAGGGTGCCGACGGCCGCCACCGCCACCACGCTGGCGGTCACTGCCCAAATGGTAAGTGCACGCGAAGCCATGGCTAGTCGATCCTTGCGCACAGTGCAAAACACGTGCGGGTGGAGTCCGCGAGGTCATATGACGCACCACATTGCCAGCTGGTATCGGTGACGGGTGAACTAATCGAGACGGAGCCAAACAGTCCGGAGCTTCCCGATGCACCGCCGCCGACGATCCTCTTACCAACCGGGCAACTGACGGTTACAAAACCGTAATAGCACGGAAGATTGCCGTGTGAGTGGCAAGACGCCGACGTGGAGCTGAGGACATACTGTTCCGTTACGCGTTCCAGACCAATATCGATGTTGCCGCTCACAAGAAGTGACGGTACTACCGCGGCGTGGCTGGTCGCCGGGAACGCGCCGGCCAAGCCAATCCCATTGGCGTTGGAATTGAAGATCGCGTTACCCGTGGCACTATGGGTCATCGACATGCTGGTGCCTGAAACGACGATGTTGCCCAACTGCGACGTGCCCGCGGTGTCATACCAGCGAAAGCCGTTAATGTTGTCGTGGATGCGGATGTCGGCTTGAGTGTCGAACGTCGGCTGCCCGGTCACGGTAAACGCGCCGGTCGTCAGACCGGCCATCGTGTACGGCGCAGTATTATCAAGGTCCACCGGTCCGATCGCGCCGTCGGCAATATCGAGACTTGTGATGCTCGCATTCAAAATCTTTGAACCGTCCACGCTATCGGCCAGCAGTGCCCCGGTAGTCACTGAGTTGGGTGCCAGCATACTGGCGCTGATGCCGCCGGTTGCCACGCCAAGCGATACATTGCCAGCCGCTCCGCCACCGGTGAGCCCTGCACCAGCGCTGACGCCCGTGATGTCACCGGCCGTCGCCTCGAGGCTCGTGATTCGGCCTTCATTGCTGTTTGCCGTGGCCTCAACCCCGGCAACAGAGCTTTGCACATCGCTGACGTCGGACTGCAGCGTTGCCACCTCTGAGGACTGATCCAGATCACTCGCCTCCACACCGTCGAGCGTGTCGGCGTCGCTGGCCTTGTAGGCGTAGCCATTTGAGGTCAGAGCGCGCCGCGGCAGCAGCTCTTCGCCGGCCACAAACATGCCAATGTAGACCGGACCGTCAAACAGATCGGTCGGGAAAGGGTTGGCGGGATTGGCCAGCTGCACGGTGAACAGACCCTGTTCCACGGCCACCGTATCGGTCTGGTTCCAAAGTGGTACACCGCCAATGTCCACGTTGTAGGCGGCAAAGGTAATGGTGACGGTAGCGTCAACGGGGCTGCCAACCGAATCGGTCAGATAAGCCTGATAATTGATGCCCTCGGGCACCGCGCAAAGCGCCATCGGCGCCGAAGTGAGAAACATACCCGCGACCAGCGCGCGGGCGGACAACGTGCGAAAACGACGAATGGAAAAACGAGTCATGGCAATGCCCCCTGATAAGTGGACCGCGCGTAACCACTCCGGCCGCGCCGCTCGACAGCGTCCCTAGTATGGTTAAGCGGTATCCACTTTTTGATCCCCCCTTCATGGGAGGACCGAGGCTCGCCTGACTC
>CAZXCL010000029.1:0-36068 GCA_964639265.1 uncultured Gammaproteobacteria bacterium | reverse complement strand
AGCGCTCTTCGAGTTCTTCCAGACGTTTGACCATGGCGTCGAGCTTCTCGCGCGTGCGCTCAAGCACCTGACGCTGCACGTCAAACTCGCGCCGCGTGACCAGATCCATCTTGCCCAGACCGCTCTGCAGCACGGCCTTGAAATTCTTCTGCAGATCTTCACCGAGGTCGCCCAGGCCTTTGGGCAGTGCGGCCGTCAGCCGCTTGGCCAGATCATCTATCAGTCCCGGTTCCATACTCTATCTCCCGTTTTTGTATCTGATGTCACGATGCTTAAGGTCCCGATCATAGCCAACGCAGAGCCGATTCGGTATTCTGACTGGCCGCCCGTTTTGAGGACCCAAGGATGAAAATGATCACCGCCATCATCAAGCCGTTCAAACTCGACGACGTGCGCGATGCCCTGTCGGACGTAGGTGTTCAGGGCATCACGGTGTCTGAGGTTAAGGGATTTGGTCGCCAGAAAGGCCATACCGAGCTGTATCGCGGCGCCGAGTACGTGGTCGATTTCCTGCCCAAGATGAAAATCGAAATTGCCGTGGATGACGAGCGCCAGGACGCCGTGGTCGAAGCGATCACCGAAGCCGCCCGCACGGGCAAGATCGGCGATGGCAAGATCTTTATCACCGAGCTCGCCGCGGCCATTCGTATTCGCACGGGCGAGAGCGGCTCGCAAGCCCTCTGATTTTTCAAACACTTAAGCCCCGACATAGCCACATGCCAGCGGACATAATCGGCGCATTTAAGCGGTCGTGAAACTGATCACAGAGCCCGCCGCGAGTTTGTGGCACGCTGTGGCTCTTCGACCGATGTGTCTGTATTACAACCTCTAAGGATGTGAAGCCCGATGCGTATTCATCGTCTACTTTCCCTGGGCCTGCTGTGCGCGCTGGCCGTAAGCGTTCAGGCCGACGAACGCGACGTCTACCGCTGGACCGACAGCGAAGGCAACGTCCACTACTCCGACCGACCGATGACGGACAAGGCGGCGCGCCTGGACATTACCTCCAAAGCCACCGACAACGCCCGCATCGCCGAGCAGCGTCAGGCGCGGGCCGTCAACTCCCAGGCCAAGCCTGTGGACGCAGCAGAGCAGACCCAGAGCGCGCCGGAAGATCCGGACAAAGCCGCCGCGCGCTACGCTGAGAATTGCAAACGTGCACAGGCTGCACTGCAGAGCATCGTCAACGCCAGACGCCTGTATGTTCCGACCGATGACGGCAGTCGCCGCTATCTGGACAAGGACGAGACCAGCCAGCGTCGCGCCAAAGCCCAGGCCGACGTCGCCGAGTGGTGCCGCTGACCTTAGTGTAAGGTTCGACCATGGCGTCGGACCCAACAGCCCTGAGCGATTCCTACTTGCCGAATTTTTGTTCGGGCAGGATGGTGCTGGCGATTGTTCTGGTGGCAGAGTTCGTCGCCATCGTGCTGGCGTTGTCGCAGTTCTCGACCGTCTCTGACTTCTGGATCAGCCTTGCCCGCGCGTCCTTGTTTTTGCTGTGGGTGGGTCTTGGCAGCGCCGCGCTTTTGTGCGCCGCGCGTCCCGTGCTGGCCAGGCGCACGACATTAAGCGCCAGTCTTCTGGCTGGCGGACTTCTGATTGGCGCTACCGCGGCCATCTCACTGGTTACGCTGGCACTCGGCCGCTACTTTTTTGGCGATTCCGCCAACAGTCTGCTGCAGCCTGGCAACGCCGGGCTCTTCCTGCTGCGCAATACCTTGATCTGCGCGATCGTGTCGGCATTGTTGCTGCGCTATTTCTACGTCACACATCAGTGGCGACGCAACGTGGAACTGCAGGCGCTGTCGCGCATCAGTGCGCTGCAGGCGCGTATTCGCCCGCATTTTTTGTTCAACAGCATGAACACCATCGCCGCGCTCACGCGCAGCGATCCGCTATTGGCAGAGCGCGCGGTCGAAGATCTGGCCGACCTGTTTCGCTCATCGCTGGCCGACGCTGCGCACAAGATCAGACTCAAAGAAGAGCTGGAGATGACGCGTATTTACCAGCGCATCGAAGAGTTGCGTCTGGGCGAACGCCTGCATGTAATCTGGGACGTTGAAGATTTACCCATGCGCGCACTGGTGCCAGGCCTGTGCATTCAACCGCTGCTTGAAAACGCGATTTACCACGGCATTGAAAAGCGCGCCGACGGCGGCACCATCCATATTTCCGGACGCGATCATGGCAAAGGGTTTGAGATCGACATCCGCAATCCCTTGCCACCACCGAGCGATCGCAAGCCCTCCAGCGGCAATCAGATTGCACTCAAGAATATCCGGCAGCGTCTTGAGCTTGCCTACGACCGACCGGCAAAGATCAACGCCGGACCACAGGACGAGGAATACCGCGTCACGCTGTGGATACCCAAAGTGGAACACGACACATGAAGCTGCTCATCGTTGATGACGAGAAACCCGCCCGCGATCGTTTGCGGCGCATCGTGGAGGACGGCCAGCAGCATGAGGTCATCGGCGAGGCCGCCACGGGTCGCGATGCGATCGAAGCTTGCGAAAAACAACGCCCGGATGTGGTGCTGCTGGATATCCGTATGCCGGGTATGGACGGCATCGAAACCGCGCGTCACCTGACGGCGCTCGAGTCGGCGCCGGCGGTGATTTTTACCACTGCCTACAACGAATATGCGCTGGAGGCGTTTGACGCTCAGGCCGTGGGTTATCTGATGAAGCCGGTGCGCCGTGAGCGCCTTGAGCGCGCACTGACGCACGCCGCACGGCTGACGGCGACGCAGCTCGATGCGGTCAGTGAAGCCGATCAGGACAGCGGCCCTCGCACACATTTCAGTGCGCGGATCGCAGATCGTTTACGCATGATTCCGGTTAGTGACGTCCTGTATCTGCAGGCGGATCAAAAATACGTGGCCGTGGGCCTGCCCGGTGAGGAAGTGCTGATTGACGATTCACTCAAGTCGATCGAGGCCGAATTTGGCAGCGACGTGTTCTTTCGTATCCACAGAAATGCGCTGGTTGCCACGGCTCATCTGCGTGCCATCGACAAGCGCAGCGACGGCAGCAGCGTGGCGCTCGTCCACAACAGCGACAAGGCGCTCGACATCAGTCGTCGGCACGTCCCCAGCCTGCGTAAATTTATCCGCTCGGGAAGCTGATTCCTGCGCAGGTTTTCTGCGACAATACGCGGATGACAGATGTACTTCGTATCGCCACACGCCAGAGCCGTCTGGCCCTGTGGCAGGCCCAGTGGGTCGCCCGCCTTCTCAGTGATGCCCACTCCGATCTGATGGTAGAACTGGTTCCCATGACCACCGAGGGCGATCGACGCCTCGACGACAGCCTGGCCAAGATCGGCGGCAAGGGTTTGTTCATCAAGGAGCTCGAGGTCGCGATGCTCGAAGGCCGCGCCGATCTGGCGGTGCACTCGATGAAGGACGTGCCGGCTCAAATGCCCGAGGGTTTTCATATCGCGGCGGTGTTGCCGCGTGAAGATCCGCGCGACGCACTGGTCTCATCGAAAGTCACCGGTATCGATGCACTGGCCGAGGGTGCGATCGTTGGTACCTCAAGTTTGCGTCGCCAGAGCCAGCTGCGTCACAAGCGACCCGATCTGGACATTCGTCCGCTGCGCGGCAACGTCGACACGCGACTGGCCAAACTCGATGCCGGCGATTACGACGCCATCGTTCTCGCTGCGGCCGGACTTAAACGCCTGGGCTTTGATGAACGTATTGCCGAGTTCATCGATACCGAAGTCTCGTTGCCGGCCGCCGCACAGGGCGCCGTGGGCATCGAATGCCTGAGCAGTGCGACAGCGGTGACCAAGCGCATTGCCGTGCTCAATGATGAACACTGCGCGCGCGCCCTGGCCGCCGAGCGCTCCTTTTGCCTGGCGCTTGGTGCAAGCTGCACGTCACCTGTGGCGGCGCTGGCCACGCTCGACGATGACAACGTTACGCTGACCGCGCGCGTCGCCGCCCCGGACGGCACCACGCTCCTCGAAGAAACCGCGCACGGCGCCGACGGCGACGAGGTCGGCGCACAAACGGCCAAAGCCCTGATTGATCGCGGCGCACTGGCCCTGCTCGATATCGCCTGAGACGCTATGACCCGGCCTTTGCGCGTTGTCGTTACCCGCCCTGCTGGTCAGGCGGACGCGCTGCGCGAGGCACTTGAGCGCGCCGATTTTGAGGCCGTCTCGCTGCCGGTCATGGCCATTGAGGCCGCAAGCTCTGAAGTCATCGCCGACGCTCTGGCCGATGTCAAAGATGCTGACTTTCTGATTTTTGTCAGCATTAACGCGGTGCGTTTTGCACTGAAACACCTGCCTTCGCCTGACGCACTCACGGCAAAGACCGTGGCAGTGGGTCCGAGCACGGCGCGTGCACTGATCGATGCCGGTTACCCCTGCGACATCAAGCCGGCCGCGGGCTTTACCTCCGAAGCACTGCTTGCCGAGCCCGCGCTTCTCGAAGTGGAAGCCAAACGCGTATTGATCGTGCGCGGCACTGGCGGTCGAGCGCTGCTCGGAGACACGCTCCGAGAGCGCGGCGCCATCGTCCACTATGCTGAAGTGTATCGCCGCGATTTGCCGGGCAACGCCGCACAGGATTTGCGCCAGGCGCTCGACGAAGGCTTCGACGTCATCACCGCAACAAGCGTTGAGACACTTGTTAACATCGACGATCTGGCAGGCGCTGAGCGGGCTGATTTGTTACATGATGTGAAAGTCCTGACCGCAAGCGACAGGGTGCTGAAAAAAGCCCATGCGCTCGGGTACACTGAACAGCCAGTGCTGGCACAGGCGCCGGACGACGATGCTCTGGTCGAGGCACTGGAACACTGGCGCGCGTCACGCGCGGCCGCTTCTAAAGAGCCGCCACCGCCCGCCCCGATGGAGAAACAGACTATGGCCGCCGACGCAAACAAACCGGACGAGCACGAAGACGCCACGTTCGACACGCCGGCCGATGACCTGGCGGGTTCAGAAGAGGTGCTCCCGGAGTCACCCGAGGCTAGCGACCAATCCGAAGCTCAAAGCAAAGAGACCGCGCACACCGAGTCGGTGGTAGTAGAACAAGCAGCACCTGCGCCTGAACAGGCTAAAGGTGGCCGCGGTCTGGCACTGTTGGCACTGCTGCTCTCCGGTGGCGCGCTGGCATTGGGCGCACTCGCCTACATGAAAACGCCGGAGCTACCGGAGCCGGTAGAGATTGAAGACCCCACCATTGCGCTCAATGCCGTGGCCGACACGTTGCGCAGCGACGTCAATTCGGTGCGCGAAGATGTGGAGCGCACCGCCAGCTCGCTGCGCTCGGACATGCAGCGCGAAATCAAGTCCATCAATCTCGACAGCGTGACCGACGAGGTGGACGATATTGCCGGCGAGCAAACCACGTTGTCACGCCGACTGAGCGGACAGGAGCGCTCGATTACAACGGTCACCGATCGACTCGCGAAAATGGAATCCGACCTCAGCTCGCTGCGCGGCGTATCGGATTCGGTGCGCAACACCTGGGTCCGGGCAGAGGCCGAATATTTTCTGCAAACCGCCAACAGTCGCCTGCAGCTGGCCGGTGACGTCAACAGCGCTCTGTCGGCGTTGCGTGCCGCCGACGAACGCATCGGCGCTCTGGGCGATCCCGGCCTGATCAAAGTGCGCGCCAAGCTCACCGAAGAGATCCTGGCCGTGGAAGCCGTGCCGCAACCGGATATCGAAGGCCTCGCTCTCGCGCTTCTGGGCATGGCAGAGCGCGTGCCCGATCTGCCCATCGAAAAAGGCGAGATCACTACGCGTTATGAGCCCACACCGTCCGACGTCAATCCCGATGAACTCAGCGGCTGGGAGCGGGCGAAGGCCAAAGTGTCAGGCGCATTTACCGACATCGTTCGCGTGACGCCTGATGACGGCAACATCACGGCCATCATGGCGCCTGAGGATGCTTACTTTATTTATCGCAATCTCGAGCTGAATCTGAATATCGCGCGTCTGGCTCTTTTGCGTCAGGACACCGAGAACTTCAAAGGCTCGCTGGAAATCGCGAGCCGCTGGCTCGAGCAGCATTTTGTGAACACCGATCCGGGCGTGAGCAAGATGATTGATCGATTAAATGAAATGGCCGAAACGCCCATCAACCCGGAGCTGCCCGACATTTCCGACTCGTTGCGCATGTTGCGCGCACTGGTCGCAGCGAGCAGTAGCTCGTCATGAGGGCGAGCCTCTACCTGTTGATTGCCGCCATTCTCGGCGTACTGGCGGCGCATTTTCTGCTCGACGATAAGGGCTACGTGCAGATTCATTTCCAGAACACCAACTATGAGACCACATTGTTCGGGCTCATCCTGGTCCTGTTGTGTCTCTACCTTCTGGTGCGGGTGCTCACGCGCGTCTTGCGCGCCCCCAAACAGTTTGGCGAGGCCGTTGGTCGCCAGCGAATGGATCGTGCAAAACGCAAAATGAATCAGGGCCTGATCGAAATGGCCGAGGGCAATTGGGCCAAATCCGAACGCCTGCTCTCGCAGGGCGCCCGCTCCAGCGAAACGCCGCTGCTCAACTACCTGAATGCCGCGCGTGCCGCCCAGCTGCAGGGCGCCCACGAACGACGCGACAACTGGCTCAAGCTTGCCTACGAGCAGGACAAGGACGCCGGTTGCGCCGTACTGCTGACTCAGGCGCAGCTTCAGATCGATCACGAGCAATACGAAGAGGCGCTGGCCACACTGCGTCGCGTCAACGATACCCAGCCCGGTCACCGTCAGGCGCTGGCGTTGCTCTCATCCATCTACACGCGCCTCGGAGACTTCAAAGCACTGCGCGACATGCTGCCTGAACTCAAGAAGAAAAAGGCACTGGCTCCAGAGGAGCTGGCGAAAGTCACGCAACGTACCTATGTGGAACTGCTGCGCGCCGCGGGCATCGCTGGCGATCAGGACAAACTCGGAGCGCTGTGGTCGGGTACACCAGCCGCGTTACAAAAAAACGCTGACGTGCTGCACGCCTACATCACCGCGCTCACCGATTCGAGCCAGGCTGGCGCCGCAGAAAAAATCCTGCGCAAAGCGCTTAACCATGACTGGAATCCCGAGCTGGTGCGCGACTACGGGTTGCTGGAAGGCCCGGACGCATCAAAACAACTCAGCGTGGCGGAAGGCTGGCTTAAAACCCACGCCAATGATCCGGTGTTGTTGCTGACGGTGGCTCGTCTTGCCATGCGCAACGAACTGTGGGGCAAAGCACGTAGCTATCTCGAATCGAGCCTGGCTATCCTGCCGCGCACCGACGCCTACCATCTGTATGGAAAGTTGCTGGAAACCATGGGCGAAACAGAAGGCGCCGCCATCGCTTTTCGCAGCGGCCTGACGCTTGCCACCGGCGACGCGCCCGCACCGGCGCTGCCCGAAGCGCGCCAGGCTAAAGAGCCTGACGCGTCGGGCGATGCGTAGTCGCAACTAGGGCAGCAGGCAGACGTCCGTCTGACCGCTTGGGCCCGGCGCCTCGAAGAACACCGAACGCAGTGTCCCCAGATCTATAAAGTTGACGATTCCGTCGTTGTTCAGATCGGCGTCGGCATCCGCCGTAAAGAACACCGTGCGCATGATGCCCAAATCCTGGAAATTCACGACGCAGTCGTCATTGAAATCGGCGTCGCAGGCGTTACCGTAGCCATCGCCATTACTGTCTGTCTGATCGGGATTGAACACCAGAAGACAGTTATCGACATCGTCCGAGATACCATCATCGTCGCCATCGGCGACCATGGCTTCGTCTACGGTCAGTGAGAACGTCTCGCTGTCGCTTTGCTGCGGATCGCCATCATCAATGACAAACACCTGGATGGTGTACAGACCGGCATCGCCTGCCAACGGTGAACAGTTAATTGAAGCTGTACCGTTGCCTGCGTCGGTGAAGCCGCAAAAGCCGGGCACGCCCAGTGGCGTGAACGACAGCGTATCGCTCTCGTTGCTGTCGGTGGCGCTTAGTGCGATCTCAAGCGTTTCCCCTTCGACCACAGTTTGAGCACCAATCGGGGCCAACTCGGGCGCCTCGTTGGGCGGCGGGAACGCTGGTGTCTGGTTGTAAAACCAGTTGGTGTTTTCGTTCAGACGAACGGTGCCGGTCGTGATACGCAAGTGGCCGGGGGCGACCGAGGTCAGGCCCACACTGCACGAGGCAAAGCCGGTGTTGCTGTCGACCGAAACGGTGATGTTGCAGCCGCTCGTCGAAATACCCCGATAGACCAGACGAATGTCGTAATCGTCCGATGTTCCGGCCACCTCATCGACGCCGCTGGCGCCTAGGAGCAGCGTGGCCACATCGTCGTGCCCCAGGGTACGTTGAGCCTCATCAAAGCTCTGACCCTGCTGCATGGCCGCCTCGGTGCTTGGTATTCCCGAGATGGCAGACAACTGACGTGACGCGTTGGCCGCGAAATTGTCACCCCCCGGCAGGAGATTGGTGTCGCGCGCGTAGGTGGTCGAATCAACGACATCCGCGATCGTAAATGGATCGTTGTTGGTGATGCGAAACCAGTGCAGATTGACGTCATCGCCGCGCTGATCGTCGGCGCTGCCCAGCACATTGTCGGCGCCGTTGTTCAGATCAAAACTGTTGTTCGCACCGTCGGTGGTCTTGGTGTAGTCACGCTGCGCGGCGGGCACGCCCGACTCGGTCGCCAGGTTAGGATGCGCAAGTCCAATGCAGTGGCCCACTTCATGCAGCAGCGCAGACTCCCCGTCGACCGCATTGGACGGAATGTCATTGGCACCACCCGAAATCAGATTGCCGAGCGTTGGCTCAAGATTGTTCATGCGGAAGATCACGTTTTGCACCGGGATCTCGATCTGCGTAGTCACCGAGCTGGTCGGACTGATACACACGCCGACCGTCAGGATACCGCCGTTACCGGTGTATGTACTCGGGTGAGTGATGATCTCCAGATTGTTCTCTGCAGCGCCGATGTAGGCGCCGGCCAGCGTCGGGACCGTCGCCGCGACGCCCGCCACCAAAACGGCCGAGCGAACAGCAAGGCCAAGCGTACCAAACAGGTTATTTTTGGTTTGCATCATCACCCTCCCGCGCATTGGTCGCCTCTTTCATCAAATCGAGCAGCGCACTCTCGGCCCTGGCCAGCGCCTGCAGACTGTCCACGTTGTAGCGCAGCGCCTGTTCCTGCACGTCGGCGAATGACAATGATTTATTCACCGGGCCGACGGACTTGCCGTTGCGCGAAAATCCGTCCAGCTCAACGCTGATTCTGGTAATGGTTGAATCAAGCGTGACGAACTGCTCGCCGGTATTGCGCGCCAGGCTCTCGGCCGCGGCATCGCGCTCATGAGTCAGACGCTCCGCGTCCAGATCGAACGTGGCCGACAGTGCGATAACGAGCTGCTTCAGCGCATCGGCATCGAGCCGGTATTCGGTAACGCCGGGGTTGATCATGTACGGCGCGCGATTGACGCGGACCAGACCATCGCCATAAACCGTTACCAGCGGCTCATCGACGACGCCGCGGACCATACCGTGCTCCCGCGTCAGCGTTGCCATTGGCTTGTCGGCCTGCGCCGTAAAAAGTATGTCAGCCGCCTGCGCAGATACGCAGCACGACACAACGACGAACAGCGCACACGTGCGCCGCAGTAACCTGATCATAGTTCTCCCCCTGCTCGCATGAACATGCGAATCTTCTTGGTTTGAGTGTAGCAGAGAAAAAATCGGGGACCGGGCAGGTTCTGGAGGTCAGTTTGCGCACGGATTATGGCAAACCGGTAACCGATGAGTCGGTCAGTAAATCGGGAGAGAGACGCTTACCGCTCCAATCCGTGTACGCGGATCCGTATCGTCGCGCCGCGCGCCGCTCTCCCTGTTCCTGGCGCAGTTGCGTCGCACTGCGACGCGTGGGGCATTCGTTCCCCTGGCTGGACCGGCCCATCGGCCGACAGCGTCGCGACAGTGCCCGAGTTGGGATCAATATTCAAGCGCCTCATGCGACCGCCGCCACAGTTTCGCGCGGTATCGAGACCACGGCGAAATCCAGTGCCTGCAGCAGGTCCTCACACAAGTCTCCCGCGCTTTCTATGCCCACCGACAAACGGATCAGGGTATTGCTAATGCCTGCTTCTCTACGAGCTTGTTCGTGCATCGCTTTGTGCGTCATGGTGGCCGGATGACAGACCAGACTCTCAACGCCGCCCAGTGATTCAGCAACAAAAAAGTGTTTGAGGCGGGAAAGTACGGCGCGCACTTCCTGCTCGCCTCCTCGCAGTTCGAAGCTCAGCATGCCGCCGAACCCGCGCTGCTGGCGTCGCGCCAGATCGTGATCCGGATGACTCGGCAAACCCGGATAGTTCACCTGGCGAACCAGCGGGTGCTTTTGCAATGTATGCGCCACGGCAATCGCGTTCTCCTCGTGCGCGCGAATTCTTGCGCCCAGCGTGCGCACACCCCGCAGCGTCAGAAAACTGTCGAACGGCGCACCGGTTGTGCCGGTACAGTTTGCCCACCAGGCAAGCTCTTCATGCAGCGTTTCATCGCGCGCTATCACTGCCCCACCGACCACATCGCTGTGGCCGTTGAGGTATTTGGTTGTCGAATGCACGACCAGGTCTGCACCCAGATCCAGAGGGTTTTGCAACGCTGGCGACAGAAACGTGTTGTCGACCGCCACCAGCGCCTCGACGTCTTTGGCCGCCTTACATATCGCTGCAATATCCACCAGTCTTAGCAGCGGATTGCTCGGTGTCTCAACCCACACCAGACGAGGTTTACGCGCCAGCGCCTTGCCAAGCGCGACCGGATCGGTCTGATCCACAAACTCCACACGAAATGCGCCGCGCGCCGCGAGCGACTCGAACAGTCGGAACGTGCCGCCGTAGCAATCGTGGGGAGCCAGCAGAAGATCGCCGGGCCGCAGAAGCTGACACACCAGATTGATGGCCGCCATGCCCGAGCTTGTGACGACGCAACCCGCTCCGTGCTCAAGATCAGCGAGGGCCTGACCCAGGGCATCCCGGGTCGGATTGCCGCTGCGCGTATAGTCGTACGGCCTGGGCTGGTCGAAGTCTTCGAAAGTGAAATTTGACGACAGATGCAGGGGTGGCACAACGGCCCCGTGCTGCGTGTCGCTGCCAAGCCCGGCGTGCACCGAGCGAGTGATATCAGATGTCATGATGCCTCTCCATAGTCATTTCCGAACAGCTCATCGGAAAGCTACGAAGGGCGCAGAGGAGGAAGAGGCAAAAACCCGGTCCGGCGAGATGCGGCTGTTTTTGCTTCTCATCTTCCGGCTGACCGAAGTCTCCGTAGGATTTGGCACCATCGCAAGGGGGTTAGCCTTACAGGTTGCCCCGGCATCAAAGGGCCTGTCCCTCCGCCGGTCTCGATGAGTTTTGCTGAGTGTAGTCACGGCGAAGTTGCCGTGTCAATCGGGGATATCACATTTCGCCGGCAAGCTTGGCTCCGGTGGCAAACTCGCGTCGCGCAAAGGCCACACGTTCTTCGCAGTCGGCCACAAGCTCCGGCTGGCTTTCGATGTGCTGCAAGCGACCGCCCAGCCCGGTCGCGTTGGCAATCTGGATATTCAGGCCCGGACGCGCGTTGAGCTCAAGAATCAGCGGGCCGCGGTCCTTATCGAGCACAATATCCACGCCCAGATAGCCCAGTCCCGTGACATCAAAACAGCGCGCGGACAAACGCAGGATCGTCTCCCAGTCCGGAATGGTCAGGCCGGCGATTGGAAAGCCGGTATCCGGATGCTCGGTCACAATATCGTTGCCAAACGATCCGCTGGAGGTCACGCCGCTGGCGATGTCAATGCCAACGCCGATGGCGCCCTGATGCAGGTTGGCCTTGCCATCCGACAGCCGTGTGGGCAAGCGCACCATCGACATGACCGGGTAGCCCTGAAACACGATGATGCGAATATCCGGAATGCCCTGATAGGCAACTTTTTCAAACAGAGGATCAAAGCGCACGCGGTATTCGATCATGACCTGATCGGGTATACCGGCCAGCGAGTACTGACCACTGAGCGTCGTGGAGGCGTGATAGCGAGCCTCGTCAAAGGTCATCAAGGTACCGTCGTGGCGCCGCAGACCGCGCGGCGTTACGCCCTTGATAACGACAATGCCGTCGCCCCCACTCCCGCGTGCCGGCTTCATGACAAAGCTCTCGAGCTTGCCGAGTGTGTCGTGAAGCGTCTGCACATCGCGCTGCGTTTTCAGAACGCCGTAGAGCTCGGGCACGGCCATGCCCGAGGCCTCGGCCAGCGCCTTGGTCTGCAGCTTGTCGTCCACCAGCGGATAACGCTTGCGCTCGTTGTAACGCATGATGTACTCAGCGTTGCGCGCGTTGATGCCCACCACACCGGCGCGCTTTAGCTGTCCCGGCCAGGCAAACATTATTTGGCCGTCTTGCCGGTCGACAGTTCGGAGAAACGCACCATCTCGGTCAGACGATAGCCGGTGTACCGACCCAGCAGCAGGCACAGCCCAAGAATGATCAACAGCAGCTCCGGAAACACAAACAACAGGTGTTCGAGTTCATCAATACTCATGACCACATAGGCGACCATGGCCACAATCAATGAGCCAACGCCTTCGGTCAGCGCCGCGCTCGGTCCACGTTCGTCCCAGACGATCGACATGCGTTCGATGACCATGGTCAGAATCACCATCGGGAACAGCGCAATGGACAAACCGGTCTCCAGGTCCAGCGCGTGACCCACGATACTGATCGAGAGCATCAGCAGCACCACCACGGTCAGCACCGCCGCCAGTCGCGGCACCAGCAGCAGGCGTAGTTTCTCAAGATAAAAACGCGCAGTGAGTCCGAGCGCCACCACCAGCGAGAACAACAGCACGCCGTAGAGCAGCCGCGTTTCCCGAAACGCCAGCGCCACAAGAATCGGCGTAAAGGTACCGAAGGTGGGAATACCAACGACGTTGCGCATCACGGCCATCACAAGCGCGCCAAGCGGAATCATCAGCAGCACGCTGTACACGGCCTGAGTGCGAATGGGCAGCGAAAACAGGCTGAATTCGATCGCGTGCGAACCCATTGAACTGGCACGCTGCTCTGCGATGGACAACGCATCAACGACATCGCGTCGGACAAAAATCTCGGTGTCGATATTGCGAATCCGCTCGCCATCAATCAGCAGCAACGGACTCGTACCGTAGTACCAGGTTAAGCGGTTGGCGGCCTCAAACTGCTCGCCCGAGCGCGGATTAAAATGCAACCAGCGTTCGCCATCGTACACCTCCAGCCACGGCTCCACGGCGGCAAAATGCGGCTCCATACGCACCTCGATGCCCTGCGCAATGCGACTCGGAATCGCTGCCGCCGCCAGAATGGTCTGCGCAACACGTGCCAGATCCAGCGTCGAGGCGCTCTCGCCAACCATCAACCCAACGCCGTCATCGGGCGCCGCGGTGTTCAGACGCTTGAGCGCCTGCTCGGCAAACGTGGCCGTATCGGCCGAGCGCGCGCGCACGTCGGCCACCAGTTCATCCAGCGCGGTGGCAAAAGGCTCTTCGAGAATCGGCAGGCTCGGCGGCTCGACTTCGCCCACGTTGCCCTGCACCGTGCTGTCTCGATAAACCGATACCCGGTAGTAAAGCGCCTGCGGCCCGCCGGCCGCACGACGCGACCACTGCGCTTCGCGGTTGCCCTGCTCTTCGTTGGTCGACAAACCGTAGCCGCGCGAGACAAAATTTTCATCGAGAATGCCGAAGCCGGCCGGGTTGTTCGGAATACGGATGTTGGCTTTGACCGGCCCGCCGTCGCCGACAAAGCTCACGCGCGCTTCCACCGTCCAGATATCCGACTCGAGATTGGCCGTTAGCGGCAGACCAACGCGCACCGCTTTGAACCAGAACAGCCCCAGGCCCAGGGCGATCAGGATAGCGGCGAGAATGGGAACGTGGTGTTTCTGATGCACGAGCAGTCCGTCATGGGATGACAGTGAAGTTCAGCGCAGCGTCGGCTGCGAGCGAGAAGTATACAGG
The DNA here is from genome assembly GCA_964639265.1 of uncultured Gammaproteobacteria bacterium. Classification (GTDB taxonomy): domain Bacteria; phylum Pseudomonadota; class Gammaproteobacteria; order Steroidobacterales; family JBCCMA01; genus JBCCMA01. The sequence goes on along the minus strand of CAZXCL010000029.1, from coordinate 22,092 downwards.
CGCAGCGCGACGGCACCACGTGTCACTGCGACCTGGCGCCCCAGGGCCACACTGCGATTGGGACGGAGTCTAAAACGTGGCCTGGCCGTCGCGTTTGTAGACGTGCCCGCCCTTCATGACAAAGTCCACGCGTTGCAACAGATTGATGTGCTTTAACACATCGCCACGCACGGCAATGATGTCCGCATACTGGCCGGGCACCACCGTGCCCCACTGATCCGACACCTTCATCATCTTGGCCGGCCAGTAGGTCGCCGCACGGATCGCTTCGGTGGCCGGAATGTCCATGACGTTGACCCAGACATCCAGCTCATTCCATGTGGACTGACAGTGAAATTTCATCGGAATACCACTGTCAGTGCCGACCATTAACACCACGCCCGCATCACGCAGCTGATGAACCTTGTTGATCAAGGTGGGCTTGCGTTTGGGTGTGAGGTCAAAATACAGAAGGCTTTTGGGGCTTGCGATAGACGCGGCGATGTCGGCGATTGTGTCGGGCTTGAGACCGCGGTGCCAGCAGGTGTTGTCCAGATGCTCGTCGTTCTCGATCACCTCGTCGTAGCGCCACAGACCCTCCACCGTGGGCGTCCAGTAGAGTGGTCCACCGCGCACGCGACCGGTGGCCGTGCGTTCACGCAGCGCCTCCATGATGTCGTCAGGGTAGCCCGGCGCAGCGGCGAGACCGGTGTGCTCAAAGTTGTCGATACCGATTTCAAGCCCGATGCGAATCTCATCGGGGCGGTGCGAATGACCAACGACCGGCAGGCCGTGCGAGTGCGCCTCATCGACGACGGCGCGCGCCTCCTCGATGGTCATCTCGTCCTGATCGACCAGCTTGATGACATCGACGCCCGCCTCCGCAAGCTTGCGCACCTTGGCCCGGGCGTCGCGCACGCCGTTGACGCCCCAGCGGTAGGCTTCGCTGCCGGGATAGGGCTTGTGCTGGATGAACGGGCCGCTGATGAACAGGCGCGGTCCTGGAATGTCGCCGTCGTTGATGCGCTGGCGCACGCTCAGACTGGCTTCCAGCGGCGCGCCGAGGTCGCGTGCGGTTGTCACACCGGCCAGCAGGAGCTGCTCCGCCGAGGCCGGCATGATTTCGTCGGCAAAACGATCGAGATAGGCCTTGTGCCAGTGACCGTAATTAGCGTGTCCGTTGATCATCAGATGCACGTGCATGTCCCACAGCCCGGGCATAACCGTCATGCCCTCAGTGGAGATCACCGTATAGCCGTCTGGCACCGGCAGCGTATCAACCGATCCGACTGCCTCGATTTTATCGCCGTCGACAAGAATCACGCTGTCGGCGATCGGCGCACCGAGCAGCCCGTCGACCAGACGCCCACCCACGAGCGCGCTTTTTTGCGTTGACGGCTCGGCGCTGGCGCAGACCGCGAGCAGCGTATTGAAAACCACAACGACACAGAGACAGCGAAGACGGATCATGAGCAATTCCTTATGGCGGCGACGAAGCGAGCGTCTGCGAAATGAACGCCAGAACCGAGTTGGCAGCGGCCTGCACATCGCGCGGCTTGGTGACCGTCGCATCAACAATACAACGCGGATCATCGTACCCCACAATCTGGCAGCGCATATCAAGACGCGACGGCTGCGCAAGCATCCACCCCAGCGGATGCACGACGCCGTTGCCGTGCAGCGGAAAATGCGCGTACTGATCGGGCGGCAGCCGTTCGCGCAGCTTGTCCATTGCCAAGAGAGTATGCGCCGTGCGGGCATTGAGCACGCCAAACAAAGGCGAGAGCGTCTCTGGCAAAAGGCGATTCTTGAAACACTTGTTACTCGCCGCACGCTCCGACTCACCACCACGACGTCGATCGCAGGGCTTGACGGGATTGGCCTCGGAGTTGGTGATCTGAATGACAAATGGCACCAGATCCACACCGTGGCGCGCGGCGATATCGGCGCGCTCCCGGTGCACGAAGCTCAGCAGTTCCAGCGCGGTCTGACTGCCCGAGTTTTCAAAATAGCCACCATCGACCAGCCGCGCCCAGTGTTCGCGCTGATCACCTGTTTCGGTATCCTGACGTCGCACCAGGCCCGCCGGACTGACATACGGGAAGCGAGCGCTGTTGTGCACGACCGTGGACAGCGGCACCGTGTTTCCAAGCACCGCCCGTCCGTCGCGCGCATCCAGCATGCCGGCGATCGGAAATGGGGCGTAGACCAGGCGTTCGCCCGATTCAACCATCGTGCTGTTCACAAAAAGAAACGGTGGCCGCCGACTGCCCCGCCACAGGTCCAGAAACGGCGCTTCAAACTGATCGTCGCCGGCGGTCTCGCGCCACGCGCGCTCAAAACTTTGTTCCAGCGTCATGGCGCGATCCTCGAACACCGGCAGCGGCAAAAATCGCTGCAGCAAATCGGGGAACATCAGCGTGACCAGAGTAGGCCCGAGGAAATCGCGCGACAGGGTTTGCGCGCTGCGGTCGGAAAAATTGTTACCGCCCTGCACCGTCAGTGCCGCAAAGACCGACGCACCAAGACTGCCGCCGGACACACTGCTGATGCCAAACACGTAGTCGCTAAGCGGTGCCGCCGGCGGACTGCGATCTTCGAGCTCGGCTAATACCGCGGCCGTCCAGTAAGCCGCGCGAACGCCGCCGCCCTCGGCGGCAACGATAATCAGTGGCAGTCGGGTGAGACCGTCTTTGCGACTCGCCACCCACTGGTCCAGCGCCTCACGTGCATTTTCTGCTGCGGGCTGCGCGCGAACCTCCGAGCACACGTCGGATGAATCGGTCGAGATCATCTGCGGGCACAAGCGAATGCGGTGATTGCCGTTGCTGAGACTGAACAGCGCGATGCACGCCAGCGTGACGGTTACCACCGGAAAGCGCCACCAGTTGGAGGCATAGACCAGGACCGACCCGGCCACGACTGACAGCGCCGCGCCCAGCAACATGACCCCGCCCGGCCCAACCACCGCGGCCAGCGCATGAGGCGCTCGCACGGCAGCAATCATGACCGCGACGTTTGCCAGCAGCATGCACCAGTACCAGCGCCGCGTACTCGCCGGCAGCTCGCGATAGTCCGTCAGATTGTTGTGGGTTTTTTGTTCGTCATAGGTCGGCAATCCAAACCAGCGACGTCGCAGGTTCACAAACACAAGAAACACCACCAGTGCGCTCGCCAGGGCAATAACCAGCGTCCACGGCGTAAAGCTGTCCTGATCCCAGAGGCGCCACAGGCCGAGCAGCAGGATGCCGAAAACCGAACCGCCGAGCCAGCGCGGCAGATGGTGCTTGAGCCATGGCAGGACACTTTGATCGGACGGCGCAATGCGCGGCTCGGTCGCCAGTCGCTGATCGCGATTGACGAAGCGGAAACGAAACATGACTCGCGCTGAGTACCAGGTCGTCAGCGCGCAGGCCATGGCTGTGGCCACAAACAGCACCACGTCCGCGCTTAGGCCCTCGTCGCATTTAAGTCCGTAATAGATCAACAGATCCTTGGCCTGCCCGACGGCAAGCACGAGCACCAGGCCGAGGCCCAGCACAATGAGCTGAAAGCGCACCAGACCCAGAACACCCAGCAGCAGGCGAATGTTTTGCCACAGCCTGGCGGTGGCCGCGGGCAGTCTTTTGCGCAAAGAATCACTCATCGATGCGCAGTGTAGACAAAAAAAGCAATCAGGTGCGCCAGCAACGGTACAATCGTGCCGTGCCTCCTCATCCAATCAAACCTGCTGCACCGGACGAGACCGGTCTGCTGCGCCGCTTCAGCGGCGTGTTTCGCTATTCGCGTCGCGCGATCGAACTGGTCTGGGCCACCAGCCATACCCTGACCATCGCGCTTGGCGTTCTGACCATTGTAGCCGGCGTGCTGCCAGCGGCCATTGCCTGGGTGGGACAGCTGATCGTTGACGGCGTGGTCAGCGCGATGAACGACCCGGACAAGGACATTTCCGGCGTGCTTCGTCTGGTGATCATCGAGGCGATTATCGTGGCGTTGATGTCGGGCGCCCAACGCGGCATCTCCGCCTGCCAGTCGCTGCTGCGCGCGCAGCTCGGTCAGCGCGTCAACGTCATGATTCTTGAAAAGGCCCTCACGCTGCAGCTGTCGCACTTCGAGGACTCCGAGTTTTACGACAAGCTCACGCGTGCGCGGCGTGAAGCCTCAAGCCGACCGTTGAGTCTTGTAAACAAGACCTTTGGCCTGGTGCAAAACGGCATTTCGCTCGTCAGCTACGGTGTGCTGCTTTATCAGTTTTCACCTTGGGCCGTCCTCATTCTCGCGCTGGCGGGGTTGCCGGCGTTTATTGCCGAAGCCAAGTTTTCGGGCGACGCGTTCCGGCTGTTTCGCTGGCGCTCGCCGGACACACGCATGCAGATCTATCTGGAGTCGGTGCTGGCACGCGAGGACGGCGTCAAGGAGGTCAAACTGTTCGGCCTCGGACGACGGCTGTTGCAACGTTATCGGGATATCTTTACGAAGCTCTACGCCGAAGATCGCGCGCTGACACTGCGCCGGGACACCTGGGGCTTTGTACTTGGACTGGTCTCCACCGCCGCCTTCTACGGCGCTTACGCGTGGATTGTGATGGCAACCGTTGACGGGCGCATCACGCTCGGCGAAATGACGATGTATCTACTGCTGTTTCGACAGGGTCAGACGGCCGTTGCCGCAAGCCTGTCGGCGATCAGCGGCATGTATGAAGACAATTTGTATCTGTCCACGTTGTACGAATACCTCGAGCAAGACGTGGGAGAAAAACCCGGTGAGGCCGTAAGCGGTCCGGCACCTGACGATGGGCTTCGCTTTGAGAACGTTTCGTTCGTCTACCCGGGCGCATCGTCGCCCGCCGTTGAAAGCATCAACATTCATATTCGCCCCGGGGAAAGCCTCGCTCTGGTCGGCGAGAATGGCTCCGGCAAGACGACCCTGATCAAGCTGCTCACGCGGTTGTATGAGCCCACCAGCGGTCGCGTGGTTCTCGACGGCCGGCCGTTAACTGAATGGCAGCCTGACGCGCTGCGGACCCGCATCGGAGTCATCTTTCAGGATTTTGGCCGCTATCAGTTCAGCGTCGGCGAGAACATCGGAGCCGGCGATCAGCGTCACTTCGACGATCGCGAGCGCTGGCAAAGCGCCGCCACCACCGGCATGGCCGCGCCGTTTATTGATCAGATGCCCGAGACCTACGACACGCAGCTGGGACGCTGGTTTGCGGGGGGGCGTGAACTGTCTGGCGGGCAGTGGCAGAAGATTGCGCTGTCACGCGCGTTCATGCGCACCGATGCCGATATTCTTGTCCTCGATGAACCCACGGCGGCCATGGACGCGGCGTCCGAGGCCGAGGTGTTCGAGCATTTTCAACGTGTAAGTGACGACAAGATCGCCATCTTGATCTCGCATCGCTTCTCCACTGTACGCGCGGCCGATCAGATTATTGTGTTGCAGGAAGGTCGCGTCGTGGAGCGCGGCAATCATGAATCGCTGCTCGGCGAAAATGGCCAGTACGCGCAGCTGTTTCGGTTGCAGGCCAAAGGCTATTTATAGCGACCGGCAGCCCGCGCCAAAAATGACAGCGCAAGCCATTTTTGCTATCATGGTCGCTAATTTTGGCGTTACTTCCGGGTGTGATTATGGGTCAGGCAACGACCATCGGCCTTTCAAGACGCGCATTTGTACAGCGCAGCATCGCGTTGGCTTGTACCGCAGCGCTGCCAGCAACGGCCGCGCGCGCAATGGCCAAGCGGCCAAAGATAAGCGCCGTGCCAGGAATTCAGCTCTACACGCTGCGCAACTCCATGGCGGACAACCTCGAAGCCACGCTCGACGCCGTCGCTGCCACTGGCTACAAGGAAGTTGAGTTTGCAGGCTACTTTGACCGCACACCCCGGTCATTGCGGATTCTGCTCGAGGAACGTGGCCTGCGTTCTCCCAGCTCTCACGTCAACGCACGCGCATTGAGAGATGCTCCGCAGAAGATCATCGACGCGGCCGCTGAACTCGGCAATCGCTACGTGATCATCGGCTGGCTCGATCAGGACGATCGCCGATCCATCTCCGATTACAAGCGCTGGGCAGATGTGCTCAATCGCGCCGGTGAGCTGGGCAGTTCAAGCGGTATTCAGGCGGCCTATCACAACCATGAGTTTGAGTTTGAGCGTTTTGCCGACGACGCAAACGGCTCCCTTCCACACGATGTTTTGTTGCAGCGGACGCAACCAGACCTGGTGTCTTTCGAACTGGATTTCTTTTGGGTGCGCAAGGCTGGCATGCAGGTCGAAGATATCCTTGGCAAAGCGCCCGAAAGATTTCACCTCGCGCACATCAAGGATATGGATAGCGGCGGCAACATGGTTGACGTGGGTCAGGGACAAATCGACTTCGCGCGGATACTGGCCAGTCCAGCGGCCGCGTCGCTCGAGCACTTTTTCGTTGAGCACGACGAGCCCGCGCATCCATTTCGCACGGCCGCCGTCGGGCGCCGCAATTTGAGCGCCATACTCGCACAGCGCTAGGCGCGGTTCGCCGAACGCTAACCCAGTCGACGTCCCCGCTTCCGCTCAATCAGCCACAGCGCGCCAAAGATCACGAACAGCGCTACAGGAATCAGAGCGATGGCGCGAAACGACACGGTGGCCGCGTGTTCGAGCACCTCTGACATCTGCTGCGATCCTGCGGCAATCGTGCCAAACGCCTCGGCGCCCCCGGCCGCTTCAAACTTCGCACGATCGTAGATAGCGCCAAGCTGTGGCAGCACAAAGTGTATGGCCAGTGCTCCCGCGAACGCCGTCAGGCCGATCGTCCACGGCCCACCCTGCGGATAGCGCTGTGCCACCGCCGCGAGCATGGTAGGCCACAAGTAACACACACCGATCGCCCAGGCCGTAGCCGCAATCAGCGCCGACACGGGTGAATCCGCCGTGCTCAGCAAAAACAAACCAAGACCCGTTGGTATGGTGGCGGCCCACAGCAAACCCATATCACTGAGTCGATGCGCCAGGGCACCGGCAAAATGCCGCATCACAAACATGATGGCGGCGACATACACCAGCACCACAACACCCGGCATCTTGACCGTCTCACTCAAAGCGATGTCCACCCATGAAGCGGGCGCCAGTTCGCACGAGGCGGTCAGGAACATAATGGCGAAAAAAATCCAGAAGGTAGGGCAGCGGATCACCACCATCAGCATGTCGAGGTAGCTGCGATCGTGCTCAGGCTCAATCGTGTTGGGAAACGACTGACTGAGCGTGATCAGACCAAACGCCGCGGCCGGCAGAACCGGCAGCAGGATCGCAATGCGCCAGTCCAGATCCAGCTTCTGAAACAGCACCAGACTGAGCAGCCCACCGACGATGATGCCGGCGGGCCACCACGCGTGCAGCACGTTCATACGGTGCGTCTTGTCGTCAGGATAGACCGCGGCGGTCAGTGGATTGATTGCCGCTTCGGTACACCCCCAGCCGATACCGGACAACAGCATGCCCCACCAGACGATCGGCACAACGCCTGCACCGGTGGACATCTCCGGCGCCATCGCAATCACCAGCGCGCCACCGATATAGCCCAGAGCCGACAGCAAAAAAATGCGCTTGACACCCACCACGTCCAGAAGTGGGCTTGCGACAAGCAGCGATCCGGCAAAGCCCAGAAAGGCAGCGCCGAGCGCGTCGCCAATCATCCGGCCCGAATTGGCAATGTCCACAGGATCGTAAAGCGCCTCTTTTATTGCCCCGGAGGCCGCGACGCGCAGTGAAAAAGCCATCGCCGCGGTAAACAGCGCAAGCAGACTGATGGTAAACAGGGTCGCGCGATTTGATGTGCCGTCGGCGCCAGACCCGATGACGGCGCTCAAGATTCGAGTCCCAGCAAGCGTCGCAGCCGCGCATCGTCAATGCTGCCACCGGCGAAATCATCGAACGCCTTGTCCGTGGGTCGAATCATGTGGCGCGCGATGAACGGCGCGCCCTCCTCGGCTCCCTGTTCAGGATGTTTCAGACAGCATTCCCACTCCAGCACGGCCCAGCCGTCGTAACCGTAGCGCGTGAAAGACGAAAAGATGCTGCGAAAGTCCACGGTGCCATCACCGAGCGATCGGAATCGGCCGGGGCGATCCTTCCAGTCGAGAAATCCTCCATACACCCCGGCTCTGCCCGTCGGCACAAACTCGGCGTCCTTGACATGAAACGCCTTGATACGCTCGTGGTAGATGTCAATGAACTGAAGGTAGTCGAGCTGCTGCAAAACAAAGTGACTCGGGTCGTACAAAATATTTGCCCGAGGATGCTGATCGACGGCCTCAAGGAAACGTTCGAACGTGATGCCATCGTGCAGGTCCTCGCCCGGATGCAACTCGTAGCACACATCGCAGCCTGCTTCGTCGAACGCGTCGAGCAGTGGTCGCCAGCGCCGGGCAAGCTCCGCGAAACCGGCCTCTACCAGGCCGGCCGGGCGTTGCGGCCAGGGGTAAAAGGTATGCCAGAGCAGTGCGCCCGAAAACGTCGCATGTGCCTTGAGACCGAGATGCGCGCTGGCTTTTGCCGCCATGCTCACCTGATCGATCGCCCACGCCGTGCGCGCCTCGGCGTTGCCGTGTACCGACGGCGGTGCGAAGTTGTCGAAAAGATCGCCGTAGGCGGGATGGGCGGCCACAAGCTGGCCCTGCAAATGCGTGGACAGCTCGGTAATGCTTACGCCGGCCTGCTCGCAGACACCGGCAATCTCATCGCAGTAAGTTTTGCTGCTGGCCGCTTTCTCAAGATCGAACAGCCGCGAGTCCCAGGTGGGAATCTGCACGCCGGCGTAGCCAAGCCCGGCGGCCCACGCCGCCATGCTGGCAAGCGAATCAAAGGGCGGGACATCGTCGGCAAACTGCGCAAGGAAGATCGCTGGTCCTTTCATACATTTATCCAGGTCGATTGTTGACGGCTGCTGGTCACTGCGGCGCGCACAAATTTCAGCGCCGCAACGCCGTCCTGCACGGTGGCGAAACCGGGCGTTGCCGGTGTGTCTGGAAATGTGCTTACCGCACCTGCGAAGGCGTGATACAAGTTGGCGAAGGCTTCCAGATAACCCTCAGGATGCCCGCCTGGCGTACGACAGGCCGCGCGCGCGGCGGGCGACAGGTAATCCATGTTGGTACCCGGCTGCAGCACCTGATCTGGCTGCCCGCGATGACAAATGGTCAGGCGCGTCGGGTGCTCCTGGGCCCAGTGCAGGCTTGCCTTGTCGCCATACAGCTCAATCTTCAAACCATTGACCGCACCGCTGCAGACCTGGCTGACCGACAGCACGCCCGCGGCCCCGTCTTGCAGGGCAAACAACGCGGCGCCGTCGTCGTCCAGCGCGCGTCCCGGCACCACGGCACGCAGCTGGGCCGCAACAGAGGCAATTCGCTGGCCGGTGATGTACTCAACAAGATTCGATGCGTGTGTGCCGATGTCGGCCAATGCGCCGGCTTCGCCAGAGCGCGCCGGATCAACCCGCCAGGCCGCCTGAGCGCTGCTGCTGGCATCCTCTTTCGCACCGAGCCAGTCCTGCAAATAGCTGACGCTGACGCGCCGCAGGTTGCCAAGCTCACCGGCGGCCACACGCTCACGCGCCTCGATGACCATGGGATAGCCGGTGTAGGTGTGCGTCAGACCGAAGATGCGGCCGCTGCTTGTCACGGCTTGTTCTATGCGCAGACCCGCCTCCAGGTCGGTCGCCAATGGCTTGTCGCACATCACGTGAAAGCCCGCCTCCAGCGCCGCGCAGGCAATGTCTGCATGCGAATCGTTGGGCGTGACAATTGCGACAGCGTCGATGCGGTGCTGCTCATCCAGGGCGCTCTCGGCGGTCAGTAACTCGGTATACGACCCGTAGGCTCTGGCCGCATCAAGTCCCAGCGACGCGCCAAAGCGTCGTGATGCGTCCGCGTTGCGTTGAAAGGCGCCGGCCACAAGGTCGATACAACCGGTCAGGCGCATGGCCTGGCGATGAATCTCTCCGATGAAGGCGCCCTCGCCTCCGCCGACCATGCCGATTCGAATGGTGCGTGGTGTGGTCACAGGCGCAGATTCTTGAGTTCGCCAGCAGCGTAATTGACCGCGCGCGCCGTAAGCGCCATGAAGGTCAGCGACGGATTCTGTGTGGCGCCAGAGCAGAACGTGGCGCCGTCGGTACAAAACAGATTCGCGATGTCGTGGGCCTGATTGTAGGAATTGAACACCGACTCGCCTGGGTCCTGGCCCATACGTGCGGTGCCGAGTTCGTGGATGCCAATGCCGGGTGGATTGTTCGAGACGTTGATGTGAAAGTCGTCGTAGCCGGCGGCTTCAAACATCTCCACGCAGGCGTCCGCGGCGCCCTGGGCCATGTTGCGTTCGTTCTCTGACCAGCGGCAGTTGAACTCAAGCTGCGGGATGCCCCATTTGTCCTTGAGTACGGGATGCAGCGCTACCTCGTTTTCATAGCGAGGCAACATTTCTCCCTGAGCATACAAAAGGAAACGCCACTGTCCGGCGCGCGTCACCTTGTTCTTGAACGCCTCACCAAAGCCGTCCGCTGTTCGGAACGACTTCCAGTTCTGGCGATAGGCCTTGCCGCCGAGCGCGTAACCACGGATGTAGTCTTTGGCATAGCGTTGCGGCTTGTAGTGAAAATTGGGCACGTAGATACCGGTGGGCCGACGACCCATGTAGTACTCATCTTCAAAGCCGGGCACGCGCGCAGTCACGCTCGCGTTGTAACTGTGATCCATGAGGTAGTGCCCGAGTACGCCGGAGCGGTTGGCCAGGCCATTGGGAAACTCGGCGGTTTTCGAATTCATCAGAATCTGGGTAGAGCCGAGTGTGGAGGCACACAGGAACACCACCTTGCCAAAGTACTCGCGCTCGCTCAGGTCTTCGGCATCGATGACACGGACGCCGCGGACGCGTTCGCGCTCGGCATCGTAGATGAGACTGTGTACAACGCTATTGGGCGCGATACGCAAATGCCCGGTTTTGAGCGCCGCCGGGAGCGTCGAGCTCTGCGTTGAGAAGTAGGCGCCGAACGAGCAACCGTTCTCGCATTGATCGCGCGCCTGGCATTTTGCGCGACCCTGAGCCTGCTGCTCGGCGCCCGGCGTGCTCAGATTGGCCGTACGGCCGATCACAACGCTGCGACCCGGAAACTCGCGTTCCACGACTTTCTTGAAGGCCAGCTCCGGCGAGGTCATCTCGAATGGGGGTAGACACTGGCTGTCGGGGATTTGCTCGAGTCCATCGGCGTGACCGCTGATGCCAGCGTGCGTCTCGACGTGGCTGTACCAGCGCTCCAGATCACCGTAACGCAGTGGCCAGTCAATCGCGATGCCGTCGTTCTTGTTGGCTTCGAAATCAAAATCCGACCAGCGGTAGCACTGGCGCGCCCACAGCAGTGATTTACCGCCAAGACTGTTGCCGCGGATCCAGGAAAACTCGGTGCCCTCTTTGGTCTGAAAGGGAAGTTCGCGATCGTTGCCGAAAAAAGCGCGCGACGATTCCTTGAACGCGTAGCAGCGGCTTTGAACCGGATAGTCGGACTCAAGCAACGCCTTGTCGACGCGCCCGCGGTTTTTCTGTTGCCACGGCGGCACGCCCTCGCCTACATAGTCTTTCTGATGCGTGACCATGCCGCCGCGCTCCAGCATCAGGGTTTTCAGACCGCGCTCAGTGAACTCTTTGGCGGCCCAGCCACCGGTGATTCCCGAGCCGATGACGATGGCGTCAAATTCTTCGCGGCTCTCACGTATAACGGCGTCGTCTGGATTCATGATTGCAGTAGCCACGCTCTGGTCGTTGGATCGGCTGGAATGGAGCCCTTGAAACCACCCGGATAGGGCAGATAGCGAAGTGCCTGAGTCGCGCCGCTTTCCGACGTGCAATATCCGAAGACGATCAGGGACTTTGTAAATTTGAACCGGTCGCGGTCATCGCCGCTGAAGCCGTTGCGCGCCGCTTCGAGAGATTCGAGCAGAGCAAGTTGATCGGCAGATGATTGCGCGGTGAAATCGCCCGCCGCTTTTTCGTTCAGCGTGTCCAGTACGGACCGCACCGCGTTTTTCTGTCCGTCGCTGTGACAATGGTGAAGCTGGTTATCAATAAAGCCGTGCACATCGACGTCCGCCGCGCCGGGTGACTCGGTGGTTGGAATCGTTTGTCGACATACCTCGCGCAGCGTTTTGAGCTGGGCGGCGTTCAGCGTTTTGCCGGCGCGAAGCGGCGCGTCGGGCTGGCGCTCGTAGCGGTCGGCAACATTAATGGCGCGCTCGCAGCCAACCAGCTCGGCGGCGCTCAGCGTTGCGGCGATACTTCCCAGACTCAGTAGCAAACGGCGGCGCGTTTTGTCTGGTCGCGACATGCTTTATTCTCCGGTCTTTCAATGGTGTAAAGTCAGAAAGCGATTATAAATGACAACGCAAGCCATTTATGCCTAATATACACAACAAGCAGCATCACCACCAGACGACGAACATGAAAAATTTCCCCATTGAGCGGCAGCCTGGTTACACACAGGAGCACCGTTCATGAACCCGCCACAGGGACGCAGCGCCAAGAATACGACGATCAATGACGTCGCCAAACACGCAGGGGTATCGATCAAGACCGTCTCTCGTGTGCTCAATCGCGAACCGAAAGTCCGCGACTCCACGCGCGAACGTGTCGAAGCGGCTATCAGCCAGCTAAAGTATCGACCCAACTCACCCGGCCGCATGCTTGCCGGCAGTCGGACCTATCTGCTTGGCCTGATCTACAACTCGAATTCGAGCTATATCACGAGCATTCAGGACGGTGTGCTGGAGGCGTGTCACGACGAGCATTACGATCTGCTGATTCATCCCTGCCGCTACACCGACCCAACCCTTCTTGATCAGATGCGCGCCCTGCTGGATACGCCGCGCGTGGACGGATTGCTGCTGATTCCACCTTTGGCGGACCTGGCATCGGTTCGTGAACTGATGGCGGAGCTCGAGGTGCCCTATGTGGTGCTGTCGAGTGATGCGGGCGATGGCGGGCAGCCAGCCGTGGGCACGAACGATCGCGAAATCTGCGTTGATATGGTTCGACACCTGTTTCGTCTTGGCCATGAGCGGATCGCGTTTGTTCGCAGCCATCCGGATCACAAGGCAATGGCAAACCGCTATCAGGGCTTTGTCGAGGGCATGTCCGAGGCGGGCTTGCGAGTTCGCAAATCGCTGGTGATTCAGGGCGAAAACACGTTTGAGTCGGGCATCGACTGCGGCATCCGCTTGATGCGCAACCGGGTTCGACCAACGGCGATTTTTTGCGCCAACGACCATATGGCGGCCGGCGTAATGAAAGTTGTGCACGAGATGGGCTTGTCCATACCCGACGACATCTCAGTGGCCGGTTTCGATGACATTCCGATGGCCGCCCAAATCTGGCCAGCGCTGACTACCGTGCGTCAGCCGCTGGATAAGATGGCGCGACTCGCAGCGCGCATGCTGATTGACTATTGCCGCGACCCGCAATCAAAACCGCAAAGTCATACCGTCGACGCGGAGCTGATCCTGCGCAGCTCCACCGGGGCGGCGCCGCGCGAGCGCTAGAGAAAGCAAATCTGGTCCTCGGTATTCGCTTACCAGCGCCCTCTCAAAATCAAGGTGAAGCGGCGGTCGTTACGGAAGAACGAACGTGGTGCCTGAGTGCCCTGTTCGTCAATCACCGCCCTGGTCTCGATAATCTCGTCCAGCAAGTTCACGCCCTGAACACCAATTTCCAGGTTGTCAGTCCACTGATAAAAGAACGACCCGTCGAGCTGACTGGTTGGAGCGTGGACGATCGGCGTAAACGGGAAGATCACGTCGCGCACGGTCAACGTGAAATCCGAGCGGTAATTGTAGGCCAGACGCGCGCTGATCTTGTCGCTCTCCCAGAACGTGACAAGATTGTAAGTTCGGTCTGACAAGCCCGGGAGGCCGAGTCCCGAGACGTCAAAGTTTGGCGCCGTGGACGTGCCATCAGCACTGGTGTTATTGGCCCCGATGTTGGGAACGCCGCTGGAGTTGATAAAAGTTGCGTTCGCCTGAACGCCGAGATTGCGCCAAAAGCCTGGCAACATATCGAAGGTCTGCTGGTAGGCCACTTCGAGGCCCCGCACGCGACCGGTATCGTCCGAGTTACCGACGCCATTGACGGTGACATCAAACGTTTCGCCGTTGTTGGTAAATGAGCGCACGGATGTCGAGGGCACGATGTAATCTTCGAGCTCCTTGTAGAAGCCAGTGACCGTAAGCGACCCGACATCGCTGAAATACCACTCGTATGACAGATCAATCTGGTTTGCAGTGATCGGGTCGAGGCGCACCTCCGCTGTGTTTGCCGTCGGACCGAGAAACTCGCCGGTAACCGGGTCATCCTGTCCGAACTGCAGCGTAAAGAAGCTCTTGAGCAGGCCAAAATCGGGACGGCTGATTGCCTGCGACAGGCCAACACGAACCAGCATATCCTCGTTGAGTCCGAGCTTCATGTTCAGACTCGGCAACACGTTGTTGTAGTCGTAGGAATCATCAATGATGGTGCTGGCACCGTCCGCCCAGCGCAGATAGGCCTCCTGGGTGCCGGCCGGCAGGCTGCAGAAACCGGGCACCTGGGCGCCGGGCGCCTCTGGCGTGCAGCGCGCCTCGACGCTGCTCGCGTCCCCATCGAGAAACTGCTGGACGTTGGGGAAGTTGATGCCGCCGACAGCAGACTGGGTCGTGCGGACAAAGCGCAGACCCACGTTGCCGTCCAGCGTCATGCCGTTTGAAAAATCGGTGCCAAAATCAAACCGCGTATACGCCGCAGTGGTTTCCTGACGCGCGATGTTGACCTCACCGGGCAGGAATGATGTTCCTGGAACCACCCCGGCACGATCTTCGAGCGGCACCCAGCTGGACACTGGAGACAATGCGGCGAGTTCGCGCAAAGCCTGGGGATTGAACTCGCCGGCGTAGAAAAAGGCCCCGTTGACTTCCGGCGCGTTGCCGCGCTGATAGTTCTCGAACGTGTGCTGTTCATACAGTCCAGCCGGCGCGTTCGCTTCTGAGATGCGCAGGGGATCGTTCCAGGTCGCACTCATGTTGCCCCAGTTGAAGGCCGAGTAGCGAACCGTTTGATCCCGCTCTGCATACCGCGCACCAAAACGTACGGATTTGGCCCAGCTGTCACCGGTGAAATCAAACTCCAGGTCACCACGCACTGCGGTTTCATCACCCTCGTTTTCCTGCAGGTGATCCATGATCGATCGTGTGTAGAAGGCATCGGGCGAGGTCAGGTAATCAGGGCCAGTGCCGGTTGGAGACAGCAATTCCACTTGCGGCACTTCGCCGTTCACATTCAGGTTGGTGTCGGCGAAAAAGGCGTTGTGGACGGTATAGTCGGCCACCTCTGCGGTTGAGCGAATGTGCTGCACGTCAAACTGCGTGCGCATGCGATCCGATACCGCGTAACGCAGGTTGAAGCTGTATTCGTTGGTTACCGGCGTCTCGATGCGTTCGCGCCGCAGCGCCAGATTTCGAACACCGTTGAGGGGCAGCGCGGCATCGTTGGAGCGCCAGCCTACGCTTTCGGTGATCACGCCGCTTTCAAACAATCCGCCTGGACCGAAGGTGAAGTTGGTGCCGTCGAGCGGAATGATGCCGGGGCCATCATCGATACTTGGCTCGATCGCAAATTCATTCCAAGCGTTATCGTAGGCCGAGTGAAAAAACTGGGTTGTCGCTTCAATTCGATCATCAGCGCTGGCCCACTGCAGTGCCGCGGACACGCCCGTGCGCTCGCGGTCGAAAAACTGACTGCGCACACCACCGCCGCTGGGAATAAACTGATTGTTTCCATTGCGATCGAGCCAATCGGCCACAAGAGTGCCGTCGGCGCGCGAGTTGAGCTCCGAATAGGCCGCGGCCACCATCGCACCAAACTCGCCACCGCTCGGGGTGAGCCAGCGATCCGACCACAGACCCGACACGGTGGGCGACCAGCGCTCCTTGAAGTCCGAATAGTTGGATTCGGCAGAGAACGAGAAACCGCCGTCCTTGCGGTCAAACGGCTTTCGCGTCACCAGGTTGACGGTGCCGCCAATGCCGCCTTCGATCATATCTGCCGACTGGTTTTTGAACACCTGAACTGAACCCATCAGCTCCGGAGAAACATTCTGGAAGCCCAGCGCCTGACCTGCGTCGGCCGAAAAAACGTCGCGGCCGTTGAGCTCGCTGCGCACGAAACCGATACCACGGATGACCGTACCCGAGCCTTCCACCGAGAAATGATCCGGGTCGTCGGCACCGGCAAAGCGCGAGATTGAGACACCGGGCACACGCTGCAACACCTCGGTGATAGAGCGATCCGGTAGGGCGCCGATGTCGGTCGCCGTGACGGCATCGACGAACACGTCCGAGTTGCGCTTTAGCGCCTGAGACGTCTGGAGACTGGCACGTACACCTGAGACGACAACTTCCTCGACCCGGTCGTCGTCGTTGGCGGATTGGGCGAGCGCCGACACTGACAACGCAGAGGCGCTGATACCCGTCAGTGCGAGGCGAATACAGTGAGCAAGTTTGGCCCTCTCCGGGCGAACTGCGTTATCTTCCTTCATACGAAGAGACCTCCCCTGTTTGTCTCACTGGCAATCGACGCGTGGCCGGAAGCCTGCAATCCGTGTCGGCAGAACAGGCTGCGTCACGGTGATTTAAAATTTCGCATGCATTTGTGCCCGCGAACCGCTATGGTGGAGCTCAAAATGACTTGCGTTGTCATTATCGTGTTACCAGAGAATAACGAAATAGCGAGCGAAGTCAAATTGAATGACTGACAACGGGAAAATCAGGATAGTTATCGTAGGCGGCGGTACGGCCGGCTGGATGACAGCGGCAGCCATTACGACCGCGCTATCGGCGGATCGAGTGGTCGTGGAGCTGGTTGAGTCGGAGGCGATCGGCATCATTGGCGTTGGCGAGGCCACACTGCCGCATCTGCGCCAGTTCAACACAAATCTTGGACTGGACGAAGCGCAGTTCATGGCGGCCACGCACGCGACGTTCAAACTGGGCATTGAGTTTGTTGACTGGGATCGCAAGGGCGATCGCTACCTGCACCCGTTTGGCGCGTTCGGCCTGCCGCAGGACGGCGTGGATTTTCACCACTACTGGCTCAAGGCGCGGCAGCAGCATGACGTGGGTGAGATCGGAGACTACTCGCTGCCGGTCGTGGCGGCCAGGCGGGGGCGCTTTTGCCGGCCCGACGGCGCACCCGACGCTCTGGCCTCAAGCTTTGGCTATGCCTATCACTTCGACTCTGCGCGTTACGGCCAGCTGTTGCGCTCGCACGCCGAAGCACGCGGAGCCACACGCACCGAGGGCCGCGTCGTCAGCGTGCAGCGCGACGAATCCAGTGGCGACATCAGCGCCGTGACGCTGGCAAGCGGCGAAAGCGTAGCGGGCGACTTTTTCGTCGACTGCACCGGCTTTTACGGGCTGTTGATCGAACAGACGCTGGCCACCGGCTACGAGGACTGGAGCGATGTGTTGCCCTGCGATCGCGCCGTGGCGGTACAGTGCGAAGACCCCGGGCCGCTCTTGCCCTACACCCGCGCAACCGCCGATCGTTCCGGCTGGCGCTGGCGCATTCCGCTGCAGCATCGCCTCGGCAACGGCCATGTTTTTTGCAGCGCGTTCATGAGCGACGACGAAGCAACCTCGACACTGCTTGAAAATCTCGAAGGCACGCCTTTGACTGAACCGCGCGTGCTGCGCTTCCAAACCGGCAAACGCCGTCGTATGTGGCACCACAACTGCCTGGCAGTAGGACTGTCCGGGGGCTTCCTCGAACCGCTGGAGTCGACCAGCATCTACCTGATCCAGGCCGCCATTACCCAGTTTGTGGAGTTGTTTCCTGTCGGCGAGGACTATTCTTTTGAGCGCGACGAATACAATCGTTTGCTCGACAACGAATTCGATCGGGTACGCGATTTTCTGATATTGCACTATCACGCAACCCGGCGTGACGACAGCGTGTTCTGGCGCGCCATCCAGGCCACCCCCATGCCCGATTCACTGCAGCGAAGAATGAATTTGTTTCGTGCGCACGGCCGCATTGCCGACTATCAGCAAGGCCTTTTTCTCGCACCCAGCTGGCTTGCCGTTTATCTCGGACAGGGAGTGCTGCCTGACAGTCACGATCCGCGCATTGATCATTTATCCGCCGTAGACGTCGCGGCTGGTTTGGCCGGACTTCGCGAACGCATAGACGCGTGTAGCGCCAGCATGCCGGTACACGCGGATTACTTGCGCCAGAGTCAGTCACAGGCGCCAACATGATCCGGATTGCGATCGTCGGTCACGGTATTGAGGGTTGGCTTTGCGCGGCCAAACTGGCCACCTGTGTAAATCGTCAAGCCATCGACATCACGGTGGTGCCGGCCGCGGGCGCGGCTGACTGGGACTCGCTGTACTGCGTTCACCCGCTGGAACCTGCCGACACGATCAGAGCGGTGGGCATCAGTGATCTGGACCTGGTGCAGCAGTGCGATGCGTCGTTCGGGCTTGGCAGCACATGGGCCAATGGCAATCTGCTGCCCTACGGCGCAACGGGCACCAGCATTGGAGGCGTCGCTTTTCACCACCACTGGCGCCTGCACATCGCAAGCACCACGGCGCAGGAATTTTTCCGATTCTCACCCGGCGCCCGCGCCCTGCAGCGTCATGCCTTCGCCCCACCAGTGCCTCGCAATGCCATCGGATCGTTGCAACATGAGATCGCCCGTCACGTTGACCCATCGGCGTTGCGTGAACGTCTGCGCCGTACTGCGCGTCATCACGGCGTCTGCGAACTTGCGGAGTCGCTGTCGGATCGACAGGACCCGGTGAACGCCGGACCTGTTGAAATGCTACGGCTCACCAATGACCAGGCCGTTCGCGCTGATTTGTACATTGATGCAAGTGGTCCGGCGCGGGTACTTTGCAGCCGGAGCGAGATTGGCAACGCCGACACCACGGTAGACCAGAGTTTTGAGTTTAGCGGCCGCCGCATCAAGTCTGGCTCGGCACGGCTTCCGGCGTTTTCCGTGCGCAAGGCAAGTTCGCAATGGCGCATCGACGTACCGCTTGGCTCGGGCGACATGCAGCTGCGCTTCGATGGGGCAGCAGACACCGGAACGTTTCAAACAGGCTACTCGCGCACACCATGGTGCCACAACGTCGTGGCCATCGGTCACGCCGCCGCACGCTTCCTGCCGCTCGCGCCGCTGCCGGTGCGCCTGCTCAATCACACGCTGACGCGGCTGGTCAGACTTCTGCCGGGCAACGCTGGCGAGCGTGGCGAGGCGCTGGAGTTTAATCAACGGTTCGCGCACGACGCGTCGGAGGTCAGCGACCTGACCGTCTGGCTGCGCGACGGCACCACTACTGAAGGATCGGATGCGCTCGTGGCGCGCCACCAGCTTTTTTCAAGACGCGGCTGGATCCGACCGACAGATGCCACAGTGATCACTGACGACGACTGGATCAATGCATTCATGGGGCGCGGACTGCTGCCGCAACATGTCGACCCGATGACGCGGCGTGTCGGAGCATCCGAGGCGCGCCAGATTCTGAGTCAACTCGATGATGACATTGAGCGCGTGGTCAGCGAGTTTCCAACGCTCGATCGCTACCTGCAGGCCGCCAAAGCGGCAGGTTCGACGGCGCACGCGGGCGCGGCAACATGACGCCGATCTCCTCGATCATCATCGCCGGCGGCGGCACGGCCGGGTGGATGACCGCCGCCGCGCTGAGCCGCTTTGTTCCGCCGTCGGTCAACATTCGACTGATTGAGTCCGAGGCCATCGGAACCGTGGGCGTTGGTGAAGCCACCATCCCGCCCCTGACCGACTTCAATGACATGCTCGGCATTGACGAGGACACGTTCGTCAAAGCCACTGGCGGCACCTTCAAGCTGGGCATTGAGTTTCGCAACTGGGGCAGCACGGGCTCGCACTACTTCCATCCTTTCAGTGCGTTCGGACTCGATCAGCGCGGCGTGGCTTTTCATCAGTTCTGGCTGCGCGCGAGGCAGCTCGGTCATGGTGCAGCGTTTGACGACTACACAATTGGCGCGCACGCCGCGAGATTAAATCGCTTTGTGCGCCCCAATCATCTGGATCCGCAGTCGCCGTTGTCGCAGTTTCGCCATGCCTATCATATCGACGCCGGACGCTATGCCGCCTTCCTGCGCAGCTTTGCGGAACGTCGCGGCGTTGTACGACGAGAAGGCCGTATTGCCAACGTTGAACTAGACGGCGAAAACGGGCGAATCAAGGCCCTCGTTCTGGATGACGGGACACACGAACGCGCCGAGCTGTTTATCGACTGCACCGGCTTTCGATCGCTTCTGCTGGGCGATGCACTGGGCGTGGCATTCGAAGACTGGTCCCACTGGCTGCCCTGCGATCGAGCCATCGCGATGCCCTGCGCGCCGGGAGGCGAGCTGTCGCCGTTTACCACGTCGACCGCGCAAAATGCAGGCTGGACCTGGCGCATACCGCTGCAACATCGCAACGGCAACGGACATGTTTACAGTTCGTCGTTTTGCGGTGATGACGAAGCAGAACAACTTCTGCGCAACGGCCTTGATGGCGAGGCGACCGCGCCACCCAACCGTCTGCGGTTTCGCACGGGTCGACGCGTGGCATTCCGGCACAAGAACTGCGTAGCCATCGGTCTGGCTGCGGGTTTTCTGGAGCCGCTGGAGTCCACCAGCATTCACCTGATTCAGGAGGGCATCAGCAAACTGCTGGCGCTGTTTCCTGACACCAGTTTTGATGAGCGTGAGTCAGCGGCTTACAACCGGATACTCGGCGATCTGACGGACTACATTCGCGATTTCATCATCCTGCACTACCACGCGACCGAGCGTGACGATTCACCATTCTGGCGTTACACGCGCAACATGACCGTGCCCGATACGCTGCGCGAAACGCTTGAACTGTTTCGCTGCCGTGGACGTTTTTTCGCGCACCGCGCCGATCTGTTTACGGTCACCAGCTGGTCAGCGGTGATGCTTGGGCAGCACGTGGTGCCGCAAGACGTTGACCCGATGGTACGCGCAACGCCCGATGAGCACGTTCTTGAAACCCTGCGTGATCTGCGCAGCGTCTACAGCGACGCCGGCATGCGTATGCCGCCCCACGCGGCATTCATCGAGCGCTTCTGCGCCGCGGACGATTACGTCCCGCGCACTACCCCGCAAAGGCAACATTCATGAGCAACGATTCGGACACTATGCTGCGCAAGATTGTCATCGTTGGCGGCGGCACGGCGGGCTGGATGGCAGCGGCCACCCTCAGCCGACTGCTGGAGGGGCGGCAGATTCAGATCACTCTGGTGGAATCGGCCGCCATAGGGACGGTGGGCGTGGGCGAGGCCACAATTCCGCAGATTACGCTGTTTAATCGTCTTCTTGGCATCGATGAAAATGAATTTGTCAGCGCAACGCAGGCCACCTTCAAGCTCGGCATCGAGTTTGTCGACTGGACACGCAAGGGTCATCGCTATTTTCATCCGTTTGGCAGCTACGGTGCCGACATGGACGGCATCCCGTTTCATCACTTCTGGCTGCAGCAACACCAGAACGGTTACGCGACACCACTCGCCGATTTCTGTCTTCAGGATCTCGCAGCGCGACAGGCTCGGTTCATGCGCCCGGACAAGCAGCAGCGCAACTCACCGCTCGGCCATATTGCCTATGCCTTTCAATTCGACGCGAGCCTCTATGCGAAGTATCTGCGCAATTACGCCCAATCGCGTGGCGTGCAACGCATTGAGGGGCGCGTCGAGAATGTGAGCCTGAACAACACCAGCGGCGACGTCGAGTCTCTGACTCTCGACAACACGAATGACATCCGTGGCGATTTTTTTGTCGACTGCTCGGGCTTTCGAGGGCTGTTAATCGAAAAGACGCTGCACAGTGGCTATGACGACTGGAGCGAATACCTGCCGTGCAACCGGGCCGTGGCGGTGCCGAGCGAAAACGTCGGCGATCCCGACCCGTTTACGCGTTCCACCGCACGCGATGCCGGCTGGCAGTGGCGTATTCCGCTGCAACATCGCACCGGCAATGGCCACGTCTACTGCAGTGA
>CAZXCL010000028.1:35110-49619 GCA_964639265.1 uncultured Gammaproteobacteria bacterium | reverse complement strand
ACCATTAGACGACGACGCCCCGGTCTGCCACATCAGCTTTTATGAAGCCGACGCGTTCGCCCGCTGGGCCGGCGCGCGGCTTGCCACGGAACCCGAACTTGAGCGCGCGTTGCTAACGGCCACGCCCACCGACGACTTTGTCGAAAGCGGCCATTTTCATCCTGGCCGCAGTCAGGGCCCGGCCAGCGAGCAACAGCCGCTGCAACATCTGTACGGCGGCGTGTGGGAATGGACGCAAAGCAGCTACGCCCCCTACCCCGGCTTCACACGGCTAGCCGGTTCGCTGGGTGAGTACAACGGCAAGTTCATGTGCAACCAGCTCGTGCTGCGCGGCGGCTCCTGCGCCACGCCGGCAAGCCACATTCGACCCACGTATCGCAACTTTTTCTATCCCCAGTCGCGCTGGCAGTTCAGCGGCATTCGATTGGCCAAGGACATTTCATGACCAGCAACACGCTCAAGGACATTGAGCTTCTCGATCTGCATCCGAGCATGGGCGATTTTCGTGAGGAGGTGATCGCCGGTTTGTCGCAGCCCAACAAGACACTGCCTCCGAAGTATTTCTACGATGAGCACGGCTCGCGTTTGTTCGATCAGATCACCGAGTTGCCCGAGTATTACCCCACGCTCACCGAGTACGGGATCATGCACGACAACATCGACGAGATGGCCGCGCTGATTGGCCCCAACGCATCGGTCATCGAGCTTGGCAGCGGCATGAGCAAGAAGATTCGTATTCTGCTGGATGCGCTCGATTCGGTCGCCGCCTACGTGCCGGTCGAGATCTCCAAACATCATCTGATGGACGCGGCGCGTAAGTTTTCGCTGGAATATCCCGAGCTGGATATCCGCCCGGTGTGCGCCGACTTTACCCAGCCGATGCGCCTGCCCACGCCTACCCGCACGCCGGATCGCAACGTCGTGTATTTCCCAGGCTCCACCATCGGCAACTTCTATCCCGATGAAGCCGTCGCACTCTTGACCAACATGTCACGCGTGGCGTGCAAAGGCGGCGCGCTGCTGATCGGCGTGGATCTGAAAAAAGACAAAGCAGTCCTCGAACACGCCTACAACGACGATCAGGGCATCACCGCACAGTTCAATCTGAACATCCTTACGCGCATTCGCAATGAGTTGGATGCCAAGCTCGACATTGACGCTTTCGAACACCGCGCGATCTATAGCGAACAACTGGGCCGCATCGAAATGCACCTGGTCAGTTTGCGCAAGCAGTCGATCATGATCGAGGGTCTCAAGTTCGAGCTCGACGAAGGCGAGCACATCCTGTCGGAATGTTCACACAAGTACTCGGTGGACGAATTCTCCGAGCTGGCGATCAAGGCAGGTTTTGCCCCGCGCCACGTCTGGACCGACGACAAGGAGCTGTTCAGCGTGCACTACATGATCTCGACGGCGGATAACGAAACCAGCTGCGGCGAGTAGATCGGGCAGCCGCGCCCCCAGCGAACACTCGGGTCTCGATCGCAGTTTATTCAGCCTCGCTGGCCGCCCCCTGGCCCGATCGAATCTGACGCAGCCGCACCAGCTCATCTGCATACAAGCCGAGTATCTCCCGCCTCGCCTTTTTGAAAAAAGATCGATAGTGAGGCTGCAGGTGCGGCAGCACGTCGTCGGACTCAATCCCCTTTAGCTCGCAGAAAATAGCCGTGCTGTAAAGCAACTCATCCTGCCCCAGATACCCCTGACTACGCGACGACCAGCCCTGACTATCCACGTCCGTGTATTGCTCAAAATGGAAAACCGAGTTGGTGAGGAAGATACCAAAACCAAAAAACACGGCGAGGAGATCGGTCGCGTGCTCTTCAAAATCCTCACCACCGGGTGGGCGCACGGCCGTCGAAAACGACAAATAGTGCGCCAGCTCATGAGCAAGCGTCGCAATCAACGACTCGGGCCGATCGATCTCCGCCGGGTTGTAGGTAATCACCACCGACTCGTCCTGAACCGAAAACGTGCCGGCGGGTCCTGAGGGCGCTCCACTCACAACCACGGTCGGTGCCACCACCTTCATGGCATCTTCTTCCTGAGCTTCAAGCCGGCACGGCCATTGCTCCATATCGGCGTAGCGCTTTACCGCGTCAAAAAGTTCCTGCGCGAGCGCGTCCGGGCTGCCCCCCGATTTACTCGGAAAAAATTCATCGGTGGGCGTAACGAGTTGCGTCGCTGCATAAAACGCATCCGTTCCAAATTCGGTCAGCACCCACGCGCAGGTATCAAAGATCCACTCTGTGGTGCCAGCATCCAGAAGCGGCGGTTTGGAGAACACTCGTCCCAAGATTGACATTATTGTTGCTCTTCAAAGAGTTGTTTTGCTTTACCGCCAGTGTAACGCGTTTTGCAACAGCGAGATGACAAGACATTGCCCGGCGCAACCCTCTTTGCCAAAATCCTTCTTATGGAACACAACTTCTGGCACGAACGCTGGCAAAACAACCAAATCGGCTTCCACGAAGCCAACACCCATCCCTTCCTTGAAACCCACTGGCCGGTGGTCGCCGCCGACAGTCACGCCGACGTCTTCGTCCCGCTGTGCGGCAAGTCGCTGGACATGTGCTGGCTGGCACGACACGAACACAAAGTCATCGGCAGCGAGCTCAGCGACATCGCCGTGCGCGATTTCTTTGCCTCAATCTGCAAGGAGTCGCGCACCTCTGAGCGCGGACAGCAAACGCTTAATTCCGACGACACCTACCGCCTCTGGTGCGGCGATTTTTTCATACTCACGCCAAACGAAGTACCGCCGGTCGACCTGTTCTACGACCGCGCCGCCCTCATCGCGTTACCTCCGGACATGCGACAGAGCTACGCACAGCATCTGATCTCGTTGCTCGCCCCGGGCGCCCACGGTCTCTTGATCACCATCCAGTACACCCAGGACGATCACCCCGGCCCACCGTTCAGCGTACCACTGGAAGAAATCGACGCGCTGTTTGCAGAACACTGCTCGATAGAGCATCTCGAACATCAGGAGACCAACATCAAAGGTCGCTTCACAGCTCAGGAAACCGCCACGCTGATCATCAAGAACAGCTAGCCATTCCGTTCAACCTTTTCCGGCCGGGCGGCATCCAACCTGCTATACCGCAACGCCGCGCCCGAACAAGGAAAAACCAATGAAGCGTCTTTTCGTTTTCCTCCAGGCCCTGATTGTCAGCACAGCATGCGCCACCACTCCGGCCGTAGACTTCTCAGGTGTGCAAAAAGATCTTGCTGGCGAGCCTACTCAGGTGCTCACCCTTGGCACCGTACACATCGCAGGTCAAGACGAAGACACGCTCCCCACCGAACACCTCTCGCTTTTGCTCGACAAGCTGACGGCCTTCGCCCCCGACATCATCGCCATCGAAAGCATGCCTGGCACTTCCTGCGATCTGGTCGGACGCTACGCCTCCATCTATCCGGACGTCTGGGACAGCTACTGCATCGATCCGCGACCGGCGCTCACCAGTCTGAACCTCTCACCCACCCAGGCCGCCAGCGACCTGTGGACGATGCTGCAAACCAAACAGGCCCCGTGGACACCAGAGCAGCGCCGCCACCTCGCCGCTCTGTATTTCGCAGCCGGCAACCCCTACTCAGCCGCCGTACAGTGGCACAGCCTCAGCGAAAACGAACGCAAAGCCGACGAGCACATCAACGAAGCACTCCTCGAAGCCATAAACGC
Organism: uncultured Gammaproteobacteria bacterium; assembly: GCA_964639265.1. Lineage (GTDB taxonomy): Bacteria > Pseudomonadota > Gammaproteobacteria > Steroidobacterales > JBCCMA01 > JBCCMA01. The sequence goes on along the minus strand of CAZXCL010000028.1, from coordinate 45,934 downwards.
GCGCCTGGCCTCGCGCAACGAAAACAACGTGATCGCGGCCGTGCTTGCCAGCCGCCTCGGACACGATCAGGTTCATCCGATGGACGATCACACCGCCGATCTGATCATCGCGCGCGCAAAGGAAAACCCCTACCCGGTGCTTAGCGCCGAGGTCTGGACGCTGGAATCACCACAAGGCCGCGAGTTTCGTGAACACTATGAAAAGGGACAGGCCATGTTTGGCTCACCCGAGGGTGTGCTCAAGGCCTATCGGCATCTCAACGGCGTCCGGTCGCAGCAGCTCAGCAGCGCCGGCGACTTTGGCGCCGCCGCCGCGCACAGTAATGTTACCCGGCAGTATGTAGCGTGGTGGCAGGCCCGCGGTCTGCGTATGGCTGCCAACGTCATTGAGGCCGCCGGCAATCAACCCGGCGCGAAAGTGCTCGTATTGGTTGGGGCCTCGCACAAGGCCTACTTCGACGCCTACCTCAACCAGATGCACGACATCGAGCTGGTCGACGCGCAAAAGGTGCTCGAGTAGCGACGCTCGCTCTTCCTAGCCAACCATCGCTCTGGACACCAGCGCATTCGGGCAAGCACGCGCGGCTTCGATATCGTCAAGGTTGTCGCGCGTCACCGTGGCGATCTGCTGCAGCGCCTCGCGCGTGAAAAATCCCAAATGCCCGGTAATCACTACATTGGGAAACGTCAGCAAGCGCTGGAACACATCGTCCTGAATGATTCTGTCCGACAGATCGCGGAAAAAAAGATCGCCCTCCTGCTCGTACACATCCAGCCCCAGATAACCCAGATGGCCAGACTTGAGCGCCACAATCAGCTCGGCCGTATCAATCACGGCGCCGCGGCTGGAGTTGATCAGCATGACCCCCGGCTTCATAAGCGCCAGTCGCTCGCCGTCAATCAAATGATGGGTGTCGTGATTCAATGGACAGTGCAGCGTCACGACGTCGGAACGTTGCAGCAGCTCATCAAACGGCGCGTACTCCACCCCCAGCTTCACAAGCTCCTCGTTCACGACCGGATCAAATGCCACAACGTGCATCCCCATCCCCAGCAGGATGCGACTAACGGCCTCACCAATGCGTCCGGTGCCCACCACGCCCGCCGTGCGCCCGTGAAACGTGAAGCCCTCAAGACCGCGCAGCATGAAATTTCCGTCTCGCACGCGGTTGTACGCCTTGTGCAGATGGCGGGCGAGCGTGAGCATCAGGGCGACCGTGTGCTCGGCCACGGCCGCAGGCGAGTACTCCGGCACCCGCACGACAAGCAGCCGCGCCTTCTCGGCTGCAACCAGATCCACGTTGTTAAAGCCCACACAGCGCAATGCGATTGCCTGCACACCTAGCTCTGCAAGACGGTTGATCACAACCTCATCGAGCACATCGTTCACAAACACGCACACGGCGTCATAGCCCGCGGCGAGCTCTACCGTGTCGGGTCCGAGTGGAAACTCGTGGTAGGTCAGTTCGTGATGCGGCGCGACGACCGGATCAAAATGGCGCTGATCGTGGGGCTTGGCGCTGAATACGGCAACTCGCATGCTGAAGGCTCCGGCAGCTAACGCGCGGACCATCCGCGCAAGCCCCAAACCCTAATCAGCGTGTGCGTCCACCGCCATGCGTAGAAACCGAAGCGTGGGCAACTTACTCCGGTGCCACAAACGCATCCGGTGCCTCGGAACCCTCACCGAAGAAGAACTTCTCCATCTCGGACTCAAGAAACTTGCGCGCCTTGGCCTCAAACGGCGTCAGCCGATACTCGTTAATCAGAATAGTCTGATGCGCCAGCCACTTCTGCCAGGCCGCCTTCGAGACGTTCTCATACACACGCTGACCCAGCTCTCCGGGATGCGGAGCAAAATCCAGGCCTTCGGCTTCTTCTTTCAGAAGTACGCAATTTACGGTGCGGGTCATGAGTTGTCTCTTTGGCTGATTTGATCGATAAGTTTGCTGATCGGCGCGGCCAGGCCAAGCGCCGCCGGTGCGCTTGGGTTATACCAGACCCGCGCGGCGTCCTCCACGGCACCGGCATTGTCACGCGTCACCCGCACGGCCACGGGCGTAATGTCCAGATGAAAATGGCTGAACGTATGACGCATAACCGGATGCTCTGCGCTCACCTCAACGTCCAGCTGGAGCTCGTCACGACACCACTGCTTGATGTCTCGCTCATCGCCAAGCTCCGGCAGACTCCAGAGACCGCCCCAGATGCCGCTCGGCGGACGCTGCTGCAGCAGCACCTCACCGTCGTCGGTGCGCACGAGCAGCATCGTCGTTGTACGCACGGGCTTGTCTTTTTTGGGTTTGCGCTCCGGCAGCTCGTCCTGAGTGCCCTCGGCCAGCGCCACGCAATCGCCGCGCAGCGGACACTCGGCACAGCGCGGCCGGCTGCGCGTGCACAGCGTGGCGCCCAGATCCATGATCGCCTGGGTGTAGTCGCACAGGCGCTCTTGCGGGGTGTGCGCCCAAGCGTGTTCCCAGAGTTGCACTTCCACCTTGCGCTGCCCCGGCCAGCCGCGTACACCGTGATAGCGCGCGAGCACGCGCTTCACATTGCCGTCCAGAATCGCCTCGCGCTTGCCAAAGGCCTGCGCGACGATGGCCGCAGCCGTCGAGCGCCCTACACCCGGCAGGCTCTCCCACAGCTCGGCCTCATCCGGACACACGCCATCGTGATCGGCCACGATTGCGCACGCGGCCTTGTGCAGGTTGCGAGCGCGGGCGTAATAGCCAAGACCCGACCAGTGATGCAGCACCTCGTCGATAGGCGCGGCGGCCAGCGCACTAACATCCGGAAACGACGTCATGAAACGCTCGAAATACGGAATAACAGTAGTAACCTGCGTCTGCTGCAGCATGATCTCGGAGATCCACACGCGATAGGCACTGCGATCTGTCTGCCACGGCAGATCGTGCCGACCGTGATCATCAAACCACGCGAGCAGACGTTCGGCGAAAGGCGCCAGATCAGGACTCGGTGGTCGCGGGGGTAGCATCGGGCGCCAACTCCAGCGCGAAATTCTCAAGACGCTGCGCAGCGTCCGCGCTGCCTTCGCGCAAAAACTTGCGAATAAAATAAGGACCTACCACGGGCGGCACCCAGAAATCGGGCTCCATCTGCATGTGAAAGAGCACGCGCGTGGTGCCGTTCTTATCTTCGAGCGTCCAGGTGGACTGGCTGAAGCGCACATCGCTTTTGTCGGGAATCGCCCGCGTCACGATAGAGGTGGGTGGCGTGACTTCGATGTTCTCGGTGCGATCGATGGTCTTGCAGAAAAACAGAACGCAGTCGCGCATCTGAGTAAACACCACGCCGTTGCCGATTTCGTCGCGCTCAAGATAGCGGCTGTCCTTGAAGATGCTCGAAACGCGCTCAAACTGATCGTAGTCGGCCAGCACGGTGTACACCGCATCGATGGGTGCGTAGACCATGACCTCGGAGGTCACCGTGTAACGCTTTTCGGCCACCTCGACACTCACGTCAACCAGCTCAGCTGCGCTGGCGGACAAGCCTGCGAACCCAAAGATCGGCAAACAAAGTGCTCGGGCAAACAACACCCGCCGCAGTGACAACATCAACAACTCGCTCAAATCCAGACGTCGCGCTCAGCGGTCAGCTCACCGCCAGCATCGCCAGTATTGGTCACGCCGCGGGGTTCGATAAGAAGCATCTGTACTTCCGCAGGCGCCACGGGCCGATGCTCCACGCCTTTAGGCACCACGTACATCTCGCCGGGCCCGAGTGTGACCGGGCCGTCGCGCAACTCAATGGTCAGTTCGCCGTCGAGCACGATAAACGTCTCGTCGGTGTCAGGATGGTCGTGCCACACAAACTCGCCCTGCACCTTGACGACCTTGAACTGGTAGTCGTTCATCTCAGCCACCACGCGCGGTGACCAGTGATCATCGATCAGCTTGAGTTTGTCGGCGAAGTTGATGACGGCCGGTTTAGTCACGATCTTTCTTCCGTCCAAAAATATCCTTGAGCAGGTCCTTGGCTTTTTCGTCCACCTTGTCCTTGAGCTCTTCTTTTTTCTGCTCGACGGCGTCGTCAACATCACCCTGAGTTGTGCCGTCGCCTTCTTCATCGCCAAGTAGTCCAAGCCTTCCCGCGAGCTTGCGCTTGGCCAGCTGTGCAACCACGCTGGTCACGGATTTGGTCGGACTGATGCTCGGCGCCTCAATCGTACCGCCCACAAACACCGGTACCTTGAAGCCCAGCAGGTTGCGCTCTCGCGGCAGCAACTCCTTGCCTTCTTCCTCAACAATCTTGGCCTGCACCTCAACGTCCACAGCAGAGTCATTGAGATTGACCACCCCGCCGCCGGTCACATCAAGATGCTCCACCGACGCGATCATCTCCTCGATGGTTACCACACCATCCACAACCCGTGCGCTGCCCTTGAGCTGCTCGAATTCCGTACGCCGCGGCGTGGTTCCGGCCGGCGGCGCCTCCTTATCAGCAAGCGCAAGAATGCTCTGCACCGAATGCCACAGATCGATGTTGTCGATATAGCCGTCAGAAAAATCAAACCGCGTGGTGCCGTTGAGCGTTGACTTGATCTCACCGGTCGTCGCGCCGCTGCCGTTCATGAGCACGTTGCCCGACAAGATGCCGTGCACCGGCACGTCGGGCATCACCGTGGCGGCAAACGCGTTGAAGTCGATGCCGCTTACGGTTTCGTTGAGACTCAGCGTTGGCCGCGCGCCCGATGCATCGATACGGATGTCGCCGCTGTAGGTGCCACCGTACAGATTCGCCTTGGAAGGATTCACACGAATGTTGCCGCCGTCGGCCTTCAAACCAATCTGCACGTTACTCGATTCAATGCCTGAGAACGTGAACTTGCCAATGTTCACGGCGCCGTTGGCGTTAAACGCACGCAGCGTTTCTGAATCAAGCACCACCGCATCGGCCGCGCTGCCCTGCTCGCCTTCCACCGGCGCGGCGGTGGGCGCCAGATAGCCATCGGCATTGATGGCATCAATGTTCAGATTGAAATCGAGTACACCGTTGGCCAGATCGCTCATGCCGGCGCGACCGGTGATGGTCGTGTCATCGAGCTTAACGGTCATATCGCGCAGACTCGCCGTATTGCCATTCATGGCCACCTCACCCTTTAGTGAGACCCGCGACATCGCATCGCGATCGGCCGTCTCCAGCGGGATGTCGAGCTTTGCCATCAAGTCTCGAAGCGAAAACTGATCAACCGAGAGCGGACCTGATGCGCTGAGCGCATCAGACCAGGTGGACGCATCCAGCGAGCCGCGCGCCTTCAGACCCATCGCATCAAGCTCGTAGCCTGCAAGCGACAACGTTTGCGCCGTGGGCGCCACGGTCAGCGCGCTAGCGGTCATCCGTGCATCCACCGGCGCCGGCACGATGTCGCCGCTCACATTCAACGCCAGGGCTGGTTTCGGCAGCGACAGCTTGTCGCCATCGAGCAGCATCTCCAGCGAGTCGGCCTTGAAGTTCAGATCCAGCGTATCCAGCGAACCGCCGTTTGCCTTCAGCACAATCTGCGGCGAGGGCATGTTCACGACCGTCTCGGTGGCCGTCATCGCCGGCGCGGTGATCGTCAGTGCAAACGAATCGACACTGAGGTCTTCGCTCAACTCCTGACGCTCGCCGGCCACGGTCACGCTGGGATTGCTGAACCGAAACGTCTCGCCGTCGCGTCGGCCGTCGCCCGACAGCTCGACGCGCGCGTTCAGATTGGGCTCGTTGACGCTGATATCAAAACTCGTGTCGATCGCAATCTGCGAATCCACCGAACCAATCGGGCCGGTCGTGGCATTCAGATTGGTGAGTTTCACCACCTGACCGGTTTGGCGGTCGTCCATCGAGAAGTTGGCGCCGAGCACGGACAGTCCGTCCACATGCCCGAGCTCCATGGATGTGGAGCCGTCGCCCACATTCACGGCTTCCTCGGCGGGCGCCGCCTCGGAGCGCGACAGCAGGCTCGCAAAGTTGTCCACGCCCTGCGCGTTGCGAATCAGATTCACATTGAGGCCCTCAAGCGACACTTTGCCAATCTCAATCCGCTTGCTCAAAAGCGGCATCACCTTGACCCGCGCGCTGGCGCTGTCGAACGACACAAAATCGCCGTCGCCAAAAGCAGGGTCCTCGCTTAGTCGCGTGGACCCGATGCTCATGCCCACCCACGGAAAGTAGCTGAGCTCCAGATCACCGTCGATGGACAGCGTGCGCCCGGTCTGTTTTTCCACCTGCGTGGCCACGGTCTGCTTCAGATCGTTGGGATCGAAGAAAAAGCGGAACCAGGCGCCCACCGCCAGCAGGACCACCACCACGAGCGCGACCGCGCCTGCGAGAAATTTAAGTAAACGTGCCATGTCGACTCATCACTCTTGATTGATTGAAAAACGCCTGCACCGAGCGCCTGAAGAATACCGATATTGCGACCGCCAAATTGACAATAAGTGCAAATATCGCGTCGATCTAACAATAACGTCGCGTTATGTCCGCGAAAAACCGCAACGCTGTGACTCAGTTAACTGAGATTTCAGGTCTGACCCAGTAACTTATACACATCGCCGCACACACCGCCTCGGAGCCTTTGTCCCATGAACGAATTCAAGCCATTCACCACGCCGGACCCACGCGACAATCGCGAAAACCGTCCGGCCGCCGAGCCGCTCGCGGTTCCGCGTGACATCGACGACCTGCCTATCTCGAACTGGGACGAGTACAAAAACTGGTGCGAGAAGGTCAAGGAAAACTGGGACGTCAACTAATTTATCTGTCGGTGACGCGCCTCTCCCTCGAATTGCGTCACGGCCTGCGCTCAAGTTTACACGATGAGCGAACCTGAGCGGACCGACCAACCGTCTCCCCCTCTGCCCCGTCGAATGACGGGGTTTTTTTTTGAAACACGGAATAGCAGCGCGCATTTATTCCCGCGGGCGCGCGTCGCGCAGGGCATCTCGGGTGTTGCTTCTGGCCTCATGGGCAACGATGGCCGCCAGTAAAATGGCGCCGCCAATCACCACCAGCTTCGATCGCCCGCGATTGCCCTCATCGGGCTGATGATTGTCATAGCCATGGGCACAGCCCGTAGACGCGAAAATAATCATGAGGCCAACTACGGCACATCTGGTCAGTCTCAGCATGGTCTCTCTCCGGTTTTCAAATAACTGCGAGCCGCAGCAAGGGATGTCAAAACAAGCACAGCGCCAAAAGCGTCGGCGATCAAATCGATCATGGTGTCTTTCAGACCGCGTTGCGCCACGAACAGGCCGGTCAGGTCTACGCCGAATTCGAATATTTCCCACAGCGCGCCGGCGCTCAGCGTGGCGCCGAAAACGAACAAATTGACAAACGAATTGGGCAACACCAGTCGTCGCTGCTGACAGAAAGCCTGAGTCGCCACGATTGCAATCACAGCAATCGCGCCGCTACCGAAGACATGCATCAGCTTGTCGTACACGTGAGAAGACTCGTAGAGCCCTGCATACATACCAAATACGACATGAGCGCCAAGCAGCACCGCACTTGTTAATGATGTGACATGTGCTGCACGCCCATCCGGCAGGTACCTGCTCGGCAATACCGAGAGCCCCATGGCCACAAGTGCCACACATGCATTGAGGAACTCGCCGCGCGCAACCCAGATCATCCCAACAAGCGCGATGGCCAGCTGGCTCATGCGCCCCACCACCTGCGTGGACCTGGCAAGACGGGTGGCACTCAACATGATTTTCTCGCGACCATAAACAGCCCGTTCTGGGGTGTGGCCTGCCACGCGTATTCAAGATCAAAGCCAGCTTCGGTCTGCGCCGCTGCAAGTTCGCCCTGACTGAAAAAGCTCAGGTAGGGCATCACACCAATGCGAAAGCCCACGGGCGCCACCCAGCGCAGGATACGTGGCGCTGCATGCAGACACGGCGTAGTCGAGATGAATACACCACCGGGGCGCAACTGATCATGGATTTGCTCGATCACTTGCTGCCACTCGGGCAGAAGATGTAGCAGGTTCATTGCCAGCACAACGTTGTAGCGCGCATCAGCGGCGCATAAATTGTTGGCCTCGCGACATCGAAAAGCGATGTTCTTCACATCGCCTGCCGCCGCTTTGCGCCTGGCGATGTCAATCATGCTGGCAGAAAAATCGAATGCGTCGATATGGCGGACGTGCGGCGCATGGTGGAGCGCCGTAGAGCCCGTACCGCAGCCAAGCTCGAGTACGTTTGCGGTCGGAAAAAGATACTCGCGAGTAACGGCCAGTTTGTGGGCGTAGGCGTTTTCGTCGGGCACCGGCTTCGCCGCATAGCGATGCGCCATCCAGTCCCAGATCCGCGCCCCTTTGATGCGTGCGGGTGTCTCTTCACCCAGGTCCTCGCCAGGCGAGCGATGCAAGTAATGAGTTTTCATAGCTGTACCTCAGAATTTCTTGAGGTAGCTATGATCGGCTTGGACCCCCGCGTGCACATCGGCAGATCGGGCCGAACCACGTCGGTCGTCAGTGCGAAATGATACTCATACTTTCGGCCGACCCGGGCGTATGGTGATCAGCGCGAAATTCGCCCGGTCTCGTAGGCCCAGATCACAATCTCCACCCGATTGCGCGCATCAAGCTTTTGCATCAGGCTCGCAAGGTGAGTCTTTACCGTACTCATGCTGATGTGCAGTGCCTCGCCTATCTCGGCATTGCTCAGACCCTTTGCCACCGTCATCAACACCTGCTCCTCGCGTTGCGTCAGCAGCTCATCGGGCTGCGCAGGCGCGGCCCCATCAGGCAATTTTGCAAACGCAGAAAGCAGTCGTGCGGTGATGGCGGGCGCGATAAGCGCTTCGCCGCTGGCGGCAGCGCGGATCGCTTGCGCAAGCATCTCGGGACCAGCGTCCTTTAACAGGAATCCTCGTGCGCCCGCCTTCAAGGCACCGTGTACGTACTCGTCCAGATCGAACGTTGTAATGATGACCACAGCCATGGGATTGGCAACATTTTGCCCGGCAAGCCTGCGCACAGCTTCGATACCATCAAGCTCGGGCATACGAATATCAAACAGACACACATCGGGCCGCAATGTGCGTGCCATATCAACGGCCTCGCGCCCGTTGCGCGCCTCGCCAATAACCTCGATGCCCTCCTGCGCGTCCAGAATCATCCGCAGCCCGGTACGCACCAGATCCTGATCGTCGGCGATCACAACGGATATGCTCATGCTGCAATCTCCACGCGCGGTAGTCTGGCGCGAACCACCCAGCCTCTTGCCGGCCCGGGGCCGGCCGTCAACGTGCCCCCAAGGAGAGCCGCACGCTCAGTCATTCCCTTGAGTCCGTAACCGGTCGGGCCTGCGACCACCACTTTTTTTCCATCGTCGCAAATAGTCAGCTCGATGCTCTTTTCATCACCGGTAACTCTCACATCAACTCTACGCGCCCCTTCAGCGTGACGCACCGCGTTGGTAATCGACTCCTGTGTGAGCCGAAAAAGCGTTGAGACGAGCGTACTGTCGAGATCGCCCAGACCTTGGGCGATGCTTACCTCAATCGAAAGCGGACAGGTCTGATCGTCAGCCAGCCGCGCAATATCTGCAAGGGTTGCGGCGGGTACTAGCTGCGCATCAGTATCGCTGCGCATCGTTCGCACCATGCGGCGCATTTCGTTCAGCGTGTTTGAAGCCGCCTGCTCAATAATGGACAGCGCCTGCAGCGGCGCGTTGGGGTCTTTGTCGGCGAGGGCCCGACCTGCCTGAGCCTGGATCGCTATTGCCGAGACATGATGCGCCACGGTGTCATGCAGCTCCCGCGCTAACTGCTCGCGCTCACCAAGTCTCACCTGATCCAGCGCGCGTTGCTCTGCCGCCTCGCGATAGCGCACGGACGCGCCAATTGCCGCGGGAAAAAGCAGAAACAAAACGCCCGCCGTCACTTCACGCGCAGGCGCATCGCTTGCGCCAATCGTCAGGACATAGGTTAGGAATACAAACGCCACGCCCACAATCGCTTCGCGACCCGAGGCCCATCGCAGCAGCGAGTACGGGAGTATCAAGAGAAATACGGATGCAAACGCCGGGGTCCAGTCGATGTCCAGAATACGGGCACCGACCTGCGGCACGGCATTGATGCCATAAACCAATAGCAAAACGGTCAGGGGACGCACTCGCCGCCAGGGTAGCGCCAGGGCCAGCGCCGCCATCAACAGATTCGGCGCGGGGCGCCAAACAAGTGCCTCGTTAAAGACGCCCTCAGCGGCACATATCAAGCCGATTGCCGCGACCGGTAGCCAGTCAGACCAGACTGGTCCTCTCGCGCCAGGCGCACGTGGCTCGCGCCATATAATGTCAATTGCCTTCATCGCCACAACAGACTACGCAACGTATCGGCGCTGTGCATCGGCCAATCGGCTGATTAAGATTGCAAAAAAAAAACGCGCGACCCGAGAGCCGCGCGTGACTGACTTAACGCTGGGGATCGTTAAGAGGAAAATCGACGTCGCGCAAAGGCCAGCAGACCAAGCCCGATCAGTGACGCGCCGAGAGCTCCGCCGCCACCACCGACCGCTACAAACCCGCTACCGACGACCACTGGCGTATCGCGTACCTGGTCTTCCAGCGGCAGCACCGCCAGCGCCGCGCTGTCAGCAGGACCGAACTCGGCCACGAAATCGCCAAAGTCGGCGTCATAGATCTCAACCAGTACGTCGTAGTAGTCGGTCGGATAGCCCTCGAACAATTCGGTTTCCACCAGATATTCGTCGTCGGCAATCGCACCGTTGATCTCGAAGTCCTCGGTCGTGTAGTACAGCTCCCACGGACCGCCGTTCAGGCTCAGGTAGAGCGCCGCGTAGACAAACGCCGA
>CAZXCL010000028.1:0-35010 GCA_964639265.1 uncultured Gammaproteobacteria bacterium | reverse complement strand
GTCGCAATCCCCATCAGCACCAGCGCGGCGGCGGCGGCGATCAGATCGCGTGTAAAGCGCCGGTCTGCCCGGCGGGCGTTGTTGTGGTTCATGATGAGCTCCCTTGCTCGGCAACGTAGAAATCTTGAGTGCCATTAGACCGCCCAGCGCCTGAACCAAAACTGAATCGCGCCCGAAATCGTGTAAACTCGCTATTTTTCAGGAACCTAGAACATTTCATGAGCGAGCACCCACGCAAGATCATTCGCAGCTTTGTCCGTCGCGAAGGCCGTCTGACCAGCGGTCAGCAAAAGGCGCTCGATATGTACTGGCCACAGTTTGGTATCGCGTTTGACGGTCAGCCTCTGGACCTCGACGCCGAATTCGGTCGCAGCGCGCCGCGCGTGCTGGAGATCGGCACAGGCAACGGCGATGCGCTGGTGCAGATGGCCAATGCGGCCCGCGATCATGATTTTTTAGGTGTTGAGGTACATACCCCGGGGATCGGTCATGCGCTGCGCGAGATCGGCGAGCGCGAACTGACCAACGTACGCCTCATGCATCACGATGCGATGGAGGTGCTTGCCCAAAGCCTCGCAGACAACAGCGTCGACCGGCTCAATTTGTACTTCCCTGACCCCTGGCCCAAGAAACGCCACCACAAACGCCGCATCGTGCAGACGCCGTTTTTGGATCAGGTGGTGCGCGTGGTCAAACCCGGTGGACTTCTGCATATGGCCACCGACTGGCAGCACTACGCCGAGCACATGCTCGAAACGCTGCTGGCCGACTCACGCTTCAGGAACCTCGCCCCGGGCACCGATCTGGAGACCGGCGCCGTGCCGCGACCGGACGAACGCCCGCTCACGCGCTTCGAACTGCGCGGCCATCGTCATGGCCACGACGTGTGGGATTTGAAATTTACAGTGGCAGGTTGAACGCCGACTTGATGCCGTCGACCAGATACTGAATCGCCATCGCAACGAGAATCACGCCGAAGATGCGGCTGACCATGTTGGCACCGGTGACGCCGAGCACGCGCATGACCTGGCCGGACAACAGCAGCAGTCCCAGCACCAGCAGCATCAGCAACGCCACCATCCCGATCAGACCCGAGAACAACGACAACGAATGCTGCGTCTCACCGGCGACCAGCACAAGCGTGGCCATAGCACCGGGTCCGGCAATCAATGGAAAGGCCAGGGGAAACACGCTGATGTCTTCACGTGAACGCGCTTCATCCTGCTCACGTACCGTGGTCGAACGCATGCCCGAGCGCCGCGCAAACACCATGTCGATGGAAAGCAGCAACAGCAGCACGCCGCCGCCGATCTTGAAGGCGGCCACGCTGATGCCAAGGTAGCCAAGCAACCACTGTCCGCCAACGGCAAAAGAAATCAGGATCACCGTAGAGATGGCCGTGGCCTTGAACGCGACGCGTCGCCGATAGGCCGCATCACCATCAATGGTCAACGCAGCAAACATGGGCACCAGCGAGACTGGTTCCACCACCACAAACAGCACAAAGAAATATTTGACGAGGTCGGTGATCACGATGAATCAATCGCTTAAGAAATGGACTTAAGGGAAAACGCCTCAGGGCTCGCAAAAACCACCATCAATCTAGGGTTTCACACGATAGCGCCCCGGCGCGCGGCGCGTATGATAACAGGGGCAACGATCAATAGGGACAAGACCATGGAAAAAGTCGAACCCGTTGTCGGTCACTGGTACAAGCGGCCCGGACGCGCCATTTTTGAAGTGGTTGCTGTGGATGACGCCGCGCGCACTGTCGAGCTGCAGTTCTACGATGGAACCGTGGACGAGCTCGACCGCGAAGCCTGGGACACGGCCTTCTTGCAGCACGCGGAGCCACCCGAAGACTATTCGGGCTCGCTGGACCTGCCGGCCGACAACTACGAAGCCAAACAAGACGACGACGTGCATCAGCACTGGGACGATCCGCTGACCTATCTGGAGCAGGCGGGGGCCTGAGGAACTTGTCGGATTGATAGCAGCCCGCATCCGGTGCGGGGCGGGGTTCATGCGTTCAACGTTTGCTCGCCGCTAGAGCATCGCCAGAGGCGAGATATCCGCCTCAACCACCCCATCCACCTCACGCACAGGCACCTGGCGCAAACTCTCCCCCATACAAGGCCCCGTCGCGCACTCCCCGCTGGTGATATCAAACAGCGCCCCGTGCGCGACACACATAATCATGCTCTGATCCTGCGTCAAAAAACGATGCGGTCCCCAGTTGAGCATGCGCCCGGCATGCGGACACACGTTTTCATAGCCGTATAGTTTGCCGTCCTTGCGCACCACAAACCCGAACACCGGCATGCCATCGGTCTCAACCTGAAAACCACGCGAGCCGGGATCAGCCAGATCACTCAGCGCTGCCACCTGATGCCACCGTGCGTTGTCGCTCACGTACTCTCCTCATTCCACGGTGCGACAATCAAAAGCATCAACATGCCGGGGATCGCGCACAAAAAACACACAAAGAAAAACTGCGTGTAGCCCATACTCTCGACCATTAAGCCCGTCGCCGAGTTGACGATCGTGCGCGGCAGCGCGGCCACCGAGGTCAAAAGCGAAATCTGCACAGCGGTAAAGTTGGTGCTGCACAGCTTGGCGATAAACGCGGTCAGGGCCACCGTCCCAAGTCCCACGCCCAGATACTCAAGACTTACCGCGGCAAACAGCACGGTCAGGTTGTTGCCCACCATCGACAGCGCCATGTAACCCAGAATCGAGCAAATCTGGAACACGCCAAACACCCACAACGCCCGGTTGATGCCGATACGGATCATCGCGATGCCGCCGATCGTCACACCCACCAGCAGGGCCCACAGCTTGGCCACCTTCGCGACCCCACCAATCTCGGTGTTGCTGAAGCCCATGTCGATGAAAAACACCGTCTCAAGCGCCGTGGCCATGTTGTCGCCGAGCTTGTAGAGCATCATGAAGCCCAGCACGGCCAGCGCCCAGGACAGCTCGCGACGTAAGAAAAAATCCTTGAACGGCTCGACAATGGCCTTGGCAAGCGTTGGCGGTGGCGCACCCACGCGCGGCGCTTCACTTATCAATAGTGTCGTAACAATGCCCACGAGCATGAACGAACCGACCACCAGATACACGACGCTCCAGGGCACAAGATCGGCCAGAATCAATCCCAGCGACCCGGGGACCAGCGCCGCAATCCTGTAGGCATTTATATGAAACGAGTTGCCCACACCGAGTTCATGGTCGGGCAGCAGCTCGCGCCGGTAGGCGTCGATCACAATGTCCTGACTGGCGCTGACAAACGCGGTCAAGATCATGAGGATAACGATCAGACCAAAATCGCTCACCGGATCGAGCCTGCCGAACAAAACCAGAATGCCGAGCAGCAGCACCTGCGTGATCATCATCCAGCCGCGACGACGCCCGAGAAATGGCGGCACAAAGCGATCCATGAACGGCGCCCACACGAACTTCCAGATGTACGGGAACGTGGCCAGATTGATCAGGCCGATCATGCCAACGCCAATGTCCGCGCGCCGCAGCCACGCGGGCACGAGCTGGGTCAGAAAGAAAAGCGGCAGACCGGAAGAAAAACCGATCGCAAGGCAAATGGCCATGCGCCGATTGAGCAGACTGGCCCAGACGCCGCGATTGGTCGCGCCGGGCTCAGCTGCGTGCGTGGTCTTAGCCAAGTTCGAGATCGTAGTCGGTGATCACCGGCGCGTGATCTGAAAACGGCTTGTCGCGATACACGCGGGTTTTCGTCGCTAAGCCGGCCAGCGTCGGCGAGGCGATCTGATAGTCGAGACGCCATCCCACGTTGTTGGCGCGCGCGTTGCCGCGGTTGGACCACCAGGTGTATTCGTCGGGTTTGTCATTGAGTTCGCGGAAGGTATCCACGTAACCGTGCTTGTGAATCAGATCGTCCATCCAGGCGCGCTCCTCGGGCAAAAAGCCGGAGTTCTTTTGATTGGAACGCCAGTTCTTGATGTCGATTTTCTTGTGCGCAATGTTGAAGTCACCGCACAGGATGTAGCGACGCTTACGGCGCTTGGCTTTTACCAGCTGCGGCAAAAACAGATCCAGAAAACGAAACTTCGCCTCCTGCCGCACGTCGCCGGAGGAGCCCGACGGCAGATACAGCGACACAATACTCAAGTCCCCGTACTGCGCCTCGATGTAGCGCCCTTCATTGTCGAACTCAGCCCAGGCATCCGAGCCATCGAAGGCTTCGGCCAGCGAGCGAATCACGCGTGTGGGTTCGTGGCGTGAATAGATCGCCACACCGCTGTAACCCTTCTTCTGAGCGTCGACGTAATAGTTGTGATGATTGCGCGGATGAAACGCCGGCAAGGTGAGCTGATCGACCTGCGCTTTGGTTTCCTGCACGCAGCACACGTCGGCTCGCTGACGCGACAGCCACTTGAAAAAACCCTTGCGTTCGGCTGCGCGGATGCCGTTGGCGTTGATCGTGATTACTCGCATGAACGTGCCGACTCGATAGCTCAAAGAGCGTGTATCATACCCAAACCTCCCGTCAGTTTAAGTAAAACCATTTATGACCAACGCACTTAGCACTCGCGACGAATTCCTGCATCTGGCCATCGAACTCGGCGTGTTGAAGTTCGGCAGTTTCACGCTAAAGTCCGGTCGCGTCAGTCCGTATTTTTTCAATGCAGGCAAATTCGACAGCGGTCGATCGCTGGCCGCGCTCGGTCGGTTTTACGCTCAGGCGCTGGTCGACTCCAACATCGAGTTCGACATGCTCTTCGGACCGGCCTACAAGGGCATCCCGCTCGTGGCCGTGACGGCCGCGGCGCTGCACGAGCATCACGGTATCGACGTGCCCTATGCATTTAATCGCAAGGAAGCAAAGGCTCACGGCGAGGGCGGCTCGCTGGTTGGCGCACCGCTGGCAGGCCGCGTGGTTACCGTTGACGATGTCATCACCGCGGGCACCGCAATCGGCGAGGCCATGGAGATCATCGCGCAGGCCGGTGCGACGGCCGTCGGAGTGGCTATCGCGCTGGATCGACAGGAGACCGGTCGTGGCGACAGCGGACTCTCGGCCATCCAGGAAGTAGAGCAAGTCCATGGTTTGCAGGTCGTTGCCCTGGCCACGCTCGCAAACCTTATTAATTTTTTACAAACTAATGAGGGAATTGAGGGCGATTTAGCTGCTTTAACAAAATATAGGGATAAATACGGCGCCAAATGAGTCATAAAGACCGGGCGCCAGCCAGAACGGACCTGGCGCACAATTTGGTATTTCGCATTAAGTTCAACGAATTACGTGCGACCTTCGTCACAGCGAAGCAAAAAACGGGTGTGCTATAAATTTCCTAATGAATGTGAAAACCGCAGTAACAGGTCTTGTACTGGCCTTCGGCGTGAGCGTTACCGCCAACGCCGAAAAGCTTTACAAGTGGGTCGATGACAACGGTGTGGTGCATTACGGCGACTCGATTCCCGCCGATGATGCGCGCCGCGAACGCCGCATTCTGAACGAACAGGGCGTTCAGGTGGACGTGCTGCCGCGGCAGAAAACCGCGGCGGAGCTTGCCGCCGAAGCCGAAGCCGAGCGTCAGTATCAGGCCGAGCTTGAGCGCGAACGCCGCGCGCGAGAACGTGACCGGATCTTGCTCGACACCTATTTATCCGTGGACGAGATCGCCGATCTGCGTGACCGCCGCATCCTGGCGCTCGAAGCCCAGATTGGCGTGACGCGCCACTACATGAAAAATCTGCAGGGCAAGTGGGAAGAGCTTGAGGCCGAAGCAAGGCGCTACAACTTTCCGTTTGACGAGTCCTCGGATTTGCCGCCGCTGCCCGATGACATCGCGCAGCACCTCATTCACACCGAGCGCGCCATGGCAGAGCACGTGCAGACCGTGCGTGCGCTGCGCGAAGAGCAAGGTGACATTCGCGACGAGTTTCAGCGCGACATGGATCGATTCCTGGAACTGACGGCCGATCGCTCGGCCGACACGTCAAACGCAGGCGGGCAGCTCTAGCTCCGACCGGAGTGCCCGAAGCCGCCAGCGCCACGATCGCTGGTCGTAAACTCGTCGACCACCGAAAACTGCGCCTGCACCACCGGCACAAACACCATCTGGCAGATGCGCTCACCCGGCTCGATGGTGTAGCTGACCTTGCCGCGATTCCAGCACGATACAAACACCTGCCCCTGATAATCCGAATCAATCAGGCCAGTGAGATTACCCAGCACAATGCCGTGCTTGTGCCCCAGTCCCGATCGCGGCAGCAGCACCGCAGCGAGCGTCGGGTCACCAATATGCATCGCAAACCCCGTGGGAATGAGCTTGGTCTGGCCAGGCTCCAGAATCTCGCGCTCATCAATGCAGGCGCGCAGATCCAGCCCGGCTGAACCGCCGGTCGCATGCTCCGGCAGCGCGTAGTCGCGGCCAAGTCGCTGGTCGAGAATCTTGATTTCAATTGAACGCACGGGCGTTACTCCACTTTAGGATTGGCTGGCAGCGTAGCGCGCGGCGACCACGCGCATGAGCTCGCGCGCCACCACGCGCTTGCTGGCACGTTTGATGGGCACCTCTTCATCGCTGCCAAGGATCACCAGCTCGTTGTCGTCCGCATCAAAGCCCAGCGGCTGGCCATCGGCGCTGTCACCCACGGCGTTGGCACAAATCATGTTGAGCTTTTTGGCTTCGAGCTTCTTGCGCGCGTTGCGCGTTACGTCGTTGGTTTCGGCCGCGAAGCCCACCGTGAACGGCGGCGTCTCAAGGGCGCCGACCGACTTCAAAATATCCGGATTACGCGTGAGCGCAATGCTCATGGTGTCGTCGGTCTTCTTGATTTTCCGGTCCGCTATGTTGGCGGCCCGATAATCCGAAACCGCGGCGGCGGCAATAAAGATGTCGACGTTGTCGACGCCCGCATGCACGGCGTCGTGCATTTCCTGCGCACTTTCGACGTTCAGACGCTGCACGTTCTGCGGCGTCTCGAGCGCCACGGGACCGGCCACCAGCGTCACGTCGGCACCCAGACGAGCCGCGGCAGACGCAATCGCAAACCCCATTTTGCCTGAGCTGCGATTGGTCAGAAAACGCACCGGATCGATCCGCTCACGGGTCGGGCCGGCCGTCACCATCACGTGCTTGCCAAACAGCGGGCCGCGAGTTTTTTGAAACAGCAAATGTTTGTTGACGTGCTCGACAATCTCCAGTGGCTCAAGCAGGCGGCCAGCACCGGTTTCGCCACACGCCTGATCGCCCTCGCCCGGTCCCAGCAGTTCGATGCCCCGTTCGCGCAGCACGCGTGCGTTGGCCTGCGTGGCCTTATCCGCCCACATCAGTCGGTTCATGGCCGGCGCCAAAAGAATGGGCGCGTCGGTCGCCAGGCACACGGTCGACAACAGATTGTCGGACTTGCCGCCGGCCGTTGAAGCCATGAACTCCGCCGTGGCCGGCGCCACAAGAATCAGATCTGCCCAACGGGCCAGCTCGATGTGGCCCATGGCGGCTTCGGCTTCCTCGTCCCACAGATCGGTGCGCACGGCGCGGCCGGACACGGCCTGAAAGGTCAGGGGCGTCACAAACTGCTGCGCGCCGTGGGTCATGACCACCTGCACCGTTGCGCCGCGTTCGGCCAGACGTCGCACCAGATCCGGTGCCTTGTAGGCGGCAATGCCCCCGGTCACGCCGAGCAGGATGTGTTGGTTTTGTATTGCGTTCACGCGCCGAAGTTTAACCAAAAATCAGGCGCTTGAGGGGAGCACAAAAATGCCAGCGATGTTTGTTGGTGGCCCCGGCCGGTTTTGCGCGTTGAGAACCCCCACGTGAAACGCACAATAGCCCCTGTCGCATAGATGCCAGGGATGGCGTCGCACACCCACG
The DNA here is from genome assembly GCA_964639265.1 of uncultured Gammaproteobacteria bacterium. Taxonomy (GTDB): domain Bacteria; phylum Pseudomonadota; class Gammaproteobacteria; order Steroidobacterales; family JBCCMA01; genus JBCCMA01. The sequence continues at coordinate 27,151 of CAZXCL010000028.1, read as the reverse complement.
GAGGGGACATGCGGATACGCGACTGGCCAGCCGGCGAGCGCCCGCGGGAGAAACTGCTCTCCCGCGGGGCCGCTGCGCTGTCAGATACCGAACTTGTGGCTCTGTTGATCAGTAGCGGCGCCGGTGGGCGCAGCGCGGTCGACCTGGCGCGAACCGGCCTGGCCCGTCACGGCTCGCTGCGCGCGCTGCTGGGCGCGACACCCGAGGCGCTGCTGGCCCAGCCGGGCGTCGGCCCGGCTATGGTGGCCCGCATCCTGAGTGCACCAGAACTCTCGCGACGGGCGCTGCGCGAATCGGTGGAGCGTCTGGCCACGATCACGAACTCGAGCAGTACCCGGGCGTTCCTGCACGCCCAGCTGCGCGACCGCGAATATGAGGTCTTTTGCTGCCTGTATCTGGACTCGCGCAACCGAGTCATTGAATTTATTGAGATTTTCCGCGGAACGATCGACGGGGCTAGCGTATATCCGCGAGAAATCGTCAAGCAGGCCCTGCATTACAATGCCGCCCACGTGATTTTCGCGCACAACCACCCCTCGGGCGTGGCCGAACCCAGCGCCGCCGATGAGCGCATCACGCGCCGGCTGCAGCGCGCGCTGGCGCTGGTAGACATCCGCGTGCTCGATCATATCGTGGTCGGAGACGCCGGATGCGTGTCTCTGGCCGAGCGCGGGCTGCTCTGAGACCAATAATCGTCGCGGTTTGGTTGAACGCCGATGCATCGGCTGGTATAAAGGCGGGCCTTTTTGCGTGATGGCGGCCTGAGCCGCGGTCGTGCCAACGAAATCCTTACAGAGGTCAGGATCATGTCCAGAGTTTGCCAAGTGACCGGCAAGGGCCCGACAACGGGTAACAACGTGTCGCACGCCAACAACCGTACGCGTCGCCGCTTTCTCCCTAACCTGCATACGCATCGTTTCTGGGTTGAGAGCGAAAATCGTTATGTCAAACTTCGCGTTTCGACCAAAGGCCTGCGCCTGATTGATCGTGACGGCATCGACACCGTGCTTGCCGATTTGCGCAAGCGTGGCGTGAAAGTATAAGGAGCCTTTGAAATGCGCGATAAAATCCGTTTGGTCTCCAGTGCCGGCACCGGTCACTTCTACACCACAACCAAAAACAAGCGTCTTCACCCTGAGAAGATGGTTGTGAAGAAATTTGATCCTCGCGTGCGCAAGCATGTTGAGTACAAGGAAGCCAAGATCAAGTAATTGGTCTGGCTGCCTGGGCGTTTGTTGACGCTTGATTGAAAAGCCCGCCATTTGGCGGGTTTTTTCGTGCTTGTTTTCCGGGGCTCTGGTTCCGCGCTTCGGTCCGGCCACCGCCATTCAAAAGTGTCGGCCGCCAGGGATGGCGGCCGTCAAGCGGTACATGGATGTACTTGAGCGACTTTTGAATCGCCCTGGCCGGACCGGAGCCCGCAAGCAGAGCGAAACTCAAAACCCGCTAAAACGAACTAGCGAGCAACAGCAGCCGGCATCTGATACTGCTTGAGCCGCTGAGAAAACTCCTCAAGCGCCCGAATCCCGGTCGCCTCAGCTTCCTTGCACCAGTCCCGAAGTTGACCCAACAATTTCTCATTGCTGACCGTCGCGCCCGACCACAAGCTATGCAGCCGCTCGCGAAACTCGTGCACGGTTTTAAGTGCCGCGTTGTCTTCAAGCATCTGCTGCAACCGCTCCTGATGGCGCGCATCGAGGAGCTCCGGCCGCCGCGTCAGCGCCCGCTTGGCATCACGCAGCATCTGGCGTGCCCGCTCGCTTGAGTTGTTTTTGGCTTTTAGCGCCTCGAGCTTGAGTACCGGCAGCGTAACCGTGCGCGTGTAGTCACGCAGCACGTGCATGCGGTTAACAATAATCGCGCGCACGGTTTCAAGATCGACACTGCGCTCGCTGCTGGCGAACTCCGGCTCCGGCATCAGTCGACGCACCTTCGCAAGGCCCAGCGCCTTGAAGATGCTGATGTACATCCAGCCAATATCAAACTCCCAGCGCTGCGCCGAGAATTTGGCCGAGCTTGGAAACGCGTGATGGTTGTTGTGCAACTCTTCGCCGCCGCACACAAACGCCACCGGAGTCAGGTTTCGCGCAGCATCATCGCACTCGAAGTTGCGATAGCCCGTCCAGTGACCCAGACCGTTGATCACGCCCGCAGAGAGCACCGGCATGGCCAGCATCTGCAGCGCCCAGATCGTAATCCCGACGACGCCGAACAGCGCCAGATTCAACACCGCAAGCAGGGTGATGCCCATATTCGGGAAGCGTGAGTATACGTTTCGTTCGAGCCAGTCGTCCGGCGTACCGCGACCGTATTTTTCCTGCGTGGATTCCTTGCGCGCCTCGACCTGATAGAGCTCGGCGCCCTCGCGCAGAACTTTGCCAATGCCTTCAATAACAGGGCTGTGCGGATCGTCGGGCGTTTCGCAGCGCGCGTGATGTTTGCGATGCACGGCGACCCACTGTTTGGTGACGATAGCCGTGGTGAACCACAGCCAGAAACGACACACATGTCGCACGATGGGATGCAGATCGAGTCCTCGATGGGTTTGGTCGCGATGCAGATACAGCGTGACCGCCATAACGCTCGCGTGAATGGTCAACACCGTGTAAAGCACGTAGCCCCACCACGGTGGCTGCGTCAAACCAAACAGATACTCCATCGATGCGCTCCTGTTACCTTTTGAACTGGCCCGCTACTATAGCCGCGTTGCGCGGTGCGGACCATGGTTGTGGTTATACGCCCGGGCCATGATTACAAACGCGGCACAGATCACACATTGCCGCTTCTTGTCCGCCCTCGCGCGTGGTGCAGCACAACACATGCACTGCACCATCGCGCCTTGCTGTCGTGCATAAGTTGAACGCAAATGCCTGAATTACCAGAAGTAGAAACCAGTCGCCTGGGACTCACCCCGCACGTTGTCGGACGGGTGGTCAAAACCGCCATCGTGCGTCAGAAAAAACTGCGCCAGCGCGTATCACCAGGCGTGACCAGAACACTACCGGGCCTTGCCATCGACAACCTGCGCCGCCGCGCCAAGTATCTTCTGTTCGATACCCAGGCCGGAACGCTGATCATTCATCTGGGTATGTCTGGCACGCTGCGCATTATTGATGCCGACGAACCGCCCACCGCCCACGATCACGTGGATATCGTTTTCGATGACGGCAAGGCCATGCGTTTTCGCGATCCGCGGCGATTTGGCTGCGTGCTGTGGACCGCAAGTGATCCGGCCAGGCACAAACTTATCAGTCACCTTGGACCCGAACCGCTGTCCGATCAGTTCAGTGGCGAGCTTTTGTATACGCGCTCGCGCAAACGTCGCGGCGCGATCAAGAATTTCATCATGGACGGCAAGATTGTCGTGGGCGTTGGCAATATCTACGCCAGCGAGGCGCTGTTTCGTGCCGGCATTGATCCGCGCCGGGCGGCCGGCCGCGTATCCCGTGCGCGCTACGACTCGCTCGCGAAGCACATCGTGGATGTTTTGAGCGAAGCCATCGTCCAGGGCGGCACGTCATTGCGAGATTTCACGCGTCAGGACGGCCAGCCCGGCTATTTCCAGCAAAAGCTGAACGTCTACGGGCGCGCCGATGAGCCCTGCGTCACCTGCAAGGCGCCGTTAAAACAAGTGGTGATTGGTCAGCGCTCAAGCTTTTACTGCGCCCACTGTCAGCGCTAGCTCAGGTGCCCGGTTTGGGCTCCTTACCCGTCAGCGCTCGAAACTTTTTCAGCAACTCGTCGCGCGTCTCTACATGATCCGGATCCAGCGGAATGCAATCGACCGGACAAACGACCTGGCACTGGGGCTTGTCGAAATGCCCCACGCATTCGGTGCACTGGTCCGGCTTTATATGAAAAATTTCCGGCCCCATGTAGATCGCATCGTTGGGGCACTCCGGCTCGCACACGTCGCAGTTGATGCACTCATCGGTGATCTTCAGCGCCATAGACGGTCAATCGTTTTCTTTTGAAAAACGGTCTACAAGTTTGCGGTTGACAACCTCGGGCACAAACTTGCGCACGTCACCACCGAACGAGGCAACCTCGCGAACCAGCGTGGAAGAGATATAGGTGTATTTCTCGTCGGGCGTCAGAAACACCGTTTCGATGTCATCGGCAATCTGACGGCTCATGGTCGCCAGCTGAAACTCGAACTCAAAATCAGACACCGCGCGCAGTCCGCGCAGCATGACCGGCAGCTTGTGCTCACGCGCAAAATCCACCGTCAATCCGGTGTAGCCGGTGACCGTAACGTTATCAAGACCTTTGAGCACCTCGGTAGCAAGCTCCACGCGCTCTTCAAGCGTAAACAGCGGGTTCTTGCGCGGATTGCCGGCCACGGCCACGACCACACGCTCAAATATACCGCTGGAGCGGCGAATCAGATCGTAGTGACCATTGGTGATCGGATCGAACGTGCCGGGATAAAGCGCGCCGGTGCGCGTCGATTTTTGCATAGTGCTAATCCTGTTCGCCGCGCGTCAGCAGTCCATAGCCAACCTGACCGGCGTGCCGCTGGCGTAAAAACGACCAGGGCGAGGTGGGCACAAACGTCCGCGCCCGGGCAAATTCCACGTAGAGTCTGCCATTGTCGGCAAGGCCCCTCGTGTTTGCCAAAAGTGTACACAATTGCTCAAGGTAGTCCGACTCAAACGGCGGATCAGCAAAGATCACGTCGTATCCCTCGGCTGAGTCCACGGCCTGCCGCCAGTCAGACTGCACGCAGCGTGCGCCCCCGGCGCCAAGCAGTTCAATGTGCTGCTCAATCTTCTGTAGCGCCGCGCGATCGCGATCCACAAACTCGACGCTCGACGCGCCGCGCGAAAGAGCCTCAAGACCAAGCGCTCCTGAGCCGGCAAAAAGATCGAGACAGCGCGCGCCAGAAAGGGTCGCACCAAGCCAGTTAAAGAGGGTCTCGCGTACCCGGTCGGGCGTCGGGCGCAGTCCGGGCCGCGGAGGGAAAGCCAGGCGCCGACCGCGCCAGCGTCCGCCGATGATTCGAAATTGCTCACGCTGCGATACTCGCGCCAATGAATCCGCTCCCATGTTGCCTATAGCCGCTGGCCTGCTAGCATACAGCCGTCCTCGCAGCTCCCGTGAAGCCATGTTTGGCAAGTCCAAAGACAAAACCCCCGATCGCGGCACCGCCGCTACCCAGAAACAGGGCTTTTTCAAGCGCCTGCGCGCGCGCCTCAACAAAGGCGACTCGTTCCTGACCGCCGATCTGGGCGATTTGCTGGGCGGGGGCAAGATTGACGACGAGCTGCTCGAGGAGCTCGAAACGCGCATGCTGACGGCCGATGTCGGCGTGGATGCGACCACGACCATCATCGACGCGCTGAACAAAAAAGTCTCGCGCGACGAACTCAAAGATGCGGACGCACTGATACAGGCCCTGCGCGATCATGTGCTTGAGATTCTGGAGCCCTGCCACAAGCCGCTGCGCCTTGGTGGCGCGAGTCCCTTCGTTCTGTTGATGGTGGGCGTCAACGGGGCCGGCAAAACCACCACCATCGGCAAACTCGCCCGGCGCTTTCGCGACAGCGGCCTGAACGTCATGCTGGCCGCCGCCGACACCTTCCGCGCCGCGGCCGTCGAACAGCTGCAGACCTGGGGCGAACGCAATCGCGTGGATGTAATCGCTCAGGCCACGGGCGCCGATCCGGCCGCCGTGGCGTTCGATGCATTCGAAGCCGCGCGCGCCCGCGGCACGGACGTATTGATTGTGGACACCGCAGGACGACTCCAGACGCAGGAAGGCCTCATGGACGAACTGCGCAAGATCCGTCGCGTCATCGCGCGCCTCGACGACACGGCGCCACATGAAGTCATGCTCGTGGTCGACGGCGGCAGCGGACAGAACGCGCTGAGTCAGGCGCGCGAGTTCAACAAGGCCGTCGGCCTCACCGGCATCACCATCACCAAACTCGACGGCACGGCCAAAGGCGGCACGTTGCTGGCCATTGCCAACGAACTGCAGCTGCCAATTCGCTACATCGGCATCGGCGAGGCGGCCGAAGACCTCGGACCGTTTGATGCCGGCGAATACGCCGATGCGCTCATCAAGGGACCGGCGAGCACGTCGTGATCCGCTTCGATACCGTCACCAAGCGCTACGACGGCGGCCACGACGCCCTGCGCGAGGTATCGCTGCAAATCGACGCCGGCGAGATGGTATTTCTGACCGGCCGCTCGGGCGCGGGCAAAAGCACATTATTGAAACTGGTTTCGCTGATCGAGCGACCTACGCGTGGTCAGGTAATCGTGGACGGCCAGAACGTGGGCCGCACACCGCGCAAAGGTGTGCCGCACTACCGGCGCCAGCTCGGCATGGTGTTTCAGGATCACAAGTTGCTCGCCGATCGGAGCGTGTTTGACAACATCGCTCTGCCGCTGATCATCGCGGGTGTCGCGCGCAGGGAAGTGGACAAACGTGTGCGTGCGGCACTCGACCAGGTGAGTTTGCTGGGCAAGGAAAACGTGCGCCCGATCAGTTTATCCACCGGTGAGCAGCAACGCGTGGGCATTGCCCGCGCCGTGGTACGCAAGCCCAAGGTCCTGATCGCCGACGAGCCCACCGGCAATCTCGACCCTGAACTGTCGGCCGACATCATGGCCATTTTCGAGCGCTTCAATACGGTAGGCGTCACCACGCTCATTGCCAGTCACGATCTTGCGTTGATCGAACGACTCGGCCGACGCGTGCTGACCTTGAGCGACGGCCAGCTGGTGTTCGACGGAGTGCTGCACCGTGGCTAGGCGCGGAGCAAGCGTTGCCCAGACGCGCTCACCCGGACGACTGCGTCAGTACTTCGGACATCATGTGCAAACCTTCGTCGCCTCACTCGGGCGGCTGTGGCGCCAGCCGTTCTCGAGCTTCATGACGGTACTTGTTATCGGTATGGCACTGGCGTTGCCTGCGATTTTGCATCTGGTCGTGCACAACGCGCGCAGCGCAACCGGAGAATGGGACAGCGCCGTAGATTTGTCGGTCTATCTGAATCTGGGCCAGACCACGGATCAGGCCAACTCTTTGGCCACGCGCCTGCGTTCGCGCACCGATGTCGCCGAGGCGCGCGTCATCGACGCCGAGACCGCGCTTAGCGACTTTCGCGCAAGCTCGGGATTTGGTGATGCGCTGGATGCGCTCGACGGCAATCCCCTGCCCGCGACGATCGTTGTGACGCCGGCTCCGGATCAGCGTGGCGATCAGCAGTTGTCGGCACTGGCCGACGCCCTGAGTGCGTTCGAGGGCGTGGAGCTGGTGCAACTGGACACCGAATGGGTAAAACGCTTTCACGCGCTGTTGGAGGTCGTGCGCCGCGGCACGCTGCTGGCGGGCCTGCTGCTGGCCTGTGCCGTGCTGGTGATCGTCGGCAACACCATTCGCATGGATATCCTCAATCGCCGCGCCGAAATCGAGATCGTGAAACTCATCGGCGCGAGCGACGGCTTTATTCGCCGCCCGTTCCTCTACAGCGGCCTGTGGTATGGCCTCGGCGGTGGTCTGATGGCCGCTGCGCTGGTCGTTGTTATTGCCACGCTGATCAGTGGCCCCGTGAGCCATCTGGCCGGTCTCTACGGCAGCGAGTTCGCGCTTGAGGGCCTCGGCATAACCACCGTTGGCGCGCTGATTCTCGGCGGCGGCGTCCTGGGTTGGCTCGGTTCCTATATTGCTGCAACGCGTCATATGCGTCGCATCGAACCGGCTTGATTTCCCCTAAACCTGCCCCCAAGTCGGTCGATAACACTCCCCTGAAAAGACGCTTTTACCCTAAGCCACTGTTTTCATTGACGAGAAAACAGTTGTTACAAGGGAACCGCGTCGTGCTTTAGCACTCTAAGGTAACGAGTGCTAAAATGGCATTCGATTTGAGAGGAACCGATTTTGACGACGACAACACTGGCAACAACCTTTAACGGCGACCTGCTGTCCGGCCCGCTCGGCAGCGAGCGCGCCTACATCAACGCTGTTACCCAGATCCCGGTGATGGACCGCGATCGTGAGCAGGAGCTCGCGACGGCCCTTCGCGAGGGCAACGATCTGGAAGCTGCCCGCGAGCTGGTGGTCAGCCACCTGCGCTTTGTCGTGCACATTGCCCGCGGCTACAACGGCTACGGTCTGCCGTTCAGCGACCTGATTCAGGAAGGCAACGTCGGCCTCATGAAAGCGGTCAAACGCTTTGACCCGACGGTGGGTGTGCGGCTTGTGTCCTATGCCGTGCACTGGATTCGTGCCGAGATTCACGAGTACGTGCTGCGCAACTGGCGCGTGGTCAAAGTGGCCACTACCAAAGCTCAGCGCAAGCTGTTTTTCAACCTGCGCAAGGCCAAGAAGAACCTGTCGTGGCTTAACGAAGACGAAACGAAGGCCGTCGCCGACGACCTTGGCGTGTCGATAAAAGAAGTCACCGAGATGGAGAAGCGCCTGAGCAGTCGCGATCTGTCGTTCGACCCGGTTCCGGGCAACGACGAAGATGGTGATTACGGCCCGGCTGCGTATCTTCCTGCCGATGACGAGACGCCCGAGACCATCGTGGCGGATCAGCAGGTCACAACGCGTTCGCAGGAGCGTCTTGCTGCGGCGCTGGAGATTCTCGACGAGCGCAGCCGCGACATCATCAAACGTCGCTGGTTGACCGAAAAGAAAACCACGCTCACGGCGCTGGCCGAGGAGTACGGTGTGTCTGCCGAGCGTATTCGTCAGGTGGAAGCCAACGCGCTCAAGAAGCTCAAGCAGCACGTCGGCGAGTAGCTCCAGAGCGACTCGCACCTTCTGCACAGGAGCCACGCAAACGCGTGGCTCTTTTCATTTGCGGCACTCAAATTTCGTTCTTGTAAAGCGAACAATACGTCCGTCATTTTCAATTTTTATCGATGGATGATCTTTCGTATCGTGTGCGGCGTCCAAGCTATCTCAGGCACGTACATGCGACCACATCGACTCAAACTGGCCTCTGTTTCAGCCGCCCCTGTTGCCGCGCCCGAAGTATCCCTGCGCGGTGCGCACAGAACGCCCGAAGGCGTGTTTGACAGCGTGATCGGCGTGCTGCGCGCCAGCGGTGTGCGCCTTACCGCCGGCACGGACGGCGAGCTTGCCACGATCACCGTGCGAAGTGCGCTGAAGCTTGAGGTGAGCCACATCAACACGCCCGACTGGATCGACGGCATGACGCTGCATCCGGTCAAATCGCGACGCGGCGTGTGGCGCAGCGTCACGCCAAGCCTCGATGTTGTGTTTGTCGGCGTTGATGCCCATGCCATGAACAGCCACCCCGATCATGTGCGGGCCATGGCCGGCCAACTGGCACATCGCCTGAGCCGCAGCACGGTCACGTTGGTTGCCGATATCGATCAGGACCTCACACTTGCCGAGGCCAACGCCAAACTTTGTGGCGACGCAGCTTCCCTGGATCTGGTGGTTGCGTCCCATGAGCACATCGACGTGCTTGTTGCCGCAGCCAGCGTGCTGTCGGGTGCCGCCGCGTGCTCGGCCAGGCTTCGACTCGACGGCGCGCTCGCGCTGTTCGAAGACATGTCCGAGAGTGCAGAGCAGAGCATTGGCCTGCTGGCGGCGGCAGAGTTGCTGCTCACGCTGCTCGGCGCGCACGACAGTGCGGAGAGGCTTGAAGATGCGACCGAGCAGGTGCTCAACGCAGGCATGTGCACACGTGCTGCGCCGACGCTGCTGCCCTACGGGCGTGAGCTTGGCGCCAGCGAGCTGATCGACATGGTTGCGCAAAAGATCAAGGGGCGTCGTCGTGACCTGCGGAGCAGCCGGCCACAACTGCAACTGGTCAACTAGTCGCGAAAGGCCCCTTCCCAGAGCTGGCGCGCATCATCAACCTGATTTTGCGTGACCTCCGCCACCAGCCCCGCCACAAAATCCACACCCCCGACGAGCCACTGCGCCATTTCGGGAATCGCCAGCGTATAAATACGATGGCGGCCACGCCGCTCTTCGGTGACAACACGCTGCGCACGCAGCACAGCCAGATGCTGCGATACGCGCGTGTCGGGCAGATCGAGTCCGCTGGCAATACTACTCACGCTGTGCTCACCACGACTGGCCAGCAGTTGCACGATCAGAATCCGGTCTTCATGGGACAGCACTTTGAGCAGGCCGCCCAGTTCACGGGCGACGATACGACGGTTTGGCATGGTGGCGGACTACTCCGTTAGGACTCTCTGATCAGGATTCGGGCGTCCACGTCCCTGACGCGTCGCGTGCAAGCACCATACCCGTATCGGCGATCGCGTGCAGACGAATCCACCGATTGTTGACCAGATTGCGCAGCGTCTCATGCCGCTCGAGCACCGTCTCAATGGCCTGCGTGGGTGCTTCAACAAACGCACTCAGGCGCACTGGCTCGTGGATGTAGCGCTCGCCATCGTGCACCGACTGCCACGGCAACCCTGAGCGCAGATCGCCGCCGCTTCCTTCAAACACACCCAGACCCGCGACGACATTGTGCAGGGTCTTGTTGCCGCTACCAAAAGTCCGGTTATCGACGGTTGAGCCGAAATACTGCAGGCTGATCCAGCTCGCCACCACCAGCGGCGCGGTCAGAATCGTCTCGAGTACGGCAAAATCCTTGTCGTGGCGCCAGTCGTAGCAGTGTAAAAAGCTGCGGCCATCGAAGTTTAGGCCACGCGTGCGATAGCGCGGTGCGGCAACAAACGCGGCGCAACCGGCCAGACCCCATTCCGGTCGCACCTGCGACCAGTCGCGTGCGCGCCGCTGCAGCTGCCGCAACATGCGCGGCCCGCCCTTTTCACCCAACGTCGGGGCACGCTCGTCGCGCACCTGTTCGCTGGCCGCCGACAACCAGTCGGCCACCTTGGCCAGCCGCACGTTCTCGTGGACCGCTTCGCCGCCCAGCGTGACCACCTCGTCGGTAGTGGTGTCGTGCAGCGCTGGCACAAAAATCGTATCGGTCGGGATCGCGATGCCGCGTTCGATAAGCCACACGCGCACGTCTTCGTCGTTGAGAATCTGGGCGGCGGCGCGCGCGTTGACGTCCCCGGCATGGCCGCCGCAGGCGCCGCAGTCCAGGCCCGAAGCGTACGGGTTATTGGTACTCGATGAACCGTGGCCCACCAGCAGAACAATCGGCGCAAAGCGCCGCGTCAGCGACATGCCGCGCAGCAAACCCTCGGCCGCATCCAGACGCTCGGCCAATGACATATCCAGCTCAAGACCCGCCGTCGGCCGCGCGCGATGGGTGTGCGCAGCGCTGCTTCCAGGTGTGACACGCTTGAGCGTGGCACGCGCGAGCTTGGCCGCGTAGGTCGGTCCCAGCGCTTCGACATAGCCAAAGCAAGACACCGCCGCAGAGCGGAATCGCGACCAGCGCTGGCTCACCGCCGCGCGTCCTTTGGCCCCGGCAACCTGCCCCGGTGACTGCGCGATGCGCGACTCAATGGGGGGCGTCAGAAGCACCGGCGCGCGGTCCTGCTCGGCCTGGTCGGTAGCGTGGGTGTGTTTCAGCGGCAGCCCGAAAAAACCGGCAAAGCCGATGGTTTCGATCGAATCGCTCTGAGCCTCCAGCGCGCGGCGCAGACGTTCAGAACGTACATCGATACAGAACGCCGCCTGCAGCGCCGGGCGCCCCTCGATGACCGGTGCCGTCGAGTTGAATGGCGGCAGCACTCGACGGGCCGTGGCGTACTCGTAGGCGACATGCAGCACATGATCGACGGCGCGATGATTGAGCCACTGCAACGACTCATCCGTGGCATAGTCCGCTCGGCGGCGCGCCCACTCAAGGCCAAGCCGATCATCACCAAAGCCGTTGAGGAAAATGCACTCAAACGCCAGACGAATCGCCAGCCAGCGCCTGGCCGCCGACGGCGCCTGCTCGTTGAGCTCCCGATGCCACTCGAGATAGCGAGCGTGACCCGCCCAACCGGCAACATCGCACAGCAAGCGATGGAAATAGTCGACCAGCCCGCCGGCATCGACAGCGAGCTTCTCGGCCGCAAACGTGAGCAACTCATCGTGCGTCTCCGGCAGCGCGCGAAGTGACGCAGCAAACCCCGGCACGTCGCGCCAGCGCACGTGATGTTCGCGCAGCATCGACTCGCGCCAGGCCGCGTAAGGATCGTCCGTCGCGTGGGTTTCACGCCACTGGGCGGATCCCTGATCGTAGAAATCGGCCGCCCAGGCCGACACGCTGTCGATCATCAAACGCTCGAACGCGATACCGGTGAGCCTCTGCGCGACGCCTACAACGGTGGGTCGGCGCAACCGCGCCGGTGTGATTTCGTCGCGCGCCGCCAGCGAACGCGCCTGCGCCGCGTGCAGACCGGCCGGCAGCGCGTCGCCAAGCTCGGCGATGGCTCGCTCAAGATCGCGGTCGTCAATGCGCCCGTCGTTCAGTGCCTCGAAATACTGCTCGCGCGGCAGAGTCAGACGCGCGCCGTCCGCCTGCGCAAACAGGCGACCGGCCTCGACAAAACTCTTGTCCAGAACACCGATGAACGGGTTCACGGCGACGAAATTCTGCAGTGGCCACAGCGGCGCTATCCGCCCGGCGGCCTCCCGCGCGGCGGCGCGTGCATCGGGTAGCTCGGCTTTGGCGGCACGAATGTCGGAGGCAACGTTTTTGGCAATGGCAGACATGGCAATTTCCTCAAGCTACACGTGAAGCGCGGCGCTGCAGGCCGAGCAAGCGATCAAACCAGACGTCGGCGTACAAGCCATTGCGCAGATGCGCGCGCAGGCGGCTGACCCGAGCCGAGGGGGCCCGCAACCAGCGCGACTGCCACAGCACAAGCACCGCCGCGATCAACAGCGTTGCCGCCAACAGCATGTATATGGCCTTCGATCCGGTCGGCGCCGGCGGCAGCGCGCTGGCAAAGGCGAAACTGCCCAGACGATGCACGCCAAACCACAGCGCGCACCCCATGGCGGTCAGACCGACAAGCGGCGGCCACTGCGCGGGAGCGCGCGGAAAATCAAACAGCATCAGCCACAGCCCCATCGCGAACAGGGCGCCCAGCCCGAGCAGCGCCGGTTGGGTGGCCGGGGTCACACCGGCGGCGTAAGCCACGACACCGTAAATGGCGAGCACAGCGCCAAGCGCGACACCACGTCTCAACAGAGGCGAATTTTCTGTGCGCGGTGCACGAGCGGCGGCACGCTGCACGATCGTTTGGCCCGAATTCAAAAACGCGTGGGCCTTGTACAGCGAATGCGCGATCAGATGCACGGCGGCCGCGGTGAATGCCCCCAGACCACACTGCAACATCATGAAGCCCATCTGCGCGATCGTGGACCAGGCCAGCGCCACCTTCACGCGGGTTTGCGTCAGCATGATGGCCGAGGCCAACAACGCGGTCAGTGCACCGACGATGGCCACCATCAGCATCGCGCCCGGCACGGCGAACATCAGATCCGCAAAGCGAATCAGTGCAAAGCCTCCCGCGTTGACGACACCGGCATGCAGCAACGCCGATACCGGCGTTGGCGTCTCCACGACATCCAGCAGCCAGCTGTGCAGCGGAAACTGGGCCGACTTGAGCATGGCCGCAATCGCCAGGAGTACCGCACCGGTCTGCCCTGCGATGCCCGGCGAATGGGTCTTGAGCTCATTGATCAGCGTTGCGATGTCGGCCGTACCGTATTCGGTCAGAATCAGGCTCAGACTCAGCAACAGCAGAACGTCGCCCGTGCGCGCGACCACAAACTTGCGCTTGGCGGCCCGCAGCGAGGCCTCGCGCGGCGCGTAATGCAGCAACAGCGCGTGCACGCCCCAGCCCATTGCAATCCAGGCGGCGCCGAACTGATACAGGTTGCCGGCCATTACCATCATGGCGACGGCGGCCAGCGTCAGGCACAGGTGGCGCATGAAACGCCCCTGATGGGCCTCTCCGTCGAGGTAACCCAGGCTGTAGCGCACAATCACCAGACCCAGTCCGCTGATCAGCAGCGCCAGGGCAACCGACAGTGCATCAACGCGAAACGACAGTCCTATACCGGCAATCCCGAGGACCGCGGTGGTGCCGGGACCTTGCGTCACCAACAAAGCGACAAGGGCGAGCGCCGCCAGCATTGCCAGCGAGGCGACGAGCGCGCCCGCACGCGGTGAGCGGCTCGAGGAAAGGGCCGCAAGAATGAAACTCAAAGGCACGGCCAGGGCGGCCGGAAATAGCAATGAAGACATCATGATCGGGTTCGCCAGTACCAGTAACGGCCCGCAGTGTGTCGTATTGACATCGTTTGATAAAATTGAAAGATTCGAACCAATCGATCTATAGAAGAGAACGACAATGCCGCGGCTTAACTACAACCATTTGCGCTATTTCTGGGCCGTCGCCCACAACGGCAATCTGACCCGGACTGCCGAGTCACTGCACATCTCGCAGTCCGCATTGTCGTTGCAAATCAAGAAGCTGGAAGAGCAGCTGGGCCAGCAGCTTTTTCTGCGTCAGGGCAAGAAACTGGTGTTGACAGAAGCCGGACGCGTGGCGCTGGAACACGCCGACATCATCTACGCCAACGGCGAGGAGCTATTGAGCGCACTGCAACATGAGGGCGGTGTGCACAAGATTCTGCGCGTTGGTGCGCTGTCCACACTCTCGCGCAACTTCCAGATCCGGTTTCTAGAGCCACTGTTTGACGTTGATCGCGCACGTGTTGTGGTGCGTTCGGGCACCCTGCCCCATCTGCTCGGTGAGCTTGAGGCCCACCGCATCGACGTCGTGCTCACCAACCTCGTGCCCGCGCGCGATGCTGGCACCGCCTGGAATGCCCACACGATCGACACGCAGCCGATCAGCCTGATCGGACCGCCCGATCATCCGTGGGCAGACGCAAAACTCGAACAGATTCTGGATACGGCGCAACTCGTGGTGCCGACGCGTGAGACCGCCATACGCGTTGCCTTTGACGCGCTCACCGATCGCTACAACATTCGCCCCAACCTTGCCGCCGAGGTGGACGATATGGCGCTGCTTCGACTCATGGCACGCCAGCGTCGCCATCTGGTTGTCGTGCCGCCGATTGTGGTCACCGACGAGCTCAGCTCCGGCGAGCTGTGCGAGGTGATGCAGCTGCCCAACTGCACCGAGACCTTCTCGGCGATTCGACTGGAACGCCGCTTTCCAAACGAGTTGCTGCAGAAGTTACTCGACGTCTGAAGCGAACCAGGCATGTCAAACAACGTGGCAGGGGATCGAGATCCCCTGTCCGCGGCACCGATTCGCGCTAGACTAGCGTGCAACCGCCTCAGCGGTCACTCGAACAAAGAAGGAGAGAATCTATGTCCGTCGCACGCGTAACTGAACTGATCGCCAGCTCATCCAAGAGCTTTGAAGATGCCGTGAAAAAAGGCATTTCGCGCGCTACCAAAACCCTCGACGGCGTAACCGGCGCCTGGGTCGAAAGCCAGAAGGTTGTTATCGATGACAACAAGGTGGCCGAATACCGCGTCAACCTGAAAGTCACGTTCGTACTGAAAGACTGAACGTCCGCTGGTACTCATGAACGGGGCCGCCTTCTCAGGCGGCCCCGTTTTTTGTGCGCCGAGTTTTCTGGCGACTATTTGTAGATGTTATCCGCCAGCGCGATCCAGCCGCCTTCTTTGGTGCCGCGCGGATCATGATGGGTCCAGTGAACCACCCCGCCCTTGTTGTTCCACTCGTACTCGCCGCGAAAGCGGACACGGTCGCCGGTGCTGACCGGCACCCGTGGCGCGAGATCAATGTTGTGCGCAATCAACACCGAATGGTTGTTGGACAGACGAACGATGAACTTCTGGTGCTGCGAGCCCTCACGATCGTCCTTGAGCAGACGCTCGACCACGCCCGTGGTCTCGACCCACAGATCGCCCTGCTGGGCTTCGAACGCCGCAACAATGCGATCAGCATCGTCAACCGCGACCGATGGCGACGGGCCGGTGGTCGCACTCCCCTCACCGTCATACTGCTGAAACCACAGCGCCGCGACGGCGGCGATAAGGACGACGATGCCACGAATCAGTTTGGCCACGGATACAAACCCCTATGGTGCAGTCAGCGGGACCAGAGTGATTTCAACCCGTCGGTTGAGCGCACGCCCGTCTTCGGTGTCGTTACTGGCGATCGGATAGTTGGCGCTCACGCCCTGGGTCGCCAGTCGGGCCGGCAGCACCTGGTGGCTCGCCAGATAGTCGGCGACCGCAATAGCGCGCTGGCGCGAGAGCGGTGCATTGATCGCGTCCGATCCCGTACTGTCGGTGTGCCCAACCACCTCGACGATGGTTTTTTCGTTCTTGCTGATCACACGAGCCACAGAGTCGAGCACTGGATAGGAACGCGCCATGATCTCGGACTTGTTGGTGTCAAACGTCAGCTTGCCCGGCATGCCGAGCACGATGTTGTCGCCCTGACGTTCCACCATGACGCCGGTGCCGGCCAGCTCCTGGCGCAGCTTGGCTTCCTGAATGTCCATGTAGTAGCCGATGCCGCCGCCGGCCAGCGCGCCGATGCCCGCACCAATCAGGGCCCGCTGGCGCCGCTCGGTGGCATCATCACCGGAGACGATGCCGGCCAGCGCGCCAACGGCCGCGCCGATCGCCGCGCCTTTGGTCGCCTTGGAGGTCTGGGTTTCGCCCGTGTAGGGATTGATGGTCGTACACGCGCTCAGCGTGGCCGCCGCGAGAGTCACCAGAAAAATAATTCGACGCATGGGAAAGTCTCCTCGTGTGTGGCCCAACACCGGGCACGGCGCGATGTTGCCAGCGCCCGCGCACAGGTCAAGGTGTCGCTGATTTGACACATGTGCAACGCAACAGGCAAGACCCGATGGGCTTGAATGTCATAAACTATGGGCCAATCCGGTCTGGATTGAGCATGAGAACTGGAACCAACCAATGCTGAGCGCCAAGAATCGCCGAGAATGGGTCAAGACAATCGTGCTGATCGGCCTTTTCGTCATTGCCTTGAACTGGCAAAGCGTCTTCGACCGATTGCGCGGCGCGGTAGACTACGACCCGGCGCTGGCAGGCCCGGTCACGGTGTTCAGCACGCAGTGGTGCGGCTATTGCAAAAAAACCAAACACTTTCTGAACACCCACGACATCGCGTTTGACGAGCGCGACATTGAGGCCTCGGACGCCGCGCGCGAGGCGTTTACGCGCCTCGGCGGCAGTGGCGTACCGCTGGTGCTGGTGGGAGATCAGGTCATTCACGGCTACAGTCTGGCGAAACTTCGCACAGCGCTGGAGTGTCAGAACTGTGCCGCCAGTGCGGCATCCGAAGGGAGATAACAATGCGACCGGTACAAGCCTGGCTCGACGAATACGGCGAAAGCCACATCAATCCGACCAACAAGATCATCCACTGGATTTGCGTGCCGCTGATCGTGTTGTCGCTCGTGGGCGCGCTGTGGTCACTGCCGGTACCCCAGGCGTTTGCAGACATCTCGCCACTACTCAACTGGGGCGCGCTTTTTGTGCTGGCCTCCATCGCCTACTACTTTATTATGTCTATTCCGCTCGCCCTGGGCATGCTGCTGGTCATGCTGCCGGCGCTGGCGCTGCTGACATGGGCCAGCGGACTCTCGACGCCGCTGTGGATGCTATCTCTGGGGGTCTTCATCGTGGCCTGGATCGGCCAGTTCATCGGCCACATGATCGAAGGCAAGCGGCCCTCGTTCTTCAAAGACGTGCAGTTCCTGATGATCGGGCCAATCTGGCTTCTGGGCTTCATCTACCGTCGACTGGGCATCCGCTACTAGACACGAGTCGAACAAAAGAAAATAAAGCCGCTACGGTCCTGTTCACGCTCGCCAAAACGGCTATCATTGCGGCTGCTTTCGAAGACCACATAATCACCTTGAGGTGTTGATCATGTCTCAGCCCGCGCAGCACGTTTCCGCCGCCTCCGCTCGCAACGCTCTCGACCCGCTCGATCTATACGACGTGCGCGGTGAACTCAGCGAGGAAGAGGTCATGGTCAAGGACACCGTGGCCCGTTTTGTTGACGAAAAAGTATTGCCTGTTATCGGCAGCGCGTTTGAAGAACATCGGTTTCCGCAGGAGCTGATTGGGCCTGTTGCGGAGATGGGTCTGCTGGGCAGCTCGATCGAAGGCTACGACTGCGCCGGCATGAACGGCGTCACCTATGGTCTGATTTGTCAGGAGCTCGAGCGTGGCGACAGTGGCCTGCGCAGTTTCGTTTCGGTGCAGTCCTCGCTGGTTATGTACCCGATTTACACCTACGGCTCTGAAGCGCAGCGCCAGAAGTGGCTACCGAAACTGGCCAAAGCCGAAGCGATCGGCTGCTTTGGTCTGACCGAACCGCACGGTGGCTCTGATCCGGTCAACATGAAGACCCGCGCGCATCGCGAGGGCAATGAATGGGTGATCAACGGCGCCAAGATGTGGATCACCAACGGCACGCTGGCTGACGTGGCCGTGGTCTGGGCCAAAACCGATGAAGGCATTCGCGGCTTCCTGGTCGAAAAAGGTATGCCCGGATTTGATGCACCGGAAATCAAACACAAGTTTTCGCTGCGCGCGTCGGTCACCTCTTCGCTGTTTTTCGACAACGTACGCGTACCGGAAGAAAACATGCTGCCCGGCGTTTCCGGCATCAAGGGGCCTCTGTCGTGCCTGACGCAGGCGCGCTACGGCATCACCTGGGGCGTGATTGGCGCCGCGCAGGCTTGCCTGCTCGAAGCGCTCAACTACACGCAGGAACGTGTCCTGTTCGGCCGTCCCGTGAGTCACACCCAAACCACGCAACGCCGACTCGCCGATATGGCACGTCGCATTACCACGGCGCAGTTGCTGTCGCTGCAGCTTGGGCGCAAGAAAGACCGCGGTGAAATGACGCCCACGCAGGTGTCGCTGGCCAAATGGAACAACGTGCGCATGGCGATGGACGTGGCACGCGATGCCCGCGACCTGCTCGGCGGAGCCGGCATCAGCGCCGAGTACTGCCCCATTCGTCACATGCTCAACCTTGAAAGCGTGATCACCTACGAGGGAACCGAAACGGTTCACGAGCTCATCGTGGGCAAGGAATTGACGGGCGTCAGCGCGTTCTAAGCCCACATGGCCAGCAAAGCAGATCAGGTGGGGCGTGGGGCGCGCAACATTAATCGCGCCGAAATCGTTGACCACAATTTTCTGAAGTTTCTCGACGAGTGGGATACCGATTCGCCCACGGCACCCGTCGAAGACAGCGCGGCAATTCTGTCGATTTTCGAAGCTCAGCTCGCTTCGCGTCATCTTGATCTGGTCGCGCGCGAGATGCGTGCGCGCAATGAAGGCTTCTACACCATTGGCAGCTCCGGACACGAAAACAACGCTGCCCTGGGCTACGTCAGCCGCCTGACCGATCCGGCATTCCTGCACTACCGCAGCGGCGCGTTCATGATCGCGCGCGGCAACAAAAACCCGAATGCCGACCCGATTTTCGCCACGGCGTTGTCGCTGGCGGCCTCCAGTGACGACCCGGCCAGTGGCGGACGCCACAAGGTCTGGGGTAGCGACGACTGGGTACTGCCGCAAACCTCGACCATTGCGAGCCATCTGCCCAAGGCTTTCGGAGCGGCGGTGGCGCTGGCGCAGGTCAAAAGTCTGGGCCGCACGCCACCTGTGCCCGATGACAGTATTATGATTTGCAGCTTTGGCGATGCCGGGGCAAATCACAGCGCAGCGCAGGGTGCCTTCAACGCCGCCCAGTGGACGGCTTATCAGAATCTTCCCGTGCCGATCGTGTTTGTGTGCGAAGACAACGGCATCGGCATCTCGGTGCGCACACCATCCGGCTGGATTGAATCATCGTTCGCCCATCGTCCCGGCCTGCACTACATCGCGGCGGACGGACTCGACTTGGTGGATAGCCTGAGCAGGGCACGCGAAGCGGTCGACTACTGCCGCCGCACACGCAAGCCGGTGTTCCTGCACATGAAGCTGTGCCGCTTGCTAGGCCACGCAGGCACCGATGTCGAAACCGACTATCTGCCGCTCGAGACGGTCGAGCGTACCGAAGCAAGCGACCCGCTCCTTCTGAGTGCGGAGACCATTCTGGACGCGGGCCTTCTCGATCGCGATGGGGTCCGGGAACTGTATGAGACCACGCGCAAACGGGTGCGCGACGCCGCCGTACGCGCGGCAACCCATCCCAAGCTGACCTTGCGCGAAGAAGTCATCAAACCCCAGGCGCCCTACTCGCCCAAACTGGTTAACAGTGAGGCCACGCGCACCGACTATCAGGACAAACGCGTTGCCATCTTCGGCAGCGAAAACGCCCTGCCGGAAAACGGCCCGCGCCGCCACATGGCCATCAACATCAATCGCGCATTGCACGATCTGATGATCAAGTACGACGAGATGACGGTGTTTGGCGAGGACGTCGCACAAAAAGGCGGTGTGTACACCATCACCAAAGGGCTGCGCCGGGCCTTTGAAGGCAAGCGCGTATTCAACACGCTGCTGGATGAGACCACGATCTTCGGCATGGCTCAGGGCGCAGGTTACTTGGGCATGCTGCCCTTCCCCGAAATCCAGTATCTGGCCTATGTGCACAATGCCGCCGATCAGCTGCGCGGCGAAGCCTGTTCGCTGCAATTTTTCTCCAACGACCACTACCGCAATCCCATGGTCGTGCGGATTGCGTCGCTGGCTTATCAGAAGGGGTTTGGTGGCCATTTCCACAACGACAATTCGTTCGCTGCGCTGCGCGATATCCCCGGCCTGATCATCGCCTGCCCGTCCCGCGGGGACGATGCGGCGATGATGTTGCGCACGGCCGCGGCGCTGGCGCGCGTGGACGGCCGAATTGTCGCCATGCTTGAACCGATCGCGCTGTACATGACCAAGGATCTGCATGAAGACCGCGACGGGGCCTGGCAGTTTGCCTATCCGGCTCCCGATCGCGCGATTCCACTGGGACAACCGCGCGTCTACTTCCCTGAAGCCGCCGATCTGACGATCATCACCTACGGCAACGGCGTGCGTTTTTCACTGCGCGCTGCGAAGCGGCTGAAAGACACCTTCGGATTCAGTATCCGGGTCATGGATTTACGCTGGCTCAAGCCGCTGAACCCTGCCGCGATTGCCGAGCACGCGATGGCCAGCGGCAAAGTGCTGATCGTGGATGAGGGCCGGCGCACCGGGGGCGTCGGCGAGCAAATTTCAGCAACGATTGCCGAGCAGCTTGGCGAGGTGGTCAAGGTCAAGCGCATCAGCGGCGCGGACAGCTATATTCCGCTGGCCGGCGCCGCCGATCTGGTGTTACTCAGTGAACAGGATATTGTTGAGGCCGCCCACAGTATGCTCTAGCTGCGAGCACTCGGACTTACAACAACCTGACTAGGGCGCCATCGGTCCACGGTAGCGCGTATCGCGCACCGCGCGCGCCCAGCTTTGTTCGCCCCGGGCCAGGTGCATCGCGACGAGCTCAAGCCCGGTTGATTTAACGACGTCTCCTTCAATTCGCGCACCGGGCGTGCTTAAAAACAGGGCGTGCCCTTGCCGCACCAGGAAAGGCGCATACGATACACGCGACGACCACTTGCCCAGCAACACGCCCTGCGCATCGTGCACGTACCACTGATAGCCTCGCCGATTGTCAAGGCGACGACTCACCAGGACGTGCTGGCGGTCTTCAGAATAAAATGCGCGCCCGCCGGCAACACCGAAGTCGACGTTTGCGACCCGGTCGTAACGACGAGGCTCAGGCGCCGGAACCGTCGCAGCGACAACGTTGCGCGTGGCAAAGTCTGTTTGCAGACGGCCCGCAGTACGCGTTGTTGGCGGACCATCCACCCGGCCCAGCATCCCTTGTGGCGGCCGCCGCTCAAAGCGCCAGACGAGCTCCGACGGCGTGTCGGCCGGCACACTTAGCGAGAACCGGTGGTCGATCTTCTCATCGATGCGGGCGACCACATCGTCGGGCAAAGCCAGTGCGCGGCTGGCTTTGACCGTACCGCTCGCTGTGTCCAGAAATCGCAGCAGCAACTCGCCGGATTTGTCGCTTTCGCGCTGCGCCAACACGAAGCCATCTTGAACCTGCACCGGGCGATCAGCATCGGTACTTGTCCACACAACACTGCCATCGGCGGCCTTGAGCGCCTCGACGCCGCCGCCGGGTTTCATGCTGTAAATCACCTCATTGTCGATCGCAACACCGTCGCTCAACAGCCACGACGAGGCCGACGCCATGCTGCTAACGCACATTCCAAGCGCACCGACGACTGCGAACTGATAAATCCGTTTCATTTTCATTACGCCCTCATAAAAGGTCGCCAATCACAGCGACCCCGGTTTAGTATCAGGTTTTCAATCAAACCAGACGGCACACTATCATGGCAAACGCGCACCCGCTTTTGGTTCGGACAGGGATTGTTTTATTCAGCATCGGGATGCTGGCGCTGCCGGTTGCACAAGGCGCAGCAACGCCCGAAGGCCCTTCGCCAATTATCAACGGACAAACTGAAGGTCTGGCCCAGAACGCCGTGGCCGGCGCGATCAACGCCGTCGCGGCCCACCCGACCGATGCCGACATTCTCTATGTCGGTGCCGTGAATGGCGGCATCTGGCGCACGTTCAACGCCACAGACACCGATCCGATGTGGGAGAACGGCACGGATGCTCTGGCCAGCAACTCCATTTCGGACATAGTGTTCGATACCGCCGACAACACGCATCAAACGCTTGTTGCGGGCTTTGGTCGTTTTAGCAGCTTTGCTCGGGTCAGCGGGGCGATGGAAGGACTGGTGCGCACCACCGACGCTGGCGCCACCTGGAGTGTGTTTGCGCCCGACCTGCGCGATCGCAGCGTCGCCAAGCTCGCCGTGCACGGCGATCGCATCGTTGCGGCGGTCAATTTCGCCGAAGACTTCATTTGCGAGAACATTGGTGTGCTGCGCTCGACGGACGGCGGTGACACCTTTGAGCCGCTAACGCTCAAGACCAACGGCATCCCCAGAGGGTCCAGCACCGTCGTGACGCCGGATCCCAACGCTCCCGACGTTCTCTACGCAGCCGTGATCTTTGCCGAGCAATGCGATGCAGGCCAAAGCGGCATCTACCGCAGCGCGGACGGCGGCGCCGCCTGGGCCAAGGTCAGCGACCCGTCTGTGGACGCGACGTTGAACGACAACACCGGCCTGACCGAGATTGAGTATGGCCAGGACGGCACCGTATTCGTGGCGTCGACGCAAAATGGCCGACTCGCCGGGGTGTTCTACAGCCGTGACGACGGCGCCACGTGGACCGGCATGGAGCTGCCCGGCACGCTTGAACCAAGCTTTGTCGGAGTGCATGCGGGCGGCCAGGGGAGCATCCACTTCTCACTGGCCGTTGATCCCACCGACTCCAACATCGTGTACGTGGGTGGTGATCGCCAGCCGCTGACCGACGACGGCGGTTTTCCCAACGCCCTGGGGGCCGTGGATTTCTCCGGCCGCCTGTTTCGCGGCGACGCCAGCGCAACCGCGGGCTCGCAGTGGGCAGCACTTACGCACAGCGGCACGGCGAGTTCATCGGCGCCACACGCGGACTCGCGCGACATGACGTTTAACGCCGCGGGCGAGCTGATCGAAACCGACGACGGCGGCATCTACAAACGCACCGATCCGCGCAGTTTCGGCGGCGACTGGTTCAGCCTGAACAGCAATCTGCAGGTAACCGAAGCTCACGACACGGCCTACGACAGTCTGTCGAGCATCGTCCTCACCGGCAATCAGGACACCGGCACCTCGCAGCAAATTTTTACCGGCGATGTTCTGTGGCAAGCGCTGCAAAACGGAGACGGCGGCGACGTGGCGGTGGACAACGCCACGCTGGGAGAGTTCGGTCTGTCATCCCGCTACTCGAGCTTTCAATTTCTGTTTTCTTTCCGGCGCCGCACACACGATGTCAACAACAACTTTATTGACGTTGAATTTCCGAACCTGACGGTCATCTCGGGCCGTCCGTTCGGCGGACAGTTCAAGACACCGGTTGTGATCAATCAGATTAACTCCGAGCGCGTCATTCTCGGCGGTGCCGAGGGCGTGTATGAGTCGTTTGATCGCGTCGATACGATTGCCGAGATTGGGCCCGGTATTGTCATCAACCAGTTGGGCGCACAGGCGGTGGGCTACGGTGCCATCGACAATGAAGATGCGCTTTTCGTCGGCGCCTTTGACCAGATTTTCCGACGGGATGTGGCCGGTGACCCAATGACGCCGCTAGCCGATCTACCGTCATCGGGTCCAATCGAGGACATCGCCCTGGATGCGAACGACGCCAGTCATCTGATTTACATCGACCGCAGCAACGTGTTCCGTTCGATTGACGGCGGCAGCTCATTCGCAACGATCACCGGCGATCTCGACGTTCAGGCCATCAACCGGCTGCGCGCACTGCAGCTCATCAACGGTCCATCGTTCGATGCCTTGTTTGTGGGTGGCAACCGCGGCGTGTATGTCAGCACGTCGCTCACCGGTTTCATGTCCTGGTCTTCGTTCGGTTCGGATCTGCCCAACACGCCGATCTATGAGTTCGACTACGACGCCGCTCTGGACAAACTGATTGTCGGCACCATGGGACGCGGTACATTTTCGGTGGATAACGCGCTGGCACTGGCCGGCGAGTCCGACACCGACGGCGACGGCATTGCTGACGGCATCGACAACTGCACGCTGGTGGCGAACGCCGATCAGCGCGATACCAACGGCGATGGCTTTGGCAACGCCTGCGATGCCGATCTGAATAACGACGGCGTTGTGAATTTCCTTGATCTGGGACTGCTGCGGCTGGCGTTTTTCAGCGACGACGCGGACTCCGACTTCAACGGCGACGGCGCGGTCAATTTCATCGATCTTGGAATCATGCGCGAAGCCTTCTTCGGGCCGCCGGGACCGAGCGCCGGCACCTGACCGCCGCGCCTTGTCCGACCCTTACTCCCATCGTCGGGTCCTGCACATTGCAGGACCGATGATCGCCAGCAATATCACGGTGCCGCTGCTTGGCATTGTGGATACGGCGGTTGTGGGTCACCTCGACTCACCCCACTACCTGGCGGCCGTGGCGGTCGGCGCCACGATATTCTCGTTTCTTTTT
The DNA here is from genome assembly GCA_964639265.1 of uncultured Gammaproteobacteria bacterium. Classification (GTDB taxonomy): domain Bacteria; phylum Pseudomonadota; class Gammaproteobacteria; order Steroidobacterales; family JBCCMA01; genus JBCCMA01. Next base: position 2,102 of record CAZXCL010000028.1, on the reverse strand, counting down.
TTGAGCTTTAACTTCCTGCGCATGGGCACCACGGGCGTGGCGGCGCAGGCCGTGGGCAACAACAACCACGACGGCGTGCGCAGCGTCATGCTGCAGGCGGGCAGTATCGCGCTTGCCATCGCTACGGCGCTAATCGTGCTGCAGGCGCCGCTCGGGCGTCTGGCGCTGTCTCTGATTGATCCGGCGGCCGATGTGGCGGCCTCTGCGCGTGAGTATTACGCCATTCGCATCTGGGCCGCGCCGGCGGTGCTTTTGAACTACGCGCTGCTGGGCTGGTTTATAGGTTTGCAAAACGGCCGCGCGCCGCTGTTGGTCATGCTGGTGGTCAATGTTGTCAACATCGTGCTCGACCTGGTGTTTGTGATCGGCTTTGACATGGACGTGCGCGGCGTCGCGCTGGCAAGCGTAATCGCCGAAGTCTGCGGACTGACCCTCGGCCTGATGCTTATGCGGCGCGAGCTGAGACGTTTTCCAAGTACCACACCGTTGCGCTCACTTATGGATACGCAGCGTCTGCGGCGCCTGCTGTCGGTCAACGGCAATCTGCTTGTTCGCTCGTTTTCGCTGATGCTGACCTTTGGCATCTTTACTGCGCTCGGCGCTCGTCTGGGTAGTGTCGTGCTGGCGGCCAATGCCGTGCTGCTGAATTTCCAGACGCTGATGGCTTTTGCGCTCGACGGCTTTGCCAACGCCGCCGAAGCGCTGATCGGGCGAGCGATCGGCGCCGACGACAACGACGGCCTGCGCCGCGCGTGGCGCAACACGCTGATCTGGTCAGCCGGTATCGCCGTGGTTTTTGTGTTGATCTATGCCCTGCTTGGCAGGCCGCTAATTGGCCTGATGACCGACCTCGATGCGGTGTCCGACACGGCGACAACCTATCTGCCGTGGCTGATTGCGCTGCCACTGGCCTCGGTCTGGTGTTTTTTCTATGACGGCGTATTCGTCGGTGCCACGCTTGCCAAAGCCATGCGCAACTCGATGCTGATCGCCACGTTTGTGGTCTTTGTGCCTCTGGCGCTGATCCTGGACAACGTGCTGGGCAATCACGGTCTGTGGCTCGCGCTTTTGATATTCATGCTGGCGCGCGGCCTCGGTCAGCATCTCATCTGGCGCCGCATGTATCCGCCAGTGGCGCGCCCGGCGTAACGGATCGCGCCACGCCAAAAGCGCGCTACGTCGACGAACGTCCCCCCGCTTCACGGCTGCACGCCCACGGCGATCAGCGCGGTCAGCAGCAGCAGGCCGAAAATCATGCGAAAGGCCCGGATTCGCGGGCTGGGCTCATAGTGTCGTTCGTTGGTTTCGGTTGGCGTTTCCATAGTGTCCTCACGGTAATGGTCTGTTTCGGGAGCAGATTCCATTACACTTCGGAGGCATGCGCGGGAACCGGCGAAAGCGGGCAGCGGTCGGACCAATTGTGATCAATTCTGATATTCGTATCAGCGCGCACACACGACACGGCGCGGCAGGCACAATACGCCGCATGCCCGCCGCAGGAGACCCCATGAGCAAAACCATCGCCGTCGTTGAGGACGAAACCGCGATTCGCGAAAACTATATGGACGCGTTCGCCCGTCAGGGCTACCGGGTAAAAGGTTACGCTACGCGCGCCGAGGCCATGATGGCCTTCGAGCAGCGCCTGCCCGATCTTGTGATCATTGATGTCAATCTTGGCGACGAGATTGAGGGCGGCTTCGAGTTGTGCCGTGCGTTGCGCTCGCAGAACGAGCGCCTGCCAATCATATTTTTGACCGCCCGAGACAGCGAACTCGACGCGATCTCCGGACTGCGCCTTGGCGCTGACGACTATTTGACCAAGGACATCTCCCTGACCCATCTCGTCGCGCGCGTGGTCGCACTGTTTCGTCGCTCCGATGCCTACCACAGCAGCAACAGCGACGACGCGCAGATCATCGAGCGCGGCGCACTGACGCTGGACATGGACCGCATGACCGCGCGCTATCGCGACGACGTCGTGCCGCTCACGGTAACCGAATTCTGGCTCGTGCACGCGCTGGCGCGTTATCCCGGTCACGTCAAGAATCGCCAGCAGCTCATGGACGCGGCCAACGTTGTGCTCGACGACAACACGATCACCT
>CAZXCL010000027.1:24882-49819 GCA_964639265.1 uncultured Gammaproteobacteria bacterium | reverse complement strand
AAAATAAAATCCCCAAACCCCCTCCGGCTGACCTCTCCCATCTGCGTGCGTATTTGGGTTTAGCGTAGGTCACCTGCCATGCCCGAGACCGACCCGGCTACGACCCAAACAGCTCAACCCCCCAAGAGCCCCCTTTAGCTGCGAAGGGCGTGAACGATCGTATAGATGGCAAGCCCAGCGAGCCCGCCGACCAGCGTCCCGTTAATGCGAATGAATTGCAGATCGCGCCCCACCTGAAGCTCCACACGTTGCGCGGTCGCCTCGCCGTCCCACGCTCGAACGGTGTCGGAGATGACCTGTCCCATGGCTTCCCGGTAGTGGGTGACGCAGTAGATCAGGGCGCTTTCGAGCCACTGGTTAATTTGCGCTCGCATGTCGGCATCCTGTTCGAGCGATTCACCCAGTCGCGCCAGCGCGCGTTGCAGTCGTTGATGAGTGTTGGATTCTGGCGTGGTCATTTGCTCGGTTAGCCACCTCTGCAGATGCTGCCAGCTGCCGCCCAGATACTCCTGCACGCTCTCATGTTCGAGAATCTCGGTCTTGAGTTGCTCACCTCGGGCGATCATTTGCGGATCGTCCGCCATGTTCTTGATCAGCTCGGCGGTGGCTTCGTTAAACTTGAGTCGTGCCGGATGTTCCATGTCATCGCCCACCTGATTGAGCAGGTGTTCGATCTCGGTCATGATCTTGTCGTAGATTTCCTCGTCAACGAAGTCCGGCATCCACCAAGGACTGCGCGCCCCGATCCGATCGCGGATGCGCAGCCGGTTTTCGAACAACTGCTGGCGCGCAATTTTTACCCCTTCGTCCATGAGCCGCTGGTGACGTCCGTCGGCGGTCAAAAGCTCGAGAATACGCGCCACGAGCTGGCTTGCCTTGAGATTGCCAAAACCCACCTGCAGGTTGTCGCCGAGAAAGCGGCGAATCGAATCGTTGTCTACGGTGTGCAGCAGCCAGGCGATCAACGCACCCGCGTCGCGGGCCACGCGCTCGGCGTTGTTTTTTTGGCGTAGCCAGTGTCCGAGCCTCTGGCCGATATCCATACGCGCCAGACGTGGGGCCAGTACCTCAGGCGTCAGGAAATTGTTGCGCACGAAGCGCGCCAGCGCATCGCCGAGCTGATCCTTGCCGCGCGGAATAATGGCCGTGTGGGGAATCGGCAGACCCAGGGGACGGCGAAAAAGAGCGGTGACGGCAAACCAGTCTGCGAGCGCGCCAACCATCGCGGCCTCTGTGAAGGCGCGTACGTAGCCCACCCAGGGCGCCTCGGGGACAAAATAGGTACCGATAAACAGTAGCGTCATGACCACCAACAGCAATGTGGCGGTCCACTTCATGCGCCGCAGTGCGGCCTGGCGTTCGATGTCGGCCGCCTGACTGGAGGCCGAGGGGATCAACGTGCGCTGCCCTCGTGCACCGCCTTGACCAGCGCTTCAACGTTCGCCGGGTCGATGGTCGGATGAATGCCGTGGCCAAGATTGAAGACGTGGCCTTCGCCCGTGCCGAAATCGTCGAGCACGGCGCGCGCGCTGCGTTTGACTGACTCGGGCGTGCCGTAGAGGGCGCCAGGGTCCAGATTGCCCTGCAGGGCGACGCGGCTGCCGACGCGCTCGCGCGCATTGGCCAGACTCACCGTCCAATCCAGACCCAGTGCGTCGCAGCCAGTATCGGCCATGTCCTCGAGCCAGGCACCGCCGCCCTTGGTGAACAGCACCATTGGCACATAGTGATCGCTGTTGCGATTGACCGTTTTGACCAGCTCAGCCATGTAGCGCAGCGAAAACTCGCGATAGTCGGGGCCGCTCAATGCGCTGCCCCAGGTATCAAACACCATCAGCGCCTGCGCGCCAGCGCGCACCTGTGCGTCCAGATAGGCGGTGGTGGTGACGGTGAGCTTGTGCAAAAGCTCATGCAGAATCTTCGGCTCCTGGAACATCATTTTCTTGATGATCGAATAGTTCTTGGACGATCCACCCTCAACCATATAGGTGGCGACCGTCCAGGGAGAGCCGCAAAATCCGATGACCGGAATGCCATTGTCCAGCTCCTTGCGCACGCGCGACAGCGCGTCGGTGACGTAGGCAAGCTCATCCCCGACGTCGGGGATGGGCAGCGCCGCAACGTCAGCGGCGGTGCGCACGGGGCGTTCGAATTTGGGCCCTTCGCCTTCCGCGAAATACAGACCGGTGCCCATCGCATCCGGCACGGTCAGGATGTCGGAAAACAGAATCGCGGCATCCAGATCAAAACGCCGCGTTGGTTGCACGGTCACCTCACAGGCAAGCTCAGGGTTGCTGGCCAGCGCCATGAAGCTGCCGGCCTGCGCGCGCAGCTCGCGGTACTCCGGCAGATAGCGGCCGGCCTGGCGCATCAGCCAGACGGGGGTGCAGTCGGTGGGTTGGCGCGTCAGCGCGCGCAGCAGGCGATCGTTTTCGGGGGCAAAGTTGTGACTCAAGATTCTGTTCTCAGTTGGCAAAAACACCGGCGATGGTGTTCTGGATGGCTTCAGCGGCGGCGCGCGGCGAGGGCGCTGTGCGGATCGGGCGGCCCACAACGATGTGATCGGCGCCATTGGCAAAGGCCTGCGCCACATCGACCACGCGTTTCTGATCGTCGCCGCCGCGGTTTTCCACCGGACGAATACCCGGTGTCACAACCATGAGCTGATGATCGATGTGCTCGCGCAGTTTTGGCGCCTCAAGACCCGACGAGATGACACCATCGCAGCCTGATTCAAGCGCGCGGCGCGCGCGAGAGAGCACCAGTGCGTCAATATCACAGTCGAAACCCAGATCATCCAGATCACCGCGATCCAGACTGGTCAGCACGGTGACCGCAAGAATGCGCACGTCGCGCTTGGCCTCGGCCGCGGCCTCCATAACGGCCTGATTGCCGTGTACGGTGGCAAAGTGGATGCCGCGGTCGTTGAGGCCGCGAACGGCAGCGGCGACCGTCGCCGGCACGTCAAACAACTTGAGATCGGCAAAGATCTTTTTGTCCTTGGCCACCAGCTCATCGAGCAGTTCGAAGTAGCCGCCGGAGGTCATGAGCTCAAGGCCCAGTTTATAAAAACGGACGCTGTCGCCCAGCTCGCTGATTAACGCGCGGGCTTCGTCCACGGTGGCCACATCGAGTGCGAAGATCAGGCGCTCGGCGGCGGGTATGTTTTTGGGTGTCATCATCGCCGCGTATCGTATCACTCCCGGCGCGCTGGGCCACGCCGGATAGATGTCGCGTTGATTTCGTGTATTGCGTGACCTGATTAGGACCAGCGATCACATTCGCGCAGGGCGAAGCGATCGGTCATACCGGCGATGTAGTCGGCCACGCGTCGTGCCGTGTCCTGTTCGGTCGTTTCCGGCCCGAACGTCTCACCAATGCGCTCTGGCTCGGCCATGTAAGTCGCAAACAATTGGCGGATGGTGCGATCAGCATTGTCGGACATGCGCGAAACTTTGGGATGACGATACAGCTCGTGCAGCAAAAAGCGTTTGAGTTCGCGGTGTGCCTCCTGCATTTGCGGGCTCATTTGGATGCAGCGCTCAGAGGCTGCGCGTACCTCGTCAATGTTGCGCGGCGCCAGCTCGGTGAGACGTTGGCTGCTGTGCTCGATGAGGTCGTGCACCAGGTCGCCAATCATGCGGCGAATCGTCTCGTAGACCACGATGCGTTCATTCGCCTCCGGGTGATCGTGCCGCGCGGCGCTGAAGTGACGTCCGAATAGCGCGACCTTGCACAGAGCGTCGACACCAATCAGTCCCGAGCGGACGCCGTCATCCACATCGTGATTGTTATAAGCGATTTCGTCGGCAAGGTTGGCCAGCTGCGCTTCCAGGCCTGGTGCCGTGCCGTTAAGAAAGCGTGCGCCCACATCGCCAAGTTCCCGCGCGTGTTTTCGGGCGCAGTGTTTCAATATGCCCTCACGCGCCTCGAAGGTCAGATTCAGGCCATCAAAATCCGGGTATTTGCGTTCAAGTTGATCGACGACGCGCAGCGACTGCAAATTGTGCTCAAAGCCGCCGTAGTCGCGCATGCAGTCGTTCAGGGCGTGTTGTCCGGCGTGCCCGAACGGCGTATGGCCAAGGTCGTGGGCCAGACAAATCGCTTCAGTGAGATCTTCGTTGAGCCGCAGGGCGCGGGCAACGGCGCGGCCCACCTGGGCCACCTCAAGCGAGTGGGTGAGTCGTGTTCGGTACAGATCGCCTTCGTGATTAACGAATACCTGAGTCTTGTATTCGAGCCGGCGAAACGCCGCGCTGTGAATGATGCGATCCCGGTCACGCTGGAATTCCGTGCGAAATCGCGACGGCGCCTCGGCGACGCGGCGGCCGCGGCTGTGCTCTGGCGCGGCCGCGTAGGGTGCAAGCTCGGTCATGCGCAGAACGACTCGAGGCAATTGTCGAGCATGACACTGTCCACGTCTTCGCAGACCCATGCCTGGCCGAGTTCGCGCAGCAGAATAAATCGTGTCTGGCCGTGCTTGAACTTCTTGTCGTGGCCCATCGCTTCGCGCAGTGCCGAAGGTGTCAAGCCGTGCGTGTTCAAAGGCAGATTGGCGGCCTCCACGACGGACGCCACGCGATGCACCGCCGTTTCGGAAAGCTCTCCGCGCAGGGCGGAAAGATGGGCCGCCATGACAAGACCCGTGCCGACGGCTTCGCCGTGCAGCCACTGCGAGTAGCCGGTGACTTTTTCAATGGCGTGACCAAAGGTGTGGCCGAGGTTGAGCAGCATGCGCTCGCCGGCCTCACGCTCGTCACGGGCCACGACCGCCGCCTTGATTTCGCAGCAGCGACGAATGGCAGTGGCCAGTGCGTGCGGCTCGCGCGCACGCAGCGCGACCATGTTATTTTCCAGCCAGTCGAAAAAAGCGCCATCGGCCAGAAGGGCGGTCTTGATGACCTCGGCCAGCCCCGCGCTGAGCTCACGGTCGGGCAGAGTTGTTAGTGTATCGGTATCGATAATGACGGCGGCCGGCTGATGAAAGGCGCCAATCAGATTCTTGCCTGCAGGATGATTGACGCCGGTCTTGCCGCCCACCGACGAGTCAACCTGAGCGAGCAGGCTAGTGGGCAATTGCACAAAATCGATACCGCGCATATAGCAAGCGGCCGCGAAGCCGCTCAGGTCGCCGACCACGCCGCCGCCGAGCGCCAGCAGCGTGGCGTCACGTCGTGCACCGTGTGCGACCAGCTGGTCGATCACGCGCGCAACTTCGCTCAGCTGCTTGGTTTGTTCTCCGGGTGTGACCACGTGCAGTGCCGCGTTGTGTCCAGCCAGAGCGTGTTCGACCGTTTCACTGTAGTGCGCGGCCACGTTGTCGTCCGACACAATCAGAACGTCCTGCCCTAGCGGCAGCGCTGACCAGATTCCCGGTGACCGCAGCAGGCCCTGACCAATATGAATATCGTAGGCGCGAGCGCCAAGTTCAACGCGGAGTGTGTTCATTCGGGATTGTGATCTGAGTCGCGAGCGATGAGCGCGCGGTGAATGTCCTGGGCGACGGCTTTGACACGACGCCCGTCAGTGTCGACAACCATATCTGCCAGATCGACGTACAGCGGCAGTCGCGTCTCCACGATGCGTGCGAGCGCGCCGCGCGGATCGTCCGTCTGGATCAGTGGCCGGTGAGATGAGCAGCGCACGCGCTCGTAGAGCTGATCTACGCTTGCCTGCAAGTAGATGACCGTGCCCGCCGTACGCATGAGTTCGCGATTGGCCGGCGTTACAACGCAGCCGCCGCCGGTGGCGATGACGATGCGAGGACGTGCGGCAAGACCGGTCAGAGCTCGGTGTTCGCGTTTGCGAAAACCGCTTTCACCTTCTTTGTCGAAGATAAACGAAATATCGACACCGGCATGTTGCTCGATGTCGGTATCGCTGTCGGCAAATTCATAACCAAGCGCAGCGGCCAGCGCGCGCCCCACGGCACTTTTGCCCGCGCCCATCGCGCCAATCAGAAACAGTCGGTCGTCATCACCCATCAGGGTTAGTGTACCGGTTAATGGATTTGCGTTCGCCCACAAAAAACCCCGCCACTGGGGCGGGGTTCATAGCCGTTAGCTGAGAGTGGCCTAGTTGCCAAACTCCCAGACCGAGCAGTCATTGTTGTAGCCAAACGGGCTGGAGAACAACTCGAACACGCCGTTGTCGCCATTGATGCCGTTGAGTACGTTGTCCGGCAGATCACCGGTGATCAGATCGTCCACGATCACACGGCGCCCGGGTGGCGCCTGCTCAAGATCGTTGACGTCATCGGCGAGCACTTCAAGGATGAAGAACGACTTCTCGCTGAACTCCGTACCCTGCACCGAGGCGCGAGCCTGCAGTTCCACTTCCAGCCAGCCGCCGAATTCCTGCGGATAGAGCAGATCGATCAGCCCCTGACCGGACGCCTGGTCCGAGATGAAGTTGCCCGGCGAGACGGTGGCGACGTTGCCCGCCTCAATCTGGCCCGAGCCATTGAAATCTTCGCCCGGGTCGAGAATGCCGTTGCGATTGAGGTCCTCATCATCACAGCGCACGCGAGCGCGGGTCTGATACACATCATTGATGGTGTCGGCCCACCAGAAGCCCTTGACGTAGTTGACCGATACGACACTCATGGACACCTCGACGCCCGAAACGGCATTACCGTCAGCGTCGGTGACCTGCACAACAAAGACCTTGCGATACTGCGCTTCGTTTGGTTCGGTAATCGTGTTGCCGGTACCGAAAGTGAAGAACACCTCGCGCCCGGCCACCGTCAGACTGATCGTGTCAGTGATTGCGGTGTTCTCGTCCACCGTGGCCGTGATGGTCACGCCGTCCACTGAGCTGGTGGTGGTGTTGGAGGTGTAGAAGGTCTGGGCGCGTCCCTGACTGTTCGTGACGGCCGAGCTGACCGACAGCGAGCCGCCGGTGACATCATCCAGCGTAAACGTGATGCGCTTGTTCTTGACCAGGTTGCCCGCGGCGTCACGCAGAATCGCCGTGATCGTGCTCTGGCTGTTCGGCGCGACCGTAAACGGGTCGGCCTGTACTTCGACGTTATCAGGTGTAACGGCGACAAACTCCAGCGGCAGCGACGTGACCGGGCCGTCTGTGGCCGTCGCAGTGATGGTGGCCGGGCCGGAGTTGGATGCCGTGACCGTGGTCGAGGCCTGACCATTAGCATCAGTAATCACAGAGGCCGGGTTGATCGTGCCGCGCGTCGTCGAGAAGGTGACCGTTTGTCCTACCTGAGGCTGGTTGTTCTGCACCCAGCGCACCGTGATGGCCTGCGAATCGCCCAGGTCGACCTCCGTGTTGGCATCCGGCGAAACAAAATTGAACGTATCGGCCGACACGCTGATCGTGGTCGTGGCGTTCTCACCCAGCGCGGACGCGCTGAATGTGTCTTCGCCGCCGTTGACGGCGGTGTAGGACACTTCGGCGCGGCCACTGAAGTCGGTGGTCAGCGTGGTGGCGGCCAGAACATTGCCAAGCGATGAGGTGAGTGCAACCGTCTGGTTGGCAATACCGTCGCCAGCGGCGTCGGCCAGCACGATGCTGTAATCGGCCGAGGCACCTTGTACAAGATTGTCTGGACCGGTAATGGTCAGTTCGGTGCCGGTCACGGCGACCAGTACGCTGGCCGACAAGTCGCCGCTTGTGGCCGTAACGGTGATAACACGGTTTGTCGGATCACCCGCAGCCGACAGTTCTGCTGTGGTGCGACCGGTTTCATCGGTGGTGCCCTGTGGCGTGCCGCCCGTCATATCCTGAGGCACGCTCAGGCCGCCGCTGTCGGCAGAAAATACGACCGACTGACCGGCAACGAAGTTGTTGTTCTGGTCACGCAGCAGTGCCGTAATGGTAACTGGCACACCACCGTCCGACGGGATCTGCGGGTTGCTGGTCAGTACCTCGATGGAAGCGACGACGACGTTCTCGATCACTTCGGGATCCGGGCCTCCGGTCGAAAGTGTGTCGCCATCCCCGCACCCGGCCAGCAGCGAGAGCATCGCCACGCCGAAGATGAGTTGTAATGTCCGCATGTCTAGTCCTCTTTAGTCGCCGCGTCTGCGGCGGCCCTTAATTCAGGTTGGCGCTATCGTTCAGGATGCGCGGGGTCACGAAAATCAGCAGCTCGGATTTGTTCGAGATGCGTTCGGTGGTGCGAAACAGCGCGCCGATGCCGGGCAAGTCGCCAAGTACGGGGACCTTGCTGTCGATCTCACGATTTTCAGTTTCATAGATACCGCCCAGCACAACGGTTTCGCCGTTGTTGACGATGACCTGGGTCTCCACTTCGCGGGTATCAATACTTGGCACAAAGCCACCTGTAGCGCTCGGTACGTTTTCGCCCACGTTGTCCTGACTGACCAGCAGATCCATGATGATGCGATCGTCCGGCGTAATCAGAGGCGTGACCCGAAGCTCAAGAACGGCTTCTTTAAACTGCGTGGCCGTGGCGCCGCTGGCGGCGGCCTCCTGGAATGGAATCTCCACACCCTGCAGGATGCGCGATTCGATCTGGTTGGTCGCGATCACGCGCGGTGTGGAGATAATCTCGCCGCGCCCTTCGGCCTGAACGGCCGACAGCTCGAGATCCACCAGATAGTCCGAATCGAGAATCGCCAGTGCGAAGCGCCCTGCCGGGTTGGCGACCGGCAGATTCACGTTCAGACGATCGTCGAGGCCGGGAGCCAGAACCGGGAACGGCTGGCCGTTGGTCTGCAGGTTCGTAAGTGCCGAACCAACCGTGACGTCCGAACCGGTCGCGCTGCCGGTAACGGTGATCAGGCCATCCGAGCTGTTCTCGGAGATGTTGGTGTAGCCGGCGCGCACGCCGATGGCGCGACGGAAATCGTCATTGACAACCACGACGCGCGATTCGATGAGCACCTGGCGCACCGGAATATCAAGACGCGTCACGAGACGACGAATCTCGGCAAGCTTGTCCGTCGTGTCATTAAGCAACAGCGTGTTGGTGCGATCGTCGACCGTGACCGTGCCGCGATCCGACAGAAGCGAGCGCTGCTGCTGGTTGCCGCCAATGCCGCCGCCGCCGCCGGCACCGGCCAGCGCACCGACGGGAATGCCCTGAATCAGGATCGCAAGATCGGTGGCTTTGGCGTAGTTAACCTGGATGAACTCGGAGCGCAGGGGCGCTAGTTCTTCAAACTCACGCAGTGCCTCGAGTTCCTGGCGTTCGCGAGCAGCAATTTCTTCGGCCGGCGCAACGATGATCACGTTGTCGTTCTGGCGCATGTCCAGGCCCTTGGTCTGCAGCACGATATCCAGCGCCTGGTCCCACGGAACATTCTGCAAACGCAGCGTGACGTTGCCCTGCACCGTGTCGCTGACCACGATGTTCTGTTTGCTGACGTCGGCCAGCAGCTGCAGTACAGCGCGGGTCTCGATGTCCTGGAAGTTCAGCGTCAGGCGTTCGCCGACATAGACCTTATTTTGCTGATCTTCAAACCGTTCTTCAGCGGTCGGCACGTATTCCTGCAGCTCGACCGTGAACAGATTGTCTGACTGGTAGGCCACCTGCTCGAAGGCTTCATGCGCCGAGATCACAATTCGCGCGTCGCCGTTGACCTGGCGTGCATCCACGGTGCTGACCGGCGTTGCGAAGTCCAGAACGTCGTAGCGACGCTGCAGACCGACCGGCAGAGCGGTGTCCTTGAAGTCCACGATGACGCGGCCGCCTTCTTCGCGCAGATCCACGATGGTTTTGGGATCGGTGAGGGTAACCACGATGCGACCGGCGCCGTCCGAAGAGCGACGGAAATCCACGTTCTCTACGGCCTTGAATCCGGTGCTGGCGATCGAGCCGCCGCTTGATACCGTGCCACCGGAAAATGGTTGTGACGGGTTGGACTGTGCGATGACCGACCCGCCGCTTGCCGTCGTTGATCCAAGCAAAACGATAATCTCGTTGCCTTCGACGCGCGTGGTGTAGGGCACCAGCGTATCGAGATTGAGCACCACGCGGGTGCGGCCGTTGGCCTCGGCCGCGAGCACCGTGCGCAATGCGCCCATGCCGATGTCCTGCCGACGCGAATTCAGTGCAAGCGCGGTGTCGCGCAGATCAAGACTGATACGCGCAGGGTTATCAATGGTGAACGACAGCGGCTCGGGTGCCGGTCCGCTGGTACGCAGGCGCAGTTCCACCTGCTGACCGGGCAGCGCCTGAGCGTCGATGTTCAGCAGGCGATTGCCGCTGTCCTGCGCTACCGCCGTAGCCCCTGCAAACATCGCAAACACGGTAATGGCGAAGCGCCACAGTCGGGCCCCCGCAGAAAAATGAGCCGCTTGCGCGCGGACGTGTGACGTTGTGTTCGGCGTCATGATCGATACTCCAGAAAGAGGCGTCAGTCGTTGATCTTGATGGCTGCGGGGCGTTCGAGATAGCCGCCAAGTCCGTCAGGCACAATTTCGGTGATAAGAATTTCAGAATCGGTGATCGCGGTGATGCGACCGTCGTTTTCACCCACGTAGTTGCCGGGCTGTACGCGGTGAATCAGACCATCGCTGGCCTGAACCAGCGCATAGGTGTTGCCGCCGTTTTGCAGCGAACCCACCATGCGCAGGGTGTCGAGCGGGAATGACTCGAGAAACTCCGGGTTACGGTTCGAGTCAGGCTTTGGTCCCGAGCTGCTGGCCGCCTGACGTACACGTTGCTCCGGTACAAACGGCGAGCGCTCGTTGACCGACGAATAGGTGTACGAGGCGTACGGTTCAACAGTCGGAAGTTCGTCGATGCGACCGCCGGGGCGGGCTTTTTCGGTGGCAACCCACTGTTCGAGATCGGTCATGTCGCCCGAGCACGCGACCAGGCTCAACGCCACGGCGAGCAGTGCGGCAAGGCGCAGAGGAGTGTTCAAGGGGTTCATTCGTCTGCCACCTCTTCGTCTTCCTCCAGATAGCGATAGGTCTTGGCCGTCACATTCAGCGTGAGATCCGAGCCGGGGTCTTTTGAAACCGGCGTAATGTCAATGTCGTGCAGCGTCACGATGCGCGGCAGCGCAGCGATGCCGCTGACAAACTGGCCGAGCTCGTGGTAGGTGCCCTTGAGCCGGATAGAGATCGGCTTCTCGGCGTAGAACTCTTTGGGCTGCTCGTTGGTGGGCTGAAAGAGCTCTTCTTCCAGGCCGCTCGCGAGGCCGGTTTGCGAGATGTCGACCAACAGGCTCGGAATCTCGGTCTGGCCCGGAAGCTGACGCAGCATGGTGCCGAAGTTGGCGTTCATTTCATCAAGCTGCGCTTTGTAGGCTTCGAGATTGGCGGCCTTGCGCTGCTTGTTCTTGAATTCGGTTTTCTTGGTTTCTTCAACCTTAACCGCGGTATCGAGCTTGGGAAGAACGCCGTTATGGATGAACTTCCAATAGCCGAAGCCGACAACCAGCAGAAACGCCAGGCTAATAAACAGCACGCGGAAGATGAGCGGCCAGCGACCGATGTCGTTGATGTCGAGACTTTGCAGCTCTTCTAGAAAGTTCATCCTTCTTCCTCCTCCGCATTTTCGGCCTGAGGTCGCGTTTGCGTTGCGAAGATCGTGAACGAACTTGCGCGGTCCGAACCGTCGCGTCCGGAAGTCTGAACCACGTCCAGTCCCGGATCGGTCAGCCAGTCCGACTTGTCGATGTTGCGCATGAACGCGGACACGCGTGTGCTTGACTGGGCAATGCCGCTGATGGTGATACGCGTACCGGTCTGCTTGACCGACTCAAGATGCACACCTTCCGGAACGGTCTGGACCAGCTCATCAAACAAATACACAACTTCAGGTCGCGAACGCTGGAGCGTTTCAATAACGTCCATTCGTGCAAGCGTGCGCTCTTTGACCGATTCGAGTGTTCTGATCTCCTCGATCTGACGATCAAGAACGGCGATCTCGTCCTCGAGGTATTTGTTGCGTGCTTGCTGATTGGCAATCTGACCCTTGAAGTAGGTGTGGGTGCCCAAAATCAGAATGCCGCCGAGCAAAACGGCGCCAAGCGTGGCGAGCAGAAATGATTGCTGACGTTGTTTCCTGAGCTCTTCGCGCCAGGGTAGTAGGTTAACGCGAGGCATTAGTCAAAACTCCGCAGCGCCAGTCCACAGGCAGTGAGCAGCGCGGTGGCATCCTTGTGCACACCTTGCGCTTTGGCTTTGGACGACACTTTCATTTTGCCAAGAGGATCGCCGGTCACGGTGGGAATGCCCACGCGCGATGCAATCAGATCGGCAACGCCTGGGATGTTGGCGCAACCGCCGCACACAATAATCTGTTCGGGTTGTTCGCGACCGCCGCCCGAGGCGAGGAAAAACTGCAGCGAACGGCTGACCTGTTGTGTCATGTCGTCGATAAACGCATCAAGAACTTCAGGCTGATAATTGCTTGGTAGTCCGCCTTCTTTCTTGGCGCGACCGGCCTCTTCAAGACTGAGGCCATAGGTGCGCATAATTTCTTCGGTGAGCTGCTGCCCACCAAATGCAAAATCGCGCGTGTAAATAACTTTGAGATCGCGCAGCACACTGAATGTTGTGCTGCTGGCGCCGAAGTCGACCACCGCAACCGAATGGTCGACGCCTTCGTCGGGCATCTGATGACGCAGCAGCATGCAGGCGTTCTCAAGTGCAAAAGGTTCGACATCCACAACGCGAACGTTCAGGCCAGCCGCTTCAACCGCTGCCTGACGTTGTTCGACGTTTTCAGTTCGCGTTGCGACCAGCAACACGTCGAGCATCTCCGGATCTTTTTCGGCGGCGCCAATCACTTCAAAATCGAAGCTGACTTCTTCCATCGGAAACGGAATGTACTGGTCGGCCTGAAGTTCAACCTGACCTTCGAGCTCCGCCTCCTTCAGGGAGATGGGCATCTGAATGACTTTGGTAATGGCTGCGTCGCCACTGATGGCGACCGCCGCAAAGCGACTGCGCGCACCGGCACGTTTGACCGCGCGTCGTACGGCTTCACCCACCGCTTCGACGTCCACGATGGCTTTTTCGTTGATGGCATTGACCGGCGTCGGCTCGGCTGCGAAAGACTCCACGCGATAGTTACTACCGCTTTTGGATAATTCGATCAGCTTTACCGATGACGTGGTTATGTCAAGCCCCAGTAACGGTTTCTGCGTTGGGGAGAAAACCACATTTTTTCCTTTTTGAGTCCGAGACTTGCGGGGGGAAGAGAGTGTATCTTCTAACCCCTGACAGTCAACTATATAACAATAAATTTTTGAAATGTAATGTGACGCATCGCTCATTCCCCATCGCCCGCAACCGTGGTTCGGGGTTGCGCGTTGTGGAACCGTGAAACGCATCAACATGACATAAGGGATGACGCTTACCCCATATTTATAGCAACCCCTGTAAATGACGAATGTGATTTTTTTCACACTAACGGAGTCATATAATTCCGGGTTACAAAACCTGACCGAAAACTGCCGCCAATGACCATGCGAATTTTTGCCAAAATTACTGCCCTTCTGGCGTCCATTTGTGCCGCCGGAGTGTTCGCCGGCGTCCTCGTCACGCTGATTGCGTACATGTATCTGGCGCCGACCCTGCCCGATGTGGCGGGCTACAGCGACGTGAAAATGCAGGTGCCTTTGCGGATTTTCACGCGCGATGGCCGCTTGATGGCCGAATTTGGCGATAAACGACGTATCCCTGTGTCGTTTGATGATTTGCCGGATCAGGTCGTCAATGCGTTTACCTCCGCCGAAGACGACCGCTTCTTCGAGCACCCCGGCGTCGACTATCAGGGCATCATCCGGGCGGTCATGAAGCTCATCAGTAGTGGCGGTCAGCGCTCGCAGGGGGGCAGTACGATTACGATGCAACTTGCGCGAAATCTGTTTCTGATCCCCGACAAGACCTACAAACGCAAGCTGCAGGAGATTTTTCTGTCGCTGAAAATGGAGCGCGAAGCGAGCAAGCAGCAAATCCTGGCGCTCTATCTGAACAAGATTTTCCTTGGACAGCGCGCCTACGGCGTGGCCGCCGCGGCCGAAGTCTACTTCGGCAAGTCACTCGACGAACTGACGTTGGGCGAAATGGCCACACTGGCGGGCCTGCCGCAAAGCCCGTCCCGCGATAATCCGGTGCGCAACGCCGAGCGTGCCAAAGAGCGTCGTGCCTACGTGCTGCGACGTATGTTCGAGCTCGGTTACATCGATCAGGCGCAGCGCGACGCCGCGTTGGCCGAGCCCATGGTGGCGACCCTGCACGCCACAGATGTGAGTGTCAAAGCCCCGTACGTGGCGGAAATGGTGCGCGCGGACATTGAGAAGCGGCTGGGTCGCGAAGCCATCAACGAAGGTTATCGAGTCGTCACCACGCTCGACAGCGATCTGCAGCGCAGCGCGGTCGACGCATTGCGCGTTAATCTGCATGCCTACGATCGACGCCATGGCTATCGCGGGGTCATCGGTAATGTGGCCGATCTGCCACAGGAGGACGCCGATGTGGCGCTCGACGATGTGCCGCGCGTGGCCGGGCTGACGCCGGCTCAGGTGGTTGCCGTGGACGAGAACGCCGCAAGTCTGGTGCTGGCCAGCGGTGAATCGGTCGCGCTGACGACCGAAGATCTGGCCTGGGCGCGCCGCTACATTAATGACGACACCATCGGTGATGAAATCGAGGTGCCGGGCGATGTGCTGGAGGCCGGCGATCTGGTCTACGTGCAGCCGGACGACGAGGACCCCTCGCGGTACACGCTCGCGCAAACACCGGCTGTGCAGGGCGCCATGGTTGCGCTCGATCCCATCGATGGCGCTATTTCGGCACTGACCGGCGGCTACGATTTCTTTCAGAACAAGTTTAATCGCGCGGTACAGGCGCGGCGCCAACCCGGGTCGGCGTTCAAGCCTTTTGTGTATTCCGCGGCGCTTGAAAATGGGCTGACGCCGGCCACGGTGATCAACGACGCGCCGATCGTGTTTGCGGACGACGCGCTTGATGATACCTGGCGTCCCAAGAACTACGGCGGCGTGTTCGGCGGTCCAACGCGGCTGCGCGAGGCGCTGGTGCGTTCACGCAACCTTGTGTCTATCCGCCTTCTTAATGAGGTGGGTATCGTCCCGACGGTCGAGCACCTGGCGAACTTCGGCTTCAACGCCGATGAACTGCCGCGCGATCTGTCGCTCGCGCTCGGTAGTGCCGCTGTCACGCCGCTGGAGTTGGCCAACGCCTACACGGTGTTTGCCAATGGCGGTTACGACGTCGAGCCCTATTTCATCGATCGGATTGAAGATGCCGACGGCAATCTGGTCTACGCGGCCGATCCGGTCATGGTCTGCCACGACTGTGTGGCGCTTGATGCGTTGCTCGAAGAGGAGCTCGACCCGTGCCAGAGAAAGGCCAACGTGGCGTTGAACAACAGTGCGCCGCGCGTCATCTCGCCCCAAAACGCCTATCTGATGACGGACATGATGCACGATGTTGTAACGCGCGGTACGGGCGCCAAGGCCAACCAGCTGGGCCGTGGCGATCTGGCGGGCAAGACCGGCACAACCAACGATCAGCGAGATGCATGGTTTTCCGGCTTCAACCAGTCACTGGTCGCCGTGACCTGGGTCGGTTTTGACAAGGAGCGCTCGCTGGGACGGGGCGAGGCGGGTGCATCGACCGCGCTGCCGGGCTGGATTGCGTTTATGCGTGCCGCACTCGATGGCGTTGATCAGCGGCTGCCGCAGGAGCCCGAGGGACTGGTGACCGTGCGTATCTCGCGTGAGAGCGGGCTGCTGGCCTCGGCCGGTGCCAGTGACGCAATCTTCGAAACCTTCCGCCAGGACAATGTGCCGACACGCGCCGCGTTTGAGCTGGAGTTTGGCGGTCAGGATGAAGAAGCCCAGTACGATCAGGGCGACATTTTCTAGCCACCGCAATAAACGCGAGACTATGCCCAAACGACATTCGACGGGGCGCGAGATGCGCCTGCGCGTTGCACAGGAAGCGGCGCGACTGATCGCCGATCACGGCATCAATGACTACTACCTGGCCAAGACCAAGGCGGCTGCGGCGCTGGGCGTGGTGGACAAGGGCGCACTGCCCAACAATCGGGATATCGAGGAAGCGCTCAAGACAGCCGTGCGTTTGTTTGGCGGCGACGAGCACGTGCAGCGTCTGGCGCGGATGCGCGACTGTGCGGTGGGCGTCATGCAGGCGCTGTCAGAGTTTTCGCCGCGCGCGGTGGGCGCCGTGGTCAGCGGTGCGCTGGGCGCCAACAGCGATGTAGAGTTGCATCTTTTCAGTGAACCGGCCGAGATGGTGGCGATGGCGTTGCTGGAGGCGGCGCCCGATGTGGTCGTGGCCGAGACGCGCGTGCGTTTTACCGCTACGCACGAAGAGATTTATCCGGCGTATCGATTTGATGTGGATGGGGTTACGGTCGATGCGACGGTGTTTCCGATCGACGGTCAGCGCCAGGCGCCGTTGAGTCCCGTGACGGGACGACCGATGAAACGGCTGAGCGCAAACGCACTGAGCGCTCTGGACGAGGATGCCCAGAGCGCCCAGATATAATGCGCTCGAATTAACCGCCGTATTTCTTGCGGAATTTGTCGACGCGACCGCCGCTGTCGAGAATCTTCTGCTGACCCGTGTAAAACGGATGACACTTCGAGCAGACTTCGATGGTCAAATCCTTGCTCAGCGTCGAGCGGGTTTTGAACGTTTCGCCGCAACTGCAGGTCACGGTGATTTCATTGTATTCGGGATGAACTTCGGCTTTCATGACGGTCTCGTCTCCTGTGCTTCGTCCCTCTGCTTTGCGGACCAGCGAAGTGCCGCCCGCAGCTGGAGGGGCGCGCAGCATAGCGGATCGTGCTGGGCGAAACAACCGCTTCGCCGTGCCGCCAAAAAGTGTGATCTTGGTCACACTTTTGTTACAACTGTCTCAACGAATCGCACTATCTATGTGTATTTCCACAGTTTTCGGGTTTATACACATTTTCTGTGGATAACTATGTGGAAGACTCGTGTTGCAGCAGCATTTCAGGCTTAAATGCTGCTTCGAGTGTTAAATTGGCTAAATTAGCAACATTTTCTGATAATGCTATATTATACAAATGTTTAGAGAGACTAATTATCGCTCAATGCGAACAAGTTAGTCTTAGTTGGTGCCCTGAGGCTACGAAAGCCGCTCGTTGTGCATAAACAGAGTCTGATTCTGGTTGGCCGGTCCGTAAGTTATTGATTTATTGTTCTGGCACCAGAAATTGTGCTTGCAAATCGTTCAAAAAGCGCCATCCCAGTTCTGTTTTGTCATAACGTCCCTCCCGACTTTTATGCAATAGCCCGCGCCCGATTGCTTCATCAAGCGAAGGTTGCAGCGCTGTGGCGGGCACACCGGTCAGACGCTCAAATTCCGTCACCCGCAGCGGTTCGTTCTTCAGGCGCAGCACATTCAGTGGGTATTCGAAGCACAGGTCGTGCTCAGATACGCGACGTGCGCCGCGCGCATCAGCATCGTCGAAGTCAGTCGCCATATAGGCTGCGGGATGTCGGGTGCGCTGGCTTCGCTCAACGTGACCCTCCCGATGCGTGAGCTTGCCGTGAGCCCCCGCGCCGACGCCCACATAGTCTCCGAACCGCCAATAGGTGGTGTTGTGCCGCGAGCTCAGACCATCCCGGGCATAGGCCGACACTTCGTACTGGTCGAAGCCTCGCTCAGCAAGCCGCGCGAGGCTGGATTGATGCATTTCCCAGGCGCTGTCGTCGTCGGGCAGCGAGGGTGGTTTTTGATAAAACAGCGTGTTGGGCTCGAGCGTCAGCTGGTAGTGCGAGAGATGGCTGGGCTCAAGATCAAGCGCTTGCTCGAGGTCGCTTTGCGCCTGCTCAAGAGTCTGGTCAGGTAGCGCATACATCAGATCAAGATTGAAGTTGTCGAAGCCGGCGGCGCGCAGCGCCTGAACGGCTGCGACCGTTTCCTGTGCCCGATGCACGCGCCCAAGTGTTGCCAGCGCATGATCGTCGAAGCTCTGTGCGCCCAGCGACAGCCTGTTCACGCCTGCGGCGCGCAGCTCGGTGAATGAGCCGTGCTCCACAGCACCGGGATTGGCCTCGAGCGTGACTTCGGCGTCTGCACTCAGGCCAATTTCGGTATTGATGCGATCCAGAATCCGGCCGATGGCCTGGGCGCTGAACAGGCTCGGCGTTCCGCCACCAAAGAAAACGCTGGACGCAGCGCGCTTGTTACCGTGCTGTTCGATGTGTCTGGCTTCAAGCGCGATATCGCGCTCAAGCGCGTCGACGTAGGCGTCCTCGGGCAGGGCGTCGTTTCTCAGGCCGTGGCTGTTGAAATCACAGTAGGGACATTTTTGTACGCACCAGGGCAAGTGCACGTAGACACCAAACCCGGTGGTCATCCGGCAATAAAAGAAGGCAGACGTGTGACCAGTTGCGCGAGCGCCTGGCCGCGGTGGCTCAACGTGTTCTTCAACTCGCGCGGTAGCTCCGCGGCGTGCTTATCGTGTCCGTCTGGCACAAAAATCGGGTCGTAACCGAAGCCGTTGCCGCCGCGGCGTTCAAATGCCACGCGACCCTCCCAACTGCCCTCGCAAATCAATGGCGACGGATCGGCGGCGTGGCGCAGTACGACGATCACGCAGCGAAAGCGCGCCGTGCGCTTTGATGTTTCTACGTCGGCCAGCGCCGCCAGCAGCTTGTCGACGTTATCAGCGTCGCTGGCGTCTGCGCCGGCGTAGCGCGCCGAGTAGATGCCCGGTGCGCCGCGCAGTGCATCGACTTCGATACCCGAGTCATCGGCGAGTGCCGCCACGCCTGCGACGCCGGTCGCGTAGCGCGCCTTGAGCAGGGCGTTTTCGACAAACGTCGCGCCGGTCTCCTCGACGCTGCCCATGTCGAGGCGTTCATCGGTGACCATCTGAATGTCGGGCGCGTCAAGGATCTCAGCGATTTCACGCTGCTTGCCGGGGTTGCCGGTCGCAACGATCAGGCGCGATTCAGCCATCAAGCGCGACCTTCTGCGCGGCGGCGATCTCGGTGCAGCCTTTGTGCGCAAGATCAAGCAGCTGATTGAGCTCGTCGCGGCTGAACGCATGGCCCTCGGCCGTGCCCTGCACTTCGATGAGGCTGCCGGCCTCATTCATGACCACGTTCATGTCGGTTTCAGCCTGACTGTCTTCGTCGTAGTCCAGATCGAGGACCGGCCGTCCGCGGTAGATGCCCACAGAGATCGCGAGCACCTGCCCGTGCAAAACCGGTTTTTCGACCCAGCCGTCACGCTGCAGGGTCGCGATGGCGTCAACAAGTGCGACGTAGGCGCCGCTGATCGAAGCGGTACGCGTGCCGCCGTCGGCCTGCAGCACGTCGCAGTCCAGCGTGATGATGCGCTGGCCGAGTGCTTCGAGATCGGCGACGGCACGCAGCGAACGCCCGATGAGTCGCTGGATTTCCTGCGTGCGGCCGCTCTGCGCACCGCGGGCGGCTTCACGCGAGCCCCGAGTGTGCGTCGCGCGCGGCAGCATGCCGTACTCGGCGGTGATCCAGCCACGATTCTTGCCGCGCAGCCAGTTGGGGACGCGCTCCTCGATGCTGGCCGTGCACAGGACTTTGGTGTGCCCGAATTCGGCGAGCACGGAGCCTTCGGCGTGGCGTGTGTAGTGGCGCGTGAACGTGACCTCGCGCATCTGGTCTGTAGCCCGTCCGCTTGGACGCATGGGGTATTCCTCTATTGATCGGATTGTTGACCCCGCCACAGCACAACAGCGGCGGTGGTGTTGTCGGCCTGCGGCTCGCACATGGCGACGGCGTGCTTGAGCAGACGATCCAGTGTTTCCTGCAGCGCGTCGGGGGTTTCTTCGCGGCCGAACAGATAAGCGATTTCCATGTCTTCGACGCCACTCCACAGCCCGTCGCTGCACAGCAGAACAAAGTCGCCAGGCTCGAGGGTGTGTACGTCCGAGACGGTGACCATGGCATCGCCCGGTTCGCCGCCGAGGCAGTACTCCACATAGTTGCGCAGTGGATGCAGGCGGTATTCTTCTTCGGAAATCAGGCCTTCCTGCAGAAGGATCTCGACGTGGCTGTGATCGCGTGTGCGCGTGTGCACGGCCTTGTCGCGCAGAAGATAGACGCGGCTGTCGCCGATGTGGGCCCAGACGGCCGTGTCGTCCTGGATCAGAGCCAGCACGCAGGTGGCACGGGGTTTGGCGCCCACATCGCGCGCACCGCCGAGTTCCACCACGTCGCGGTGCGCCGCCTGAACGAGCTTCTCAAGAAACCCGGCGGGATCGGCGCACGGCAGCTCGGCGCTGGCAAAGTGACGATGGAGCGTGTCGATGGCCGTTTGGGCAGCCTCTGCGCCGGCCTCATGACCACCCATGCCGTCAATCACCGCCACCATCAGCGTATCGCCGCGACGCAGGAGCGTCAGGCGATCCTGATTTTCTTCTCGGTCGCCAATCAGGCTGTTGGAGGCAGTTTCGACAATCATGGGGGGGCGCGGCCGCAATCGGGTCAGGAACAATGGGCGCGGCGTTGTCGAAGCGACGCTGCGCTTCCAATGGTGGAATGAAGAGCAAAACTCATTAACATGCGTGTGTTCCGACGCCCGCGTTCACGCATTCTGCCAACTTGGGTGCTAAAAAGCCACGCGCCAAAGCGGCGTCGTACACGGGAGTTTGTGACCATGATCAAGAGCATGACCGGGTTTGCCCGGGCCGAAACTCAGGCCGAGCTGGGCGGTCTGACCTTTGAGGTCCGATCAGTGAACCACCGCTATCTTGAGATTAGCGTCCGCCTGCCCGAGGAATGTCGCGTGCTGGAGGCGGCCATTCGCGAGCGTGTGGCCGCCAGCATCAGTCGTGGCAAGGTCGATGTGGGACTCAAGTTTCACAAGCAGGAGGGCGGCGTGGCCGGCTTCGAGGTCAATCAGGAACTGCTTGGTGCGCTCGGCAAGGCGGCGCAAAGCATCGACGAGGACTGGCCGGTCAATCTCGAGCCGTTGTCGGCCATCGATATCATGCGCTGGCCCGGCGTCATGAGCGAAGTAGCGCAGGACCCGGCGCCGCTCCACGAGGCCGCGATGGCGCTGTTCGACAAGGCGCTGGCCGACCTGGTGAGCCACCGCGAACGCGAGGGCGGCAGGCTCGGTGAGATGCTGCGCGAGCGACTCAACGGCATCACCGAGCAGGTCGTATTTGTACGTGGTCATCTTGAAGATATGCGCACTATGCTATTGGACAAGATGCGCCAGCGGGTCAGTGCGCTCGGCGTTGAGGTGGACGAGGGCAGGCTGGAGCAGGAAGTTGTCGTACTGGCGCAAAAGGCGGATGTGGCCGAAGAACTGGACCGCCTCGACAGCCATGTGGCCGAGGGCCTGGACGTGCTCGATCTGGACGAGCCAATCGGGCGGCGGCTGGATTTCCTGATGCAGGAATTTAATCGTGAGGCCAATACGCTGGCTTCCAAATCTCAGGATACGGCGTGTACAAAGGCCTCGGTCGAGCTCAAAGTGCTGATCGAGCAGATGCGGGAACAGGTTCAGAATGTCGAATGATCAAGCGATGGTTACGCTGGTGGCGGGGCGAGTTGATGGACGGTAGCCTTTTTGTGGTCTCGGCACCGTCGGGGGCGGGCAAGACCAGCCTTGTGAAGCAGCTTCTTAAGGACGACCCGCGGGTGCGTATGTCGGTGTCCTACACGACGCGTCCGCGACGCGACAATGAGATTGAAGGGACGGACTATTTTTTCGTTGCTAAACAGGAATTTGAACGTCTGCGCGATAAGGGTGAGATGCTCGAGCACGCGGAGGTGTTCACCAACTATTACGGCACCGGCAAGGCTCAGGTTCGCGCGCTGCGTGACGCCGGTCATCATGTGGTGCTCGAGATCGACTGGCAGGGCGCCAGACAGGTGCGTGAGGCCTCCGCGAGCTGCCAGACGATCTTTGTTTTGCCGCCCTCACGCGAGGAGCTGGAGCGACGATTGCGCAATCGGCAGACCGATTCGGAGGAGGTCATCGCGCACCGACTCGGTGAATCGGTCGCGGATATGACCCACTGGCACGAATTTGACTTCGTGATTATCAATGACGACTTCGACGAGGCGGCGGCGGCGCTGGCGGCGGTCGTGGACGGGCGCGGTGACAACTATCGCGTGGCCCGATCCGAGATTCGCGACGCCGCGCAAAAAATAGTGGGTGCGGGGTAGTGCATCGAGACGCAGTTTGGCGTTAGAATTAAAGGTCTGGCGCTGGTTTTGGGCCAGCAGCTCGCGACGATACTACGGAGATCCCATGGCTCGCATTACGGTAGAAGACTGCCTCGGCAACATCGACAACCTGTTTGAACTGGTGCTGGTTTCGGCCAAGCGCGCACGCCGGCTGGCAAACGGTGCTGAAGCCATGGTGCCGTGGGAAAACGACAAGCCGACGGTCGTGGCGCTGCGCGAAGTGGCCGAAGGCCTCGTTGGCAAGGAAATTCTCGAAGAGTCCGATGAGACCTTTGAGCCGGAAGTCGCCATCGACGATGATGCTGCGGCGCCCGGCGTCGTCGCCTCGGATACGATGGCGCCGCCGACGCCGTCCGCAGGCTGACCTGATCCTGCGATTGCCGGCGAGGTTTCCGGTCTTGCTCTCCCGCACATTCTCGTTTCCGGCCCGTCCGGCTTCGACTGACATCGCGAAGTGGACACCGCCTCCTCCTTTATAGGGCGTCTGCCGCTTGGCCAGGCCTGGCAGCTCGACGGGCTGCGTGGCCTGTTGGGTAAATTAAAAACCTATCTACCCCCCGAACAGATTGACGTGGTGCGGCGTGCCTATGAGTACGGCGCCAAAGCCCATGAGGGCCAGACACGCAAGTCCGGCGAGCGCTACATTTCACATCCGGTCGCCGTGGCCAGCATCCTGGCTGATCTGCATCTGGATTTTGAGAGTATTGCGGCCGCGATCCTGCACGATGTGATCGAAGACACCGGCATTGAGCCGGACGATATGGCCGCGGAGTTCGGGCAGGAGATTACACGTCTGGTGGAGGGCGTGACCAAGCTCGACCAGATCAAGTTCAAGTCCAAGGCCGAAGCCAAGGCTGAATCGCTGCGCAAGATGATGCTGGCGATGGCCGAGGATATTCGCGTCATTCTGCTCAAGCTTGCTGATCGGCTGCACAATATGCGCACGCTTGGTCATATGTCGCCGCCGTCGCGCCGGCGCATCGCGCGCGAGACACTGGAGATCTATGCGCCGATCGCCAATCGCCTGGGCATCGCCCAAATTCGCGTGGAGCTTGAGGATCTGGGCTATCAGGCGCTCTATCCCAATCGTTATCGGGTCATCAAGAAAAGCGTCAAGGCCGCGCGCGGCAACCAGAAACAGATCGTGCGCAAGATCGCCTCGAAGTTGCGCAAGGCGCTGGCGGCTGCCGGTGTCGATGTGGAAGTGCTGGGGCGTGAGAAGCACGTGTACAGCATTTATCAGAAAATGCGCAAAAAGGGCCGACCTTTAAGCGAAATTGTCGACGTCTATGGCTTTCGCATTATCGTGGATCGTCCGGACAGCTGTTACCGCGCGCTTGGCATTGTTCACCAGCTGTATAAACCCATGCCCGGGCGTTTCAAAGACTACATCGCGATACCGCGACTCAATGGCTATCAGTCGCTGCACACCACGCTGGTGGGGCCGGGCGGCGTGCCGATTGAGGTGCAGCTGCGCACCGAAGATATGGATAAGGTGGCCGAAGCCGGCATCGCCGCGCACTGGCTCTACAAGCTCGGTGATTCCAGCGATGTGACGCCCCACATGCGCGCGCGCGAATGGCTTGGCTCGCTGGTGGAAATGCAGGCCGATACCTCATCGGAGGAATTTCTTGAGAGCGTGCGCCTCGATCTGTATCCCGACAAGGTCTACGTGTTTACGCCGCGTGGAGACATACGGCGCTTGCCGCGCGGCGCCACACTGGTGGATTTCGCCTACGCCGTCCACACGGCGGTGGGCGATCACTGCGTGGAGGGCCGCGTGGATCGGCGCCGCGTGCCGCTGCGCACGGAGCTGCGCAACGGCCAGACCGTCGAGATCATCACCCGGCGCGGCGCCAAGCCCAATCCGGTGTGGTTGAATTTCGTCGTGACGGCCAAGGCGCGCGCGGCCATCAAGAATTTCATGAAGAGCATGCGCCAGAGCGAGGTCATCTCCCTCGGCCAGCGTCTGCTCGACGTCGCGCTCAGAGATCTGGGCTACACGATCAAGACGCTGCCCCAGGAGCGCGTCAAGGCGGTGCTTGATGCGATGGGTCTTGAAACGATGACTGACTTGTTCAACGAGGTTGGTCTGGGTCGTCACATGGCGCCGTTGCTGGCACGGCGGCTGGTGTCAGAGGAAGACGTCGAGGCCGGAGCCGATGGACAACAAGGCAGTGCCGCGATGACAATCGCCGGCACTGAAGGCATGGTCGTCTCGTTTGCGCAGTGCTGTTCGCCCATTCCGGGCGATTCGATTATGGGCTACCTGAGCGCCGGGCGCGGCGTGGTGATCCATCGCAATGAGTGCGGCAACCTCACAGAGTTTCGCAAGCAGCCGGACAAATGGCTGGCCGTGAACTGGGAAGCAGGCATCGATCGCGAATTTTCCGTAGAACTGCGAGTGGAAACACTTAACGAGGTGGGCGTGCTGGCCACGCTGGCGCGACGCATCTCCGACTCGGATTCAAATATTGAGCACGTCTCTGTCGTGGAAAACGAAGACGATAATTCGGAAATGAGCTTTACTGTGAAGGTGCGCGACACCACGCATCTGGATCAGGTGATGCGCAAGCTCGACTCGTCACCCAACGTGATGCGGGTGACGCGCGTTTGCGACTAGCTTGGCCCCAGCGCCTGCTTAGGCGGCCGCCCGCGCGCGTCGTGCGCGCAGGAAACCAAACATGCCCATGCCCATCAGGAACAACGTCGCCGGCTCTGACACCGCAACCGCGGCTGCGCGGCCGGTCAGCATGACGTTGTCGATCAGGGCGCGCTCGTT
>CAZXCL010000027.1:15688-24782 GCA_964639265.1 uncultured Gammaproteobacteria bacterium | reverse complement strand
AGGCCGATGGTGCTCAGGCCCGTCTGGGTCACAGCCGCGTCGATGCCATTTTGCCTGTCGCGCAGGTTCAGGACATTGTTGTTGATGCGCACATCGTTGTTGTGGCGCTCGATTTCCGACCAACCATTGCCAACGTTGTTGCGCGTACCGCGATTGAAGTTGTCTTCAAAAATCACCACGGCAAACGCCGACTGCGCGCTCAAAGCGCCGATCAGCACCAGAGATTTGATCAAAAGAGAGATGCGTGTGTTCATAGCGTAAGGCTCATGTCGTCACGGTGGACCGTGTTCGTTATTGTGCTCTGTGGCTGCCGCACGGCGCCGCATTGCTCAGGGTATTTCCCTATATTGTAGCAAATCCTGTGCCATGCACGGAAAACTATTCCCATACAGGCTTTTGCGCCGCATTCAGCTCCCGATTAGACATAGTTCAGCGGTGTTTTTGGGCCGTTTGTAAAGCGTTTCGACGCTACATGGCGAGATTTGGGGTGTTTATCAGAGCTGGGCGCGGAGGATTTGCGCATCGCCGCGGCTGGCGAAAGGGGCCGTACTGCGTAGCGCCTGATCAAGCATGTCGCGTGCTTTGCGCAAATTGCCCCGCGCGTGCAGCGTCGTGGCGAAGTGATAGGCCAGGTCCGGGCTCTTCTCAGCGGTGGTCCACTGCATGGCACGTCGCAGGATATCGACGGCCTCGTCGAGTTGGTCCGTGCGATAGAGCATCCAGCCCAGCGTATCGGCTACATCCGGATTTTGAGCTGAGCCGTCGTAGGCACGCTGTGCTGCCACGAGCGCGCGTTCGCTGTCGCCCACGGCATCGCGCTCAAGGTAGAGCCATGCAATGTTGTTGTTGGCCAGCACGTGGTCGCGCTCAAGCTGCAGCACGTGTTCGTAGCTGGCGATGGCCTTTTCCGTCTGCCCAATTTGCTGAAATGCCTGCGCCAGTTTCAGATGAGCATTCTGATCATCAGGGTGGTTTTTGAGCCACTCATCGAGCGAACGGGTTGGGTTGGCCATGCCGTTCGCCGCGCGAACGCGATACAGCTCCATCGCAAGCGGCCAGACCGGCTGCTCAATCTGCGCGCGTTCGTACAAGTCGATTGCTTCGCCCACCTGCCCCTGCACGGCTCGAATGTCCGCAATGGCGACGGTCGCGCTCCAGGCCGCGCCAAACTTTTCTTCAATCTGCCGTATCCGCTGATTCGCCTGCGGCGTTTTGCCGGCTTCGGCATCCATGAGGGCCAGGGCGCGTAGTGCACCGAGGTGCTGCTGATCGCGATCGAGCGCATCGCGAAAACTGACGCGGGCCTGACGCAGGCGTTCGTTGGCCAGATCGGCCTGGCCAAGATAGTAGCGGTACTGAGCCTCATTCGGATTTTGCACCACGGCACGCCGAAAGCTGGCGGCAGCCTCGTCGATGCGGTTTTCACGCATTTTTATCAATCCGCTCAGAGCCTGCGCCTCGGGCGATTTGGGATAAGTGTCGACCGCCACTTTCGAATAGCGTACGGCCTCATCCAGATCGCCGACGCCAAGCGCGTGCGCGCCAAGGATCAGGTTTGGCAACAGTGCAGTGGGATGTTTGGTGTGGGCCTCGCGGACCATGTTGAGTGCGCGTTCTTCCTGCTGCTGCGCAGAATAAATTCGAGCGAGCACGAGGATGGGCAACAGGTCGTCCGGCTGCTGCTCATACTCGGCCTGGAAAAGCGCCGTTGAGCGCTCGAAGTTGCCGCTGCGCTCGTCGAGGTTCAGAAGGCTCAACATGGCGGTTCGGTTGCCCGGTGAGCGCGTCAGAATCTCGTCAAAAAAACGCCGCGCGGTAGTGGTGTCGTTGATGGCCGCGTAAAAGCTGCCGGCGAGACCCTTGACCGACAGATCGTCAGGATTGTCGGTCAGCAGCGACTCGATTTGTTGCTGCGCACGTTGTTCGTTGGTGCGGTCAAGTTGCGCGATGCGAATCAGGATTTGGCGTCGATTATCGCTGATCGTGGATGCCGGCAACGATTCGAGCACGCTTACGGCGCGGGCGATGTCGCCCTCGCTGACGAAGGCCTGGGCCAGTGCGAGATTCGCCTGCAAATTGTCGGGACTGGCCTCGAGCGCCTGTTCGAGATAACGCATTCCATCCTTGCGTTCACCCAGACGCATCGATTCTTGTCCCAGCAGTGTAATCAATGCCGAGTCCGCGCTCTTGTTGCGCATGCCGGCCTCAAGCGTGGCGATGGCGGCGCGCGAACGTCCCATACGCATGCGCGTTTCGGCCAGCAGACGCCGTGTTTGAACGTTGTCCGGATTACTGGCCACCGCCTCCGACAAATGCATTTCTGCCTGATCGAAATCGTCGCGTTCAAGCATTGCCACGCCCATCAGCGTGAGCGCCGGTGAATAGCCAGGGTAGTCGGACAGTACCTGCTGAAAATTCTGGATAGCCTCATTCGTATTGCCACTGTCGAGTTCAACGCGGCCCTTCAGATACGCGGCCATTGGATGAGTCTTGCCGAGCGACAACATCGTATCCGCTGACGTCCGCGCCGCGTCGATCTCGCCCAGCCCAAGCAGCGCTTCAGTGAGCTGTCCTTCGATGAAAAACCAGTCCTGACGACGGGCCTGCATATCCGTATCCCGCGCGGCCAGCAAAAGTGTTTTGGCGTCGGCAAATTTCTGCTGCGTGATGTAGGCCCGTCCCAATGCCAGAATGGTCTCGGGTGACCCGGGCGCCAGCTCGAGCGCGTCGCTCAGAAACGCTTCGGCCGCCTCAAAGCGTGCCTCGCCCGCGGCAAGACTGGCTCTGCCCACCAGCGCAATGCGTTTGGCCTCCACGCTGATGGTCTGCGCGGTTTGCTGGTCGAAAACTTCTGTCGCGGCATCGACGGAGCCCAGCGCGAGCATCGAGCGACCGTGCAGCGAACGCAGTATCTCGCGAGCGGCTTCGTCTTTGATCTCGTCCGGATCAAGATCTGCCAGCACCTGACGGTGCGCGTCGCGACTTTGCAGGGCCCGTGCCAGGGCCACATAGTAGTCGTCCGGCGCTGCGCCCATTTGCTGCGCTCGGACGAACTCTTTTTCCGCCGCCTGCATGTCGCCAACGGCCATCAACGCGTGACCCAGTGTGATGCGGGCCGGCGCGTAGTCCGGGCGCGCCCGCAGCAGGCCACGCATTTCAATAATTGCGTCGCGAAAGCGCGACTTCGCCATGCTCTGCTCGGCGGCCTCGATGCGCTGATCGGGCGTGAGCTTGTCCGCGCACGCCAGGAGCGATGCGAGCGCCATAGCAACAAGAATAAGGCGAGAGACTGAGTCGTGACGAAAACGTAGGGGCATGGAACAGGTCCGATGTCAGCAGGAAGTGAGCGATCGCCTAAGTATAGTCCCAGCTTCTGGATCTGCGGTTTGTCGACCATCACAGTCTTGCCAATTGTTTACATAGTGCAGCGCAGCCGGGTTATGACGCACGCCCGGATCGATCGGTATACTCGCGACCGTCACTATCTGAAGCGGACGTGGAACCATGCAGGATTTCGAAAAACTGGGCAGTTTTTACCTCGGGCGGCGTGTCGATGACGACACCCAGAAGCTGCGCGATGACGCCGTGCTTTACGACGCACGGGATCTGACGACGCATGCGGTGATTATCGGTATGACCGGCAGCGGCAAAACCGGCCTTGGTATCGGTCTGATCGAAGAGGCCGTGATGGACAATGTGCCGGTTATCGCCATCGATCCCAAGGGGGACATGGGCAACCTGCTGCTCACTTTCCCCAAGCTTGACGGCGCGTCATTCGAACCCTGGGTGGACAGTCAGGCGGCGACGACGGCGGGTCAGAGCACGCGTGAGTTCGCCGCGTCCCAGGCAAAACTGTGGCGCGATGGCCTGAAAAAATGGGGTCAGGACGGCAAGCGCATCGCGACGCTTAAGTCCAAAGCCGATTTTTCCATCTACACGCCCGGCAGTTCCGCTGGCGCACCGGTTAGCGTGCTGCGTTCGTTCGATGCGCCGCCAGCGGCCGTGCTCGAGGACCCGGATATCTATCGTGACAAGGTGTCCGCTACTGCGACCGGGATTCTGAATCTCGTCGGCATTGACGCCGATCCGATTACCAGTCGCGAGCATATTCTGCTGTCCAATATTCTGGATCATGCGTGGCGCGAAAGTCGTTCACTCGACCTTGGCGGCCTGATTGGCGCGATTCAGTCTCCCCCGATCGAGCGTGTCGGGGTCATGGATCTCGACGCGTTTTTCCCGGCCAAGGATCGCTTCGCGCTGGCTATGCGACTCAACAACCTGCTCGGCGCCCCCGGCTTTGACGCGTGGATGAAGGGCGAGCCGCTGAGCACGGCGGGGTTGCTGTATACGCCAGCGGGCAAGCCACGGGTATCCATCATGTCAATTGCCCATCTTGACGATGCGCAGCGCATGTTTTTTGTCACGATGCTGCTGGCAGACATCATCAGCTGGATGCGGGCACAGCCCGGCACAGGCTCGCTGCGGGCCGTGCTCTACATGGACGAGATCTTTGGTTACATGCCACCCACGGCCAATCCGCCGTCGAAACGCTTGTTGTTGACGTTGCTCAAGCAGGCCCGTGCGTTCGGCCTCGGACTGGTGCTGTCGACACAAAACCCCGTTGATCTGGATTACAAGGGACTGTCGAACACCGGCACCTGGTTTATCGGTCGCCTTCAGACCGAGCGCGACAAGCTGCGCGTCATGGAGGGGCTTGAGGGTGCGGCGGACGGCGCACGTTTCGACAAAGCCCGCATGGAGCGCGTGCTGGCAGGCCTTGGCAAGCGTCGTTTCCTGCTGCACAACGTGCACGAAGACGGCGACGTGGTCTTCAACACTCGCTGGGCGATGTCTTATCTGCCGGGGCCGTTGACGCGGGCGCAGGTCAAAACGCTGATGGCGAACAAACCAGTGACAGGCGTCGAGACGGCCATTAGCAAAATGCCGAAAGGGCGGCGCAAACCGCTGGGGCCGCCCATCGTCGAGCCTGGCGTCAAGCAGTTTTATGTGCCGGCCCGTCTGCGGGGGGACGGCGAGCTGGTCTATCAACCGCGGGCGCTTGGTGTGGCGGATCTGACGTTTTCGAATGCGCGCTACAGCGTGGATGAGACACGTCAGCTGATCGTCGGTGCCGATTTCGGCGCGCCGCCGGTCGTGGTCGACTGGGCGAAAAGTGCGCCGCTTGGCATCACGCTCGAAGATCTCGAGACAGAGCCGCTCGATGAGGTTGGCTACCTGCCGTTGGCGGCCGACGGCACGCGGGCCAAAAGCTTCACTGGTTTTGAGAAGCTCTTCAAACGCTGGATCAAGACGGACAACGTGCTGAACCTATATCGCTCAAAGGTTTTCAAGCTGGTATCGACGGCGCGGGAAACGGAGGGCGATTTTCGCGTGCGTCTGCAAATGACGGCTACCGAACAGCGCGATGTGAAGGTGGCCGCGCTGCGCCAGAAGTACGCTACGAAAATTGCGACGCTGGATGAAAGGCTGCGCAAAGCCAATCAGACGCTGGAAAAAGAGCAGGAACAGGCGAGCCAGAAAAAGATGGACTCTCTGCTTGGGGCGGGCACCGCCATTCTTGGCGTATTGCTCGGTCGCAAGAAGCTCAGCGCGACATCCGCGACCAAGATGCGTCGTGCTGTTTCCGGCTTCGGTTCGTCACGCAAGGAGGCGGGGGACGTGCAGCGCGCCAAAGAGACCATCGCGAAGATCGAACAGACCATTGAGGAGACTGCGGCGCGGCTGCAAGAAGAAGTGGATAAGCTGGAACTCAAATTCGACGTCAGCAACGAAGAACTGCAGGTGCTGACCATTAAACCTAAATCGACCGACACGTTCATCCACGCCGTGGGTATTGTCTGGGTGCCGTTCTACCGCGCGAAGGACGGCAAACTCAGTCCGGCCGCGTAGCGCTGGTTCGGTGCCGGCTGAAGTCGTCGGCGAGCTCGTGTTTGCGAGCAAGGTTGCGAAACTGGTTGTAGTTGAGTCCGACGAGGCGCGCCGCATTCTTCTGGTGATACTGGCTGCGCCCCATGGCCCGTCGTAGCAGGTCGATTTCCAGCTTTGCTACTTCCTCCTTGAGGTCGCAGGGCAGGGCGGTCTTGTTGCCCGGTGTTGCCAGCGGCCGGTCTTTTGCCGCATAGCTCGTATTGCCGCCGGTCACTGTCGGCAGCGGATAGGCGCTCGAAAAGGGATTGATGATCAGTGCGTCGAGTTCCTCGTTCGGGTCTTCCATGCGATAGACCGAACGCTCCACGGCATTTTTGAGTTCGCGCACGTTGCCGGGCCAGGCGTATTCCAGCATCTGATCGAGCACGTGGTCGGCGAAACCTGGAAAGAACGCGCGGCCAAGTTCGGCGGTGACGTTCGTGGCGAAGTGATAGGCCAGAACCGGGATGTCCCGATGGCGTGCGCGCAGCGGCGGCACGTTGACGACGTCGAACGCCAGTCGATCCAGCAGATCGGCGCGAAACTCTCCGCGCGCGGCCTTGGCTGGAAGGTCCTCGTTGGTGGCGCCAACAATGCGCACGTCCACCGTGAGTGTCGTGTCGCCACCCACGCGCTCAAATTCGCCGTACTCAATCACGCGCAGAAGTTTTTCCTGCATGCGCGGCGGGATGGTGCCCAGTTCGTCGAGAATCAGCGTGCCCTGATTGGCGCGCTCGAAACGACCGATATGACGCGAGGTGGCGCCGGTAAACGCGCCGGCTTCATGACCGAAGAGCTCG
Organism: uncultured Gammaproteobacteria bacterium; assembly: GCA_964639265.1. Lineage (GTDB taxonomy): Bacteria > Pseudomonadota > Gammaproteobacteria > Steroidobacterales > JBCCMA01 > JBCCMA01. Next base: position 18,054 of record CAZXCL010000027.1, on the reverse strand, counting down.
GATTCCAGTAGCGACTCGGTCAGGGCGGAGCAGTTGAGCTTGACCAGCGGCTGCGACCAGCGTGGCGAGAGGTAGTGCAGGCGCGCGGCGATGAGTTCCTTGCCGGTGCCGCGCTCACCGATGACCAGCACGGGTTTGGCGATCGCGGCCGCGCGGGAGACCTGTTCGAGTGTGGCGAGAAACTCGGGGGCCTCGCCAATGATGGGAATATTGCCGGTGGCGGGTGACATGAATTATAAAATATCATACTAAATATTAAAAAATAATAATAAATAAGGAAAAAATACATTAATCTGTAGACACAGATTTTTGCACAATTTGGACAAACGCCCATAAATTCAGGATGTTAGACCGAGGTGGCAAATTTGGCACGCTTAGTGCTTTGAGTATCCCGACCATCAATTTTCTATGAGGCTTTGAGTATGGGCATTTTTTCTCGCTTTACCGATATCGTGAATTCGAACATCAACGCCATTCTGGACCGCGCCGAAGACCCCGAAAAACTGGTCCGGCTGATGATCCAGGAAATGGAGGACACGCTGGTTGAAGTGCGTACCGCCGCGGCGCGTTCGATTGCCGACAAGAAGCATCTGAACCGCAAACTCGATCAACTCGAAGGCGAAGAGCGCGAGTGGCACAACAAGGCCGAGCTTGCCATCGCCAAAGGTCGTGATGATCTGGCCAAAGCGGCGCTGGCTGAAAAGGCGCGAGCGACCGAAGCGGTTGACGCCATGAAAGAGCAGTATCAGCACATTGAAGACGGCCTGACCAAGCTCAATGACGACATCACACGTCTCGAAGAGAAGCTGGCTGACGCCAAGACCCGCCAGAAAGCGCTGATCATGCGCCACCAGACGGCGTCGTCCAGGCTCAATGTGCGCAAGCAGATTCATGAGAACAAGATTGACGACGCGCTCGTTCGCTTCGAGCAGTTCGAACGCAAGATGGAAGGTATGGAAGGACGCATCGAGGCCTACGATCTGGGTGCCAAAAAAGACCTGCGTCGCGAGTTCGACAGTCTTGAGTCGGAAGAGTCCATCGAGCAGGAACTGGCAAGCCTGAAAAAGAAGATGGCCGGCGGTAGCGCTGAATAACCCGTCTTTTTTAACGCTGGCTGTAAGGACTAACGATCAATGAGTGAACTGTTTGGCATTTTATTTCTGGTAATTGTTGCGCCGCTGATCATCATTCTTCACTACGTCACCAAGTGGAAGACCTCGAAAGGCCTGTCCAATGAAGATGAAAAGATGTTGGAAGAATTGTGGGATAGCGCGCAGCAGATGGAAAGCCGAATCAACGCGCTGGAAACAATTTTAGATAACGAAGTAGCAGACTGGAGGAAAAGAACATGAGTGGCCACCGACACGGCAAGGGCCTTTATAAAGACAGCGAAGACGGCATCCTGATGGGTGTGTGTGCAGGGCTCGCAAACTATTTCGACTTTAGTCGTAACGGCGTGCGCTTCATAACCGTCCTGTGTCTTTTGTTCATGTTCTGGCCCACGGTTATCGCCTATTTCATCGCCGGCTTCGTGCTGCGCCACCGCCCGCTGTGCTACTGCGGACGTGACGAACGGAGTTTCTGGCGCCAGAGTTCTACCCGCTAGGAGGGATGAGTGAACGACCAATTTAATCAGTTCGATCCGCGTGCCATCTACCGCGATACCCGCAACAAGGTGTTCGCCGGCGTCGCCTCAGGCATTGCGGCGCATTTCGGTTTCTCGGTTGGTGCGACGCGACTTCTGATGCTGATCGCCATTTTGATGACCTTCCCCCTGGGGCTGTTTGTGTACGTGGGTGGCGCCGTGCTCTTGAAGCCGATGCCCAGCAAGACCTTCGATACGCCGGAGGAAGAAGTATTCTGGCGCGGCGTGCGTCGCTCGCCCAAGGCCACGTTTTCCAATGTGCGCTTTCGGTTGCGTCAGATAGATCACAACCTGCAGCGCATGGAGCGATATGTCACCTCGCCGCGTTTCAAGCTTGATCGTGACTTTCAGAGTCTCGAACGGGATGATGATCGCCCTCGCCCGTCCGCCTGAGCATAAGGAGCCCTAATGGCCGATCCGTTTAAAATGGTAATAGCCATCGTCGCGATTGCAGCGGCGGTGAGCTACGCGAAGATGGTGTATCGCGACAAGCAGCTTGCTCGCGACAGTGCCAATCAGACTGATGACCGCGTTGATGAGAAGATCGCGGCGCTTGAAGAGCGCATCCGCGTACTCGAGACCATCGTTACCGACAAATCTCACGCACTCAAGCGTGAAATCGACAGGCTCTAGTCCTGCCGGCGGCGGGCCCCGGCCCCCCCCCCCCCCCCCCCGTTATGAGCCCCGAACCCCCCGTTAGGCGCGGGCCCCGGGTTAAAAT
>CAZXCL010000027.1:0-15678 GCA_964639265.1 uncultured Gammaproteobacteria bacterium | reverse complement strand
CCCCCAAACCCCCCCCCCACACCCGTTAACCCCACCGGCTCACGCCCGGCCGGCGGCGCGCCCGGCCCCCGGCGCGCCGCCACCTTTTCTCTCCCGCTAACCCCGTTTTCGTCGCGCGCGCGTTAGTAAAGTCATGAGCACACCGCCGTGGTGTGCGCATTCAGGACGGATTCAGACACGATCCGCCAGGATGATGGCTAAGGATTCCGTTTTTGTAACCGGAATCGTTTCTGGAGAGACCCAATGCGACTACGTCATTTGTTTTGCACTCTGGCCGCCACCTGCACACTAGCTGCGCAGGCCTATGGTGTCGGCAACCACCTCGTGGACGTGGACATCATCGACGATTACGGCCGCTCGTTCCCCACGTTTTCAACTGGCGACCGTTATGCAAATAACGAGCAGCGCGCCTATTTGCAGGCCCGGCCCGGAGCGCCGTATGCGATTCGCGTGACCAATCGAAGCGGCTCGCGGGTCGGGGTGGTCATCGCCGTTGATGGACGCAATATCATATCGGGGCGCAAATCGCGTCTGCGCCACAAGGAAAAAATGTACGTGCTCGAGCCGTGGCAGTCAGCCGTCTATCAGGGCTGGCGAACGGGGCGTGATCGCATCAACGAGTTTTACTTCACCTCGGATCTCGACTCCTACGCCGGTGCGTTCGAAGACTTTAGCGCCATGGGCGTTGTCGCGATTGCCGCGTTTGAGGATCGATATCAGGCCCCGCCCCATCGCTACTACGATGGGTCGCGGGAAAGACGCGAGAGCCGATCGGGGCAGACGCGCAAGCACGGTGATGCGGCGGCCGAAAAAGCGGCGCCGGGAACCGGTTTTGGTGACGAGCGCTATGCGCCTTCGTATCAGGTGAGGTTTTCACCGCAGCGCCATGCGGCGGCACGCACATTTATCAAATACGAGTGGCGTGAGACCTTGTGCCGTATGGGCGTAGCTCGCTGCGGTTCGCGCCACAACCGATTCTGGCCGAGCGTGCAGTATCGCAGCCGTCACAGTGATCGCGGTTACGCGGCCTATCCGCCCGGATATCGCTTCCGCTCGCGGTAGAGCGTTTAGTCAGGTGGTCCGCCTGCGCTGCCTTCAGGCGGCGTGGGCGGACTGCGCAACCTGGTTGAAGCCGTTGGACTGAGCGTGCTTCAGAGCCTGCTCGGCCATTTCGATTACGGCGCCACGCTCGTGCAGTCTCTTCGGGGGAATCGTGACCAGGCCGACACTCATGGTCATTCGGTCCGCCGCATCAGATCCCGGAAACGGGATGCACAGATCATAGATGCTGCGACGGAGCTTTTCTGCAAAGCGCTGACCCGTGCGATCGTCTGCTTCGGGCAATACCACGGCAAAGCGGGCGGCGCCCACTCGTGCGACCAGATCGCCAGCACGTCGAAACGTATCGCTGATGCTGCTTGCGACGGCCTGCAGGGCATAGTCGCCGCGCTCCTGACCATTGATGTCCGTGTAGTCATCAAAGAAGTCCAGTTCGCCGACCAGTAGTGAAATGGGCTTGCGCTGACGCACGCTGCGTTTGATCTCTTCGCCCAGGGTTTCGACAAAATGCTGGTGGTTGGCAATGCCTGTGTGGCCGTCGATCCGCGCGACGCGTTCAACCTGCTGACGCAGCGTCGAGAGCATTTCGTGGGTCTGTTTGCGCTGCTCTTCAATCTCGCGAATCGCGATGGTCTTCTGCTTAATGGTGCGCTCCAGCTCGCCCCGGCTCACCTGCAACTGGGCGACGTTGAGCTCGCTTTGCGCGAAGCGTTCGGTGACGTCGTCCAGACGCGTTTGAATCGACTCCTTATCAAAGCGACTTTTCACAGCCAGCGCCAGACACAGCGCAGCCGCGGCGAGTGAGGCGATCGTGATGGCCTCGGCGGGAATTCCGTCGGCGGCGTGGGCTAGCGGTGCTGGCGCGCAGGCCAGTAGAAACAAGTATTGACGCATATTGGTTTTTTTAAGCGAATCCGGAGGACGGGCAGAGCGTAGCCCAAGCCGTGAGCACGAACAGAGAACTGGATCATGTTTTGGTAAACCGCCGTGCCTTGCCGAGCGTTTGGGAATCGGCCATAGTTCGCGAATATTTCCAAGCGGGGCAAGCTCTTGCCACAAATGAAACCGGCGCAGATTGAGTCGTTCCTGGCCTCCATTGACGATCAGGACTTACGCGATAGTCGCTACGGCGTTGAGCGCGAGACACTGCGCGTGTCGGCGGATGGCGACCTGGCGTTGACTCCGCATCCGAGCGCTCTGGGCTCTGCACTGACGCACCCGTCGATCACGACGGATTTCTCCGAAGCATTGATGGAGTTTGTGACGGAGGCTGAACAGCAACCAGGTCGCCTGCTTGACGCGCTGTGTGAACTGCACAACTTCACCTACCAGCACTTGAATGACGAATTGTTGTGGCCCTTGAGCATGCCGTGCACAGTGGGCGAGGACGATACGATCCCTCTGGCGCGCTACGGCACCTCGAATGTGGGCCAAATGAAAACCGTCTATCGCCGCGGTCTTGGCTATCGCTACGGTCGAGCGATGCAGACGATCGCCGGTGTACACTTTAATTATTCTCCGGCCGAGGGTTTTTGGCGCGCGCTGGCGGCGTTGCGCGGTGACGACCGCTCCGCGCAAACGGCGCAATCGGCCGCCTATTTCTGTCTGCTGCGCAATTTCCGGCGTCACGCCTGGCTCGTGCTGTACTTGTTCGGGGCCTCGCCGTCGGTATGTCGGACGTTTCTTGAGGGTCAGGATCATTCCCTGCAGCTGTTCGACGCACAGACCCTGTATCTACCAAACGCTACGTCACTTCGCATGAGTGACCTGGGCTACAGCTCGAAAGCGCAGGCGAGTCTGAATATCTCGTTGAACAGCCTTGAGGAATACGTCGCGGGGCTGACGCGCGCGATTAATACCCGCTACCCCCCGTACAACGAAATCGGGACGGTGCGCGACGGCAAGTGGCGCCAGCTATCGAGCAACATTTTGCAGATCGCCAATGAATTCTACAGCGTCGTGCGACCCAAACGCGTGGCTAACAGCGGCGAGAAGCCAACCAGTGCCTTGCGCGAGCGAGGCGTGGAATATGTTGAAATTCGAGCGCTCGATGTGGATCCGTTTAGTCCGGTAGGCGTCAGCCAGACTCAGGTGCGCTTCATGGAGTGCTTCCTGCTGTTTTGCGCGCTGCATAATTGCGACGTTATCTCGGCGGCAGAGCAGGTGGATGTCGAGTTCAATCAGCACGCGGTCGCGCGCGAGGGCCGACTGCCGAAGCTGCAGTTGCGTCATGCCGGCGTGCCACGTTGTCTGCGCGCTTGGTCGCATGAGGTCTTTGATCAGCTTGAAATCATTGCGGCGCGGCTCGACAGGGCCGTCGTGCACAAGGACGGCGCCGGCACCTACGAGGAGGCGATCGCGGGCTATCGCAAGTGGATCGACGATCCTGCGTTGCTGCCCTCGGCGCGTGTGCTAGACGCGATGCGCGGCAACGGCGCGTCGCATGCACAGTACGGCATGCTGCTGGCGCAGCAGCACAAGAATTACTTCGAGCAACGAGAGTCGCTCTCGCCAGCGCGGGCATCGTCGTTGCAGTCAGCCGCCAAAAAATCGCTCGAACGACAGACCGAGATCGAGGCTGCGGATCATGACGACTTCGCGACCTATCTGGAAAAATACTTCGCACAGCCCTGACGCGTTGCGTGCGAGCGCCAGCGAGTTCACATAAGCAGGCGCGATACATTTGAGACTGGCATCACGGCGCTTGCCTGCGCCGGATGGGACACTCTTCCCACAATATAAGCATCAGCGGCAGTAAGGGGTGCCGGGGTAGTGAGCCAGTCCGCAAACACTAAAGACATCCTCATCGCGCAGCAGGAGCGCTTCTTGCTGCGCGTGCTGACGGCGGGCCTTGCTGGTGCGGGGCGACGTCTCGTGGCGATGACCGATGGCAACGAGATTCTGCGACGTATTCAGGTGCGCGCGCCGAGTGTGCTGGTTGTCGACACAGATCTGGCGCCCATGGGCGGTGAAGAGCTGTGCCGCCGCCTGCAGGCCGAACATCCCGAGCGCGATTTTCTGACGTGCATTCTGACCTCCAGCGCTGAAGACGAATACGGCAATTTTTCTGAGTGGTTTTCAAATTTCCGCATGATGGAAAAGCCCGTCAGCGTGGGACTGTTGCGGCGTCACATCGATGAGCATCTTGCGGACTGCGCTGCATGAGTATTGACTCTGTCAGTCCACGCGCCGTCAATGCCATGCGTCGCATCGACTTCAACAAGTACACGGGCGTGCTCAAGGCGCTTCTTGGAGATGCGCTCGCGATCGTGATTTGCGACGCGCGGGGGCGCCGCGTGTGGTCGCTGTCGCGTGGCGAAAAGGAGCTCTACGAACAGGCGCTCAAGAAACTCAATGAGTCGGTGCCCGATTGGGTGCGAACCGGCGCGGCCATCCGTCGTTGCACGATTGATGAGGACCGCTCGGCCTACCTGACCAGCGTGCAGGGTGAGGACGGTCCGGTTAGTGGTGGCCTGATGGTGTTGGTAAGCCACCGCCAGGACGCGGGCAAGCAGGCGTTCAGTCGCATTAGTGAAGGTATGAACAGTGTGTCGCGCCTGCTGGGCGATGAGGCCCTGATGCTGGATGAGCTCAGCGCCACGACACGTGAGCTGACCCGGCGCTACGAGGAGCTCAATCTCATATATAACACGCAGGACAGCGTGAAGTATTTTGACGAAGGCCAGGACGCGATACGCAATCTGGTGCGTAACACCTGCGAGTACACGGGCTTCGCGTTTGCCGCACTGATCATGGCTGATCAGAACACGGTGCACAGTTTTTCGAATCCGGCGCGCGTGCTGCAAAACGCTGACGCCCTGCGCGAAGTAGTCAGAGCAGATCTCTATGAGCACGTCGCCTTTCGCAAGGAAGTGCTTGTGCACAACGGCGGCAAGCGCCATCAGCACCTTCTCGCCGGCGTCGCCTGCCGGCTTCTGGCCTGTCCGATTTTTGACGAGAACAACGACGTCATAGGTGTACTGGCCCTGGCCAACGAATCGTCGGCAGAGCCGCTGGTCAGTTCCGATCGCAAATTGCTGCAGGTGATGGCGCACAAGGCGGCTCGCATTATTCAGGCGAATTACGATGCCCTGACCGGGATGATGACGCGCAACGGTTTTGAGTACCATCTGGAAACCGGCTTGTACGTCGTGCGTTACAAGCAGGTCGAGCATACCGTTCTCAACATCAACGTGGACCGACTGCATGTCGTGAACGACACCTGCGGCCATCACGCGGGTGATGCGTTGATCAAGCGCGTGGCCGCGGCAATTCGCAGTGCACTGGGCCCGGAAGATGTTGTGGCGAGGCTCGGTGGCGGTGAATTTGGCGTGCTGCTTGTCGAGCGCGAGGATACAGACGCTGACGACGTCGCGGAGGCGATTCGAAGCGCCGTGCGGGAAGTGGAGTTTTCCTGGGACAACCGCCGTTTTCAGGTCAGTGTCAGTATCGGACTTGCGCCAATGGAGGCTGGTACCCAGAGCGTGGTCAGCGTCATGAGCGCGGCGGAGGTAGCTTGTGCTGCGGCCAAGGACCTCGGTCGTGATCGCGTTCAGGTCTATCAGATTGACAACACCATGCTGGTGCGTCGTAAAGCACAGATTCACTGGCTGGGGCATTTGCACAGTGCGCTGCGCGAGGACAAGTTTGAGTTGTACTGCCAGCCGATCAAGCGCGTTGGTGAGCAAGAAGCGCATCATGCCGAAATTCTCCTTCGCCTGAACGACGAGCACAAAGGTGTTTTGTCGCCCGATGTCTTCCTGGGCTCGGCCGAGCGCTACAACCTCATGCCCGCGATTGATCGCTGGGTGATTCGCAATACGATGAAAATGCTGGTGTCCAGTTTGCCCAAGAGCTTGTTGCGCGAGCAGGTTTGGGCAATCAACCTGTCAGGCCAGACATTGAGTGATGCGAACTTCATGCAGTTCATTCTTGACGAAACACGGCGCGCTGGTATCCGGCCTCAGAACCTGTGTTTCGAGGTCACGGAAACGGCGGCGGTTGCCAATATCAAGGAGGCCGGCCAGTTCATCGCCGAGTTGCGCAAGCATGGCTACGCCTTTTCGCTCGACGACTTCGGCAGCGGCCTGAGTTCGTTTGCCTACCTCAAGGCCCTGCCGGTCGACTACCTGAAGATTGACGGATCGATTGCCAAAGAGGTGGTCGATGATCCCGTGTCGGCGTCCATGGTTGGCGCCATTTGTCAGGTCGCCAGTGACATGGGTCTGGAGACGATTGCCGAGTTTGTCGAGAGCCCGGCGCTCGAGACCAGACTGGCCTCACTTGGCGTGAGCTATGTGCAGGGGCATGCGGTTGGCAAGCCCAAGCCGCTCAGCGACACGATGAGCGAACTGACCGATCGGATGATCGTGGAGGCCGGAGAGGATACCTGTACCATGCCAGCGATCAGCGACGACGATGATCGCGTCACGCCACTGCGCGCAAATCTCTGACATGCAGGTTTGATATTGCCCGGGATTTAGGGTCGCCCAAAGAAAAGCCCCGCGACGGGCGGGGCGATTTTTATTTTTTTTGGGTGCTCATCGAAGACTAAACGATGCGAACCGCGGACATGTTGTTATTGTACCCAATGACGATGCAAGTCTCGGGCCAACTTCGCCGTTGCAGTAAAATCAGGGCTCTATGGCAGATTTGGTGCTCAATTTTTCCGCAACTGTAAATTATGCCGACACTTTCAAAGTGCCTGCGTCCAGGAATCTTTACACCAGTAACGCGGTCTTAATAAAAGTGTGCAGCGGCGCACAAAGCCTCTACGCAGCCCGGGGATAGACTGAAGTTATGAACGTGAAGTACTACGCCTGCTTTGTTGTCCAGAGCCACAACACCAACACCGGTCGTGAGCTCGGCAGCATTGTCGAGATTGATGACGACGTTGGCGCGTCGATGGATCACGACGACGTTGCGCAGATGCTGGCGGAGAATCTGGACATCACGCCCAGTACGCTCAACGTGTACCACTGGTCGCGTGTTCACTAGTTGCCGTAACGCCACAGCACGCAAATAACATAAGGCTGAAGCGGCGTTCGCAGTGAGGTTTACTCGTCGCGAACTTTGCTACACTCCGGCTCCTTTTCGTTCTCCCTCCCGGTGTCCGTTCGCGATTATGACTGTGTTTTGTCGTTCACGAATTCTCTTGTGCCTGCGCCTTGCCGCCGCTGGCGCGGCCGCGCTGTGTGGCGGTACTGCCGCCGCGCAGGAGCGTGTGATCGAAGAAGTGCAGGTCACCGCGACGCGTATTGGCGGTGAAGATCAGCCGGTATCCGAAGCGGTCACCGTCGTCAACACAGCTGAGCTTGCCGACGCGCAAATCCAGGTGGTGACCGACGCTCTGCGCGGACAGTCAGGCGTGTTCGTACAGCAGACGACGCCTGGTCAGGGCACGGCGATCGTCCGTGGTTTGAAAGGATCCGAGGTGCTGCACCTGGTTGACGGTATGCGTCTGAACAACGCGTTGTTTCGCAACGCGCCCAATCAGTATCTCGCGCTGGTTGATCCGTTCATTGCCGAGCGCATCGAGGTAGTGCGTGGTCCGCTGTCAACGCTCTACGGCTCTGATGCCATGGGCGGTGCCGTGCAGGTGATTACGGATCGGCCGTTTCTTGGCGGCGGTGATTGGGCCGTGGACGGTCGGGCGCTGGTGCGCTTTGACAGCCGCACGCTTGGCAACGTGGTGCATTCGTCGCTGGCCGCTGGCGCGGGTGACTGGGGATTTGGCGGCGCATTGAGCTACCAGGACCATGGTGACGTGCGAGCGGCGAATCGCCGTGCCCAGTCGCCGTCTGGGTATCGCTCTGAAGCCGCCAGCGCGTTCGTGTCTTTTCAACCGCGTGAGGGGCAGCGCAACGAGCTGTCCGTGCAATATCTGACGCAGCCGTCCACACCGCGCCACGACGAGCTGGTCGCAGGTTTCGGTCAGACTGAGCCGGCCTCTGAAATTTTCGAGTTTGCGCCAAACTCGCGCCTGTTCGTGCACGCCCAGCATCACTCGACCGGCTGGTCCAGCTGGGTCGATGAGTTGAGCGTGCATCTGGGAATGCAAAAAATGACCGACGATCGGCGCACTCAGGACACCGGCGCCGATGCTCTGCGTGTGGAACAAAACGACAGCGAGCTGTGGGGGCTGACCATCAGTGCGGCCGCCGTGCCGAGCGAGCGTCACGCGGTGACCTACGGCGTGGACGTGTATCGCGATACGGTGCACAGCGCGCGCCAGTCGGTGGCCGCCGACGGCACAGCGCAAAGTATCCAGTCGCGATTTCCGGACGGTTCGAAGCTCAACACGCTGGACGTCTACGTTCAGGATGCGATGACGCTCAGCCCGCGGGTTGCATTGACCGCAGGCGCGAGAATCAGCCGGGCCGAGGTCGCGCTGGCGGCGACGGAGGAAACCGAGCCGGCAACCATTCGCAATACAGACATTACCGGCTCGCTGGGTCTGCGTGCCGATCTCGATGATCAATGGACGCTTCTGGCGAACCTCGGGCGCGGGTTTCGCGCGCCAAACATTTTTGACCTGGGAACGCTTGGCGCTCGCCCGGGCAATCGGTTCAATATTGCCAATACCGATCTGGGGCCCGAAACCGTGTGGACGCTCGACAGCGGTCTTCGTTTTGAAAACGCAGTGGCCAGTGTCGAGGCGTTTGTCTGGTACAGCGACTATCAGGATCAGATCATCTCGGTCTCAAGCGGCGCTCTCGATGCTGCAGGCCGAGACATCGTGCAGAGCCAGAATGCGAGCTCGGTGATTTTGCGTGGTGCGGAGATCGTAGGCGAGTGGCGGTTTGCTCCAGGCTGGCGTGCAAACTTCGGTGTCAACTACGTGTGGGGTGAAACCACGCTGACCGATGAAGAGGAGCCGGCCGACCGCATACCGCCATTGGATGCGCAGTTCACGTTGCGCTACGAGCGGGACCTGTGGTGGATCGATGCACAGGCCCGGGTGGCCGCGGGTCAGGATCGCCTCAGCGGGCGCGATGTTCGCGATCCGCGGATCAATCCCGACGGCACGCCAGGATTTGGATTGCTGCGCTTGCGCGGCAGCTATCAGTTCTCATCTGTGCTACGAGCAACGCTCGCACTGCACAACCTTGCCGACAAAACCTATCGTGAACACGGTTCCGGAATAGATGGGGCCGGACGCGCCGCATCGCTGACGATAGAAGGCCGTTTCTAGTTTCAAAAGTATGGCGTAAGTTGCTGCAGCGCGAGTCGTTTTTGCGCGCGGCACCATTATGTTACACGTGATACAAATCTGATTTATCGCGCTATACTCGGTCGCAAGTTGACGGGCGGCTGCTACAAAAAATCCAGGCCGAAAAAACCCGCGAACCTAATCCCAGCTACTTAAAACCAGAAGCACAACTTCAATATCAATAGTAGTTTCTAGAAGCATCCCAGGGGGGGAAATATGAAATCGAAGACCAACCGTTCCGTGCGTCCGCGCACGGCGGGTAAGCTGTCGACCGCCATTGCCGCAGCGTTGATTCTGCCGGCGATGAGTGCGTCTGCCGACAGAATGCCCGAGCCCAATATTGTCCAGTCGCGCGGTGCCGACCAGCTGGTCGATTACACAAGCTTGACCAAGTTTGGTAAGTGGGACGACCGCAACTACGCGCTGACCAAGGAAGACCTTTCTTATCTGTCCGCTGACGAAGCTCAGCTGACCAACCAGATTCCGGCGTTCTTCCGCGTTGAGCTGCGCAAAGCGTGGCCGCATCTGCAGAAGTCCGGTCCCGTCCAGTACCCACGTGCTGCATGGCAGATGTTCCGCATGAAATACGGCGGCTTCCTGCGCGACGGTCAAACCTGGGGTCCAAAATGGGGTGAAGACAAGCTCGCCGCGTTCCGCGCAGACAACGAACTGCAGCTCAACCAGGTGCTTGGCGCCAACGAGCTGACCGTCGAGATTAACCACGCCAATCCGAACCGCATCATCGCCGGCTCGAACAACAACGGCGGTCAGGAGATGTATTACTCCGCCGATGGTGGTGTGAGCTGGACGGTGCAGGGCACGCTGCCCAACACCTGCTGCGACCCGACCGTGGGTTGGTCCAGCGACGGCACGGTGGCCTACGCCGCAGCGCTGTCCGGCCCGATCGGTGTGAGCTTCTGGCGCTCGTTCGACCAAGGTGAAACATGGGTTGACCGCGTCGACATTACGCCGAACGGCAGTGATAAAGAGTGGCTGCACGTTGATATCTCGGACGCATCGCCGTTCCAGGACAACCTGTACATCACCTATCACAACGGCAACATCATGCAGTTCGCCCGTTCCACCAACAGCGGTACGACGTTTGATATCACGGCCTTCCCCGGCGAAAACCGCGGTATCGGTAGTGACATCACGACCACCAGCAACGGTGACATTTACTACGTGTACGGTGCGACGAGTGCACGCCAGATCACGCTGCTCAAGTCCACCGACGGCGGTGACTCGTTCACCTCGTCAGACATCGCGGCAACGAACGCATCGTTTGACTGGCCGGTTCCTTCGATGGAGTCACGTAACGCCTGGATCTATGCATCGGCTGACACCGATCGTTCCGGTGGCGCGTTCGATGGCAGCGTTTACGTGGCATGGGCTGACACGACCGGCCCCGAGAGCGGAAACCCCGTTGACAACCACACCATCGTTAACGTGGCCGCATCACGTGACGGCGGCGCAACGTGGACCATCACCAACCCGCATCCGACGGCAGACTCCGACGATGTTGATCGCTACAACCCGTGGATGACGGTTGACGAGTTCGGCACCGTGCATGCGGTGTTCTACGATACTCGCAACTCGCTGAACCGTACCGGTGTTGACCTGTACTACTCGTTCTCCACCGACGGCGCCGCCACCTGGAGCGATCCGGAGCGCGTGAGCTCGGCAACTTCGGCCAACCTGACCAGCGGTCAGGAATGGGGCGACTACAACGGCATCTCCGTTGTGGGCGAGAAGATCGTGACGGTCTGGACGGACAACCGCGATGGTCCGCCAGATGCTCGTGATGGCTACGCTGCTACGCTCGTTAACGCAGGCGCAGCGCCTTCGTTCACGTTTGGTTCGGCCAGCGCCGGTGAAACGACCCAGGCGGTTTGTGCCCCGGGCAACCTGAACGACATCACCGTTGCGGTGGGTCAGATTCAGGGCTTCACGTCGCCGGTCACGTTGAACTACTCCGGTCTGCCAGCAGGCTTCACCGGCGGCTTCTCAGCTAACCCCGTTGTGCCTTCTACGCCGGCTGCGACCTCAACGGCGTCGCTGTCTCTGGGTAGCGTGGCTGCTGGAGACTACAGCTTTGCCATCACCGGTACGGCTGCAGGCGTTGATCCGAAAAACATCGGCGTCAACGTGGCAGTCAGCGATGCGGTTCCGGGAGCAGCTGCGCTGACGGCTCCGGCCAACGGCGACATCACCTCGACCAGCCCGATCTTCAGCTGGACGGCGGCGGCTCAAGGATCGACGTACCTGCTCGAAGTGGCTGAAGATGCCGGCTTCGCCAGCATCGTCGGTTCGGCGACCACCAGTGCGACCAGCGCCACGATTGGCGTGTCGCTTAATCCTGAGACGACCTACTTCTGGCGCGTCACGGCCAGCAACCCTTGCGGTGATGGTGCAGCGTCGGCCAGCGGTTCGTTTACGACCAACGCCGAGATCTGCCGTACGCCGAATTCGGCGATACCCGATAATTCGGCAGCCGGTGTCAACGATGCGTCGGTCCTCGTGAGCTCGGGCGCAATTGAAAGCCTGAACGTTGCACTTGACGTTACGCACACCTTCGTTGGTGATCTGCGCGTTACGCTGACCCATGAAGATACCGGCACGTCTGTTGTCGTCATGGATCGTCCGGGCGTGCCGGCATCCACCTTCGGTTGCGGCGCTGACAACATCGACGCTGAGTTCACCGATGACTCGACCACGCCAGTTGAAACCACGTGCGGTTCCAACCCGGCACTCGGTGGCCAGTTGCAGCCGCAGGAGCCGCTGGCCGGCTTTGCGGGTGAAGACATCGGTGGTACGTGGACGTTGAACATCTCGGACAACGCCGGTCAGGATCTGGGTACGCTCGTCGAGTGGTGCCTGCTGCCTGTTACCGCCAGTGGCGCTGACGCCGACGGCGACGGCGTGGCGGACGCTGCTGACAACTGCACGCTGGTGCCCAACGCGGATCAGCGTGACACCAATGGCGACGGCTTCGGCAACATCTGCGATGCTGACCTCAACAATGACAACGTCGTGAACTTCATCGACCTGGGCATCCTGCGTTCGGTGTTCTTCACTGCAGATCCGGATGCCGATCTTAACGGCGATGGTTCGGTCAATTTTGTCGATCTGGGCATCATGCGTGCCACGTTCTTCGGTCCTCCGGGCCCGAGTGGCGTCGCACCCTAGGCCGACTTTGAACTGATCAAGTTCTGATGCAGACCCCGCCCTTTGTGGCGGGGTTTGTTTTTTGGAAGACCGTGGTTAAACCGATTTCTACATTCCTGGGGAGGGATAATGAAACACACAACCAATTCGTCCGTGCGACCTCGCACGGTGGGTAAACTCGCGAGCGCCATTGCGGTGTCGCTAATGCTGCCGGCGATGAGCGCTGCAGCAGATCAAATGCCTGAACCGAACATTGTTCAGTCTCGAGGTGTTGACCAAAGCGTCGACTACTCGGGTCTGGTCAGATTTGGTAAATGGGATGACCGAAACTATCAACTTACGGCGGCTGATCTGGCGTATTTGTCGAAAGACGAAGCCCAGCTGACCAATCAGATTCCGGCCTTCTTCCGTGTTGAACTGCGCAAGGCCTGGCCGCATCTGCAGAAAAGCGGTGCGGCTCAGTATCCACGAGCTGCCTGGCAGATGTTCCGCATGAAGTACGGTGGCTTTGAGCGCGACGGCAAAGTCTACGGTCCCAAGTGGGGCGTGGATCGTCTGGCCGCGTTTCGTGCCGACAATGAGCTGCAGCTTAACCAGGTGCTCGGTGCCAACGAATTGACCGTAGAAGTCAATCACACCAACCCGGATCAAGTTATTGCGGGCTCGAACAACAACGGCGGTCAGGAGATGTATTTTTCCTCCGACGGCGGTCAGAGCTGGACGATTCAGGGCACGCTGCCCAACACCTGCTGCGATCCCACTGTAGGCTGGTCGAGTGATGGTAGCGTGGCCTACGCGGCTGCACTGTCCGGTCCGATCGGGGTGAGCTTCTGGCGTTCATTTGACGCTGGCCAAACCTGGGTGGATCGCATCGACATCACGCCTAACGGCAGTGACAAGGAATGGCTGCACGTCGATATCTCAGATGCGTCGGCGTTTCAGGACAGCATCTATCTGACTTACCACAACGGTAACGTCATGCAGTTTGCGCGTTCCACTGACGGTGGCGCGAGTTTTGATATCACGGCTTTCCCGGGTGAGAACACGGGTATCGGAAGTGATATCACCACGACCAGCAACGGTGACATTTACTACGGCTACGGTGCGTTTGGTGCCCAGGCCATTACTGTGCTCAAGTCCACCGACGGTGGTGACAGCTTCACCTCATCGGACATCGCCTCGACCAACGGCAGCTTCGATTGGCCGATTCCGGCGATGGACTCGCGCAACGCGTGGATTTACGTGACGATGGACTCTGATCGCACCGGCGGCACATTCGATGGCAGCGTGTACGCGGCCTGGACCGATGTGACGGCTCCGGAATCGGGAAATCCGGCTGACAACCACACGGTGGTCAACGTGGCTTACTCCCGCGACGGGGGGGCCACCTGGAACATCAGCAATCCGCATCCGACCGACGACACCGATTCGGTGGACCGTTTCAACCAGTGGATGACCGTGGATGAGTTTGGCACCGTGCACGCCGTGTTCTATGACACGCGCAACTCGCTGAACCGTACGGGTACCGACCTGTACTACTCCTTCTCCACCGATGGCGCGCAGACCTGGAGCGAGCCAGAGCGCGTCAGCTCGGCAACCTCGGCCAACCTGACCGACGGTCAGGAGTGGGGCGACTACAACGGTATCTCCGTTGTGGGTGAGAAGATCGTGACGGTCTGGACCGACAACCGTGACGGACCGCCCAACGCCAAAGACGGCTTTGCGGCAACGCTGATCAATGCCGGCGCATCGCCATCGTTCACGCTGGGCGCCGCGGGCGCCGGCACGACGACGCAGGCGGTCTGTGCGCCGGGCAATCTGGACGACATCACGCTTGCTGTGGGTCAGATTCAGGACTTCACTTCGCCGGTGAGCCTGAGCTTCTCGGGTCTCCCGACAGGCTTTAGCGGTGGCTTCTCGGACAATCCTGTGACGCCGGCGACGCCAGCCAACACGTCAACGGCCTCCGTGTCCGTTGGTGCTGTGGCGGCGGGCACCTACAGCTTCGCCATCAATGGCGTTGCAGCAGGGGTTGATCCGCGTAACGTTGGTGTCGAAGTCACGGTCAGTGATGCGGTGCCGGCTGCAGCAAGCTTGAGTGCCCCGGCCGACGGTTCGCCGGCCGAGTCGACCAATCCAATTTTCACCTGGGATGCGGTGGCGCAGGGCGCCAGCTATCTCGTGGAAGTGGATGACGACCCGGCGTTTGGTTCGGTGGATTTTTCAACGACAACCAGCGCAACCAGCGCAACGCTGAGTGGTTCGCTTGGACCTCTGACCACCTACTACTGGCGCGTAACGGCCAGCAATCCGTGCGGAAGCGGTGCTACCTCTGCGGTGAGCTCGTTCACGACGATTGCCGAGATCTGCAGCATGCCGAACCTGTTTGTGGACGGTAATGTTGTAGAAGGCAACACCGCCTCGACGGTGCTGTCGGAAGCCGGCACGATCGCCAGCCTCGACGTCAAGCTCAAGGTTGATCAAACCTGGGTGGGTGATTTGACCTTCACGCTGACGCACGAGGACACGGGTACTCAGGTGACCATCATGGATCGCCCGGGTGTTCCGGCATCGCAGTTTGGCTGTGACGGTACCAACGTGGACGCCACCTTTACGGATTCGTCGACGACGCCGGTGGAAACCACCTGCCTCGCTGGTGTGCCTGCGATCGGCGGTGAGCTGCAGCCCGATGAGCCGCTGGCGGCCTTCAACGGCGAAGACATCGGCGGTACCTGGACCATTACCGGCTTTGACGGCTTCCCGGGAGCCGACGAAGGCACGCTGACCGAATGGTGTCTGCTGCCGACGTTTGAAACCGGCGCAGACTCGGACGGCGACGGTGTGGCTGACGCTGCCGACAACTGCACGCTGGTGCCCAACGCCGATCAGCGCGACACCAACGGTGACGGCTTCGGCAACATCTGCGATGCCGACCTCAACAACGACAACGTGGTGAACTTCATCGATCTGGGTCAGCTGCGTTCGGTGTTCTTCACGGCGGATGCCGATGCTGATCTGAACGGTGACGGCTCGGTCAACTTTGTTGATCTTGGCATCATGCGAGCATCGTTCTTCGGTCCTCCGGGCCCGAGTGGCGTTGCACCTTAATGTTGAGCTGAGCTAAACAGGCTCCTACGAAACCCCGCCCCAGTGGCGGGGTTTTTTTATTTTCGCTGTTGTTATAGTTGGCGCGGTCTTGGGCATGGCCGGTGGGTGAGGAATTCATTTTGACAATGGCTCCC
>CAZXCL010000026.1:9020-51291 GCA_964639265.1 uncultured Gammaproteobacteria bacterium | reverse complement strand
GAATCGCTTCTCGCATCGGTGCGCGCCTGTACCTTGTGCGCAGACGAGCTTGAGGCGGGCGTCCGACCGGTCTTGCAAGCCGATCCACAGGCGAGAGTCCTGATTGCAGGTCAGGCTCCCGGCGCAAAAGTTCACGCCACCGGCATTCCCTTTGATGACCCAAGTGGGCGCCGGCTACGTGAATGGTTGGGTATTGATCGTGAGACGTTCTACGACGCGACCCAGGTGGCCATATTGCCCATGGGATTTTGCTATCCGGGAAAAGGGAAGTCGGGGGATCTGCCGCCGAAGCCGCGCTGCGCCGAAACCTGGCGCAGTGACCTGCTGGCCGCGTTGGACAATATTGAGCTAACCGTTGTGATCGGGCAGTACGCCCACAACTGGCATCTGGAACAAACCGCGCGCAATCTGACGGAGACCGTCAGAGATTGGGCGAGTTACGACGCGGCCGTTATTCCTTTGCCGCACCCTAGCCCACGCAACAACATCTGGCTAAAGAAAAACCCGTGGTTCGAGACCGAACTGGTTCCCGTACTCAAGGCGCGGGTGTCAAAAGCGTTGGCCTGATCGAAGCAAGTCGTCAAGTTCTGGCCGTGTCGCTCACTCGGTTTTGCGCTGCGCCTCGATGAACTCATCGATAGCCGCATCGAGCATCGACAGTGGAACGCCGCCGGTCAAAAGGACGGCGTCATGAAAGTCGCGAATGTCGAACTTGTCCCCTAATGCCTGCTCGGCCCGGGCGCGCAGTTCCAGTATTTTAAGCTCGCCCATCTTGTAGGCCAGCGCCTGACCGGGCCACGAGGCGTAGCGATCAATCTCGGTGCGCACGTTGTGCAGCGACAGTGCGGAGTTGTCTGCGAGAAAGTCCTGCGCCTGCTTGCGCGTCCACCCCTTGTAATGCATTCCGGTGTCCACCACCAGGCGAACGGCGCGCCACATTTCGTAGCTCAGGCGCCCGAACTCATCGTAGGGGGTCAGATAAATGCCCATCTCCACGCCCAGTTTCTCGGCGTAAAGGCCCCAGCCCTCGCCAAACGCGTGAGGATAGAAGGACCGCCGGAACATGGGCATGTCGCCAATCTCCTGACGCAAGGAATTTTGATGGTGGTGACCGGGTACGCCCTCATGCAGTGTGAGCGCGGCGAGCGTGTACAGCGGGCGCTTGTCCAATGCGTAGGTGTTGACCATATAGAAGCCGCCGAGCCGGCCGCCCACCGTGGCGCTCCAGTAGCGGCCCGTCGTGTAGTTGGGTGCAATGTCGTCTGGCACCTTGCGCACGCCGTAAGGCATGCGCGGCAGCGTACGGAAGTAACCGGGCATTACGCCGTCAATGCGTTTGGCGATGTACGCCGCCTCCTTCAAAAGCTGCTCGGGCTCGTCCACGTAAAACTGCGAGTCGGTGCGCAGATACTCGATGAAGGCCTGGAGGTCACCGTCGAAATTGACACTTTCAATCACCGCTTCCATTTGCGCTCGGATGCGAGCGACTTCCTGCAAACCCAACTCATGGATGTTATCGGGCGTGGCATCCTCAAGCGTCGTAAAAAAGCGCGTCAGGTCCTCGTAATAAGCTTTGCCTTGCGGCACCTCCGAGATGCCGAGGGTGGTTCGAGCCCCGGGAATGTACTCGGACTCAAAAAAGGTCAGAAATGACTGGTAGGCCGGCACTACAACGTCCTGAATCGCGCGGCGTCCCTCGGCCGCAAGACGTTGCTGATCGGCGGCAGTTACGCTGGCGGGAAAGCTCGCAAAGGGCTCGAAAAACGGACTGCGCTCCGGATCATCAACAATTGAACCGGTAATAGACGGCACGATGCCTTCGAGGATCTCCTGTGGCTGCGTAAAACCCTCGGCCAGGCCGCTACGCATGTTGGCCATGTTCTGTTCGAAGTTTGGACCGATGGCGCGCAGGCGGGCAATATAGTTTTCATAGTCACCCACCGTGCGAAACGGCATCGCTTCGTGCAGGCGCTGCACACGCATGTGGAAGCCGGCGTCGGAGAGAATCGGGATGCGGTAGGGGCGATACTTGCCCAGCGCGACACGGTGGCCGACGACAAACTCGAACAGGTCGTAGTTGATCCGGTTTTCTGTATCAAGCGCCTCGCGATCAATCTCGCGCAGTCGTTGCAAAAAAGCCTGGTCGGCTTTGAGGTTGGTTTCCTGAGCCGCCGCAGAATCATCGGGCAGACGATCATTGAAATCGGCGACGCCCATATAGGTGGCCACCAGCGGGTTGCGTTCGAGCCTGCTGCGCCACTCGTCATCAAACAGCTTTGTCAGTGCCTCGGCTGGTGCAACAGGCTCCTCCTGAATCGTAGTGCAGGCGGTGAGTGCAAGTATGGCGGCCAGGACGACGGGTAGGGCAGGTCGAAAAGTCATGTCGAGTGTCTCGCGCAGTTCGTCAATGTGGCAAGAGTACGCCGTTTTGACTAGCCTGTCTGCGCGGACGGGCGTTCGCATGCGTCATGACGTTTTTTTTGCCAATGCGAGGTAAGCATGACCTGGAGTCCGGAAAACACCATCGAAATTGTTGGCTGCCACGCCGAAGGGGAAGTCGGCGATGTGATTGTCAGCGGCGTAGAAGCGCCGCCGGGCAAAACCATTTGGGAGCAGGCGCAGTGGATTGCGCGCGATGAGGGCCTGCGTAACTTTGTGCTCAACGAGCCTCGCGGCGGCGTGTTTCGCCACGTTAACCTGCTTGTCCCGGCCATCGATCCAAAGGCTGCGACGGGATGGATCATCATGGAGCCGGCTGACACACCTCCGATGTCTGGCTCAAATTCCATGTGCGTTGCGACGGTGTTGCTCAAGGAGGGAATCGTGCCGATGTCTGAGCCGCGGACGCAGTTCTATCTGGAAGCGCCGGGTGGACTGGTGGCAATTTCTGCGCGCTGTCGCGAGGGCCAGGTAGAGTCGATCACGACCACCAACGTACGCTCATTTGCCGACCGGCTGGATGCGTCGCTGGAGGTAGAGGGTCTTGGAACGCTGAGCGTGGACACCGCCTATGGCGGCGATACCTTTGTCGTGGTCGATGCCGGTGCACTCGGGTTTGCCCTTGAGCCCGACGAAGCCCGACAGATCTGCGAAGTGGGCATACGAATCACGGCGGCTGCAAATGAGCAGTTGGGTTTTGTTCATCCTGAAAATCCCGGCATCAACGGAATTTCATTTTGTTTGATGGCCGGACCCACCGAGCGCGTTGGAGACCGCTGGGAAAGCAGTAATGCGGTGGTCATCCGGCCAGGGAAGATTGACCGGTCGCCAACCGGGACCGGGCTGTCGGCGCGTCTGGCGATTGCCCATGCACGAGGTGTTATGGGCGTGGGCGACGAACTGCTGGTGCGGTCTGTCATTGGTTCGACGTTTCTCGGCAGGATCGAAAGCGCGGACAAGAACAGCGGCATGATCAGCGTTCGACCGTCGGTGACCGGGCGCGCGTGGATCACCGATCGGCGATTTCTTACTCTGGACGAACGCGATCCATTCGCGGCAGGGTATCGAATGAGTGATACCTGGCCGGCCCTGAGTTGATACGCGGCGGGGGTTAGCGCCATTTGGCAATGGCGCGGGAGTGGCCGTAGAATCGAGCGGTCGGGAGCGATTGCAGGAGCATATGCGTGTCAACGGAGATACGGCGAATTTTGAACGTCGATGACAATGAGATGGACCGATGCGTCCATGAAAGGAAGATTCTCAAGCACGACGCGAGTATCGAAGTCCACGATGCAATCAACGGACGCGACGCATTCGACGTGCTTGAGACCGGTCAGTTCTGGCCCGATGTGGTTCTGCTTGATGTCAACATGCCCGTGCTTGACGGGTTTGAGTTTCTCGACTTATGTAAAAAAATGTTTGCCGAGCGAACGCCGCCGGTGGTGTTAATGCTCTCGTCCAAGTTTCAGGATCGTGACATAGAGCGCATGCCCGACTACCCGATGATTGTGGGCACCATGGTCAAACCGCTGAGCCCCGGCTGGCACCCGGAAATCAGTCAAATGCTGGGCCGGGATCAGAACGTCTGAAGATTCAAATGTGACCTGCGTCACGTTTTCAGAAAACCAGTCGCAAATCGGTCCGACTTGCACTAATTTTCCTTTAGTATAAATGCACGAATAAGCGAACGACATAATAAGCGAGCCAAGGAATATGGCGATCCTGAACACGGAATGGACACGAGGCAGCATTGCAGGTTTTGACGGCGAAGAGCGTTCGCTGTTTCTGGACGCGCCGGCCCCTATGGTCTGTCTCGACGAGACAGGGCGCATACTCCTTCCCAACCATCTGGCGACCAAGCTTCTCGGTCGTACATCAGAGTTTCTTTACGGGCGCCCGTTTGTTGCGGTGACCCACCAGGACGACCGGCGAAAACTGGTCTCGCATCTGGCGCGTGTTGCAGGTGGCGATCGCGGCGAAGTGGAGTTGGTGCTGCAAATGCCCCACGGCACGGAGATACCCGTGTCGATGATCAGCTCGCCGGTGCTCAAAAACAATCGGTTCGACTACTCCAACAATATCCTGCTCGACGTGTCGCGCTATCGAAGTGTGGAGGAAACGCTCAGCAAGGCGCAGGAGCACCTTACCCATATCGCGCACCACGATGCGCTGACCGGATTGCCCAACCGCTATTTGTTTGAAGACCGTTTGAATCAAGCTGTGTTGCGTTGCCGCCGCAATGGCTGGCTCGGCGCGCTGGTGTTTATCGATATTGATCGTTTCAAGCTATACAACGATATGCACGGACATGAAGTCGGCGATGCCGTGCTGGTGGAGGCGGCGACTCGGCTCAGCCTTAATCTGCGCGAGCACGACACCGTGTGTCGCTACAGCGGTGATGAGTTCATCCTGATTCTGGAGGACGTCACCAGTGTCGCGGACGTGAACAAGATCGTCGAAAAACTTCAGGATCAGTTTTCGCGCCCGATTTATGGTCTGCTGGATCGTCCGCTCGCGCTCAGCGCGTCGTTCGGTGCCACCATTTTCGACAAGTCCACCGACGATACTGACGCGCTCGTGCGCCAGGCCGATGCGGCCATGTATGAGGCCAAGCTCAAGCCCAAGAGCGATTTCGAACTTTACTCTCCACGCTCGGAGGCCGCCGCGTCCAATCGGCGAATGCTCGTGGCAGATTTTGAAACGGCGCTGGATCAGGGGCAGTTCTGGCTGGCGTACCAGCCGCAAATGGACTGGAATACGCACAAGCTTGTGGGTGCCGAGTCGCTTATTCGCTGGGATCATCCCAAACTCGGCCTCGTGGCGCCGTCCTACTTTATCGAAATCGCCGAATCTACCGAATACTCCGAGCGCATTTGCAAGTGGGTCATCATGGAGGCGTGCACCATGCTGCGTAGATTTGATGACGAGGGGCTCAACGTGCCGCGCGTTGCCGTGAACGTGTCACCGCGCGATGTCTGTGGCAGTCATTTGATCGAGTTTGTGGAAGAGGCGCTGGAGTCGAGCGGCATTGCGCCAGGTCGGCTCGAAGTCGAAGTCACGGAAACCAGCATGCTGCATCACCCGCCAACCGCTGAGCGCGTTCTCGGCGAGCTGGCAAACAAGGGCGTTCATCTGGCGCTCGACGATTTTGGAACGGGTTATTCCTCGCTGCGCTATCTGCGTGACTACCCGTTTGATCGCATCAAGATCGATCGGTCGTTCGTCGCCGGGTTGATTACGCGGCCGGAAAACAAAGTGTTCGTGGACGCCATGGTGTCCATGGCATCGAGCCTTGGTATTGCTGTGGTGGCCGAAGGCGTCGAGTCGCGCGAGCAGTGCCAGGAACTGGCGGACGCAGGCGTCGATATCATGCAGGGCTTTTACCTGGCCAGGCCGCTAACGCCCGATAACTTCGTAAAGTTCGCTTCAGAGGCGTCTATTCAGCATCCTGTGCAGACACAGGCATCGTAAGTACGAATTTGGCGCCGCTTTTGTGCGGCTCGCACGACAGCCAGCCGCCATGTCGCTCCGCAATGCGCCGGGCCACGGCAAGCCCGATGCCAAAGCCCTTCATATCCGCCTCGATGTCAGTGCCGCGTGCGAACATATCGAAAATGCGTTCTCGATCGCGGCCACTCACACCGGGGCCATTGTCCACAAAGTTGATGCGCCACTGGTCGTCGGTGAGATCCGCGCTCAGGGAGATTTCCGGCGCTTCGGCGCCGTTGAAGCGTATGGCGTTGGTGAGAATTTCACTCACCAGACTGACGAGCTGGTCGCGGTCCGCCCGCAAAACGTTGGGCAGAAGGCGTGTGTCAATGGTGGTGTTCGTTGTCTCAATGAGTTCCTTGACCGCCGCGCGGGCATCCGAGACCACATCGTAAAAATCGACTTCGGCAAACGGCTGGCCACGGGTCATAACGCGCGAGAATCTGAGCAGACCGCCAATCATCTCGCGAATGCGCTCCGCGCGCTGCTGAATCGTGCTGAGGTAGTCTCGGCCGGTCCCACCAATTTTGTCCAGACATTCCTCTTCAAGCAGCTGTGCGGAGTTGGAGATATCGCGCAGCGGCGCAAGAAGCTCGTGTGACACCGCGTAGGAAAAGCCCTGCATTTCCTGGCCGGCTCGAGCGAGCTGCGCCGCGGTACGGCGCACACTCGTGATGTCGACGAAGCTTAGAACCACGCCGTCGATCTTGCCGCTCTTGAGGCGGTAGGGCAGCAGCGTCATCAGGAACCAGTTGTCCGATTCATCCTGCACTTCGTATTCGCGATGATCGCCTGTATTGAGGATATCGCGCAGTTCGCGCAGCAGGCCGGGAAAGCTGAAGTTGGTGTTGATGTGGGCAATCGGTCGACCGATGTCATGGTGCATCAGGCTGAAGTGACGACCCACCGCTGGCGTGAATCGACGGATGCACAGCTCGTCGTCAAGAAATACGGTGCCGATGTCGGTACTGACCAGCAGGTTGTTCATGTCGTCGGTCATGACGGTGAGCTCGTCAATCTTGAGCTCGTATTCCTTGTTGACCGAGTAGAGCTCTTCGTTGACCGACTGCAGCTCTTCGTTGGTGCTCTGCAGCTCTTCGTTCGAGGCCATCAACTCCTCGTTGGTGGCCTGGAGCTCTTCGTTGCTGGTTTCCAGCTCCTCGTTGGTGGCCTGCAGATACTCTTTGGTGTAGCGCAGTTCCTGCTCGAGGTTGGAGACGTGGTCGCTGTAAGCGCTGCTATTTTCAAACGGCGCGGATTCGAACGGCAAAATCTCGGCGGATGCGGAGGTGTCCGAGACTTCCTGTCCACTCTCAACGGTGGCCACGGTGCGGTGTGCCTCTTCCAGCGTAACCAGATAGTAGTCAGCCGGAGTGCGGTCGTCGAGAGTGTCGACCATCACGCGCACGATGCGTACATCGTCTTCAGCAACGTGCACCCGAATGCCACCATAGCGAACGCTTGAGGGCTCGCGGCGCGCCCGTTGCAGACCGGTAGACAGTGCCATGCGCAAATCCGGATGAATCAGATCCAGAATGTCGAGTGTCGCCACGCCATCGGACGGACGCAGATAGTCCGAGCCACGATTGAACGTGTGTGCAAGCTGACCAAAGCTGTCGACGAGCAGGCTGGTCGGCGCGTATTTGTCGAGAATCGTGTCGTAGGCGCGCAGCATGGCAACGTCGCGGCTCCCGCCCTGACGCGGCGCAGGCAGCGTGTCAGGGGAGCTGCCTTCGGAGCGCTCCACTTTCGGGCGCAGGCGGCTGGCCATCATCCGACGCGGCAGGCGAATATCGCGGCGCTTGGAGTACAAGCGAGCCTTTTCATCGATGACGTCAAACTCATGCGCCAGTTCGGTGAGGCTCTCGCTAGGGCCGAGGAAAAGCGTGCCGCCAACGCGCAGTGAAAAATGAAACAGCGACAGCGCATTGAGCTGAGCTTCAACGTCAAAATAGATAATGACATTGCGGCAGGTGACCAGATCCATGTTCGTAAATGGAGGGTCATTGGTCAGATCCTG
The DNA here is from genome assembly GCA_964639265.1 of uncultured Gammaproteobacteria bacterium. Classification (GTDB taxonomy): domain Bacteria; phylum Pseudomonadota; class Gammaproteobacteria; order Steroidobacterales; family JBCCMA01; genus JBCCMA01. The sequence continues at coordinate 43,343 of CAZXCL010000026.1, read as the reverse complement.
TTTGGCGAACACGACCATGGAGCGGATTTCGGATTTGACCTGAAAACGGTCCGGCCCCACCGAGGCAAAGTACTGGCCGACGCGACGCGAGGAAATACGCGCCAGTGACGAGCTCGAATAGATGCCCTGACCCGCAAAGTCCAGGGACTCGGTATGCAGATCGGTGGCGAATATGCGCACATTGAGAGGGATGTTGTTGGCCGTAAGGTATTCGTGGCACAGGATGGCGAGGCTGTAGGCCTCTTCACCACTGGCCGTACCGGCCACCCAGCAGCGCACCTCGCGCGTGTGTGCGTTCTCACAGATTTTCGGGATAACAGACTTGTTGAGTTCATCCCATGCGTTGTCATCGCGGAAAAACTCGGTCACCCCGATCAGCAGGTCGCGATAGAGGCTGGTGATTTCATCCGGCACTTCCTCGACCACCTTGACGTAGTCGTCAATGGTCAAGGCGGAGTGCAGCGCCATGCGACGCTCAATGCGGCGCGAAATCGTGCCGCGTTTGTACAGACCGAAATCAACGCCAAAATGCTGGCCGAGCATATCGATAATGCGACGGAACGGCTCAACGCCGATACCGCTGGCGACCAGTGCGTTGTCCGCATTCTCGGTCAGCGGCCGGCCGTGACCGGCGTAGTCGATCAGCACGCGGGGCATCGCGGTGGGAACGAGCACTGCATCGACAATGCCCGTTGCAATGGCGCTGCGCGGCATGCCGTCAAAACGAGCGCTATCCACCGTCTGCGCCAGCACCAGCCCGCCGGCCTGGTGAATGGCGCGCACGCCGCGCGTACCGTCGCTGCCGGTGCCCGAGAGGATAATACCCACCGACGATTCGCCGCGTTGCTCCGAAAGCGAAATCAAGAAACGGTCAATCGGCAGATTCAGGCCTTCGGCGTCATCGCGCTCGGTCAGCTCAAACCGATCGTGGTTGAGCGTCATCATCTTATTGGCAGGAATAAGATAGATGCTGTTGGGCTCGATGATCATGCCCTGCTCAATCTTGTGGATCACCATGTCGGTATGACGGTCGAGCAATTCGTCCATCAGACTCTTGAAATCCGGATTGAGGTGCTGCACCACGACGAACGCCATGCCGGAATCGGCGGGCAGCGCTTTGAAAAACTCTTCCAGGGCCTCCAGTCCTCCCGCCGAGGCACCGATTCCTACGACAAAAGAGGCAACATTGCTCTTGGAGCTACTGGCCATCGATCCTTCCTGCTTCATGCCGCGCGCTGGCGGCGTTCCATATTTAACGTCACAGAGTTTGGCACAAAATTCTTATGAAACCCACACGTTTTAACAACTTAAACGGCCTCTGGCTGTTTGAGACCGGGGAGTGACTTATGGACCGGCACGCGAATCTCCACCGCGGTGCCGTCGCGACTGCTGGCGATGCTGATATCGCCGCCAACGGCGCGAAGTCGTTCGCGCAGGCTGAATAGCCCGAGCCCGGTCGCATCGGCTGCGCGCTGCCCGGAGCGTCGAGCCTGGAAGCCACGGCCGTCGTCGCGTACCACCAGATGAAGTTCGTGCACCGACTGACGTATATCAATGTTCACACTTTGGGCGCGCGCGTGCTTGATCGCGTTGGTGACGAGCTCGCGCGCGGAGCGGTAAACCAGACTGGCAATGTGATCGCTTAGCCGATCTATCTCCCCGTCCACGGTGATCGATAAATCAAAATCGAGTTGCTGACTCGATTCGGTAACAAACTGGCGCAGGGCGTGCACCAAACCCAGTTCATACAGCTCGCTTGGAATCATGCGGCGAATCACCCCGCGAATTTCCGTCAGCGCCGTGACAATCATCTCCTCCACAGAACGCAGTGCCTCCGGCGAGGGTGCCGTATGACTTCTAATCTGCGCCAGACGCAGACGTGCGACGGCGAGCGACTGCGCGGCGCCGTCATGCAAATCCGCGGCCGTCTCGCGACGAATATTGTCGTCGAGGGAGATCATCTGCGCCGTGAGTTCGCGCAAACGTTCGCGGTAGGACTGATCATTGCGCTGGGCGTCGATACGCATCAACGTGCTGCCGAGCACCTGCGCGGTCGATTGCAGCAGTACCGACGTGTCGCGGGTCCAGCGTCGCGTCGAGGTAAGCCAGGTGAGCCCGACCACGCCCGCGATACCGTCGGATCGGCGCAGCGGCGCATAGGCGCAGGCCGCTGCCCCGACCGCGCGCATGTAACGCGCCTGACCGCTATCTTGTGGCAGGTCCCGCAGCCGCAGATAAAGTGAGCCTGATTCTTCGGTGCCGCGCAGAGTGTCTTCAACGGCGCCCAGAGGCTGGCGCTGCATCGTTGGCTGCGAATCCGGCACGCCTTCACCGCGCCAGGCGTGGGTCTGCGAAAACGTATCGCCGCGTCGATCAAACTCCATGATCACACAGCGATCCGCGCCGCTTACTCTGCCGAGCATTTCCAGGCACTGCATGATGCACTCGTCAGCCGTGTCGACGGTGCAGCCACCCAGTCGGGTCGCTACATCCGCAATCACCCGATCCGGGGTGCGACGCAACACGCTGAGCGCTTTGGCGTGATCATTTTCGAAACGCACCAACGAGACCAGGAAGCTGCATACCGATGCGGCAATCAGGATCAAGTGGGCCGCGTGCGGAGCGGAGGCGCTGTCGAAAATCAATTGACCAAAGGGTGTGGGCATAACGCTCGCAAACATGTTGAGCGTTATGGCCATGATGATCGATCCGGCGGCGGTCAAAATCGGTGGGACGAGCAGCGCGAGGGCGAGCGAGCAGGTCAGAGTGAACGCCAGTACCGTGAAGCTCAGGACGGTCGGTGGCACGGATGCGATAAACATTGGCGGACCGGACGGCCGGCCCACGAGTAAGACGACGCTGATCAGCCAGATCAGTATGATCAGGCCCGAGATGGCGAAATGACGCAGACGCGTTGAGCCTCGAATGCTGAAAGCCAGCATCGCGCCACCAAGCAGCGGATTAACCAGTACGATGCCCAGCACGTCGCTGGCCCACCACGCGCTGAAGACGTTGGTGGCAAGGGCAAAAGAGTCACTGTGCAAAAGGGCAGTGCCAAAGGTCAGCGCAGCGCCAATCAGCGGCGTAACCATAGCCGCCACGCAGACGTAGGCCAGAATCTCAATGCTGGTGCGTCGGTACCACGGTTGCGGCAGCAGTCGTGTGACCACCAGCGCTGCGATCACCGCCTCGAGCATATTGCCCGCCACGGCCACGATCGAGCCGGTGTTGATGGTTGCCGTGCTGGCGGCCCACACCGCCAGAATTTCCGCGATGGCGGCGGCAACGATTAGCACGAGCCACTGCCTGCGCGGGCAGAAGGCCAGCATCGTCGGCAAAAATCCCGCGGCCGGCCACAACCACGGAGCCTGCAGCGGCGGCATGCTCAGTGCGTGCCCGGCCGACGCCAGCAGAAAATGCACCACGAGGTACAGGCCGCTCCAGCGCCACACGGCCTGCGCAGCGAGCGCTTGCGAGTGAGTGTGTGCGGGCAGCGTTTGCATGAAGATGACTAGAGAATACCGGCGCGTTTAATGTCGAGATATCGGTTGCTGATTGCGCGCGGCAGGTCGGCACAGGAGGTGTCTTCGATCACCACGCCGCGAGAACGCAGCCGCTCGAGCGTTGCGCGCCGCGCTGCCAGGTAGTGGTGCGCGGATGCAAAATCCCGCGCGCCGTCGAAATCGATGATGTTGCGCTCGAGCAGCGTGTCGACGCCGGGCTCGCGCAGACTGGCAACCAGTAGAACGTGACGCTTGCGCAGCAAACTGAACGCAATGCGCAGGTCGTCGCTGTCCTCATCACGGATGTTGGTCAGCAGCACGATCAGGGCGCGACGCTTCTGATACAAGGCGAGCTGCGTTGCGGCGGCCTGATAGTCCACGGCCGTCTCTTCAGGTTGCAGATCAAACAGCTGCCGGGTCAGCATTGACATGGTCGACAGGCCTTTGCGCGGCTTCATCCAGCGCGTATTTGCGCCGCAGGTCATGAAACCCACCGCGTCCCCCTGTCGCAGCGCGACGTAGGACAGCAGCAACATTGAGTTGAGCACGTGGTCGAAGTGACTGAGGCCGTCTTCCCGAGCCAGCATGCGGCGTCCGGTGTCGACCATAAACACAATCTGCTGATCGCGTTCTTCCTGATATTCCTTGGCAATGAGTTTGGACAGCCTGGCACTGGCCTTCCAATCGATCTGTCGGAACGTATCGCCAACGCGATATTCACGCAGCTGGTGAAACTCAGAGCCTTCACCACGCCGTGGTCGCAGTTGCAGTCCACCGGCGGCAGTGCTCGAGTCGAGACCAAGAATGGCGTACTTGGTGACGGCCGCGAAGTTTGGAAACACACTGACGGTCTCATTGGCCTCGAGCAAAAACCTTCTGGTCCAGAAGCGCAGCGGCGAATGAACCCGTAGATCGATCGGGCCAAAGTCGTGGCGCCCGCGCTCGAGCGGCGTGATGTCGTAGTTTTGTTCAAGCCACTCACCGGGCTCGACATCAAGCGCAAACGGCAACCGGGCGGTGCTCATACTCGATGGATGATGGTCGAACACTTCGAGCTTGAGGGTTCTGGCATCGGCGTTGAACAGCCTGATAACAACCGCGCGTGTGACCCCGAGCGCCAGCGACGGATTGACCTCGCGCGTTGCGTGCATCTGTCGCCGTCGCCAAAGCAGGAACGCGTCGCCCAGTGATACGCCGACAACCGTCGCCACGCACAGCAGCCAGGGCACCATGAGCGCTTCGGCGAACAGCATTGCTGTCCCGAGCGCAATGAGGAGCCCAAAAAGCTGAAGCTGGCGCGGCGCGGGTTTCATGCGCGAGGCGCGTCGATCTTGTCGAGAATTTCGTGGATCAAGTCGTCGGTTGTGTAGGATTCGATTTCCATTTCCGGCGCCAGAATAATGCGATGGCGCAGCGCTGCTGTGGCGATACCCTTGACATCATCGGGCGTCACAAATTCACGTCCGGCGATAAACGCAGCCGCGCGCGCCGCTCGCAGAAGCGCGATCGAGCCGCGCGGTCCGGCGCCCACGGACACGCCAGCCCAGTCACGCGACTGCCGCACAATATCCACGGCGTAGTCACGCACGGCCTCATCAATTGTCAGAGCCGCTGCCGCCTGCTGCAGCGCGATCAGTTGTGGGCCGTCGAGCACCGGCTCAACCTGTTCGAGATTAAAGCCGTCACCAACGCTGCCATCGATCACGTTGCTGACCAGTGATTGTTCTTCATCCTGCTCCGGATAGTTCATCAGCACCTTGAGCAAAAAGCGGTCCACCTGCGCCTCGGGCAGCGGGTAGGTGCCCTCGCTCTCAATCGGGTTTTGCGTGGCGATGGTCAAAAACGGCGGATCGAGCTTGAAGGCCTTGCCCTCAATGGTGACCTGTCGCTCCTGCATAACCTCAAGCAGCGATGCCTGCGTCTTGGCGGGCGCGCGGTTGATTTCATCGGCCAGTAGAAGATTTGTGAACACCGGGCCGCGGCGAATGCGAAACGACTCGGACTTGGGGTCATAAACGGCGTGACCGCTTACATCACTGGGCATCAGGTCCGGGGTGAACTGCACGCGCGCAAACTGCATGCTGAGCGCCTTGGACAGCGACCGCGCCAGCAGCGTTTTACCAAGTCCCGGTACGCCCTCCAGCAGTACATGACCGCCGCTGATCAGCGCTACCAGCACCTGATCGATGACCTCGTGTTGGCCCACAACGGCTTTTTGTACCGACGCGCGCACGCGCGCGATGGCTTCGAAATTACTCATAGTCGATTCCACATGGTTTTGATTAGCTGAATTTTGGTAAGAAAGTCGCCGTGCCGACGAGCACTGTCCTCGCTCAGTGCGCTGGCCACCTCGGATTCCAACAGGCCACAAACGCGCGCCAGATACAGGTTGCGATCGTGTTCATCAAGACGTCGCAACGGTGCGTGGCGGCGGTGCGCGTCGCGCAGAAACGATTGCTGCGTGCTGCCAAGCAACTCCTGATCGGCGCTGTGACGCCACAAAAAACGTCCGTTTGCCTCGATGTGTTCGATAAACGCCTTGCGCGCCCGCTGCGGCGGTTTCAACCGCGGGCCAAAACGCTGCGAGGCCCACCACAGGCACATCAGCAACAGTATGCCGCCGGCGATCAATACTTCGCTCAGATGCTCGGTAAGCAGTGACCACAACGATGGAAAATCGGTGCTGCGAACGAGCCATACGGCGCCGGCACTGCTGGCAGGGCCAATGATCTGGGTAAGCAAAAAGGCATGATCTTGCTTCGCGATGTGATAGTTGGTGAAGATGCTGAGGTCAGCCAACGCGGTGACGGTGCCATTGTCATAGGCAATCTGCGTCGCGAATACGCCGTGCTGATCGTGCACCGACCACAATGGTTCGGTTTCGCCGAGTTGAATGGAAACAAGATTGTCCTGTTGAACGGCACCCCATGCCTCGCGTCCCGGCGCAGCGCCGGCATCATCGGCTATCTCGGGTTGTTCAGCGTCGTCGCGTTCTACGGGATTGCCGTCCTCATCGAATTCCAGTGCATCGGGGTCACTTCGCACGTAGGCCTCGATCCCGACGGGCGTAAAGACCGGATCGTAGGGGCGTCCGTAGCGCGGTTGAATCTCTGTGATCAGATGACCGCCGTCGCGGACCCACTGCAACAAAAGTTTGAGCTCATCCGCGTCCATGTAGTCGTAATAAAAAAGCGCCAGAACAGTGCCGCCGGACGGTGGTAGCTCGAGGCTGGGCGCAAACTCCTCGCGCTCGCCGGCCTCATATCCCAGGCCCGTGAGCAGGCGCTGCGCCGCGAATAAAGGATTACGCGCTGCCTCACCGGTCGGTGCGATTCGAACTTCGTATTCTTCTTTTTCATAGGTGGCGAAGAACAACGCCAGCAGGCCCGCCGCGACAACGGCAAGGATACCAATCGCAACGTTGCGTTCATTCATCGCACAACACCGTCGTTGAGCGTCACGTTGGCGTGGCCTGGATCAGATGCCACTCGTCGCACAGTGCCTCGACCTGCTTGCCCTCCGGTGAACGGTGACCGTAGGCCAGCGTTTGCCAGGTGTTGGCGATGCGCGCAAAGTAGCCGGCGGATTCCGGTTCGAGTTTGCGTAGCACGCGCCGCTCGCACTCGCCTTCGGTATCGCTGTCGCTGATGCGCAGCTGATGCGCATCGTTGAGTACGGTAAGAGCGCCTCGATACAACAGGCTCAACGCGCCGCGATGTTCGCCGCGCGCCCACAGCTCACGGACCGTGCCCGGCACGTCCTGCGGCAGTTCCTCTTCGCTTAGTAGCAGACCGCCGGTGGTCGTCGGCGCTTGCGCCTCGCGCCGGGCCAGACCGCCAAAATAGGGCAGCCATTTGTGCCTCGAGCGATACACGGCAAAGACGACCGCCGCGACCAGCAGCCAGATCGCTACCTCGCTGACGACGGCAAACAGCCTGGCCAAAAAGCCCAGCTCTGTATTGCTGATGATTTCTTTCTGTTCTTCTTCTGTCTTGCGATTTTTGGGCACCCAGCGGGTGCGCGTCTCGGTCTTGCCGAACTCGGCGTTGCTGGTTATCTGCTCAATCTGGGAGCGGCGTTCTTCGCGCAGTTGTTCGGTCGTCTGCGCCATCGCCGCCGGTGGCGGCAGTATGGACAAGCCGATCGCGAGCATCACGATGGCGGCTGCCGCTCGATTTTGGCGACGGGCTGCCATACGCCGGAATTCAAGCTCTACGTCCCAGGCTTCGAGATGGGTGCGGCGATTAAGGTACAGGCTGAAGCCGGCGGCAACAAAGAACGGTGCCATGAGTCCCTCGGCGAGCCAGTAAACCGCGAGAATGAAGATGTCCCAGCCGATGCCCTCAGACTCGAGGCGCGTGGCCACAACCTCCAGAAAAGCCCCGAGGTCCTGAATATCGAAAACCACCACCTCGCGAACCGTAATCGACACCAGCAGCAACGTGATGGTCGCCGTGGCCAGGATCACGAGGAACGAGGCAATCAGGGTTAGCGCGAAGCCGGTAGCCCCCGTTCCAAGATGAAGTACATTGCTGCGCGCACGCCTGGCATTGCCGCGCAGGTGTTCAAGTTGCCACACCGGTAGATTGAACGATCGCGACAGTTCGAGACGCCGCCACGTGATCGCGCCAAACCAGCCGGCCGTGAAGGGCGTTTTGAGAGCGATGCTTGTCCAGTCGCTGCGTGGTGGCTCGTCGCCAAAAATGACGCGACTGAAAACATTCAAAAGCGGGCGCTCGAACAGTGGCTTGAGCCACCAGAATGCCAGAATGGCCAGCGCCGGATAGCCAACGCCGATGGCAATAACGCCGAGCACCAGCATCCACGGCGCGCTTGCCAGCGCCCAGATCGGCCAGGCAATACCGGTGTGCCGCTGGGCCAGACGCATACCCAGATCAACCGCTTCCCAGTCGCTGCGCGGACGCAGCGTGACGGTCATGTTCTCAAGCTGCACGGTCACGTCCGGCGAAAACAAAATAGAAGCCAAGCCCCGCCCAGAGCACGGCAGCGACCGAGTATTTCAGTGCGGCGGGTGCCCAGTCCGTGGATGACCAGAACGCCTCGAGGAATGCGGCGATCAGAAGCATGGCCGTAAAGCCGTAGACCATTGGCATGATCGTGCTTGCCGAGTGACGCAATGCATCGATTCGGCGGCGACGTCCGGGAGCGAAAAAACTGAAACCGAGCTTCAGGCCCGCCGCACCGGCAAGGACAATCGCGTTGAGTTCGAACGAGCCGTGGCCGGAGATGAACGGAAGCAGATTGTGGCCCAGGCCGGCCGTGGTCAGATGACCTACAACCGCGCCGATGGCAAGTCCGTTGGACAGGACAACGTAGAGCGCCCCGAGACCAAACAGCGCACCCGAGGCGAATGTCTTGAAGCCGATGCTGATGTTATTGAAGATGTAGAAACCGAACATCAGCACGTCGTCTTCTGAACCACGGTCACTCTGTTCTCGGGACGCATCGCTGTACATTTCTTCGTACTGGCTGGCCTGCGACGGCGAAATCACCGAGTAAGCCAGCGTGGGCTTGTAGGCAATCGCAGCGATCATGCCGAAAAACGGCCCGTAGAAGAGCACCGCGGCGACCACAACAAGCTTCCAGTGCGCCCGCACGCAGCGCGGAAAATCCTGAGCAAAAAAGCGCCACAGATTGCCCATGCCGCTGGCGCGGGCGGCATAGAGTGCCTTGTGTCCTTCGAGCGCCAGCCGATTCAGCCGATCCTCAAGCGCGCTTGAGTAGTTACGCGCGCGACACAGCGCGAGATGATGGCAGATACGGCGATAGGTGCCGGGCACGTCGTCGGCGCTCAAACGGATGGACGAATCCGCGTCAGGTTGTGTCGATGCATCCCCCGCGTTTTGGGCGCCCTGCTTGTCGTCCTTGGGGTTGGCAAGCCAGCGCTCGAAGGCGCGCCACAGCTGACCGTAGGTCTGCTCAAAATCGCGCTGCTTCATGAGCGGCCGCTCCACCAGTTGGCGTGCGCCTGGAGCATCTGCACCGCCTCTTCGTCGCTCGCGCCGGTCAACGGTGTCAGTAAATTGGCAAGCTCGGCCGCGCGCTCGGCAGACAGGGCCGACGCACGTTCGCCGAACTGGGCGATCGCCTTGTGCTCATCGCGCTTGAGTGCCACACGCAGCGGTGCAGACTGATCACCGGTGCTCGGTGGCGGGAGCTTGTTGTCTTCGTACCGATAGGCCACAACCGTGTTGGCCGCCATGTCGCCGAGACGCTGAAAGCGCTCGTTGCCAAACGCTATCGCGGCACCGAGTGCGTACAGTGTTGGCAGTGAATCGACCACGCGCAGAAAATTGCGCAGCACGGAGCCGGACATGCTGACGGGCGCTCCGTTCGCGTACACCACGTGCAGCTGCATCAGGCGCTTACCCGGGGTCGCTCCGCCGAAATACACCTCACAGATAATGTTGTAGCCCCAAAACAGGACAAAAGCGGCGATCAGCACAAACCCGATACCGGCAACTCCAATGACGCCGTAGATGATGGACAGTACGATCAGCAAGACGCCCTGGATCAGCGTATCCACCAACTGCGCCATAAAGCGCACGAAGGGGCCGGCAGGCCGCACGCTGAGGCTCACGCCTTCCGGCGTTTCTATGTTTTCCAGGGTGTCGAGCATGGTGGTGGCTGGGCGCACGACGCTGTGCGATGTCTTGAGTTTATCACCCGTTCGGCGCAGCGCCTACGGGCGTCAGGGCGTAAAAAAAGAGGCCCGCTCCGAAGAGCGGGCCTGGTCAAACCGCACGGTCCTGACGGGCTCAGAACAGGTTTGCGTCAGGGCGCGACGCCGCTCGGGCCGGGCGCCGTGAAAAAGCGCGCGCGCATGGCGCCGAGATCCACGAAATTGACCACGCCATCGCCGTTGAAATCGGCGTCGGCGTCGCTGGTGAAGAACACGCTACGCAGCTGTCCGAGATCCACGAAGTTCGTCACGCCATCATTGTTCAGGTCGGTATCGCACACGTTGCCGTAGCCGTCGCCGTTGGAGTCGCGCTGGTCGGCGTTTGGCGCAAGCGTGCAGTTGTCGAGATCGTCGGTGATGCCGTCACTGTCGGAATCCACAACGCCGGCAGAGCAGGAGTAGGCCTGCACGTTGTCCACATACCAGCCGGTGACGCCGTTGCAGCCGTCGGTGCCAAACTCGAAGCGTAGCTCAACCTGATCGCCGGCCGCCGCAACCGATAACAGATCGATGTGCGAGCGACCCCACGCGCTCAGGAAAGTGCCGCCGTCGGTGCCGTGGAAGGCGCTTTCGCCGCTCATCGGGTTGTCGCTTGCAATCAGTGCACCGTTGTAAGCGTTGTAGATGAATGCTGATGCCGGCACGAGTGTCCAGCTGCCTCCGTTCACGCGTACCTTGACGTTGCCGCCGTCGTAGGCGCGCTCGGACGACATCGAGTGTTCGAAAACCAGCTGACCGCCGCCCGGCACCGTGAACGCCGGGCTTTGCAGATACTGAATGCCGGCTTCAATGTCGGTGCTGCAGTTGCCGATGATCGGATCGGCACCAAAGGCCGCCTGACCCGGGCGACCGAACGGCAGATCGCCCACCGCGCTCCACGCCGGTACGTCGAAAGTAGTGGCATCAACGACGGCACGACTGCCGGTTGTCCATGGGCCAAGCCCCTCATCAAAGTCGGCGTTCAGGGCGGCCACCGGCGTTTCGCCATCGCCGCACAGCTCGGGCGGCGATTGTGCAAGAAGGGTTTCGAAGCCGCATTGCACCGGCTGCTGATTTAGTTCGAGTGCGAGCACGACACTTGCGACCGATGCACAGTCAGCGGCGGTCATGGTCGCGCCCGAATCACCGGTCAGCGGCTGATCCACACTCAGGCCTGGCAGCGTCTGGCCGAGCAGATCGTTGCACGATGCGATCAAGGCGCTGGCGTGGTCCGAGTAGCCCGACACCGGCGTCTGATAGACGCTCATGGTGCGCCAGTACAGGTGTGCGGCCTTGGTCAGTCCGATCGCTGCGATGCTCTGGCCGTTGTAATCACCGCCATCTACCAGCAGCGCAAAACCGTGGTTGATGATGCCGGAGTTTGAATGCACGCCGCCATTATCCAGTTCGTCGGGATCGCAGGCGTAATTGCCGTCCGACACTTTACCCGGATCTCCAAAGCAGCCGGGCGACCACAGATCGCGGATGGCGCCGCCGAATGCGCTGGAGTCTTCGCCGGTTAGCCAGCGATAGCTCGGATCAGACGATCCGCCCAGCTCGATGGACGCCTGCAAAGGGGCCGCTGCCTTGAGCGCCGTACCGTCCGTTTCGCCGATGAAGATCGAGGGGATGGTGATGCCCGGTGCACCGCCACCCATGTTGATCAGGCCATCGCCGTCGTTGTTGATGACGACCACGCCCGCCGCGTTCTGTGCCGCGGCGTTCAGCGCCTTTTCCGAAAACGGGCAGTCACCACGATCGATGAGCGCAATGAGGCCGGTCAGGTCGGTGGTGATGGCGCCGCAGCCATTCGCAGGTTCAACCGTTACCGCTTGTGCCGACGCACTTCCCGACGGGGGATTGAAGCTGGCGCCTGCGACCGAATAGTCACCGGCAACCGCTGCCGGCGCGCTGACGCTGAACTGCGGTGGCGCATTGCCACCAAAAATCGAGCAGGCGCCAGCGGTGCGCAGTGCGTTGGGAGAGTCGTTGCCGTCGGTGTTCAGAAAGTCCACGATTTCGCCAAAGATGTCGGAGTAGGCTTCGTTGAGCGCGCCGGACTGGAAACGGTAGATCAGTCCGTGGGTTTCTTGCGTGTAGCCGTGCGCCCATTCATGCGCGACGATGTCGTCGGTGGTCGTGCCGTCGCAAAAGCGAATGTAGCTGCCGGTAAACTGCGCATTCGGACAGTTGATGGCCGGGTCATTGTTGACCGCATGCATGACTGAGTCGTTGCCATCAAACCCGAGCCAAGTGCCACCGGTGATGCTCGAGAACAGATTGTAGGTGTCCTCGGTGTAGTCGATCAGGTTGTCCCAGGCGGGCGTTCCGGTGGGTGTCGCATCGCCTTCGCTCCAGACCAGGTTTGCGCTGCTGAAGCCACCGTCGTAAACGCGCCGATCCAGCGCGTCGTAGGTGCCGGTGATCTGATCGCTGATTTTGCCGCTGTGGGCGTTCACGTACACATATTCGTGCAGGTTGGTGCCGCTGACTTCAACTTCGTAAGCCAGCTCGCTCGGGCCCGCGCGCCCGCGGGTGTAGGCGGCGTTGAACACATAGAGTGTGGTCGCGCCTGCACGCATCGATTGAGTGTGTCCCTGACTTTGAATATGGGCCAGTGCGCGATCACGCGCATCGGCGATCCCCAGATGCGGCACCGTATCCACTTCAATCTCGTCAACGAGCGCACCGTGCACAACTCGCAGTTCGCCGTCGCTGTTGGCGACGGTCTTCAGGCGCGCGCCAAACACGGGCACGCCGTTGACATGCTGTTCGAACGTCCGGGTGACAAACCCGAGGCGATCGGTGCGCTGTCCTGCTTCGCGCAGCGCATTTTGCGCGTCGCGGATACCAAACAAGGTGCCATGTTTGCGAATAAAATCGGCGCTCTTGTTTGCGCTGCCGGGCATTAGATCCGCGCCTCTGACAGCGCTGACAAAACGGGCATGGCCCTTTAATGCATCTCGTTTGATTCGCACATCATCGCGTTCGGCTAATGCGTCGGGCGCGGCGTCGGCGCTCAGGCTGAGGCCAAGCGCCAGCGTGGCGGTGGCGGTTAAAAAACCCTTGAGTCTCATGTGTTCCCCTGCGTTGGAATGTAGCGCCCAGGCGCTTTTGTTTCTGATTGTTTCTGTCTCGGTTGTAACACCAGCGCTGGACCGGGTCAAAGCAACATAACCACAAATATCAGACACTTAAGTCGCGTTATTGTTTACTGCTGCGGTTTGGCCGCAGGGCGCAATGGCTGAGTTTTCATGCACCTGAGGCGCTGTCGGTGCGGCCGTAGGGCGGCGCAGCCACAATCTGCACGCGTTGCGCACCGCACCGATCACGTCGACTTATGTAAAAAAATGCACCAATTCAGGCGCTTGGATTTGTGGCTTTAGAACTGGCACAAGTCTTGATTGCGTTTACCCCGCACGCTTTTGTGCGAGTTGGAAGGAATGATCATGAAACGTAAATCGTTGCAGTTATCGACCAGTCTTCTTCTTACCGGCGCGGTCTGGCCCGTTGTGGCGGCGTCATCGGTCTCTGAGTCTTTTGATCGTCTTGATGCCAATGCCGACGGCTACATCTCGGTATCCGAAGCCGGCAACCATTCCGGTTTGCTGGATAAGTTCAGCGCCATCGATACCGACGCTGACGGACAAATCAGCAAAGGCGAATGGAGCGAAGCGCACGAGCGCGGTCGCTAGGCGCCCCGGTTTCAGGCCCTTGGGCTGAATGTGTCGGCTTTTGCCGACATTTGAATTGCCCGGGATCAGGTCGCACTGTGGAACGTGTCAAAGGTAATTCGGACGCAAGCCGACATGGACCGATCGCGCGTTTTGTTAGTTGATGATGATCCCGGGCTGCTCAAGCTGTTGAGCTTTCGCCTGCGCTCGGCCGGCTATGATGTCGAGGCCGTCGACAGCGGTCGCAAAGCGCTGGGCAAGCTCGAAGTGTTTCAGCCGCAGGTGGTCATTACCGACCTGCGTATGGACGGGATGGACGGGCTGGCCCTGTTTGATTCCATTCAGGCCGAAAAGCCGTCGTTACCGGTCATCATTCTTACCGCACACGGCACGATTCCGGACGCGGTTGCCGCAACCCAGCGCGGCCTGCACGGATTTTTTACCAAGCCTTGCGACAGCGATCGTTTGCTCGGGTGCGTTGACAAAGCTCTGCGCCAAAGTGGCGTAACGGAGCACAGCGACGAAGGCGGCTGGAGCAAGCGCATCGTCACGCGCAGCCCCAACATGCTGGCGCTGCTCGAACGCGCGCGGCTTGCGGCAAGGTCCGAGGCGTCGATTTTGATTGTGGGTGACAGCGGTACAGGCAAAGAGCTGCTGGCGCGCGCCATTCACAACGAGAGCCATCGCGCGCAGCACGAATTTGTGGCGATCAATTGCACAGCGGTGCCCGAGGCGTTGCTCGAGTCCGAACTGTTCGGACACAAAAAGGGTTCGTTTACCGGCGCGGTCGACAAACACCACGGTCTGATTCGCACCGCTGACGGTGGCACACTTTTTCTGGACGAGATCGGCGACATGCCGCTCGCGTTCCAGGCGCGTCTTCTGCGCGTGCTGCAGGAAAAGGAAGTGCGTCCGATTGGCGAGTCCAAAACCGTACCGGTGGATACGCGCGTGATCTCCGCGACGCATCGTGATCTTGAGAAAGCCACTCGGGCGGGTGACTTTCGCGAAGACCTGTATTACCGACTCAACGTTGTGCGGCTCAAAGTGCCGCCGCTGTCGAGTCGACGTGAAGACATACCGCTGCTGGTACGTCATTTCCTCGAGAGCCTTGCCGGCAATGGCGATGCTCAATCCAAAGAATTTGCACCGGATGCCATGGATACGCTGCTGGCAGCGCCGTGGCCGGGCAACGTTCGACAACTTCAAAATGTGGTGGAGCAAACTGTGGCACTTTGTACAACGCCTGTTATTCCAAAGTCTCTTGTCGCCAATGCGCTAAATCAGGATGTCAGCGAGATGCCGACTCTCAATGAAGCGCGCAGCCGCTTCGAGCGTCAGTATCTGGTGCGGGTGCTGCGCACGACACAGGGAAATGTTTCGCATGCGGCCAGACTGGCCGGCCGTGATCGCAGCAAGTTTTACAAGCTGTTGCACCGTCACGAGCTTGATCCATGCAGCTTCCGGACGCCTTCTCGGTAAGCTGACAGCATGTCGTCGAATCGGGAAGGATTTCCCGATTCGTCAGGCGTCCATTTTTCTCTTAGCATCCAGAGGTATAGCGTGTTCTTCACGCTGTATCGGTGCGCGCTTCAAGGCTGGCTCACCATGTCATTGTTAGTGATCGACAGGGAGACCTTCACTTGCAAATCGGACGGATGCTTTTTGCTGTGGCAGTGTTGGTCGGGGCGTGGTCTGCACCGAGCGCGCTGGCGGCTGCCGCAACGCCCGATACCCTAAGCACCGCGTTTAGCGGGGTCGGTCACCCCGCGTTCGGCGCACTCATGGTCATCGCCGTGATGGCGCTGCTCATCGCGCTTTTCTGGCGCGAACTCAAACTTTTCCTTTTGTCAGGACTCGCCGCCTCGTGTTTGGCAGCGTTGCTGTTTGCCGACGGATTGCACTGGACGTGGCAGGGTCTTGACGTAACCGGTGTCGCGTCGCCAGCGGCGCTGTTTTTCATTTGCCTCGCGCTGTTCTTCGCACTGCGCTACACGCGTGCCGTGCTCGATGCGCTTGCCTCACGCAGTGTGTTGTCGACATCTGGCCGCGCCATCGAAGGCGGTTTGATTGCGCTGTGTGTTTTGTGTGTGCTGGTCACCGAGTCTATTGCGCCGGCGGCGGTGCGTATTGTCGCCGCAGTGAGTTTCGCTACGCTGGTGGTGGCGCTGTTGCTGACCGCATCGCGCGCCAGGCAAACCCGGCGACGTCCCGCGTTCATCATGCATTTTGCCTGGCTGTCGATGACACTGCTGGTCATCGTGACTCACTGGGCTGCGCCCGGTTCGTTCATGGATGTTCACGGTCTCAAAACGGCGGTCGCCATATCGGTGTTCATGCTTGCCCTGGCGTTTGTGGATCAGCAGATGACGCTGGGCCAGCGGCTGGATTTGCGTCTGGCTACCGATGGACGCAACGCGGCTCTTTTGCGCGTCGAACGCTCGCGCCGAGATTTTGCTGAGGACGTTGCACAGCTGGTCGATCAGCTTGATCCGGATCTGTATGAAGAGTCGATCATGCAGCGCTTTCTCGACTACCTGTCGAACATGCTGCCGGTTGCCGCCGCTGCCGTGGCGGTGTCGCATCGCGGCGAGGTACGTCTGGTGGTGTCTACACGTTCGATGGCGCGCGAAGAATTTGAGTCGATCCTGGCAACGCGTGAGGAGCTTTTGCAAAGCGTGTGTTTGTCGGATCGCGCGGCGGTCATTCACTCCGACGATCTGGGCGTGTCAGCGGCACCGGAGTCGGCGAGCTGTCTTGGCATTGTGCCGGTGCGGGCGCGGCGCAACGAATGGGCCGGTGTCTTGCTGGCGCGTTCGGGCGATCTGGAGTTTGGTCTCGATGAGCTTGACCTGGTCAGTGATTTTGCCCATCAGGCCTACGAGGCCATTATCAGCGCGCAGAAATTTCGTCGTGTTAAGCGCCAGGCCGAAACGGATCCTTTGACGGGAATTTTGAACCGGCGTGCGGTCATGGCGCGTGGACGACGGGCGTTTCGCAAGCATCGCTCGCTCGGCGAACCGCTGGCCATTTTGTTTATCGATATTGATCATTTCAAACAGGTGAACGATCAGTTCGGACACGATGCCGGTGACGCCGCGCTCAAGGTGGTTGCCAGCGTGTGCATCGACTGCTTGCGTGAGAACGACTTCATCGGAAGATTTGGCGGCGAGGAGTTTCTCGGCGTGCTACCCGGTGCCAGTGCCAAGGAGGCCGAACTGGTTGCAGAAAGACTGCGCGTGGCGATTGAGTCTTCGGATATCAAGCACGATCAGACGACCATGCGCATCACCGTGAGCGTCGGAATTGCCGAACTGACCGACAAATTTGCTGATCTCGATACGATGCTTCGAGCGGCGGACCGGGCGCTTTATCGCGCCAAGCGCGAGGGTCGCAATCGCGTGATACATCATCGCTACATGCTGCGCGGTGACCGAGCACGACGGCACCTTTAATTCGCCACAATTTGCATCGGGTTTGCCACTCGATGCCACAGCAATGCCTCGTCCGCGCGATTCAATAAGCCTCGACAACACATCGAGGTACATACCAATGAAAACACTTCTTTCTTTTGCACTGAGCGCCGTACTGCTGGGCTCATCCGCGAGCGCTGCGGCGGAGTCTGCGCGCGAACCGGTTGGCGTTATTGGCGGCGCAATCGTTGGCGCCGCGGCCGGTGGACCGATCGGGGTTCTGGTGGGCGCAGCGGTCGGTGGCCACTATGCCAACCAGGCAGACCGGCTGGCCGATGGTGAACGCGAGCTGGCCGACGTGACGCGCGAGTTTGAAAACGTTGAGGCTCAGCTTGCTCAATCGGTGAATGAACTCGAACGCGTGGAAAACGCGTTGCTCGAACGCTCGCGAACGCTTGCGGTTCAGGATCAACGTATCGATCAGCTGGTCGAGGACCAGATGCTGCTCAGCGCTCTGCGTCTTCGTGTGCGGTTTGCGACCGACGATGCGTCGATCACCGAAGACGATCGCGAAACGCTGGCCATCCTCGCGCGGTATCTGGCGCAACATCCCGAAGTGCGCGTCCGGCTCGACGGCCATGCCGATGCCCGCGGTTCACTGGCCCACAACGACAAGCTCTCGGTTGAGCGTGCGCGCGCCGTTGCCGCGGCGCTTGCCGGGCATGAGGTGGCGGACGAGCAGATCGATATTCGGGGCTTCGGAGAGCGTGAAGCGGCCGCGGACATCGCCGATCCGGACCGCCTGGCGGCCGAGCGGCGAGTGGAGGTAGAACTGATCCAGCCTGATGATTCGGAGCAAAGACTCTCCAAGACCCTGAAATAACGCGTTGTCAGGGCGATTTGACGCCGCCACGGTCGAGGCCTGTGGCGGTGTTTTTTACACTATTTTGCTGCAATGCACCGTTATCGTGCGCTTTGCTTCAGGGTCTTGTCATAACCTGTTAATGCGCCGCCATTTTCATGTAAACTCGTCGAAAACATTGACACCTGTGTTGCGGACGGGCGACGTCCCGACCAGCGTCACAGAAATTGTGCAGGCGCGGGGGTAGCCTAAAGCCACGTTTGCACAGCACAGATAATTGAGTTTGGACACAGCATGAATCGGACCTGGGCTGTCTTTGCGGCCTCCATTGTTGCGGTTCTGGTATTGCTCGCCCTGATTTATTCATCGAGGCCGCTTGGCAGCGAAGAGTTTCAGGCGCACTACACCAGATTAAATGCAATCGACACGAGCGTGACAACGTACACGAGTCTTGTCGAGCAACTGCGTCTCGCCCGTCGCGAAGGTGCGGGCGCGAGCAGCACGGTCGGCATTTTGCGTTCACGTCTGGAACAAAATGGTCAGCAGGTCGCCGGATCGGCGCGCGACGTGCTCGGCGCATCGCCTGTCTACACGCGCTATCTAAGCGCATTGTCTGCGGTAGTCGACAGCGCGGCCGAAGCCGAGACGCGTCTGAGTGATTATCAACGCGCGCAAACCGCAGTACGCGAAGACGGTCCGGCCGTTGTGCAGCGTTTGCGCGACAGCGAAGGCGGACCCGACCCCCAACGCTTTTACGCGCTCATCTTGCGCATCATCGAATACGGCCGCACGGGCAACGGTGATGCGGAAGTGCTGTTGTTGCAAATCGATCGCGTGGCGTTTGACGACGGATCGATGCCGACCTGGCTTCTTGATCTGACGACAGCGATGCGAACGATTGTTGAGGCGCGTGCGCCGCTGGATGAATCGGTCGCGGCCGTGGAGCAGGGCGGGTTTTCGTCAGCGGCCAACGCGCTGGCATCCGAGTTTCGCTTGCGTCACGACGCGAAAGTGACCGAGCGCAACAACTCACGTGTGCTCGTGAGTTTGTACAGCCTGACGCTGTTTGGCGGACTGGGTTATCTGGGCTATCGACTCAATCGAAGCTACCGCGAAATCAACGACGTCAACCAGCAGCTGCAACAGTCAAACGTGGATCTCGAGCGTCGCGTCGAGCAGCGCACGCAGGATGTGCAAAAGGCCTACACGGATTTGCAACAGTCACAGGTGCAGCTGGTGCAGGCAGAGAAGATGTCGTCGCTTGGTCAGCTGGTTGCCGGCATCAGTCACGAAATCAACACACCGCTGCTCTACCTGCAGAGCAACGCGACGATCAACAAGGAAACGCTTTCGCGTATCGAAGAGTTCATCGAGCTGTGCCACAAACGACTGCTGCCGACGCGACGATCCGGAGAGACGGCCGAGGCGGCGCGCAAACGATTTGTTGACGGCCTCAAGGGGCTGCAGCGCGCTCTGGTCGAGGGTGAGATTCGCGACGAGCTCAAGGAAGTCATGCTGTTGACGGATGACAATCTTGAAGGTCTGGAAGAACTCACTCAGCTGGCCCAGGGTCTCAAGGACTTCAGCCGACTCGATCGCGCGCCGATCGACAGCTACGACATCAATGCGGGTGTGGAGCGAACGCTGATCATCGCCAAGAACATGCTCAAGACGCGCATCCAGGTGAACACCGAGCTTGGCGAGGTGCCGCGCATCACCTGCGCGCCGTCGCAGATCAACCAGGTACTGTTGAATCTGATTACAAACGCCTCGCAGGCCATCGAGGGCACCGGCACGATTACGATTCAAACCGGCACCGACGGTGACGACAACATCTACGCTCGCGTCATTGATAGCGGTACGGGCATTCCCGACGACATCATGCAGAAGATTCGCGATCCGTTTTTTACGACGAAAGAAGTGGGCTCGGGCACCGGTCTGGGTCTGTCGATCGTCGAGGAAATTCTGGGCAAACACGGTGGCAGGCTCGACATCGAGTCCACCGAAGGCGAGGGCTCAACGTTCTCGATCTATCTGCCTATCAGCCGCGCGCAGGAAGCGCTCGAAGCATCATTCGCCGAAGCAGACAGCGCCACGGACAGCGCCAACAATGTGGCCCCGATCGACGCGCCGTCACGCACCAAAGTGCAGGACGTAGAAGCGACCTCGGGTCAACTTGCCGTCGCACCGGATTGATCGGAGTGGAACCGTGAGCGCTCAGGTAGCACCACCAGACAAGCCACGTATTCTGTTCGTGGACGATGAAAAGCGGGTCCTGAACAGCATGCGCGCGATGTTTCGTCGCGAGTACGAACTCTATCTGACCACGCGCGGCGACGAAGCACTCAAAATCATTTCCGAACAGCCCATCGACGTTCTGGTTGCCGATCAACGTATGCCGCTGATGACCGGCGTCGAGGTTTTGACGGAAGCCAAGAAGTGCTCACCCGGCACCGTCCGCATCCTGTTGACCGGCTATTCGGACCTCGACGCGATCGAAGGCGCGATGAACGAGGGCGAGGTCTTTCGATTTCTGAACAAGCCGTGTGCGGCCGAAGAACTTCGCGGCACGATTCTGGAGGCCGCACAGATCGCCCGCGATACAGCCGATCAGGTGCGCGGAGAGGGTGCGGCCGAGAGCGCGGTCAGCGAAGATGACGTCGCCGAACTGTCGTCGGGCAGCGCCGTACCTTTCGAGCTGCCCAAGCGCGAGCCGTCGCTGCCCGAACGTGCACTGATGATGCGGCGTCGCGCGCTCAAGGCTGCGCCAAAGATCGCGCCGGTCAAAACACCGCCAGTGCCTGAGTCGGAGCCTGCGGCATCGCAGACCCAGCCGTCGATACCAAGGCCCGATCTGCCGCCGCCGACACCCCAGCACGACGCATCGAGCAAACCGAAACCGTCGACGCCTTCTGCTTCGCCGGAGTTTGCCGAGGAAGAGGGCAGCACGACGCTCGAGATCGTCATGGCAGGCGATACTGTCACGGTGGTCGATCCGTCGGAAGCGGCCACCCAGACGCCCGAGCCGCAGGCCAAAGCGCCCACGGCACCACCAGCGCCGGCGCCGGCGGGTCCAGCCAAACCTGCGCAGGGTGCGACCAGCGAGGCCGCCGTCCCGCCGGCCGCTGTTCCCGGCAACCGTATCCAGTGCGTTGGTCGAGGCAAATACAATATTTCTGTGATGGTGTTTTCCCCCGACGATCATTTTGCGCGCTCGATCGGCCGTGCGCTCGACGGCACGTTCTACACGTTTCATGCGACCAATGCCGTTCGCCTGATCGAGGCGATTGGCAAAATTGCACCGGCGGTGCTGATCACGGACGTAACCACCGATCCCGACGTCATCAAGAATCTGACGAGCATGCTCAAAAAGCGTCTGCCGGCACTGGTGACCATGGTGGCGGGCAAACACCGCGATGCCGAGATCATGATCGGCTTGATCAATCACGGCCAGGTGTTCCGTTTTGTGGACAAACCGCTAAGTTCGACCAGCTGTCACAAGCACGTGCGTGACGCGCTCAAGCGCCACATCGTATTGCGCCGTAACCCTGAGCTTGCGAAGCGTTACTCGGTGCGCGGTTCAGGTCTGACGCCGACGACGTCCCTGGGCGCTCGAATCGTTAAAGGACTCAATCGAGTCCGCCGGCTCTGGGGCCAGGATGATTGATCGACACGGCCATCGCGTGGCCGTGCACTGACATGGAAGAGACCAAAGACTCCTCAACACTTGTTCTGGGCGTACTTGGCGCATTGCTGCTCGTCGTGGGCGGCGGCTGGTTGTACTTGAGTTTCAGCGGATCATCGACGACGTCCACGCCGCCACCCGCGGCAGCACCTGCACCGATTGAACTGCCCGACGAAGATTTCGATCCGAAGTTTGATCTTGAGCAAAACCTCGATATGGGGCAGATGGCCCTGTCTGCCGGTCAACTTCTCGAACCTGCCGACGGGTCTGCGCTGTATTTCTTTTTGAGCGCCCTGGCCCAGGATGCTGAAAATGCCGAGGCGCAGCTTGGTCTGCGCAGTATCTCGAATCAGGTTGCGACGCAGGCCCGCGCCCAGCTAGCGGGCGAACAGTACGCGGCGCTGGATCAGTCAATGCGAATCCTGCGCCGCATTGATCTTGATGATCCCAACCTGCTCGACATCGGCGATCAAGTTGCGGCGTTGATCGACGAGAAGATTCTTGCCGTTGAGGGGGCGATCCGGCGCAGGCAGTGGGCGCCAGCGCAGGCCTTGCTCGATCAGATCAACACAATCCCGGGCGTGGATCGGCTGTTGACTCTCGAACTGTCTGAAGGCCTGAGTGAGGCACAGGCGTTGGCGGCTGAAGCCGCAGCGGCGGCCGAGCAGGCGCAGGCGGCGGCCGCGCAGGAAACCGCCGCTGCCGATGAGGACGAGGCAGAGGACGACGATGAGGCAGAGTCGGCTGATGCGGACGCGCAGCCCGACGACGAGGAGAGTCCGGAGGACTTTCGTCTGGCGCTGCTGGGGCAGGTGCGCGATAGCATCGAGGCACGACGTCTGCTGCTGCCCACCGACTCAAGCGCGGCCTATTACCTGGCGGAACTTGAACGCGTCGCGCCCGACGATCCGAGCATCGCAGAAGGGCGCAACGAACTGGTCGCAGCGCTGGTCGCACGTGGTATTGAGCGTGGCCAAAACGGCAACTTCGACGCAGCGGCCGCGGCCTTCGCGGCGGCCGAGACCTACGATGCGGACAGCGCGACCCTTGCCACGGCGCGCAGCGTGCTGCGCGATCAGCAGCGTGCCGCGGAGTCCGCGCGGGTGATTGCGGTGCGCGAGATGGTCAACACCAAGGTGGTGGAGCCGCGTTATCCCTCGCGCGCCCTGCGTAACGAGGCGGAGGGCTATGCGCTCGTGCAGTTCACGGTGGAAGAAGACGGCACGACCAGCGAAATTGAAGTCGTGGAGGCGTCGGACCGCTATGGTCTGCAGTTTGGCCGCGCGGCGAGCGCAGCGGTGGCGCAATGGGAATTTCAACCTCGCGAATATCTGGGCGAGGTCATCTCCCAGCGGGTTGAGGCGCGCGTTTCGTTTGAGCTTGGGCCCTAGTTGGTCGGCGCGTAGCGCAGCGTCACAAACACACTTCGCGGCTGTCCCGGGAAATAGCGAAAGCTGCCAAACGCGAAATCCGCGCGTTCAGCGTAGGCTCGATCCAGCACGTTGCGTACCTTCAGACCGACAATGAGCGGACCGGTTTGCGTGGTCAGAATGGCGTGCAGCAGATCGTGGCCATCATAGCGCTGCGTATTTGACGCATTCAGGTAGTAGCTCCCCATGTGCTCCCACTCCAGCAGGATCGTCGAGCGGTCCGTCGGACGCCAGGTCAGGCGTGCTGAGGCCAGCGTGCGCGGAGCCGTGTCGACATCATCGCCGCGCGCAATCGGCTCAGCGCCGGGCACATCGCGTGAAAAATCGTACCGATGATTGGCCAGCGTGCCGCTTAGCGCCAGCTCCGTTGTCGATCCCAAAGGCAGTGCGGCGTCGAACTCGAGTCCGTAGTGACGCGTTCGGCCCTGGCTGACGTTAAAGCCATCTGCATCGCGCAGGATCTGATCACGCTTGGCCGCAGCGAACAACGCAAGACTCGCACTGGCCGTTGCATCGTAGCGCCAGCCAAGTTCGAGGCTGTCCAGGGTTTCCGAGTCGAGATCGGCGATTTGCTGTCCGCTTTGCAAGCGATACAGCTCGGTAATCTGCGGAGCGCGAAAACCCCGCTTCAGCGATGCGAACAGACGTTGGCTCGATGACAACCGGTGCAACCAGCCGAGCTTTGGCGCAAGATTGAAAAACGCGTCGTCGCGCGAAGCCGGGCGGGTAAACAGACAGCCGCCAAAACCACACGGGTTGCCGTTGGCGTCGTTGTTGCCTGGCTCAAGTGCGGTGGTGTAGCGATAGCTGATGTGCTCCGCGCGCGCCCCGATTTCCAGCGTGTCGGTGGCGCCAAAATCGAAGCGACGCATCACGTGCACGCCGAGGTTGATACCGCGCACGTCGAAGTCGTAGTGATCGCCCACCGGACGCGTGGCGCGCAGGAATGCCGAATCTGATTGCACCGGCGCATCCTGAGTTTCAAACAACGCCATGTCGGACCACTCGCTGGTCGCACCAACGGTCAGCACGCCGTTGCTGCGCTCAAAATCGCGCTGCCAGTTCAGGCCGGCGCTGGTTTGACGATTTTTCTCCAGTGGCTGACCTGGCAAAAAGTGCTGCAAAAACGTCATGGTCGAGTGGCGCGCAAAGGGCGTAAAAGTTCCGACGGTGCTGTCGATGTGCGCGTGGGCACGATGCGACTGGGCGTCCCGAAACGCTTCGGGATTGGGGTTTGAAAACGCAAGCGAGGGGTCTTCAAACGCGTTCTCGCCGCGAATAAAGCCCGCGGTTTCCTGATTGAGCAGCGAGGAGGCCAGATGCGCATCGATGTTGAGCTCGCCGTAAACCGTACTCAGATCGACGTTGAGTTTGCCAAGTCCGTAGCCGGAGTCGGCCCGAAAGCCACCGTCATGGGCGGCCAGTGCGCGCACGCGCAGCAAACTGTCTTTGACCTTGCCGCCAATGTCGAGCGTGGTGCGAACAAAATCGTCCGGACCGGTGATGAGCTCCGCGCTGCGCGTTTCGCGAGCGCCGCTGCGCGCATGCAATACACCGTGCAGCGCGTTGGAGCCAAAGCGCACCGGGCCAGGGCCGCGCAACACCTCGATGCCGTCGGCCTGTTCGAGATTAACCTCAAACAGCTGGTTCACGTTGCACAGACCGGTCGGGCGCACCGCAACGCCATTGTCCAGATACAAAAAAGCGCCGCAGGCACCGGCGCCGGTGAGCACGGGCGAACGCAGCGCCATGAGATGTTCCTGACCGCTGCCGCGACTGATCCACAGTCCCGGTGCGCCGATGCGCAGCTCCGAAGGATGAATCGCCCGCAGAGCGGCGATAGCGGAGCGATCAATCAGACTCAGACCGGCTTCGGTGTCGAGCGTCGGCTGCGGCGTGCCGGTGGGCGTCACAACAAGATCAGGCAGCGTGGCCGGGTCGTCGGACGCGGCGGCCGCGGCGTTGACGGCCCACACAAGACCGAGCATCAGCGCAGCGCATCGTTGAGCAAGGGATTGGTTCATTCCGGTGACAGTGGCAAGTACAATGCGCAAAACGATAACCGGGCTGGGCGAAGAATGAAACGTATTGCGATGTGGTCGGGGCCTCGAAACATCTCGACGGCGATGATGCGCTCGTTCGAGAATCGCCGCGATACGATTGTGGTGGATGAGCCGCTGTACGCGTACTACCTGACGACAACCGGCCTCCCGCACCCCGGGCGAGCGGACGTACTGGCGGCGCAGTCCAGCGACTGGCGGGAAGTGGTCACGGAGCTTGCAAGCGCGACGCCTGGCGATGCGCGTGTGTATTACCAGAAGCACATGGCCCACCACATTTGCGGCGATATGAGTCTCGAGTGGGCCGACGCGTTCGAGCACGGATTTCTTCTGCGCGAGCCAAAAGCCATGTTGCTGTCGCTGAGCAAGGTGCTTGGTCAGGTAACGCTTGCCGACACGGGGCTTGCGCAACAGCAAAAATTACTGCGCCATTTGCGCGCGAACGGCGCGACGCCGCCGGTGCTCGATTCGCGCGATGTGCTTGAGTCACCGGAAGCCGCGCTGCGCGTGCTTTGCCATGCCTTTGGTATGGAGTTTGATGCCGCAATGCTTGCGTGGCCGGCCGGTCCGCGCGACAGCGATGGCGTCTGGGCGCCCCACTGGTATGCCTCGGTGGAAGCGTCGACCGGCTTTGCACCTTACACGCCGTCGAGCGGTGATTTGCCGGACGAGCTCGAGCCGCTTCTGGCGCAGTGCCAGACCATTTATGACGATCTTTATCAATACAGGCTTACGATCCAATGAAACAGGCGTTTAATCCCGCGAACGAAAACATCCTGATCAACATCAACGGCACGCTGTATCCGCGAAATGAGGCGGGTATCAGCCCGTTCGATTCGGTGGTGCAGGGTGGAGATGCCGTGTGGGAGGGGCTACGCGTGTACGACGGTCGGGTGTTTCGACTCAAGGCGCATCTGGATCGTCTGGCCGGCTCGGCGGCCGCACTGGCGTTTGACACTGTGCCAGGCCACGACGAGATTTGCCGCGAGATTCGGCGCACGCTCGAAGCCAACGACATGCATGACAATGTGCACATTCGGCTCACGCTGACCCGCGGTGTGAAGATTACCAGCGGGATGGATCCGCGCCTGAACACCAGCGGACCAACGCTGATCGTTTTGGCCGAGCACAAGGCACCAGTCTACGACAAATCAGGACTAACGCTGATTACGGCGGCGACGCGTCGGATTCCACCGGACTGCCTTGATCAAAAGATCCACTCGTGCAATTTGCTCAATTCCATTCTGGCCAAGATCGAGGCCAATGCGGCCGGTGCCGATGATGCGATGATGCTCGATCGTGAGGGGCATGTTGCCGAGACCAACGCCACGCATCTTTTTTTCGTGCTCGACGGAGAGCTGCTGACGCCGTTTACAACCAGCTGCCCCGAAGGCGTCACGCGCGCGGCGGTTTTAAAGCTGTGCCTTGAACACGACATTCCGGCTCGCGTGGCCAACATCACGCTTGCCGATGTCTATCGTGCGAGCGAAGCGTTTTGTACCGGTACGATGGGAGAGCTGGCCGCGGTGACCCGCATTGACGGCCGCGTGATTGGCAGCGAGCAGACCGGCCCGGTCTGCGCCAGGCTCAGCAAGCTTTATCATGAGCTGACGCGTCGCGAGGGTGAAACACCCTGACGACGCGTCAGCCTGAAAAACGCTGGCCCAACCTTAGCCCTGATCGGGCAAAGCGAAGATGATGACGGCGCCCTGATCGGACAGATCGGCCAGGCCGTCTTTCGACCACGGCTTGGCTTTGCAAAACTCGGCGGCGGTCTCAAACCCATCATCGCCGGTAAAGCGAATGTCGGCGACCTGTGCCGGCGGCTCGGGGTGGGTCATTGACTCCTCGAAGCGGAACCAGGCCTGACCACCTTTGGCGTAGCGGCCATCTTTGTATTCGCTGTGGTTTGAGCGGTTGTCGCTGATCTTGCCGCCAAACCAGGCGCGCTTGGTTTCGACATCAAACACGCCGCAGTCAAGTTCCACGGTCAGATCGACTTTGCCTTCGTCCAGAAACGTTGTGTATTCGGCCGTGCCGTTGACCACGCCGCCGCTGCGATAGAACACGTCGTATTTGAATTTGGCCAGTTTGCCGTCCGCGCGCTCCAGATCGCCCTTGCCAAGTACGGTGGCGATGGTGTCTTCGGGAATCGCTGCCTCGGGCGGAATCGGCTCAGGTGCAACGGGCGTGAGGGCCGTTGGCTGGGTCGCCGGTGCGGGAGGCGTGGCAACCTTCTCTTCGGCGGCGGGCGCGCTCGTGGCTGCTTCGTCCGTGGAGGGCGTATCTTTGGCACCGCAGGCGATCAGCGCGCAGGTGACGGCGCCAAGCGCCAGCAGTCTCGAAATGCTCATGAGGTCAATTCCTGATTAATAACAAGCCCCGGATATTAGCAGTTTGTTGATCTCGGCGGCACCTGTGGTCCGCGATCAACAGCACGGCCTACGGTGCTTCGACCAGCTCGAGCTGCAGCTCGTAGCGACCCCCGCGTCCACCGGCATCCGGGGCCTGCATCACCACCGTTCGGGCATCGCTGCCGGGCGTGTGCCCGTCAGCGATCACGTCGGCGATGAGTTGTTGCCAGGCGCTGCCCAGCGTCGTGATATCGCCATCGAACGCGCGCACCGCGGCAGTGATCGGGGCCAGGTCAGTATTTCTGAAGCGGCCCCGCGGCGGCACGCTGGTGTTGACCGGGACGCCCAGCTCCAGCGGACTGTCACGGCCTTCTACCAGTGCGCGGCCGTCCACACGCCAACGCAACGGACCCGCTGCGCTCAGGCGCTCACGTCGCAGCCCCAGACCCACGCGACGCTGCAGCTTGCGCGCGACGGCCGGTAGTGTCGCCAGCGTGGCCGATTCGGTCGCGTGGAAAAAACGCAGCCTCGGCAGGCGCCGAATATCCAGCTCTATGGTGGCGGGCGGCGCCGTCTCAACGTCAATGGCCAGCGCCGTGGATGGCGCGCTGGCAGCGTCTGCGCTGAGCGTTTCGGTGTCCTGTTCGCGATCCAGTTGCTCGAGTCGGCTGAGCCAGTTCAAGGCGTCGCGGTACACGCCGCCGATATCGCTGGCTTCTCGAAACACACGTCTTGCCTGGCGCAGCGATCCGCTGGCCACGAGGTTTTCACCGAGCAGAAGCAGCGCCTGCCCGCGTCGCGTGCCGAGGTCCTCTCGCAGCGCGCGGCGCAGCGTGCGCGTCGCCGCCGCCGAGTCCTGAAGTTCATGTTCAAGCTGGGCCTGGATCAGCAGATGGTCTGGCGATGCGGACAGCTCGCTAAGTTGACGCGATGTCACCAACGCGTCGGGCAAACTGCCGGCGCCACGTTGGGCGCGCAGCAGCATAGCGAGGGTGGCCTCATTGGCCGGTGCGCGTTCGTGATGCTGGATCAGCGTAACCGCCGCGTGATCTGGCAGCCCCGAGGCCAGATAGAGCTTCGCCAGTTGCATAACGTCGTCGGCGCGACTCAGTACGCCGCGGTCGTACGCCAGTTCCGCGGTCGCGGCGGCCGCGCGCACATCGCCGGCCGCACGCTGCAGCTCGATCAGGTTGCGCCAGCGTGCGGGGTCTGTGTCGGAGAGCGTGAGGATGGTCGCCGCCAGTGCGGCGGCCTCGCGATAGCGCTCCAGCCGGCTCAGCAGATACACCTTGTAGCGACGCCAGGACGTCGGTGCCTGAGGCTTTTTCAGCGCGCTGTCGTTGGCACGCAGCGCGAGCTCGAGTTGGCCCGCGGCAACGGCCGACTGCGCCACCGCCATGCTGACCTCAGGCGCGATATCGCTGTCTTGTGACAGCTGCCGATACACATCGACAACCTGTTCGTGACGTTCGTCCCGGGCCAGAAGCGACAGCAGGTCCTGTGCCACCGCTCGTGCGGCAACCGGCGCGAGGATGCCGGTTTCAAGTGCCGCGCGCAGCTCGGTAATCGCCCCATTCACATCGCCGTTCGCGGCGGCCAGATAGCCTTTGGCGCGCGCGTTCAGGGCGCGCGAAAACGCGTCGTCGGCAGGGGGTTGTTGCGGGATCACCGGCGCGCGTTCATCAATGACCCGCATTCGACTGCGGTAGGGGCCTTCACGCTCGCCGCGTTCGCGCTCGGTTTGTGCCGCCACCGGCAGGGCCGCGACCCACAGCAGCAAACTCACAATGACGTGTGCGCCGCGCATCTACTGGTCGTCCTCAAGATAGGTATCGCGCGCTTCACGATGGCGAAAACGCAGCAGCTGCGTGGCCTCACGTGCCACCGGGCGACCCCCTTGATAGAACGGGGCATAGAGCCAGCGCTCCAGCGCCTGCGCGGCGGCCTGCTCAAACACGCCCGGCGGCTCGGCATCAATGATGCGCACATCGCTGACCCGACCGGAGGCATCGATGCGGAAAATCGCCTCGACCCAGCCGTCGATGCCGGCCTCCAGCGCCGCGCGCGGATAGCGTGGCCTCGCACTGCTGATCGGCACCAGATCGCTGCCGTCGGTGATGCCCGAGCCGGCACTGGCGCCGCTCCACAGCGTGCCGGCCGCGGGCAGTCCGCCGTCGCCAAGACCGGACAGACCTGGCTCGATGTTCAGGGCCGGCGCCGTGACGCCGGGCGTCGGTGCGCTCAATGGACTGGCGGCCGGCAGCTCGAAACTCGGAGCGCTCGGCGCCGCATCCGCAACACTCACGACGGTTGCAGAAGGGGGCGGCGGAGGCGGCGGAGGCGTGGACACGTCAATGCGCTCGATCTGCACCGGTGCCTGCGTCGCAGGCGGCGGGCTCAGCGGCCGCTGTGTCAGCCACTGCATCAGAAAAAACAGCGCGCAGGCAAACGCCAGCGCGATACCAAACGCCGTGGCGCTGCGAGCAACAAGCGGCAGGCGCCAGCGAGGTGTGAGCGCCAGGGCACGCTGCACGCTGGCCCGTGCCGGCAGACGCGCGACGGCCGGGCCGAGCAGCATCAGCGCGATGGCGATGACCAGACCCATCCACGTCGTCGCCAGCGCGTGAGAAATGCCCGCCGCCGCGACCGAGGCGTCGGCGCCGCCGTAGCGCGCCAACGCCCGAAACGTATGGATTAACCCGACCACGGTGCCAAGCAGTCCGAGCAACAGGCTGGCCGAGGCGATCAGGCTGACCAGCCCCGGATCCTGTCGTCGCAACAGCGCCACCGCGGCGGCCAGCGCACAGAGCAACAGCGCAATCCCAATCGCACCGCTGTCGTAGACCTGCTGACGCAGATAGTCGGCGTTCGCACCCGATGAGCGAGCCTGCGCCTGTTCAAGCAGACCCGCATCGGGCGATACGATCACCCGATGGTCCCTATGCCCAAGCGCGATGCTGCCAAAACGTGTGAGTCGGGTTGATCGTCGCACGCCGCTGGCAAGTGTGAGCGCCTCCTCGGGAAAGGTCACCTCGCCACCGGCCAGCCATTCTTCATGCAGCAAAAACCAGGTGTCGTAGAACACATCCAGAGAGGCGGGGCGCCTGGCGAGTGCATCAATGTTGTCAATCAGATCCGTGCGATCGGCGGCCAGTGGTCCGCGTTTCACGCGCGCGCGTTGCGACTGCAGTGTCGAGGCATTGACCGCGTGCAGCTGGGCAAGGTCGTCGTCGAGCAGTGCGACGCGCGCATCCAGCGCCTCGTTGCTCGCTTGTATCTCGACAAGCCGCTGCTGCGTGGTGCGCAGAGCACGACGCTGCAATGCACGGCGCTCGCTGCGTGCGTCATCGCGGGCCGTGTCAGCCTGATGCGCGCGTGTCGTTGCGGCAAGACGCTGCGCGTCACGCGCCGCCCGCGTCTGCGCATCGAGGCTCTGGGCGTGGGCAAGGTCGCTGGCGATCAATGCCGCCATAAGGCACAAAACGCGCATCATGATGTGCTGTCGACCGACAAGGGCAGACCGTCGAATAGCGCTTGCTCAAGATCGTCGCCCAGCGTATCAAGCTGCTGACACTGGCCGGCCGCAAGGCGGTCCCACGCGTTTGACGCACGACGATACACGGCGCAATAGCTGCGATCATCGGCCAGAGCGTACAGGGCGATACGACCAATACGCAGCAGCTCCACGGCGCGCTCGCCGGTTTCACTTTGCAGCACGGCCGACGTGCGCTCGGTCGTGTAGTTCAGCTGCAATTCGCTGTGGTAGAGATTGACCACCGTTTCGAAGCGCTGCGTGGCGCTCTGGCCAGCGTCGCCCAGCGCACTGTGCGCACGCTTGATGGCGTCCAGACGCTGTGCCGTGTGAATGGGCAGATCGGCGCGCACGCTTTGCTCCAGAAGCAACAGCATCTGTTCGAGCAGTGGGATCAGCCCGGCCTGTGTCTGACGCTGTGCATCGAGGCGCGCGTTCAGATCCGCCTCACGCGACTGCGCCTGTTCGAGCGCAGCGCGCGCCGTTGCCAGGGCGCGGGCCAGCGCCTGATCATTTATTTTCTGCGCCTGACTGGGTCCTTTGCCGCGTAACGCGTCAATTTTCTGCTGCACGGATCGCGCGGCATCGTGCGCGGCCATGCGCTCAGGCAGTGCGTCGGCGACAGTTTGAGCGTGGGCGCAGCTGCAGGCGCACAAGAAAACAGCGAGCAGGCGCACACGTGCCCTGGCGCACAGAGCTATCGTGGCACGCACGCCGTATGCAGGGCTGCGTTCATATCACAGGTGCTGTTCAAGCAGGGTCATCGCGCGGCGCGGCTGTGCAGGCAGCGACGCCTTGGTTTGATTAACGTAGTCGTACACCACCACGCGGCCGCTGCCTTGCGCTGCGATCTTGTTGTGCGCGGTGCTGACGACGCGGTAGTCCATTTCAAACCAGCGATCTTCGAGTTTCGTTATGCGTGCGCCGGTACACACCATGTCAGGCTGGCGCAGCGGGAGCATAAAGCGCACGCTGGTTTCGGCGAGGATGGGTCCAATTCCAGGGTTGTCCAGATCGAGCAGAAAACCCACCTCTTCGAAGTAGGCCATGCGAGCACTCTCAAAAAAGCGCAGGTAGACCGCATTGTTGACGTGCCCGTAGGCATCCATGTCACAAAAGCGAACGGTTTCACGGGCAACCACCGGATAGTCATCCAGCAGTGGATGTTTGCCCTCGTGACTCATCGCGGGCGCGGGAGTACGGGTGCGTTGGGCTTTTGCCCTTCAACTTTGCTGTAGCGCAGCGTGGGCCGATCGCCTTTGCGCGACCACACGTGCTGTTTTCGTACGTCGTCATAGGCACGATCGCGCTCGGCCTGGGTCGCGTACCAGCGCACGGTCTGCCAATCGTCGCCCAGCACGGCAGAAATCGGATCGGATTCTGCGAGCGTCATCGCAATGCCGTACACTGTGTCTCGGGCGGAACGGATTCTGCCGGGGTCAAAATTTTCGCTTGAAGCCATGGGGTTGTCAGCGCCTTATGAAAGGCGTCAGTATGGCAACTCGTGCAGCGCTTGAAAAGCGTCTGGCACGGACGGACGGCGACCCTCAAAAGAATACCGAATTACGCCTGACAGGACGGCATCGAGTGATGCCATTGTAGCTTGCAACAAACCGGAGCCTGCGCGGGAACAAGCAATGTCGGTAACAGTTATGTTGGTGGAAGATCATGCCCTCGTCCGAGCGGGCATACGGTCTCTCCTTGACGGTGCCTCGGGCATCGATGTCATTCGTGAGGCCCGAGACGGCCGCGAAGCGCTCGCGGCCATGCGCCAGAACGCAGCCGAAGTGGTGATTATGGATATCACCATGCCGGGCCTGAACGGACTCGAAACCACGGCGCGCCTGAAAAAAATCTATCCCCGCACCAAAGTGCTGATGCTGTCGATGTATTCCTCCGATGAGTACGTCATCCAGTCACTGCGCTTTGGCGCCGACGGCTATCTGGTCAAGGACTCGGCCGCGCCGGAACTCGAAAAAGCGATTCACGCCGTCGCGCGCGGCGAGCGCTACCTGGGTGAAGGGGATGTGCGCAAGCGCCTGGAGAAGCAGATTGCATCGGCGCAGGGCATGAAGGATCCGCTCGAACGTCTGACGCCGCGTCAGCGCGAGATTCTGCAGCTGGTGGTCGAGGGCAACAAGACCCGAGAGATTGCTGAATTGCTCAACGTCAGCGTCAAGACGGTCGAGACCCATCGCGCGCAGCTCATGGATCGACTCGGCATCCACGATGTGGCTGGCCTCGTGCGCTATGCCATTCGTATCGGCCTGATCTCGTCACACGCCTGAGCCACGGTCGCCAGCGCCCTCGCGATCGGACCAGCGCAGCACGCGTCGCGTCACGAACAGGTACACCGGCTTGACGGTGGCCATCCACACGCGCGACGTCCAGGCGCGTGTGGCCAATATGTTTTTTTGCCTGCCTGTGAGATGTGCTGCGACGTAGGTGCGTTTGTGTTTGAGCATGTGGCGCAGATCCTCGCGTGCCAGCAGACGGAACATGCGGCCGCGTCGCCGACTTGCTGCGGCAAGCTGAAAGTCGATAAGCGCGGGCGCCCCGTCGGGCTGCACCAGCCAGTTGGGTTCCTTGGCCGTGTCGTTGTGCACCACACCCAAACGATGTAGCTGAAACAACAAACGCTGCGCGGCGCTGAAATAGGCGGGATCACAGGGCCGCGCCTGCTGCATGGGGACACCGTCAATATAGGAGCGGTGCAGCGCATTGCGATCGATGTGCAGCAGCTGCGGAACACCCGCGATGCCCGCCACCGCCGACAGGACGCGGGCTTCGCGTCTGGCCAGCGCGCGTGCCAGCGGCCGGACCCACCAGCGCGCAGCCGCCATGTCGCGCCGGATGTAGGGCGCGCCGTGTTGCGGGCGCACCAGCACGATGCGGCCGAACAGGTCGCTTTTCAGGACTTTCGAGGACGCGGAGGTGGCGGACGAGGCAGACATTTGGCAAGTGTAGCGCCGATCCACAGCAGGGGCGCAGGGTGTGATGCGATCCCCATTTTTGGGGTACGTTTTGCAGGGCAACAATGGTATTCTTCGGCCCGCATTGGGGGTGTCAGGCGGCACCCGTCACGCTTTTTCAGGAGCTCAAACCACGATGAATG
This sequence comes from uncultured Gammaproteobacteria bacterium, assembly GCA_964639265.1. GTDB lineage: Bacteria > Pseudomonadota > Gammaproteobacteria > Steroidobacterales > JBCCMA01 > JBCCMA01. The sequence goes on along the minus strand of CAZXCL010000026.1, from coordinate 9,033 downwards.
CCTCTCGCGTTGT